>NZ_QNRU01000004.1:0-60035 GCF_003315235.1 Neisseria gonorrhoeae | reverse complement strand
AACGCAGGGCGCACATTGCCGATACCTTCGGCAGTCGCGGCATCCCGTTCCAGTTTTTCGACGCACTGATGCCGTCTGAAAGGCTGGAACGGGCGATGGCGGAACTCGTCCCCGGCTTGTCGGCGCACCCCTATTTGAGCGGAGTGGAAAAAGCCTGCTTTATGAGCCACGCCGTATTGTGGAAACAGGCATTGGACGAAGGCTTACCGTATGTTGCCGTATTTGAGGATGATGTTCTGCTTGGCAAAGACGCAGAAAAGTTCCTTGCCGAAGATACTTGGTTGGAAGAGCGTTTTGATAAGGATTCCGCCTTTATCGTCCGTTTGGAAACGATGTTTATGCACGTCCTGACCTCGCCCTCCGGCGTGGCGGACTACGGCGGGCGCGCCTTCCCGCTGTTGGAAAGCGAACACTGGGGGACGGCTGGCTATATTATTTCCCGAAAGGCGATGCGTTTTTTCTTGGACAGGTTTGCCGTTTTGCCGCCCGAACGCCTGCACCCTGTCGATTTGATGATGTTCGGCAACCCTGACGACAGGGAAGGAATGCCGGTTTGCCAGCTCAATCCCGCCTTGTGCGCCCAAGAGCTGCATTATGCCAAGTTTCACGACCAAAACAGCGCATTGGGCAGCCTGATCGAACATGACCGCCGCCTGAACCGCAAACAGCAAAGGCGCGATTCCCCCGCCAACACATTCAAACACCGCCTGATCCGCGCCTTGACCAAAATCGGCAGGGAAAGGGAAAAACGCCGGAAAAGGCGCGAACAGACAATCGGCAAGATTATTGTGCCTTTCCAATAAAAGGAGAAAAGATGGACATCGTATTTGCGGCAGACGACAACTATGCCGCCTACCTTTGCGTTGCGGCAAAAAGCGTGGAAGCGGCCCATCCCGATACGGAAATCAGGTTCCACGTCCTCGATGCCGGCATCAGTGAGGAAAACCGGGCGGCGGTTGCCGCCAATTTGCGGGGGGGGGGTAATATCCGCTTTATAGACGTAAACCCCGAAGATTTCGCCGGCTTCCCCTTAAACATCAGGCACATTTCCATTACGACTTATGCCCGCCTGAAATTGGGCGAATACATTGCCGATTGCGACAAAGTCCTGTATCTGGATACGGACGTATTGGTCAGGGACGGCCTGAAGCCCTTATGGGATACCGATTTGGGCGGTAACTGGGTCGGCGCGTGCATCGATTTGTTTGTCGAAAGGCAGGAAGGATACAAACAAAAAATCGGTATGGCGGACGGAGAATATTATTTCAATGCCGGCGTATTGCTGATCAACCTGAAAAAGTGGCGGCGGCACGATATTTTCAAAATGTCCTGCGAATGGGTGGAACAATACAAGGACGTGATGCAATATCAGGATCAGGACATTTTGAACGGGCTGTTTAAAGGCGGGGTGTGTTATGCGAACAGCCGTTTCAACTTTATGCCGACCAATTATGCCTTTATGGCGAACGGGTTTGCGTCCCGCCATACCGACCCGCTTTACCTCGACCGTACCAATACGGCGATGCCCGTCGCCGTCAGCCATTATTGCGGCTCGGCAAAGCCGTGGCACAGGGACTGCACCGTTTGGGGTGCGGAACGTTTCACAGAGTTGGCCGGCAGCCTGACGACCGTTCCCGAAGAATGGCGCGGCAAACTTGCCGTCCCGCCGACAAAGCATATGCTTCAAAGATGGCGCAAAAAGCTGTCTGCCAGATTCTTACGCAAGATTTATTGACGGGGCAGGCCGTCTGAAGCCTTCAGACGGCATCGGACGTATCGGAAAGGAGAAACGGATTGCAGCCTTTAGTCAGCGTATTGATTTGCGCCTACAACGCAGAAAAATATTTCGCCCAATCGCTGTCCGCCGTCGTGAATCAGACTTGGCGCAACTTGGATATTTTGATTGTCGATGACGGTTCGACGGACGGCACGCCCGCCATTGCCCGGCGTTTCCAAGAACAGGACGGCAGGATCAGGATAATTTCCAATCCCCGCAATTTGGGCTTTATCGCCTCTTTAAACATCGGGCTGGACGAATTGGCAAAGTCGGGGGGGGGGGGGGAATATATTGCGCGCACCGATGCCGACGATATTGCCTCCCCCGGCTGGATTGAGAAAATCGTGGGCGAGATGGAAAAAGACCGCAGCATCATTGCGATGGGCGCGTGGTTGGAAGTTTTGTCGGAAGAAAACAATAAAAGCGTGCTTGCCGCCATTGCCCGAAACGGCGCAATTTGGGACAAACCGACCCGGCATGAAGACATTGTCGCCGTTTTCCCTTTCGGCAACCCCATACACAACAACACGATGATTATGAGGCGCAGCGTCATTGACGGCGGTTTGCGGTTCGATCCAGCCTATATCCACGCCGAAGACTATAAGTTTTGGTACGAAGCCGGCAAACTGGGCAGGCTGGCTTATTATCCCGAAGCCTTGGTCAAATACCGCTTCCATCAAGACCAGACTTCTTCCAAATACAACCTGCAACAGCGCAGGACGGCGTGGAAAATCAAAGAAGAAATCAGGGCGGGGTATTGGAAGGCGGCAGGCATAGCCGTCGGGGCGGACTGCCTGAATTACGGGCTTTTGAAATCAACGGCATATGCGTTGTACGAAAAAGCCTTGTCCGGACAGGATATCGGATGCCTCCGCCTGTTCCTGTACGAATATTTCTTGTCGTTGGAAAAGTATTCTTTGACCGATTTGCTGGATTTCTTGACAGACCGCGTGATGAGGAAGCTGTTTGCCGCACCGCAATATAGGAAAATCCTGAAAAAAATGTTACGCCCTTGGAAATACCGCAGCTATTGAAACCGAACAGGATAAATCATGCAAAACCACGTTATCAGCTTGGCTTCCGCCGCAGAGCGCAGGGCGCACATTGCCGATACCTTCGGCAGTCGCGGCATCCCGTTCCAGTTTTTCGACGCACTGATGCCGTCTGAAAGGCTGGAACGGGCGATGGCGGAACTCGTCCCCGGCTTGTCGGCGCACCCCTATTTGAGCGGAGTGGAAAAAGCCTGCTTTATGAGCCACGCCGTATTGTGGAAACAGGCATTGGACGAAGGCTTACCGTATGTTGCCGTATTTGAGGATGATGTTCTGCTTGGCAAAGACGCAGAAAAGTTCCTTGCCGAAGATACTTGGTTGGAAGAGCGTTTTGATAAGGATTCCGCCTTTATCGTCCGTTTGGAAACGATGTTTGCGAAAGTTATTGTCAGACCGGATAAAGTCCTGAATTATGAAAACCGGTCATTTCCTTTGCTGGAGAGCGAACATTGTGGGACGGCTGGCTATATCATTTCGCGTGAGGCGATGCGGTTTTTCTTGGACAGGTTTGCCGTTTTGCCGGCAGAGCGGATTAAAGCGGTAGATTTGATGATGTTTACTTATTTCTTTGATAAGGAGGGGATGCCTGTTTATCAGGTTAGTCCCGCCTTATGTACCCAAGAATTGCATTATGCCAAGTTTCTCAGTCAAAACAGTATGTTGGGTAGCGATTTGGAAAAAGATAGGGAACAAGGAAGAAGACACCGCCGTTCGTTGAAGGTGATGTTTGACTTGAAGCGTGCTTTGGGTAAATTCGGTAGGGAAAAGAAGAAAAGAATGGAGCGTCAAAGGCAGGCGGAGCTTGAGAAAGTTTACGGCAGGCGGGTCATATTGTTCAAATAGTTTGTGTAAAATATAGGGGATTAAAATCAGAAATGGACACACTGTCATTCCCGCGCAGGCGGGAATCTAGGTCTTTAAACTTCGGTTTTTTCCGATAAATTCTTGCCGCATTAAAATTCCAGATTCCCGCTTTCGCGGGAATGACGGCGGGGGGATTTCTGTTTTTCCGACAAATTCCTAAAACTTAAAATTCCGTTATTCCCGCGAAAACAGAAAACCAAAAACAGAAACCTGAAAACAGAAACCTAAAATTCGTCATTCCCGCGCAGGCGGGAATCCAGTCCGTTCGGTTTCGCTTGTTTTAAGTTTCGGGTAACTTCCACTTCGTCATTCCCGCGAAAGTGGGAATCCGGTTCGTTGAGTTTCAGTCATTTCCGATAAATCACCGCAACGTTAAATTTCTAGATTCCCGCCTGCGCGGGAATGACGGCGGAGAGGGTTTGTTGTTTCGGGTAAATCCCTGTAGTTTTTCGTTTCCAGATTCCCGCTTTCGCGGGGATGACGGCGGGGGGATTGTTGCTTTTTCGGATAAAATCCCGTGTTTTTTCATCTGCTAGGTAAAATCGCCCCAAAGCGTCTGCATCGCGGCGATGGCGGCGAGTGGGGCGGTTTCTGTGCGTAAAATCCGTTTTCCGAGTGTAACCGCCTGAAAGCCGGCTTCAAATGCCTGTTGTTCTTCCTGTTCTGTCCAGCCGCCTTCGGGCCCGACCATAAAGACGATTGCGCCGGACGGGTGGCGGATGTCGCCGAGTTTGCAGGCGCGGTTGATGCTCATAATCAGCCTGGTGCTTTCAGACGGCATTTTGTCGAGTGCTTCACGGTAGCCGATGATGGGCAGTACGGGGGGAACGGTGTTCCTGCCGCTTTGTTCGCACGCGGAGATGACGATTTCCTGCCAGCGTGCGAGGCGTTTGGCGGCGCGTTCTCCGTCGAGGCGGACGATGCAGCGTTCGCTGATGACGGGCTGTATGGCGGTTACGCCGAGTTCGACGCTTTTTTGCAGGGTGAAATCCATGCGATCGCCGGAGGAAATGGATTGGATGAGCGTGATGTTGAGCGGGGACTCGTTGTCGGTTGTGTCTTCGTGCAGGATTTCGGCTTCGGCGCGGTGTTTTTCCAAAACGGTCAGCCGTGCGGTATGTGCCTTGCCTTTGCCGTCGAAGAGGGTGATGTTTTCGTTGGGGCGGATGCGCAGGACGTTGAGGTGGCGGACGATGTTGTCGGGAAGGTCGACGGTTTGTCCGACGGAAAGGTTTTCGGGCAGGTAGAATCTGGGCATAGTTTTTGGCGGTTCGGACGGTTATAATCCGTCGCAGCGGCGTGATGGAAACGGACATTATACGTTCGCGCGCCGCAAGTTCAAAATATGAGGACAGTAGGAAGTGTTACACCGTTTGCAGAAAGTCGTGCGCCATATCGCGCAAACCGAAATTATGCCGCGTTTTTTGAATACGCCGTCCCGCCGCAAGGAAGACGGTTCGATGTTGAGCGAGGCGGACATTGCCGCGCAGACGGCATTTGCCGCCGCGTTGCCGCTTCTGATCGATTGCCCGATGTTGGGCGAGGAAATGTCGCGGCAGGAACAGTCGGCTTTGTGGGAACAATATTCGGGGGAAAAGGGGCTGTGGATTGTCGATCCGATAGACGGGACGAACAATTTTGTCAACGGGCTGCCGCATTTTGCCGTGTCGGTGGCGTTTGTCCGCAACGGGCGCGCCGAATTGGGCGTAATCTACAATCCGGTCAGCGGCGAATGTTTTTATGCCGAACGCGGGCAGGGTGCGTTTCTTAATGGGACACGCCTGCCTTTGCGTCTCGTGGATAAAAAACTCAATGAGGCGATTGCGGGCGTGGAAATCAAATATCTGCGTTCGGGCAAACTTTCCAGCCGCATGAGTACGCTCGCGCCTTTCGGGACGATACGCAGTATGGGCAGCAGCACGCTGGACTGGTGTTATCTGGCGTGCGGGCGTTATGATGTTTATGTCCACGGCGGGCAGAAGCTGTGGGATTATGCTGCGGGTGCGTTGATTTTCGAGGAGGCGGGCGGCAGGCTGACGACTTTGGAAGGCGACGGGTTTTGGAGTGGTGAACACGTGTTCAAACGCTCGGTCGTCGCCGCGCTCGAACCGAAGCTGTTTGAACGCTGGGTCGGGTGGATACGGGAAAACCAGTAGGTTCCAGATATATTCGTTAATATATTTTCAAAATTAATGTTTTTTAACATTAATAAAGGTACAATGCTTTTGCTGGTTAACGCTGCCGTTTCTCCCTTTTCGGCAGTGCAGCAAGTAAGATGTTTTCCCGCAATGTATTGACCATTCATACTTACCCTTGGTATGAATGGTTTTTTTTGCGCGTTGAAAATGCCGTCTGAACGTTCAGACGGCATTTTTATGCGACAGGTTGCAGATATTTGCCGCAGCAGGCTTTGAATTTTTTGCCCGAACCGCAAATGCAGGGCTGTTTCATGGTAGGCAGCGGAACAGTCGGATCGATGAAATACCATTGCTCCGCTATTTTCACGAATGCCGACAGCTCGTGATGCACTGTTCGGTTTCCGCCGTCTTGGAAGTAGGCTTCAAATTCGACTTGGGCGTGCTGTTTGCCGAGGTTGCGGTGTGCGATGACATTCAAGCCCAGCCATTCGGCTTCTCTGCTCCACTGCATCAGTTCGGCGGCATCGAGGAATGTTTGTTGCGCCGGAACGGTAGTAGCGATGATGTAGTCGATAAGGTGCAGCACATACGCGCCGTACCGCGAACGCATGAGGGCTTCGGCGGTGGGCGGCAGGATTTGGCGCAGATGAAGCGGTCGGCAGCAGCCGGCATAGCTTGTGCCTGAACCGCAGGGGCAGGGCAGGTGGTGGTGAGTGTTCATTTTGTTTGGGAATGCAAATGCCGTCTGAAAGGGCTTCAGACGGCATGGTTGAAAAGCCTGTCCGTTAGGGCATCAGCATACCGCCGTTGACGTGCAGCGTTTGACCGGTGATGTATTTCGCCTGATCGGAAGCGAGGAACAGAACCGCATCGGCGATGTCTTGCGCGTCGCCGAATCTGCCCAAGGCGGTTTGGGCGGTAAATGTTTGGCGGGTTTCTTCGGGCAGGGCGCGGGTCATATCGGTATCGATAAAGCCCGGGGCGACGCAGTTGACGGTAATGCCCCGGCTGCCGACTTCGCGCGCCATAGATTTGGCAAAACCGATCAAGCCCGCTTTTGCGGCGGCATAATTGGTTTGCCCGGCATTGCCCATCACGCCGACGACGGAGGTGATGTTGATGATGCGGCCGGAACGTTGTTTCATCATACCGCGCAAGACGGCTTTAGAAGCACGGAACACGGATTTGAGGTTGACCTGCATGATGTCGTCCCACTCTTCTTCTTTCATACGCATCAACAGGTTGTCGCGGGTGATGCCGGCGTTGTTGACCAGAATGTCGAGTTTGCCGAACGTTTTTTCGATGTCGGCAATCAGGTTTTCGACGGTTTCGGGTTCGGCGGAATTTAATACGCGGCCTTCGCCGCCCCATTGTGCCAGACGTTTGCTAATCGCCGCCGCACCGCTCTCGCCGGTTGCCGTACCGATGATTTTGGCACCGGCTGCCGCCAGTGTGTCGGCAATTGCCGCGCCGATGCCGCGCGATGCGCCGGTTACCAAAGCGATTTTGCCGCTTAAATCTTGTGTGCTCATATTTTTTCCTTTTTTCCGATAATCGAAGGACTGCGCCGGACGGTGCAGCCCTGTTTGCTGTTTATTCCCACTCGATGGTGGCGGGCGGTTTGCCGCTGACATCGTACACCACGCGGTTGATGCCTTTGACTTCGTTGATGATGCGGTTGGACACGCGGCCGAGCAGTGAGTATGGCAGCTCTGCCCAGTGTGCAGTCATAAAGTCGCTGGTGATGACTGCGCGCAGTGCGACGACGTAGTCGTAAGTGCGGCCGTCGCCCATCACGCCGACGGATTTGACGGGCAGGAATACGGCAAATGCCTGGCTGGTCAGGTCATACCAAGACGTGCCGTTTTCGTCGGTAGTATTGCGTAATTCTTGGATGAAAATATCGTCCGCCTGACGCAGCAAGTCGGCGTATTCTTTTTTCACTTCGCCCAAGATGCGCACACCCAAACCGGGGCCCGGGAAGGGGTGGCGGTACACCATTTCGCGCGGCAGGCCCAAAGCCACGCCCAACTCGCGCACTTCGTCTTTGAACAAGTCGCGCAAGGGCTCAAGCAGTTTGAGCTTCATATTTTCAGGCAGGCCGCCGACGTTGTGGTGGGATTTGATGGCGTGGGCTTTTTTGGTTTTCGCACCGGCGGATTCGATTACGTCGGGGTAAATCGTGCCTTGCGCCAGCCATTTGGCGTTGGTGAGTTTTTTCTCTTCGGCATCAAATACTTCGATAAATTCCGCGCCGATGATTTTGCGTTTTTTCTCAGGGTCGGTCACGCCGGCGAGTTTCGCCATAAACTGCCCTTCGGCATCGACGTGTATCACTTTCACACCCAAGTTGCGGGCGAACATATCCATCACCATTTTGCCTTCGTTCAGGCGCAACAAACCGTGATCGACGAACACGCAGGTCAGTTGGTCGCCGATGGCGCGGTGAATCAGCGCGGCGGCTACGGAAGAGTCCACGCCGCCGGACAGACCTAAAATCACTTCGTCGCTGCCGACTTGTTCGCGGATTTTGGCAACGGCTTCTTCGATGTAGTTGGGCATCGTCCAGCCCGGTTGCGCGCCGCAAATATCCAAGACAAAGCGGTTCAACAGGGCGCGGCCTTGTTTGGTGTGGGTAACTTCGGGGTGGAACTGGATGCCATAGAATTGTTTTTCGGTGTTTTCCATCATGGCAATCGGGCAGGACGGAGTGTCGCCGATGACGGCGAAACCGTCGGGCAGTTTGGACACTTTGTCGCCGTGGCTCATCCATACGTCGAGTGTGTTGGGCGCGTCGTCTTGAATGCCGCGTGTCAGTCCGCTGTCGATGGTTTTGACTTGCGCGTAACCGAATTCGCGCTGGTTGCCGGGCTGCACTTCGCCACCCAAGTGGTGCGCCATAAACTGCATGCCGTAGCAGATGCCCAAAACCGGAATGCCCAAATCAAAAATACCGGTATCGGCTTGATAGTCGGATTCGTAAACAGAATTAGGGCCGCCGGAAAGGATGATGCCTTTGGGGTTGAAGGCTTTGATTTCGTCCAAAGGCATATCGAAGGAATGCAGCTCGCAGTAAACGTGTGCTTCGCGCACGCGGCGGGCGATCAGCCGGGTAACTTGCGAACCGAAGTCGAGGATGAGGATTTTGTCTTGGGTCATAATGGGTTTTACGGTGGTTGAAGATAATCGGATGGGTCGGCGGATATAGTGCCGTCTGAAGGGGTCGGGGCGATTATACCATTTCGGACGGCATTTTGTTTATGCCGTCTGAACGGCGGCGGTATCTTTTCCGGAGATGTTCCTCAGCATGGTGTAGTAGCCGTTTTGGAACATGAGTTGATCGTGTGTGCCTTGTTCGATGATTTTGCCGCCATCCATGACGATGATGCGGTCGGCGGATTCGACGGTGGTCAGGCGGTGGGCGACGATGATGCCGGTGCGGTTTTCCATCAGGCGTTCGAGCGCTTGTTGGACGAGGCGTTCGGATTCGTTGTCCAATGCGCTGGTGGCTTCGTCCAATAATAATATCGGCGCGTCTTTCAAAATGGCGCGGGCAATGGCGACGCGTTGCCGCTGTCCGCCGGATAAGTTGCTGCCGTTCGATCCGATGGGCTGGTGCAGTCCGAGCGGGGATGCGTCGATCAGGCTTTGCAGGTTGGCGGCTTGGAGGGCGGACAGGACTTCGGATTCGCCAGCGTCGGGACGGCTGTATCGGACGTTTTCAAACAGGGTGTCGTCAAACAGGAATACGTCTTGGGAGACGAGGGCGAATTGGGCGCGCAGGCAGTCGAGTTTGATGTCGGCGATGTCGATACCGTCTATGCAGATGTTGCCGGCAGACGGTTCGACAAAGCGGGGCAGAAGGTTGACGACGGTGGATTTGCCACTGCCGGAACGTCCGACCAGGGCGACGCGTTCGCCTTGTCTGATGTCGAGGTTGAAGTTGTCGAGGGCTTTGATGCCGTCTGAACGGTATTCGACATCGACGTTGCGGAAGCTGATGCGCCCTTCGACACGCTGCGGCGCGAGCGTGCCTTTGTCCTGTTCGGGCGGGGTGTCGAGAAATGCACATACGCCGTCGGCGGCGAGGAACATCGTCTGCATAGGGATGCTGATGTTGGCAAGGCTTTTGATGGGGGCGTACATTTGCAGCATCGCGACGATGAATGCCATAAATTCGCCGATGGTGGTGTAGCCGTTTTGGCTTTGCCACAGGGCGATGAAGATGACGACGGCGAGGGCGATCGAGGCAATCAGTTCGCTGAACGGGGAATGTGCCGCCGTTGCCTGCGTGATTTTTTTGCTGAGGCGGACGATGGTGCGGTTGACCGCGTCGAACCGGTTTGCCGCCTGCGCCTGCCCGTTGAACAGCTTGACGACGCGGTGTCCCTGATGGGTTTCGGCAATCACGTTGTTCATCGTGCCTATGCTTTTTTGCGAGTCGGAAATGACGTGTTTCAAGCGGTCGCGGTAGTAGCGCGAGAGCAGGGAGAGCAGGGGGAACATCAGGACGACGATGAGGCTGAGCTGCCAGTTGAGGTAAAGCAGGACGATGGTCAGGCCGGTAACGATCATCGTGTCGCGCGTGAGGGCGGTGAAGATGTCGCTGGCGTTGCTGACCGACTGTTCGGTCAGGTTGAGCATATTCATCAGTACGGTGCCGGACGGCGTTTCCTGATGGTAGCGGGAGGAAAGGGTCAGCATTTTGGCAAACATATCTTTGCGGATTTTGCTGATGGTCATCACGGAGACCCAAGTCATCAGATAGGTGCTGGTAAAGCGGCAGATGCCACGGATGACGACGAGGATGATGAGGAAGAGGGGGACGGTCCAGATTTTGTTTTCCGTCCCCCAAACCATATAGGTAAACTGTTCGCGCCAGTTTTGCAGGGTGGAAAGGATGTCGGCGGCGGCGGACAGCTCGGGCGGCGCGGCGGGCGCGGAAAAGCCGTGGTTGATCAGGGGGGCGATGAAGGCGGCAAGATAGCTTTCGGTGGCGGCAACGCCGAAAATGGCAATCAGGGCGGCAACGATGCGGATTTTGTAGGGGCGGACGTACGCCATCAGGCGCATAAAGCTGCGCGCGTCTTCTTTTTTAAACAGTCCGAAAGTCAGTTTTTCTATCATATCGGTAGGGCGGGAACTGCAACGGCAGCCGCTGTCGGTGGTTTGGTAGGGATGGATTATAGCGCAAATATGCGGCTGTTTGCCGTTCGGACGTGAAAAGCAGCCTGAAGAGGGCAGGCTGCTTTTTGCGGAACGAAGTCAGTGCGCTTCGATAAAGGCGGTAATCTGTCCGGCATCGGTCAGTGCGCTGCACGCGGCGGCCTTGTTGATGCGTTTTGCCAAGCCCGCCAACACTTTGCCCGGGCCGCATTCGGCGGATTCGGCAATGCCGTCTGAAACGAGGGCGTTGACGGTTTCCGTCCAGCGCACGGGGCTGTAAAGCTGGCGGACGAGCGCGTCTTTGATTTTGCCGGCATCATCGTAGGCGGCAACGTCGGCGTTGTGGATGACACGGATTTGCGGCTGCTTGATTTCAACGGTTTTGAGTGTTTCGGCAAGTTTGTCGGCGGCGGGTTTCATCAGGCTGCAATGGGAAGGAACGGATACCGGCAGCGGCAGGGCGCGTTTGGCTCCGGCTTCTTTGGCGGCAGCCATGGTGCGTCCGACGGCGGCGGCGTTGCCTGCAATCACGACTTGTCCGGGCGAGTTGAAGTTGACGGCTTCGACCACTTCGCCCTGTGCGGATTCGGCACAAATCTGCCTGACCTGTTCATCTTCCAAACCCAAAATGGCCGCCATTGCGCCTACGCCTTGCGGTACGGCGGACTGCATCAGTTCGGCGCGCAGGCGGACGAGTTTGACGGCATCGGCAAAATCCAATGCGCCGGCGGCAACGAGTGCGGTGTATTCGCCGAGGCTGTGTCCGGCAACGGCGGCAGGCGTTTTGCCGCCCACTTCCAAATAGGCGCGGTAAACGGCAACGCCGGCGGCGAGCATAATGGGCTGGGTGTTGACTGTTTGACCGATGATTTCGGCATCGCTGCCGTTAATCATCGCCCACAAGTCCTGCCCCAATATGGCGGAGGCTTCGTCAAATGTGTTTTTGACGATGGCGTGTTCGGCAAAGCCGTTCATCATGCCGAGGCTTTGGGAACCTTGTCCGGGGAAGAAGAATGCGAAAGACATAGTATTCCTTTGTTGGGTTGGATTGTCAGAGATGTTGCCCGAGTTTTACAAAAAGTTCGGGCGGAACGAAATAATCAATCAGGATGCAGGTCGCCAGGACATTGCCCGAAACAGTCAGACGGAACAGCACAACAAAACGCTTTTTCGCCGTTTTATGCCTGAACATCCTACTACCCAAGTATGCGCCCGTCCAACCGCCGAACAAGGCAGGCAGGAGCAGGCGGTGTTCGGGAATGCGGCGTTTTCCCCGCACGGCACGCCGTTTGTCGATGCCGTAAAGTGCAAACGCATAGAGGGACAATATTGCGTAACACGCGCCCAATACGGGGAGGCGCAGCGAAACGGCGGACAGAAATGCCGCACACGCCATCGGTTTGAAGAAAGCCTGCCGCTTCATGATATGGGAAATGCCGTCTGAAAGCCTGTTTCAGACGGCACCGGTTTCAATATTGCAACAGCACCGCGCCCCACGCGAAACCGCCGCCTATGCCTTCGAGCAGCAGGTTTTGACCGCGTTTGATTTGTCCGCTGCGGATGCCCGCGTCCAAAGCCAGCGGAATGGATGCGGCGGACGTGTTGCCGTGGTCTTGGACGGTCAGGACGACTTTGTCCATACTCAAACCCAAATGTTTCGCGGTCGATTCGATAATGCGGCGGTTTGCCTGATGGGGAACAATCCAGTCGATTTGTTCGGCGGTGTAACCTGCTTCTTCGATAACGTCATCGGCGATTTTGGACAGCATTTTGACGGCAAACTTGAACACGCCGGGACCGTCCATCGAAATGTACGGCGAACCGGAAACTTTGCCGCAGGCGATTTGCCCGGGGACGTTTAAGAGTTTCAGATAATTGCCGTCGGCTTTGAGTTTGCTGTGGATGATGCCCGGTTTGTCGGACGCGCTTAAAACCACCGCGCCCGCGCCGTCGCCGAACAGCACGCAGGTTGTGCGGTCGTTCCAATCGACGATGCGGCTGAAGGTTTCCGCGCCGATGACCAGCGCGTTTTTCGCCATACCGCTTTTAATGTAGGCATTTGCCGTAGTCAGCGCGTACATAAAGCCTGCGCACACCGCCTGCACGTCAAACGCGGGGCAGCCGTTGGTGATGCCCAATTTTTGCTGCACGATGGTGGCGGTAGAAGGAAACTGCATATCCGGCGTTGCCGTCGCCACGATAATCAAATCAATGTCGTTTATATTTAATTTGGCATCTGCCAAAGCGCGCCGCGCCGCTTCGGCTGCAAGATCGCTGGTTTTTTCGTTTTCGGCTGCAATATGGCGGAATTTGATGCCCGTACGCGCGGTAATCCACTCGTCAGAGGTATCTACCTTTTGGGCAAGGTCGTCATTGCTGACGCGGTTGGCAGGAAGATAGCTGCCCGTGCCGGAAATTTTTGCATACTGCATGGGAACGGCCTTTTTAGAGAGTTGGTTCAGATTCGGCTATTGTAAGCGAAAAACCGATGATTGCCCAATACGGGCAGGGTGCAAATGACGGAAACAGGGATGGGGGTGTGGTTTGGCATACAGATGGTTTTCAGATGCGGATTGCCGTGGACGGGCGGGGCGGGGTTGCCGATACGCTGTTTTAAGCGAAGGAAATGCCGTCTGAAAGCCCAAGCTGCTTCAGACGGCATCTTGATTGTTGGGTTTCCATCAAATTATTTGGTGCCGGTGTTTGTTTTTGTCTGATAAATTCGGAAATGATATTTTGAATTGTAGAAATATTTTTAGAGATATGTTCAATAGGGTAGCAATCTCCCAAGATTTCCCTTGCCTTCCCGCTGTAATTTTCTGTTTTAAGGTTTTTTACTTTAATATCCCCGCCTTCTAAAATTGTTTGAATTATTGGCAAATATAGTGGATTAACAAAAATCAGGACAAGGCGGCGAAGCCGCGGACAGTACGGATAGTACGGAACCGGTTCACTTGGTGCTTGGGCACCTTAGGGAATCGTTCCCTTTGAGCCAAGGCGGGGCAACGCCGTACCGGTTTTTGTTAATCCACTATAATATCCTTTTTCAAAATAGACAGTTAATTCGGTATTGCCAAATTCCGGCTCGGGGATGATTCTGAAAACAAGGACGCCGGCTTTTTTCTCAAAATTTGATACGGAAAAAAAGCGATTGATTTCCCTAATGTCAGGATTTTCCAAAACGGGGATTTGGATTCGCTCCCCGTTGTCTGCCATAAAAAATCCGCCAAAAACGACCGTCGATGTTTTCATTCTTATCAAATCATTGGCTTTATTGGTTAATCGGACGTGCTTTCTATCTCAAATTCCTTGTTGATAAAAGAAATTTCCCGGGATTCTTGTTCCGTCAGCCGGATATCGAAATCTTCGATATAAGTACACAGGATGTCAAAAGCCAAAAAACGTTCCGAATAATGAATATAATCCAATGCGGATTCAATCAGACGGGCATCAAGCCTGCCTTCAAGGGATTTTCCGAACTTCATCATCCGTTTGTCTAGAGCTTTCATCCGTTTTTCTAATGTCTTCATTTTTCAAATACTCCTTATTTTACAGGGAAGTATTTGGGAAGTGCCGGACAGGCGCATCGCCGTCCGCGCCCGCAGGTTTGGACGGGTGCCGGATGCCGTCTGAAAGGGGCGGGGGCGTTCAGACGGCATCGTGCGTGTTACAGACTGGCGGCGGTTTCGTTTTGGGCGGCTTCCAGTGCGGCGAGTTGTTCGGCAACGCCTTGTTCGATTTTGGAAAGGCCGGCGGACTTGGCTTCGTGGTAGGCTTCTTCGAGTGCGTAGCGGAAACCGGTTTTGTCTGTGCCGCCGTGGCTTTTGATGACGATGCCGCGCAGCCCGAGCAGGATGGCCCCGTTGAATTTGCGCGGATCGAGTTTGTTTTTCAAGCCTTTGAGGGCGGGTAGGGCGGCAACGGCGGCAAGTTTGTTGAACAGGTTGCTCTGGAATTCGCGGCGGATGGCTCCGCTCATGAATTTGACTGCGCCTTCGATGGTTTTGAGCATGACGTTGCCGACAAAGCCGTCGGCGACGACGACATCTGCTTCGCCGTACAGGATGCCGTTGCTTTCGATGTTGCCGATAAAGTTGAGTTTGCTGTTTTGCAGCAGTTTGTAGGTTTGTTTGACGGTATCCGTACCTTTGATGTCTTCTGTGCCGACGTTGACCAGCCCGACGCGCGGCTGTCCTTTTTGAGGATGGAGCGCGTGGACGAGTTCGCTGCCGATGACGGCAAATTGGGCAAGCTGTTCGGGTGTGCAGTCGACGTTTGCGCCGAGGTCGAGGGCGAGGGTAACGTGGTCGGTGTCGGAAGGAAGGAATTTGGCGATGGCGGGGCGTTCGATGCCGGGTATGGTCTTGAGGACGAAACGTGCGGTTGCCATGAGCGCGCCCGTGTTGCCTGCGGATACGGCGGCTTGGGCTTTGCCTTCTTTAACTTGGTTGATGGCAACGCGCATGGAGGAGTATTTTTTGTTCTTTAGGGCGGACTGAGGGGATTCATCCATGCCGACAACCTGGGTGGTATGGCAGATGTCGATGCGTTCCATCGGCGCGCCTGCCGCGTTCAGGGCTTGGCGGAGCTGCGTTTCGTCGCCGGTCATAATCAGGCGGACATCGGGGTGTGCTTGGAGGAATGCGGTTGCGCCGGGTACGGTAACGGCAAGTCCTTGGTCGCCGCCCATGGCATCTACGGCCAATGTAATCATAGGGGTTTCTCCGGTAGATTTTCGGTCTGCGGCAGGGGTCGTGCGGGCTTCAGACGGCATCGGTTCGGAAAATATGCCGTCTGAAAGGGTTAGCCTCGGCCGGCTTCGGCAAGGCGGTTGTGTTCGTCGATGTCGAGTGCGTCCCACGGATAGTTGATCCACCAGTCTTCTACGGTAATGCCGCTGAAATAGGGAATGCCTTCGGGGATTTTGCCTGCTTTGGCTTTGATTTTTTCGTGCAGGACGGCGACGCCGACAGTGTCGAAGTCTTCCTTGAGCAGTTCTTTCAGGCAGAACTCCATGGTTACGCGGCTGTCGTCCACTTCATCGACGACGAGCACGTTTTTGCCCCGCAGGACTTCGGGGACGGGGTCTAGCCATTGGACTTTTTTGACTTCTTCGGTAACTTGTCCTTCGTTGTCGCTGTCGTAATAGGCGGTGGTTACGGCATAAATCGGAATTTCCAGAAAACAGCGCAGCATGCGTGCCGGAATAAAGCCGCCGCCGCCGATAGCGATCATGGCATCGTATTTGACGCCGGCGTTCCGGATTTTTTCTGCCAATGCTTTGATGACGCGGTGGATGTCATCGTAGGTGTACCAGATTTTCTGTTTCATCGGAATTTCCTTGGTGGTTGGGGCTTTTGGAATATTTTCACGGGGTATTATACGGAACGCTTTGCCCCTGTGTGTTGACGTATGGCGAAAGTTTGGACGGATGGTGCGTCCAATGCAAAAAAAGCCAGTAATTGCATGGCAATGTTCTGGCTTTTTCAGTCAGTCGAATAGGGATTATTCGCCTTTGGCTTTGACCACTTTGCGGCCGCGGTACATACCGTTGGGGGAGATGTGGTGCGGGCGGTGTACTTCGCCGGTTGTGCTGTCGACAAACAGTGCGGGCGCGGTCAGTGCGTCGTGCGAACGGTGCATACCGCGTTTGGAAGGGGATTTTTTGTTTTGTTGAACGGCCATTTCAAGCTCCTAGATAAATAAACTGTGTCCTAATTAACTGCTTTTCAAACCCGCCAAAACAGCAAAGGGGTTGGGTTTGTCTTGGTTGGCGGATTCCGGAAGGGTATTGCCGCAGTGTCCGTGTCGCGGCGAAAAGGGCAGGGACATCAGGATTTGGTCTTCTACCAATGCGCGCACGTCGAGTTCTTTTTCAATCAGTATGCCTTCGAGTTCTTTGTCGGCAAGCATGGATTCGTCCAAGGACTCTTCGTCGGAAAACAGGACGATACGGCTGCTTTCATCGAGCATGAACGGCATGGGTTTGATACATCTCTGGCAAATCAGGGGCATATCGGCTTTGACGTTCAGGTCGAGGAACAGGCGTTGCAGCCGGTCGCGACCGCCGGTCAGTGTAAACGATATTTTGGTCCGCCTGTCGGCGGGATAATCGTGCAAACTGACTCGCTCGTCCAATTCTTCCAGCAGAAAACTGCCTTGCAGGTTCTGCCTTTCGGCGGCAAAAATTTCCGGGTCAATCAAATTAGGGTCTGACATAAACGGGGTATGATATAATTTAGATGTTCTAACGTCAATATTTTTAAGAAAAATGTTGCGGTACGCCGAAGGCGGGCGTCCGTGTTTCGGCGCATGGCTGGATTTTACCGCCCCTTCGGGCGTGTTTTCAACGGTAAGGAGGATGGGATGGGTTTGGAACTGCCTTTGGTTTTGGGTACGAGTTCGGTTTTCCGCCGCGAACAGATGGAAAGGCTCGGCATTGCCTTTCAGGCGGCATCCCCCGATTTTGACGAAACGCCGATGTTGGGGGAATCCGCCCCTCAGACGGCATTGCGCCTTGCCGAGGGTAAGGCGCGGTCGTTGACCGGGCGTTTCCCCGGGGCGTTGATTGTCGGTGCGGACCAGGTGGCGTGGTGCGACGGCAGGCAGTGGGGCAAGCCGATGAACCTTGCCAACGCGCAAAAGATGTTGATGCATTTGAGCGGCAGGGAGATTGAGTTTTACAGTGCGGTCGTTCTGCTAAATACGGTTACGGGCAGGATGCATCGGCATATCGATAAGACGGTGGTCGTGATGAGGCAGTTGGACGAGCTGCACATCCTCCGCTATTTGGAGCGCGAGCCGGATGCGGTTTATTGTTCGTGTGCGGCGAAAAGCGAGGGCTTGGGCGCGCTGTTGATCGAACGGATTGAAAGTACCGATCCGAATGCCTTGATTGGTCTGCCGGTTTTCCGTCTGGTCGATTTTTTGAAAAACGAGGGCGTGGATGTTTTGTAACTGCCCGTTTATGCCGTCTGAAGGGTTCGGACGGCATTTTTAACCGATGAGTGAGGGAATGATGTCTCCTGTTTTGTATTTGATTCCTACGCCTTTGGGTACGCCTGACACGCCGTGCCTGTTGCAGCATGAACAACGGGCGGTTGTCGGGCTGACGGATTTTGTCGTGGAAGCGGAAAAAACGGCGCGTGCGCATTTGAAGCATTTGGGGATAACGACGCCGATACGCGAACTGAATCTGCAAACGTTGAATGAACACACGGATTTGAAGACTTTGCCGGAATTGCTGAAACCTTTGCAAGAAGGGCGCAGTATGGGGATTGTCAGCGAGGCGGGTTGCCCGGCTGTTGCCGATCCGGGCGCGAATTTGGTGGCATTGGCGCATAAACACGGTTTTGAAGTACGGCCTTTGGTCGGCCCGTCCAGCCTGCTGCTGGCGCTGATGGCTTCGGGTGCGAATGGGCAGAACTTTGCGTTTAATGGTTATCTGCCGTCTGAAAAAAATGAGCGCATTCAGAGTTTGAATGCTTTGGAGCAACGTTCGCGGCAGTGCGGCGAGACGCAGATTTTTATTGAAACGCCTTACCGCAATGATGCGCTGCTTGCCGATGCGGTGGAAAACCTGCATCCTGAAACGCGCTTGTGTACGGCTACGGATTTGACGTTGCCGACTCAGTTGGTGGTCAGTAAAACGGTTGCGGATTGGCGCAGGATGAAGGAAATGCCCAATCTGAAAAAACGCCCGACGATTTTTGTGATGTATGCGGGTTGAAGATTTCCGCCCCGATAGGGGGTGAACAATAAAAATGCCGTCTGAACAGGTTTCAGACGGCATTTTTCATGCTGCGGCATTTAGGAAACGACTTCGCCTTGGGCGCGTTGTTTTTCGATGCTGCGGTTGATGTGCCACTGCTGGGAGATGGTCAGGAGGTTGTTGACCACCCAGTAGAGAACCAAACCGGCAGGGAAGAAGAAGAACATGACGGAGAAAACCAACGGCATGATTTTCATCATTTTCGCCTGCATCGGGTCGGTCGGCGGCGGGTTCAGATAGGTTTGGGCGAACATCGTTGCCGCCATAATGATGGGCAGGATGTAGTAGGGGTCGGCGCGGCTGAGGTCGGTAATCCAGCCCAGCCAAGGTGCCTGGCGCAATTCTACGGAGGCGAACAATGCCCAGTACAAGCCGATGAAGACGGGGATTTGCAACAGCATAGGCAGACAGCCGCCCAGCGGGTTGATTTTCTCGTCTTTGTAAAGCTGCATCATCGCTTGCTGTTGCGCCATACGGTCGTCGCCGTATTTTTCTTTGATGGTCTGCAGTTTGGGTGCGGCGGCACGCATTTTCGCCATCGAACGGTAGGAGGCGTTGGTCAATGGATACAGTACGGCTTTGACGATGATGGTCAAAACGACGATTGCCCAGCCCCAGTTGCCGATAATGTTGTGCAGTTGGTTCAGGAGCCAGAAGAGCGGCGATGCGAACCAGTGTACTTTACCGTAGTCTTTTGCCAGTTGCAGGTTGTCGGCGATGTTTGCGATAACGGATGTGGTTTGCGGACCGGCATACAGGTTGACGGCAGTTTCGGCTTTGGCGCCGGCTTGGATAGCGGCTAAAGGCACGCTGACGCTTGCGCTGTACAGCTTGTCGCTGCGGCGTTTGATGTCGATACGGCAGTCGCCTGCGGCGCAAACGCTTTGGCCGCCTTTAGGTTGGAGGATCCAGGTGGACATGAAGTGGTGTTCAATCATGCCGAGCCAACCGGTCGGGGTTTTGCGGATGTATTCGGCCTCGGATTTGCCGGATTTCGCATCGTCGTCCAAGTCGGAGAAGCTGACTTTTTGGAAGTTGCCTTCAGGGGTATAAACAACAGGGCCGACGTAAGAGTGGGTAAAGTAGCCTTGACCCTCGGGTTCGCTGTGGTCGCGGACGATGCGGTAGTCCGCGCTCAGGTTGGCGGTTTGAGCGCTGCCGTTGGCGATGTCGAAGCGGACGTTGACCAGATAGCTGTCTTTGGTAAAGGTATAGACTTTGTCGATTTTCAGTCCGTTGGTTTCGGGCGCGCTCAGGCGGACTTCGACTGTGTCGCCGTTGAGGGTGTACTGTTTTTTCGGTGCGCTAAAGCCGATGCCTTTCAGAATGTTGTTGCCCTGCGCGTCCAAAAGTTCGGATTGGGCGACGTAGGTGTATTCTTTGCCGTCGCCAAACAGGACGAACGGTTTGTTTTCGTCGCCGGTTGCTTTGTATTTGAGCAGGGTCAGCCGGCGCAGGTCGCCACTTTTTTCATCAATAACGGCTTGAACCGTGTCGGTCGTTACGGTAATCGGCGTTGCGGGCGCGAGCGCGGCTTCGGCGGAAGCGGTTGCTGCCTGTTTTTGTGCCGCCTGTTGGGGCGCGGGGACGGGTTTCGGGGTGGGGAACATTTTTTCCCAGCCGATCATAATCACCAGCGCGATGGCGAAAAACGCCGTGAGTCTTTTAAAATCCATATAGAGTTTCCTGAATGGTCGGAAATGCCGCAGGTTGCGTGTTCCGATAGACGGGGAATAAGGGCGGGCTTCATACCCGACGGCCGTGCCGCCAGCCCGAAGGTTCAGACGGCATTATATAGAAACCGATGGGAAATAAAAGGAAAGCGTGCAATTTGAATATTGCGTCGGGTCAGGGAACGGGGTCGTGTCCGTGTCCGCCGAAAGGGTGGCAGCGTGCAATGCGCTTGATGGCGAGCCGGAGGCCTTTGAATGCGCCGTATTTTTTGACCGCTTCGACCGCGTATTGCGAACAGGTCGGCGTATAACGGCAGCGCGGCGGAATCAGCGGGCTGATGCAGTATTGGTAAAACCTTATCAGCCCCAGCAGCAGTTTGGACAATAGGAAGTTCATCGGGATGTTCCTTGTATGGGAAACCCGTTGCCGTCTGAACCTTGCGTGCAGAGTACCGTTCTGATCATACCTGTTTCCCGCATCCGGTTGCGGGGTTGCCGAACATGAGTTGTGCCAGTTCCGCCCTTGCCTGTTTTGCGGTAGCCCTGTCGAATTTCCGGCGGACGCGCACGACGAAATCCTGAGGCGGCAGCCGGTTTTTGTTCAATCTGAACCAGTCGCGGATGACGCGTTTCATATAGTTCCGCTCGTTGGCGCGTTTGGCGGTTTTTTTGCCGACCACCAGACCGATGCGGGGATGGTCCAGCCCGTTGCCGTTTGAGCGCGAAACTTGCAGCAGGTCGCGGCTGCGGCGGTTTCTGAATGCAAAAACGGATGAAAAATCATCCGTTTTTAACAAGCGGTACTGCCTTCCGAAGCGGTAGTCCAAAATTACACTGCCAGGCGTTTGCGGCCTTTGGCACGGCGTGCGGCCAATACTGCGCGTCCGCCGCGTGTTTTGGAGCGCACGAGGAAGCCGTGGGTGCGTTTGCGTTTGGTAACGGAAGGTTGATAAGTGCGTTTCATGATGGTTCCTAAAATAGAATGGGTAGATAATTAAACCGTGAATTACACTCCAATTTGCCGCTTTTGTCAATCAATATAGAAACTTTGCAGGAGGATTGCCCGATTGCCTGCGGATTTCTGCCGCCTTTCTGTGGATAAATTTTTGCACGGGTTGTGGATAAAATATCGGCGAGTCGGTATAATCGGTTCGCTGCGTTTTGAACCGACGCGTATTCAACAGATTTGTTTTCTTTTTGAAAATATTATATTTTCTTTGTTTTCGATTTCATTTTTACCGATTCGAGCCTATCCATGACATTAGCAGAGTTTTGGCCGCTGTGCCTCCGCCGTCTTCACGATATGTTGCCTCACGGGCAGTTTGCGCAATGGATTGCGCCCCTTACGGTTGGTGAGGAGGGTGGCGTATGGGTGGTGTACGGCAAGAACCAGTTTGCCTGCAATATGCTCAAGAGCCAGTTTGCCGGAAAAATAGAAGCGGTGAGGGAAGAGTTGGCTGCCGGCCGTCCCGCCTTCGTATTCAAACCGGGAGAAGGCGTGCGTTATGAGATGGCGGCGGTTGAAGGTGCTGTCGAACCTGCCGAGCCGTCCTTGCACGCGGGGTCGGAGGAGATGCCCGTGCAGGAGGTTCTGTTGGACGAGCTGCCGTCTGAAAAGCCTGTCAAACCCGCTGCGTCGAAAACGGCGGCGGATATTTTGGCGGAACGTATGAAAAACCTGCCGCACGAGCCGCGTCAGGCTGCCGGGCCTGCTTCCCGGCCGGAATCGGCGGCAGTTGCCAAAGCGCGGACGGATGCGCAGCGTGATGCGGAAGAAGCGCGTTACGAACAAACCAACCTGTCTCCGGATTACACGTTTGATACGTTGGTAGAAGGTAAGGGCAACCGCCTTGCGGCGGCTGCGGCGCAGGCGATTGCGGAAAACCCGGGGCAGAGTTACAACCCGTTCTTCCTGTACGGCAGCACGGGTTTGGGCAAAACCCACCTTGTGCAGGCGGTCGGCAACGAGCTGTTGAAAAACCGTCCCGATGCCAAAGTGCGCTATATGCATTCGGACGACTACATCCGCAGCTTTATGAAGGCGGTTCGCAACAATACCTACGACGTGTTCAAGCAGCAATACAAGCAATACGACCTGCTGATTATCGACGATATTCAGTTCATCAAAGGAAAAGACCGTACGATGGAAGAATTTTTCTATCTGTACAACCATTTTCACAATGAGAAAAAACAGCTCATCCTCACTTGCGATGTTTTACCCGCCAAAATCGAAGGTATGGACGACCGCCTCAAATCCCGCTTTTCGTGGGGGCTGACTTTGGAACTCGAGCCGCCCGAATTGGAAATGCGTATCGCCATTTTGCAGAAAAAGGCGGAAGCGGCGGGCATCAGTATCGAAGACGAAGCCGCGCTGTTCATTGCCAATCTGATCCGTTCCAACGTGCGCGAACTGGAAGGCGCGTTCAACCGTGTCGGAGCGAGCAGCCGCTTTATGAACCGTCCCGTCATCGACATCGATTTGGCGCGTACCGCTTTGCAGGACATTATTGCCGAGAAGCACAAAGTCATCACCGCCGACATCATCATCGATGCGGTGGCGAAATATTACCGCATCAAAATCAGCGACGTACTCGGCAAAAAACGCACGCGCAACATTGCCCGTCCGCGTCAGGTTGCCATGAGCCTGACCAAAGAATTGACCACTTTGAGCCTGCCGTCTATCGGCGATTCGTTCGGCGGACGCGACCATACGACCGTCATGCACGGCATCAGGGCGGTGGCGAAACTGCGCGAGGAAGACCCCGAGTTGGCGCAGGATTACGAGAAACTGCTGATTCTGATTCAAAACTGACCGGACACGCCTTTCAGACGGCATGACATTGACCATGCCGTCCGAAGGGTAGGAAATCCAACCGATTTAAGGAGCGAAAATGTTGATTTTACAAGCCGAGCGCGACAGCCTGCTCAAGCCGCTGCAAGCCGTTACCGGCATCGTCGAACGCCGACACACCCTGCCCATCCTGTCCAATGTGCTGATTGAGGGCAGGGGCGGTCAGACCAAACTCTTGGCAACCGATTTGGAAATCCAAATCGACACCGCGGGTCCCGAGGGAGGTGCGGGCGACTTCCGCATCACTACCAATGCCAAGAAATTTCAGGACATTTTGCGCGCGCTGCCTGCCGGTGCGCTGGTGTCGCTGGATTGGGACGACAACCGTCTGACGCTGAAGGCGGGCAAATCGCGTTTTGCCCTGCAAACCCTGCCTGCCGCCGATTTTCCGATGATGAATGTCGGCGAGGACATCAGCGCGACTTTCTCGCTGGGGCAGGAGCGTTTCAAAACCATGCTGTCGCAAGTGCAGTACAGCATGGCGGTGCAGGACATCCGCTATTATCTCAACGGTCTGCTGATGCAGGTTGAGGGCAGCCAGTTGCGCCTTGTGGCGACCGACGGACACCGCCTTGCCTATGCAGCCTGCGCGATTGATGCGGATTTGCCGCGCGCCGAAGTGATTTTGCCGCGCAAAACGGTGCTGGAACTGTTCAAACTGTTGAACAACCCCGACGATCCGATTCAAATCGAGCTGCTGGACAAGCAGGTGCGTTTCCAATGCAACGGCACGACCATCGTCAGCAAGGTCATCGACGGCAAATTCCCCGATTTCAACCGCGTGATTCCTTTGGACAACGACAAGATTTTCGTGTTGTCCCGTGCCGAACTTTTGGGCGCGCTGGAACGTGTGTCCATTCTTGCCAACGAAAAATTCCGTGGCGCGCGCCTGTTCCTGCAACCCGGCCTGTTGAGCGTCGTGTGCAGCAACAACGAGCAGGAAGAAGCGCGCGAAGAAATCGAAATCGCCTATCAGGGCGGCGAACTCGAAGTCGGTTTCAATATCGGCTATTTGATGGACGTGTTGCGCAACATCCATTCCGACGATATGCAGCTTGCCTTCGGCGACGCCAACCGCTCGACGCTGTTTACCGTGCCGAACAATCCGAATTTCAAATATATTGTGATGCCGATGCGGATTTGACGGTTTTCCGGAACACGATGCCCGTATTGGAGATATGCCCCGAACCGTGCAGACGGATTCGGGGTTTTGTTCGGCTGTCGGAAAGGCAATGCCGTCTGGAATGCGGCGGATTGGGGTTGGGAGCGTATGGGGGAAGTGCTTGTGCGGGTCAGCCTCGGAGCAAATCCCATAAATCGTTTTGCAGGTCGGCTTCGCTTTCGCCTTCGGCGGGCGCGGCGCGGATATAGCCGCCGTCGGGCTGCATCAGCCACGCGTGGGTATTGTCTGCCAGTGCCATTTCCAAACCTTCGCGGATGACGCGTTTTTTGAGTTCGGGCGCGGTAATCGGGGTGGCGGTTTCGATGCGGCGGAAGAAATTGCGCCCCATCCAATCCGCGCTGGAAATAAAGGTGTCGTCCGCGCCGTTGTTGTGGAAACAATATACGCGCGCGTGTTCGAGCTGCCTGCCGACGATGGAGCGGACGCGGATGTTTTCGGACAAGCCTTTTACACCCGGGCGCAAGGTACACATACCGCGCACAATCAAATCGATTTGCACGCCTGCCGCGCTTGCTTGATACAGGGCTTCTATGACAGTCGGTTCGATGAGCGAATTCATCTTGGCGGTAATCCGCGCCGGTTTGCCGGCTTTTGCGTGTTCGGTTTCGCGAGCGATGCGGCCGATAACCATTTTGTGCAGGGTAAACGGACTTTGGTAGAGTTTGTTCAGCCGCCCGGGTTTGCCCAAGCCTGTGATTTCCATAAATAATGTGTTCACGTCGGCGGTGATTTGTTCGTCGGCGGTAATGAGGCCGAAGTCGGTGTAGATGCGCGATGTGCCTTGGTGGTAGTTGCCCGTGCCGAGGTGGGCGTAACGCTTGAGCACGCCGTCTTCGCGGCGGATGACCAGTGCCATTTTGGCGTGGACTTTGTAGCCGAACACGCCGTACACGACGTGCGCTCCCGCCTCTTCGAGCTGCTTCGCCCAGTTGACGTTGTTGGCTTCGTCAAAACGCGCCATCAGTTCGACGACGACGGTTACTTGTTTGCCGGCGAGTGCCGCCTTCATCAGGGCGGGGACGAGTTCGGAGCGCGTGCCGGTGCGGTAAATCGTCATTTTGACGGCAAGAACGGCGGGATCGGCGGCGGCTTCGCGTATCATATCGACCACGGGATCGAAAGATTGGTAGGGGTGGTGCAGCAGGATGGGCGATTGGCGCACCAAATCGAAGATCGGGCTGTTTTTGCCCAAGGCTTTCAGACGGCCCGGCGTGTGCGGCGGAAATTTCAAATCGGGGCGGTTGACTAGGTCGGGGACGGCGTTGAGGCGGACGAGGTTGACCGGGCCTTTGACCTGATAGAGTTCGGCGTCGGTCAGCCTGAATTGCGCGAGCAGAAAGTCGCGGATGTAGGCGGGACAGGTGTCGGCGACTTCGAGCCGCACGCCGTCGCCGTATTCGCGGTCGTGCAGTTCGTTTTGAATGGCGGCGCGGAGGTTTTGTACGTCTTCTTCGTCAACGGTCAAGTCGCTGTCGCGCGTGAGGCGGAACTGGTGGCAGCCTTTGACGTTCATGCCCGGGAAGAGTTTGCCGACGTGGGCGTGGAGGATGGACGACAGGAAGACGAAGCCGTGTCCGCCGCCACACAGTTCGGACGGCAGGGGAACAACGCGCGGCAGGATGCGCGGTGCTTGGACAATCGCCATACCCGAAGGCCTGCCGAACGCGTCCGTGCCGTCGAGTTCTACGGCGAAGTTGAGCGATTTGTTCAGCGGGCGCGGGAAAGGGTGGGAAGGGTCGAGTCCGATGGGGGTCAGGATCGGCAGCAGTTCGCGGTCGAAATAGTCTTCGATCCATTTTTTCTGCGTGCCCGTCCAATTGCGGCGGCGGTAAAAATGGATGCTTTCCCGCGCCAACTCGGGCTGAAGGACGTTGTTGAACAGGTCGTACTGGTGCCGTATCAGGGAGCGCGCCGCTTCGGTAACGTCGGCGATGGTTTCAGACGGCGTTTTGCCGTTGTCCGGCCTGCGCCGGGGGTGCAGCTTGTTTTCACGCTTGAGCCACGCCATGCGGACTTCAAAAAACTCGTCAAGATTGGACGACACGATGCACAGGAAGCGCAGGCGTTCCAAAAGGGGGACGTTTTTGTCTTCCGCCTGTGCCAACACGCGGCGGTTGAATGCCAGCAGGCTCAGTTCGCGGCAGAGGATGCGGTTTTGTTCGGTCATAAGGTTCTCCCAAAGATGGTTGTTGTTCGGTCGGAGCGGGCGGACAATGCCGTCTGAAGGCTTGGCGGCATCTGCGCCGGTTTCAGGCGGCATGACGTGACGGACGGTCTGTTTCAGGCATCGGGGCAATGTGAAAACGGATACCGGCACGTGCGGTATCCGTCTGTTTCAAATCACTTCCAACACAAAATAATGACGCAGTTTTTCGTACACCGCATCGCTGACGTTGATGCAGCCGTTGGTCATAATCCTGTCGGACACGGACGGGGAGGCGATGCGTTCGTTTCGCCTTTCGGACGGTATCTGATTCCAAACGCGGTGCAGGGCGAAAAGAAAATCGCCCTCCTGCTTGAAACCGATGACTTCGCCGCCGTAACCGGGCTTGTCGGTACTGTTCAGCGTCAGTCCGAACGTCCCCTTGGGTGTGGCAGTGCCGATGAGGACGGGGTGGCACTGACGGTCGTCGGCAAAACAGAGTTCCGCCTTGGATGTGTCGACGATGACTTTTTTCTTTTGAATATAGGCACTGACCGCATCCGGCTGCCCCTGTGCGAATACGGGGGCAGTCGTCAGCAGGCAGCACAATATCCCTGAAAGCAGGCGGGGCGGCATAGCGGCTTATTGGCGGATACGTTTCGGTTTTGCCGGCACGATTTCGCGGATGATGACTTGCGGCTCGGCTTTGGGTGCGGGCGGCGGGCAGACGGCATCTTTCGGGAAGACGGGGTTCCAGTAGAAGCTGCGGGCAAATTTGTCTTTATCGAAAATCACTTTGTATTGGCAGGTAGTAACGCCTTCCACGCCGGAAGTGTTTTCAGGGTCGATACCCACGCCCGGGGTGTGGAAGTGGAACAGGTAATCCCATTCGCGCACGCCGTACATACCTTCGTCGTAATGCGGGCGGCCCGGGATTTTGTAGATGTCGTCTTTGGTCAGACCGGGGCGCATCTGATCCAGTTCGTCATAAGTCGGGAATGTGCCGCGCTTGTTGTCGAGCGTTACGGAATAGGGTTCCGGGAAAACCGGATTGTCGGTCGTGCCGTCGGCTTTGACGTTGCTTTATGGTTGCGCAGGCAGACAGAATGCCTGCCGCCAATACTGCCAAGCTCGGTTTGACGATTTGTTTGATTTTCATATGCAGAATCCTTTTTTACCCGATGCCCGTCTGCCTTTTGTTCGGAAGAGCCGCATCAGGAGAGTTTTAAACGTTTGATTTTGGTTCGTAATATTAGCATAAAAAACGTGCGTATCAGTAAACGCGGTGTATTTGTACGGCATACGGAATGATGCGCGTGCGAATTTACGCATCCTGCCGGCAATTTGCCGATTCGCCGACATCGGCAACCTGTTATAATTCCTCCTTTAAATTCCTAACGTTTTCAAGCGAAAAACAAAATGACCATGCAAGAACATTACCAGCCCGCCGCCATCGAGCCTGCGGCGCAGAAAAAATGGGACGACGCCCGTATTTCCAACGTCTCCGAAGACGCTTCCAAACCCAAATATTATTGCCTTTCGATGTTCCCTTACCCTAGCGGCAAGCTGCATATGGGGCATGTACGCAACTACACCATCGGCGACGTATTGAGCCGCTTCAAACTTTTAAACGGCTTCAACGTTATGCAGCCTATGGGTTGGGACGCGTTCGGCATGCCGGCGGAAAATGCGGCGATGAAAAACAACGTCGCCCCCGCCGCTTGGACCTACGACAACATCGAATACATGAAAACCCAGCTCAAAAGCCTGGGTTTTGCGGTTGACTGGGAACGCGAAGTCGCCACCTGCAAACCCGAATACTACCGCTGGGAACAATGGCTGTTTACCAAGCTGTTTGAAAAAGGCATCGTCTATCGCAAAAACGGCACGGTGAACTGGGACCCGGTCGACCAAACCGTCCTTGCCAACGAGCAAGTCATCGACGGACGCGGCTGGCGTTCGGGCGCGTTGATCGAAAAACGCGAAATCCCGATGTATTACTTCAAAATCACGGATTACGCCGAAGAGCTGCTCAACGATTTGGACAAGCTGGAACACTGGCCGGAACAAGTCAAAACCATGCAGCGCAACTGGATCGGCAAATCTCGCGGCATGACCGTGCGCTTCGCCGTTTCAGACGACAGCAAGCAAGGTTTGGAAGGCGATTACGCGAAATTCCTGCAAGTTTATACCACCCGCCCCGACACGCTGATGGGTGCGACTTATGTCGCTGTTGCCGCCGAACATCCGCTGGCAACAGCCGCAGCCGCCGACAAACCCGAATTGCAGGCATTTATCGCCGAATGCAAAGCCGGTTCGGTTGCCGAAGCCGATATGGCGACGATGGAGAAAAAAGGCGTGCCGACCGGCCGCTACGTCGTCAACCCGCTCAACGGCGACAAGCTGGAAGTGTGGATTGCCAACTATGTCTTGTGGGGCTACGGCGACGGCGCGGTGATGGCTGTTCCGGCGCACGACGAACGCGATTTCGAGTTTGCCGCCAAATACAATCTGCCGAAAAAACAAGTCATTGCCGTCGGCGACAACGCATTCGACGCAAACCGATGGCAAGAATGGTACGGCAACAAAGAAAACGGCGTATTGGTCAACAGCGGCGACTTGGACGGCTTGGATTTTCAGACGGCATTTGATGCCGTTGCCGCCAAGCTGCAAAGCCAAGGTGCGGGCGAACCGAAAACCCAATACCGCCTGCGCGACTGGGGCATTTCGCGCCAACGCTACTGGGGCTGCCCGATTCCCATCGTCCATTGCGAAAAATGCGGAGACGTTCCCGTCCCTGCCGACCAACTGCCCGTCGTCCTGCCTGAAAACGTCGTACCCGACGGTATGGGTTCGCCGCTGGCAAAAATGCCCGAGTTTTACGAAACTTCCTGCCCGTGCTGCGGCGGCGCGGCGAAACGCGAAACCGACACCATGGACACCTTCATGGAGTCGAGCTGGTACTTCTTCCGCTATATGTCGCCCAAGTTTTCAGACGGCATGGTATCGGCAGAATCCGCGAAATACTGGGGCGCGGTCGACCAATACATCGGCGGCATCGAACACGCGATTTTGCACCTCCTGTACGCGCGCTTCTTCACCAAACTGATGCGCGACGAAGGTTTGGTCAATGTTGACGAACCGTTTGAACGCCTGCTCACGCAAGGTATGGTCGTCTGCGAAACCTACTACCGCGAAAACGACAAAGGCGGCAAAGACTGGATCAACCCCGCCGATGTCGAGCTGACTTTCGATGACAAAGGCCGCCCCGTTTCCGCCGTCCTCAAAGCCGACGGACTGCCCGTCGTCATCAGCGGCACGGAAAAAATGTCCAAATCCAAAAACAACGGCGTCGATCCGCAAGAACTGATTAACGCCTACGGCGCGGACACCGCCCGCCTGTTCATGATGTTCGCCGCACCGCCCGAACAGTCCCTCGAATGGAGCGACAGCGGCGTCGAAGGTGCACACCGCTTCCTGCGCCGTCTGTGGCGTACCGTTTACGAATACCTGAAGCAAGGCGGCGCGGTCAAAGCATTTGCAGGCAACCAAGACGGTTTGTCTAAAGAACTCAAAGACCTGCGCCACAAACTGCATTCCACCACCGCCAAAGTCAGCGACGACTACGGCCGCCGCCAGCAGTTCAACACCGCCATCGCCGCCGTGATGGAACTGCTCAACCAATACGACAAAACCGACACCGGCAGCGAACAAGGCCGCGCCGTCGCCCAAGAAGTATTGGAAGCCGCCGTACGCCTGTTGTGGCCCATCGTGCCGCACATCTGCGAAACCCTGTGGAGCGAATTGAACGGCGCGAAACTGTGGGAAGCAGGCTGGCCGACAGTCGACGAAGCCGCCCTGGTCAAATCCGAAATCGAAGTGATGGTTCAAGTCAACGGCAAACTGCGCGGCAAAATCACCGTCGCCGCCGACGCCTCCAAAGCCGACCTCGAAGCCGCCGCACTCGCCAACGAAGGCGCAGTGAAATTCATGGAAGGCAAGCCTGCGAAGAAAATCATCGTCGTACCGGGCAGACTGGTGAACATCGTCGTCTAAACCGCTTTTAAGGTTTAGCCATACGGATAAAGGCCGTCTGAAACTTGGAAACAGGGTTTCAGACGGCCTTTTTAAGGCAGATTGGGTTGTCTGCAAGACAGACCTCAAATATAGCGGATTAACTTTAAACCGGTACGGCGTTGCCCCGCCTTGCCCTGCTGTCTGCGGCTTCGTCTCCTTGTCCTGATTTTTGTTAATCTACTAAAAATTAATCTCAAAATCCAAAATATGAATTTATTTTTCGATACCCAATTGGGAAAGCAACAAAATAAAGCAACCCACAAAATCCGTGTAATGAGCGAGGCTTGGCTGGAAAAAAACGGCTATTGCCCCTGTTGCGGAAGCAAGCCGATGCAGAGATTTGCCAATAACAAACCTGTTGCAGACCTCTTTTGCCCAAATTGCCACGAGCAATATGAATTAAAGAGTAAAAATCAAAAAACCATAGGCAACAGCGTGCCTGACGGTGCATATCGCACTATGTTGGAGCGCATCCGGTCAGATACCAACCCCAACTTTTTCTTTCTTGCATATAAAAAAGCGGATTACTCCATACGGCAATTGGTGCTTGTACCCAAACATTTCATCACGCCGGATATGATTATTCCCAGAAATAAAGGCATTAAAAACCGACCGCACCACATTATGTGTTCCATCAATCTCGCCCCTTTGCCTGAAAGCGGAAAAATATTCTTAATAGACGATTCCCGCATTATCGAACCCGAAACCGTTCTGAAAAAATGGCAATCCAACCTGTTTTTACGCAACCAAAATGCGGAGCGCAAAGACTGGCTTTTGGCTGTTATGAAATGTATCGACCAACTCACCGAAGAATTCACATTGTCGCAAATGTATGAATTTGAAAACAAACTATCCATCCAATTTCCCCAAAACAACCATATCAAAGACAAAATCCGCCAACAGTTGCAAATTTTGCGTGATCAAAATATGATCGAATTCATTGGTCGCGGACTTTACAAAAAAATCGACAAATTGCACCCAACTCCCAAGGCGTTTTGATTTCAAATCATGATACTGAATTTACGAGAAATATTTATTCTTCTGCCATTCTAAAAACGGTTGAAGTACAACGCAATATTGCCGCAAAGGGCAGCAGTCGTAAAAAAGTCGGAGAATTATTGGCAATTTATGATTGATTTTGACAAACCGGCTGAAGAAGCTGCCATTTATCAAAGTCGTTTGAAAAAATCGTTTCAGACGACCTTGTCCTCTACAACGAAAATTCCCTTAACGTCATGCGGAAGATATTGGAAAAACATCCAAACGGCTGTTTTGATATGATTTTCGCAGACCCGCCTTACTTTCTTTCCAATGACGGTTTCAGTTGTCAAAACGGGCAAATGGTTTCCGTCAATAAGGGCAACTGGGATAAATCCAAAGGAATGGCGGCAGATTTGGAATTTTACGAAGAATGGCTCCGACTGTGTTACGCCTTATTAAAACCAAACGGCACAATTTGGGTTTGCGGCACATTTCATAATATCTATTTAATCGGCTACCTGATGCAAACCGTCGGCTACCATATTTTGAACAATATTACTTGGGAAAAACCCAATCCTCCCCCTAATTTGTCCTGCCGTTTCTTTACCCATTCGACAGAAACAATCTTATGGGCAAAGAAAAATAAAAAAGCCAAACATACGTTTCATTATGAAATGATGAAAGCACAAAATAATGGCAAACAGATGAAATGTGTTTGGACATTTCCTCCACCAAATAAAACCGAAAAAACATTCGGCAAACATCCGACACAAAAACCACTCTCCTTACTTGAACGCTGCATACTATCGGCTTCAAATATCGGAGATTTAATTTTTGACCCTTTTATGGGCAGCGGCACAACAGGCGTTGCCGCCTTAAAACATGGTCGGAGATTTTGCGGTTGCGAACTGGAAGAAGATTTTTTGAATTAGCAAAGAAAAGGTTAGAAAAATGATTATTGGCGGAATCGGCGGTGCAAGGACACAAACAGGACTCAGATTCGAAGAACGTACAGACTTACGAAAGTTGTTTGAAGAAATTCCCGGGTACGACTTAAGAAAAACAGATGATAATGCGGGTTATGAAGTTTGGTTTAATGGAGAATTGAAGGCTTATTGTTTCAAAAAATATGAGTTTTACCGATTTTTGGAAAGACTGGAATACAATATTAATTGGAAAGACCATCTGTCTAAAAGATTACTGCCCGATAATGGCTTATTTATCATCATCCGTGATACCTTATTTATTATTGAGATCAAATTCCAACAAACTCCCGGTTCAGTAGATGAGAAATTACAAACTTGCGATTTTAAGAGAAAACAATATACAAAGTTAGTTCACTCTTTAGGTTGGCGGGTTGGATATGTCTATGTTTTGAATGATTGGTTTACAAAACCGGAATATTAAAGATGTTTTAGATTATATTATCAGTGTTAACTGCCATTACCAATTTAACACGATTCCCTTAAGGTGGTTTGGACTGCCTGATGGTGAAACAAATGAATAAATACCATATTTAAAACACAACCGTTCAAGGTCGTCTGAATATCATTTCAGACGACCTTTCACCAATCCCCGCCGTTTTCCATCTTTCTGCTATTGTGATAAAGTAGCCCGACCTTTTGTTCAAAATACGCGGATTCCGCGACACTGAATGCAGCATCTGCCAAAGATTATTTGAAAACGGTCGAGTTAGACAAGTCTGCCGACAATGTCGATACCACATCCAAAACTATCCGCAGGGTTTAGGCGGTATTCCAGAGTACGGTGTCTTATGCTGATGCTGTAAACAATGCCCGTATAGAAAATCTAAAACGGTTGTTGCCGACCGTTATGCCGGTTTATGAGCAAAGTGTCAGAAATAAGGGGCGCGTTAATAAAAAACGTCGGCGTTAAGGGAAGGGGATCGAGAATTTGAGCCGTTGTTTCAAAATGCCGTCTGAAATCGTTTGAGATTCAGACGGCATTTAAACAGTTCTGCGCCCCGCCCGTTTTGCCTTCAAGCCCGCGCCGCTTAAATCCAATCCCCCCCTGCAACGGGCGCAAAAAATCCCCGTGCCTCGCGGTCGGGGATGTTTCGGGTTTCGCGCCCGTCTGCGCCGTGCCTTGCTGTCGGGCTATGCCGTCTGTACCGCCGCCGTTTCGGCTTGGTTTGATGCGGTCGGGCATTTGTGCGGCTACGCCCTGATATTCAGTTCGGCGGTCTTGCCTGTCTTGGCAGGCATATTCAGCAGCGCGTCTATATGTGAACTTGCTGATTTTGCCGTTTGCCAAGTCGGCTACGCAATGGCTTCGATGCCCTTGTTTTTGACGATGGTCAGCAGCTTCAACGCTGCGCCGCCGGGCTTTTTAACGCCCCGCTCCCAAGCCGAAACGTGATTTTTCCCCACGTTGAGATAGATGGCGAAAGCGGCTTGCGATAGTGCCTCCTTCTCCCTGATTGCCTTGATGTCCCCGCCGCTCAACGGCTTGATTTCGGTCAGGCAGGACTTGTCAAAGCCGCGCATAGTCTTTTTGTCGATTGCGCCGATGTCGTGCAATCCCTGCATGGTTTCGTGTATTGCTGCGAAAATCCCGCTTTTATATTTCATGGCTGTATCTCCGTGAAAGTGCCGTTTGACTTGGCTTGCTCTATGTCGGTTTCTGTCATTGCCAAGATGATGGCGGCGGTTTTCTTTAATTCTGTAAGTTCTTTATCAGTGATGTTTTCGCGGTCGTTCTTGGCAAAGGCGGTCATGAAAAACGCCCGTTCTCCATGCCTGAAAAATATCAGACTGCGATAACCGCCGCTTCTGCCTTGCCCTTGCCTTGCTATACGCTGCTTAATCACGCGCCGCCCAAATCTGCATCTATCAGCCCGTTATCTGCCCGCTCTACCGCCTCTATCAGCTCTGAATCACTGATTTTGTGCTTCTTGGCAAATTTCACTATCCATTGGTTTTTGAATATCCGCATTGTGCAACCGTTTACTTAGTGATACTGGGGATTATACCAAAGACAGGCAACACGGCAAGCCGCCTTTTTATACCCTGCAATTTCTCCGTTTATGCCGCCTGAAACACCGGCGGCTAATTTGATTATTTTTTAATCAATCGCTTTTAATGGCTCAAATTGCGTTTTTAGCGCGTTTCGCTGTCTTCCTATGCCCCGCAATATAACCAACCGGTTTAACCGCCATTCCTGCTCAAAATAGGCGCGGTTCCGTGCGTTTTGGCTTTTCATTCCGCTACGCTCCCACTGCCAAGACGGTAAAAAACCGGAAAACCCCAAAAGTTGTTACCGATTCGTTACCATTTGTTACCGCATTTGTTACCAATTTTTTATCTTTTTCTTATTTTTATAGTGAATTAAATTTAAACCGGTACGGCGTTGCCTCGCCTTGCCGTACTATTTGTACTGTCTGCGGTTCGCCGCCTTGTCCCGATTTAAATTTAATTCACTATATTTCATATACTTATTTATCTAACTTTTCCCCGGTAACAAGGTAACAACTAAGGGTATCGCTTCCTAGTATAGGTTTTTTCCAAAAACCCAAAAAAACCGCTCTGCATCTTGGACGGTTTCCCCCTCGTTCCCTACGGTTCGTCAGTATTCCCCGCAAGCTCTTTTCCGCTTGGCATTCCTGATTTGGTGGTCGTTCAGCTTTATTTTTGCGGTATTTTTCGGATACCGTAAAAAATCAGGTTAGTTCAATTAGGGCGGATTGGACGGGATTGCACAGTCAGGAAGGGGACGGCAGGATAACAATCAGCCTGAAATCCTTGTATTGATTGGGATTGGTTGATGGCATCAGACAGGATTAAACGAAAAAAAACGCCTAGAATTTCTAAGCGTTTTTGTGTGTTGGTGCCGACAGCGAGATTTGAACTCGCACAGCCTACGGCCACTACCCCCTCAAGATAGCGTGTCTACCAATTTCACCATGTCGGCATTTGAAAAACTGTTATTTCTGCTGCTGAGGAACAGGGGCAGAAGGTTCGGTATTGCTTACGGGTTTGGGTGCTTGCTGAGTCTGTCGTATGTTGCTGAAGTCCAAACCGTGTTTTGTCGTGTGGGTGTGAATATACACCATAGCCATGCAGGTTGCGAAGAAAAATGTTGCTGCAACGGCGGTCGAGCGGCTGAGGAAGTTGGCGTTGCCGGCAGAGCCGAATACGCCTTGCGCGCTGCCGCTTCCCGATCCGAAGGTCGCGCCGGCATCCGCGCCTTTGCCGTGTTGGAGCAATACTAACACGATGACGGCCAAAGCGGAAATAATATTAATAATCCAAATTAGGGTTTTGAAGGCTTCCATATTTTTCTACGCATTTTGTGCGGCACTGATGATGGCGGTAAAGGAGTCGTACGACAATGACGCGCCGCCGACGAGTGCGCCGTCCACATAAGGTACTGCGAAGATGTCGGCCGCGTTGTCCGCTTTCACACTTCCGCCGTAAAGGACGCGGATTTTAACATCGCTTCCGCACAAAGACAAGATTTCTTTGTAGATGAATGCGTGCATATCGGCAATCTGTTCGACGGTGGCGACTTTGCCTGTGCCGATTGCCCAGACGGGTTCGTAGGCGACGGCGATGTTTTTGGTATCCAGCCCTTGCAGGATGGAAAGCTGATGGGCGATGACTTCGTGTTCTTTGCCGGTTTCGCGCTCTTCGAGGCTTTCGCCGACGCACAATAATGGGATGAGTCCGACGTTGAGGACGTTTTCCATTTTGCGGCGTTGGATTTCGTTTTTTTCGCCGAAATAAAGGCTGCGTTCGGAGTGTCCGATGAGGACGATGTCTGTGCCGGTGTCGGCGAGCATTTCGGCGGACACTTCGCCGGTGTACGCGCCGTTGTCGGGGAAGCGGCTCACGTCTTGGGCGCAGGTGAGGATGCGGTTGTTTAAGACGATTTGCATGGCGTTGTGCAGTTGCAGCAGGTAAACGGTCGGGGCGGCGAGTCCGATGAGGACGCGTTCGGCGGTGGGGAGGATGCGGAAGCGGTGCATCAGTGCGTTGTTGTTTTGGAGCCGGCCGTTCATTTTCCAGTTGCCGATGACCCATTTTTGATCCCACATTCCGATTTGGCGATACATCTTTTTTGCTCCGTGTCGTGTTTTTCTGTCTGCCGCGTGTGGCGCGTTGCAATGTGAAGTTTAGTGGATATGCGGCGGGTTCGCAACTTGGGGCGGGCGGCTGCGGGGGCGGTTTGGAATGTTGTTTCGGGCAGGATGTTTTATAATGGCTGCCTGATATGTATGCAAATATGGGAGATATGATGCACGCGCTTCATTTTTCGGCTTCGGACAAGGCCGCGCTTTATCGTGAGGTGTTGCCGCAGATTGAGTCTGTGGTGGCGGACGAGGCGGATTGGGTGGCGAATTTGGCGAACACGGCGGCGGTTTTGAAGGAGGCGTTCGGCTGGTTGTGGGTGGGTTTTTATTTTGTCGATACGCGTTCGGACGAATTGGTTTTGGCACCGTTTCAGGGACCTTTGGCGTGTACGCGGATTCCGTTCGGGCGCGGGGTGTGCGGTCAGGCTTGGGCGAAGGGTGAAACGGTGGTTGTTAAGGATGTGAACGCGCATCCCGACCATATTGCCTGTTCGTCTTTGTCGCGTTCGGAGATTGTCGTGCCGCTGTTTTCAGACGGCCGCTGTATCGGCGTGTTGGACGCGGACAGCGAACATTTGGCGCAGTTTGATGAGGCAGATGCTTTGTATTTGGGCGAACTGGCGAAGATTTTGGAGAGGCGGTTTGAGGCTTCGAGTCAGGCGGCTTGAGACTGGCAAAACGGGCGGGCTTCGCGTGCCGAAGTTGGCGCGGCGGTAGTGTGGTTTTATAATGCCTGCCATTGATAAAACAATTATTTGACGGAGCACTAAATGGATTTTGAAAAAGCGCGGTTCAATATGGTCGAACAGCAGATCCGTCCTTGGGATGTATTGGATTTTGACGTGTTGGACGCTTTGGAGGAGATTCCGCGCGAGCTTTTCGTGGATGAGTCTTTGCAGGGTTTGGCGTATGCGGATATGGAGCTGCCGCTTGCCAACGGTCATAAGATGCTCGAGCCGAAAATCGTGGCGCGGCTGGCGCAGGGCTTGAAGCTGACGAAAAACGATACGGTTTTGGAAATCGGCACGGGTTCGGGCTATGCGACGGCTCTGTTGGCAAAACTGGCTGGCCGTGTGGTTTCGGACGACATCGATGCCGAACGGCAAAAGCGCGCCAAAGCGGTTTTGGACGGCTTGTCTTTGGAAAACATCGATTATGTGCAAAATAACGGGTTGACCGAACTTTCCGCAGGTGCGCCGTTTGATGCGGTTTACGTCGGCGGCGCGGTAACCCTTGTGCCTGAAGTGTTAAAGGAACAGTTGAAGGACGGCGGGCGTATGGCGGTTATTGTGGGACGCAGGCCGGTGCAGCGCGCGCTTTTGATTACGCGCAGGGGCGATGTGTTTGAAGAAAAGGTGCTGTTCGATACTTTGGTGGCGCATTTGGACGACAAGGATGCCCATCCTTTCGACAGTTTTAATTTTTGATGTTCGGATTGTGATGCCGTCTGAAAGCGGGTTTGGGGCTTCAGACGGCATTTTGCTTGGTTTTTTTCGGGGGGTTTGTGATGGATATTGTGCAACTTCCGTCGGCGGCATTGAAGGCGTGGATGGACGAAGGGCGGATGTTTTGTTTGTTGGACGTGCGTACGGATGAAGAAGCGGCGGTTTGTTCGCTGCCAAATGCGCTGCATATCCCGATGAATCTGATTCCGCTGCGGCAAAACGAGTTGCCGGACGATGTGCCGCTTGTGGTGTATTGCCATCACGGTATCCGCAGCCTGCATACGGCGATGTATTTGGCGGAGGCGGGTTTTGAAAACCTGTACAACCTTCAGGGCGGCATCGACGCGTGGGCGGTTGAGGTTGACGCGGAAATGGCGCGGTATTGAAGGCGGCTTCAGACGGCATTCCTTAAATGCGTGTACCTCTGGTGTTCCATAAAGGTCGTCTGAAAGTGCAGCTTCTGCGAAGCTAAAGCGCAGTATCAACGAAGTTAAAATTTGCCTGAACCTTAAAGGCAGCCTGCACCCCAATTCCCTCGCCCCGTGGGAGAAGGCTAGGGAGAGGGCGGCAAACTGCAGGTTTGCTTGGGCGGCATTTTCAATGTGCAGGCTGCTTTTAGCTTCGCAGAAACTCCGTTTTCAGACGACCTTATTTAAACCGATAGGTAAACGCCGCGTTCACTGTCCGCAGTGCGCCGTAGCTGTGGCGGTCGGGCTGGGTGCGGTAGTGTTTGTTGAACAGGTTGTCCACGTTCAGCGACAGTTCGGTGCGCGGATTGAAGCGGTAACGCGCCATGATGTCGGCGACGGCGTAGGCTTTCTGGCGGCTGTTGGCGACGGCGCGGGCTTTGGCGGCGGGGTTGGGGATGTGGAGCGCGGCTGGGTCGGTGTGGGTTTCGCCCTGCCGGCGCACACCCGCACCGATGGTCCGGCCGCTGGGGGCTTCGGGGGCTAAGTGGTAGGCGGTGAAGAGTTTGAAGCTGCGTTCGGGTACGCTGTCGGGGTTCAGGCGGCTGCCGTCTTGGTCGCGGGGTTTGCTTTGGCTGTAGCCTGCCTGTATCTGCCATTCGGGCGTGATGCGGCCGCCGACTTCGATTTCCCAGCCGTGGGTTTTGGCTTGGTTGGCGGCGCGATAGTAGGTGTTGCCGCTCTGGTCGCGTCCTGCTGCGGTGGCGAGGTTGTTTTTACGGGCGCGGTACACGGCGGCGGATGCGTTCAGACGCCCTTCAAGCCATTCGCCTTTGATGTCGGCTTCCAGATTGTTGCCGGTTACGGGTTTCAGGTAGCTGCCGTGTTCGTCTTTTTGCAATTGCGGGACGAACAGGCTGCTGTACGAGCCGTAAAGCGACAGGTTGCCGGTCAGATCGAACACGATGCCTGTGTAGGGGGTGAAACGGTTGGCGGACACATAGGTCATGCCTTGTGTGCGGCTGTTGTAGCTGCCTGCGCGGTAGCGGCTGTATCTGCCGCCGAGTATCAGCGAAAGGTTGTCGGCGGCGCGGAAACGGGTGGCGAGATAGCCGCCGATTTGCCGCCTGGTGTCGTATTGCGGGATGGTTTGGGCAAACGATGATGGCTGCGGATAGGCGCCCGTGCGGGAAAATTCGTAGGCGTTGGGAATGGCGTTGGGAATGATGCTGCGTTCGCCGTATTTGTTGCTGGCGTATTTGTAGCCGTTGATACCCGCGATTAAATCGTGCTCGCGGCCGAACAGGCGGTATTTGCCGGTCAATGACATGCTGGCGCTGTGGGTGCGCGGATCGGCGTGCCAATAACCGGGAATCAGGTCGGTGGCGGCAGTGCTGTGGTCGATGGAAAGTACGCCTGCCACACCGTAGGGCTGGCGGAAGCGGCTACGGGTGTAGTCGTATTCGGCTTTGAGTTTCCAGTCTTGGTTGAAGCGGTGTTCTATGCCGGCGAACAGGTTGAGCGCACGGTTGCGGCTGTTCGACCAATTTGTGGCGGGGTTGTCTTTTGGGCCGAAGGCGGTGGCATAACCTTGGCTGTCGTACACGGCGTAGCTGAGCGGCGCGTCTGCGGTTTCTTTCGCCTGCTGGTAGTCCATGCCTGCGTGGACGCGGGTTTGCGGTGCGATGTCGTATTCCAAAATGCCGTAGAGTTCGGCATCGCGGCTGCGTTCGAGCTGCCGCCACGAGTCGCCGCGTCCGAAGGTGGAAACCAGGCGGCCGCGCAGCGTGCCTTCGGCGTTCAGGCTGCCCGATACGTCCGCGCCCAGCCCGAAATGTTTGCGGTTGCCGGCTTCGGCGCGGACTTCAAACAATGGCTTGCGGGTCGGGTGTTTGCGTACCAGATTGACGGTGGCAGAAGGCTCGCCCGTGCCGTCCGGCAGCCCCGCCACGCCGCGCACGACTTCCACGCGCTCATAGGCGGCGGTGTTGGCATTGCCCGTATCGGCCAGCGCGTCGGCAACGGGGATGCCGTTGATTTGGTAGTTGGCGATGCGGCTGCCGCGCGCGAACAGGTAGTTGTAGCCCGCGCGGTCGGAGCCGTAAATCTGGCGGCTGGTGCCGGTCGCCTGCAACAGGGCGCGGTCGAGCGTTTTGATGTTTTGGTCGCGCATTTGTTGCGATGTGATGACGCTGACGCTCTGCGGGATTTCGCGCAGGGTCATGGGCAGCCCGAACGGGGTGTGCGTGCCGGAAACGGTGTAGCCGTCGTTGGAACTCGCGGTGCGGTCGGCGGTAACGGTGATGGTCGGCAATTCGGTGCTTTCCTGCGGTTTGGGGTCGTCTGAAACAGAAACATCGGCCTGCGCGTACACGGGTAGCAGGGCGGCAAAAAGCAGGGAGTATTTGAAGCGTGTCATGGGGTTTCCTTTGTGTGTTGGTGTGCGGTGGGGTTGTATAGCGGATTAACTTTAAACCGGTACGGCGTTGCCCCGCCCCGGCTCAAAGGGAACGGTTCCCTAAGGCGCCCAAGCACCGGGCGAACCGGTTCCGTACCATTTGTACTGCCTGCGGCCCGCCGCCTTGTCCTGATTTTTGTTAATCCTCTATGCTTTTGGCATATTGAAGGTGTAGGCTGCTTTTAGCTTCGCAGAAACTCAGCTTCCTTCGGAAACTTCGTTTTCAGGCGGCCTCGGACGGGTCGGGCAGATCAATCAGCACCACCGAGCAGCCGTTTTCCGAACGCGGGCGGTGCGACACCGACTTCGGCACGACCGCCATCTCGCCCTCGCGTATCGTCATGTTGCCGCCGTCGGCGAAGTCCACCGCCATGTCGCCCTCCACGGCAAACAGCACTTTGTCGCTGTATCCGTGCGTGTGCCAGCCGTAATCGCCCAAAAGTTTGACCAGGCGGAATTGGAACCCGTGGCGGTTGATGATTTCGGGCTGCCAGTATTCTTTGATGGCGGCAAGGTGCTGTTTCAGGTTGATGGTTTCGTTTTGCATGGGGTTCTCCTTGTGGTTTGTTTTGAATAAAACTACTGCGCCGCAACGGGTTCTGCCTTTTCAAACGCCGCCTTCAACTGTTCCGCCGCCTGTATCAACTGCCGCGCGCCGCCCGCGACAATGTAGTTCGCGGCAGGCATGACGATGATTTGCTTGCGCTTCCAAGCGTTCGTGCCGCATACCAGCGCGTTATCCAACACTTCCACGGCAGCCGGCCCTTCCTGCCCGATGGCGGCGGTGCGGTCGATGATGAAAATCCAGCCGGGGTTTTTCTCTTTGATGTATTCGAAGGAAACGGGCTGCCCGTGCCCTTCGTTGCGTAAAGATTCGTCCACGGGCGGCAGGCCGATGTCGCCGTGTATCCAACTTGCCAACCGCGATTGCGTGCCGAAGGCGGACACCTTGTTGCCTGTAACCGACAGCACCAGCCCGCGTCCTTTGCCTTTGGCGGCTTCGCGCTTTTGGGCGAACAGCGCGTCAATCTGCGCATTCAATTCCGCCACGCGCGCTTCCTTACCGAAAATCCGCGACAGGGTCTCCATCTGCTTCTCGCCGCTGGTGCGGATATTGCCGTTGTCCACCGTCAAATCTATGGTGGTCGCGTTTTTCGCCAACTGTTCATACGCTTCCGCACCCGGCCCGCCGGTAATGACAAACTGCGGATTGTGGCGGTGCAGGGATTCGCAATCGGGCTCAAACAGCGTCCCCACCGTTGCCGCCTTGTCAAATGCAGGCTGCAAATAGTCCACGCGCACCGGCGCGGTGGTTGCGCCCACATTCACGCCCGGCTCGGTCAGCGTATCCAACGCCGCCCAGTCGTACACGGCGACGCGTTCGGGATTCTTCGGCACAACGGCATCGCCCCGCGCGGTCGGCACGGTCAGCGTGGCGACAGGTGTGGATGCGGCTTGGGATGCGGCGGATACAGTTTTTTCGGCGGCAGGTTCGGGCGAACAGGCGGCCGGCAGGACGGCGCAGGCTGCCCAATAAAAACGCGGTTTCACGGTGTGCGGTTCCTTTGCATACGAATAAGAATGTTTATTATTAAGCAAACAACCTGCAGAAACCACGCCGCAAAACGCAAAATTCCCGATACGGCAAAACAAATTCCCGATACGGCAAAACAAATTCCCGAAACGGAAAAGGTCGTCTGAAACACCCTTTCAGACGACCTTTTCCGTTCCAACCAATCCCTGTGCTTGATTATTGGTAATAATTCCTATTTAATTCATTTGTTAGACAACTCGTTCCTATCCAATCATGAACACCGCCGCCATCTACCGCCAGTACCAAACCTATGTCCGCTCCGATAAATCCGGCTGGGCGTTGGACGGCTGTTCCGACAGCGCACTCATTGCGCAGGCAAAACAGCCCGGTTTGCATCTGAAAATGTGCATCAACCGCTTCGACTCGGGCATCACCTTATCACGGATGCGCGGCGGCGGAACGGGTGCGTTTCCCACCGAAATCCACAATTTCAGCCACAACTGCGCCTTGTTCGTCATGGTATCGGGGCAGAACCGGTTACAAATGGGCGGCAGGGAATACCGCCCGTCTGCCGGCGAAATCTGGCTGGTACGCGGCGAACTGGCGGACGTATCCGAAACCCTGCTGCCAGACAGCGGCGGCATGTGCGCGCTGCATTTGGATTTTTCGCTGGAAAAACTGCGCCGCTGGCACGACGAAGGTTTACTGGACGAACGCCTGTTTTCGCCGCAAACGATAGGCCGATTCGCCCTGCAACGGCTGGCGCAAAACGCGGGGACACTGACGGCGGCGGCCTGCCCCCTGCTGCAACGCCCGTTCGAATCGGACGGCTTCGACCTGCTCGCCGACGAAGCCGACGCGCTGGAACTCTCCGCCCGATTATTACGCTTCACCTTCCGCCGCCACGACAACGGCTACCGCCGCCGGCGCATAGACGAAGCCGCCGATATTTTGAACAGCGAATTCGCCCGCCCGCTGACCATCGCCGAAATCGCCCGCCGCGTCGGGCTGAACGAATGCTACCTGAAACGCTATTTCAAAGCGCAAACCGGCGAAACCGTCGCCGGACGCCTGCGCCGCCTGCGGCTGGAACACGCGCTCGCCCTCATCGAATCGGGCAGCACCATCCAAGCCGCGATGCACTTTTGCGGCTACCGCCACGCGGGACGGTTCAACGAAGCGTTCAGGCGGCATTACGGATTTTTGCCTTCGGATGTGAAAAAGTGCTGATGGGCCGACGGCATAGATATTTTGATTTGAAACAACCATTAAAAAAGATCGTCTGAAAAAGCAATTTCAGACGATCTTTTTTCATTCGCGGCGGCAGTGTCGCCCCCTGCCCTTATCCCAAAAATTCTTTCAAAAACAGCAACACGCAGGCGAGTTTGTCGGCGGATTCGCGTTGGGTGCCGTTGCCGGTATGGCCGCCGCCGTCAGGCGAGTAGAGCCAAGATTGCGGCGAGGTTTCGCGCAGTTTGGCGTAGAATTTGAGCGCGTGGGCGGGATGGACGCGGTCGTCGCTGAGGCTGGTGGTAATGAGTGCGGGCGGATAATCGATGCCGTCTGAAAGATTGTGATACGGCGACAATTCGCCCAGCCGGCGTTTGCAGGCTTCGTATTTCTGCGGATTGCCGTATTCGTCCGTCCAACTTGAACCGGCGGACAGCAGCGGATAACGGATCATATCGGTCAGCGGTACTTCGCACACCAGCGCACCGATGCTTTGCGGTTCGCGCACGAAGGCGGCGGCGGTAATCAGGCCGCCGTTGCTGCCGCCCTGCAAGCCGATGTGTTTGGGCGAACTCATGCCGCGTTCGGACAAATCACGCACGACTGCCAACAAATCATCAACGCTTTTGTGTTTGCTGATTCCCTGCGCCGCCTGATGCCAGCGCGGGCCGAATTCTCCGCCGCCGCGGATGTTTGCCAATACAAAGGCATTGCCCTCTTCCAGCCAATATTTGCCGACGCTGCCCAGATAATGCGGCAATTCAGGAATGCCGAAACCTCCGTAAGCATAGACTAAGGTCGGCGTGTCGGGCGCGGCGTTTTTGCCGACGTGGAAATAAGGAATGCGTTCGCCGTCGGACGACACCGCCCAAAACTGCCGCACTTCGATGCCGTCTGAAACAAACTGCTGCGGCTGGAGGCGCATGACGGTCAGTTCCATCACGTTCAAATCCAGCGCAAACAGCGTCAGCGGCGTGGTGAAATCGCTGGCGGCAAGATAAACCACGTCGCCGCCCCACGGTTGGTCGGTCATTTCCAACGCGCCCGAGGGCAGGTGCGGCAACTCGGCTTCCTGCCATTTGCTGTCGGCAAACCGCCACGCTTTCAGACGGCCTTGTACATTCTCCAGCAGGCTTGCCACCACAAAACGCTTGGTCGTTTCCACGCTTTCCAATGCCTGCGTTTCATCGGGCGCAAACAAAAGCTGCGCCGCCCCGAGTTCGCCCCGATTCAGTTTCACCGCCACCAACGCGCCACTCGGATAGCTTTGGTTCGCGCGGTGCCAGTCCTTGCGCAGCGTCAGCAAAAGATGTCCCGCCAGATAGCCGACCACATCGCAATCATTAGGCAGGTTCAACGGTTTCGCCCCGCCTTCGGACGACACCTGCAAATACGTCTTGGTGTAAAAACCGTCCGACGCTTCAATCAAATCAATCGGCGAACCCTGCGGATCGAGGTAACGCCACGCGTTTACCATCATCGCGCCTTTATCGATTTGGTACGCCGGCAGGCTTTCCTCGAAACTCTTGCCGCGTTCCACCAGCCACACTTCGCGCGGATAGCCCGATTCGGTCAACTGGCGTTCGTCCCAAGCCGGACACACCCACACGCTGTTTTCATCGCGCCACGACACATGGTTTTTGCCTGCCGGAAAGTGAAAACCGCCCTCTACCAATTCCCCTGCTTCCAAATCCACTTCCAGCGTATACGCCGTATCGCCGCCCGATTTGTTCAAAGTCAGCAGCGCGCGGTTGGGCTGCTCCACCAAGTGCGACACGCCGCCCAAATACACATCGTCGCCGAGCAACTCATCGAAATCCGCCACCGAAAACAGGATTTTCCACTCGGGATAGCCGGAACGGTAGGTCGCCGCCGTACACACGCGGTACACGCCCTTCGGATATTCCGCATTCTGATGGAAATGGTACATCCGCGCGCGGTGTTCCTGACAAAACGGAATCTGCCGCGTGTCCTGCATTTGATTCAAAATGCCGTCTGAAAGTGCGCGCGCCTTGTCGTTGTTTAAAAAACGCGCGCGCGTTTCGGCATTCGCTTCAGCAGCGAAGTTTTGCGTTTCGGCGGAATCGAGGTTTTCAAAATGGCGGTAGGGGTCGGGGTAGGATTTCATCGGGGTCCTTGAGGGTCGGGCAGGTCTTTATAATCGGGGAAATGCCGTCTGAAACGGGGTTCAGGCGGCATTTCTGCGGCGGCTTTCCGTTGCGGTCAGCGGTGCAGGCGACGCACCAGAATATGCGAGTTTCGTCCGTTGCTGCGGTAGTCTTTGCGCCGCGTTTCGGGCAGCTCGTCTTCCGATGCCGTCTGAAAGCCGCGTTCGGCAAACCATTCGCCGGTATTTGTGGACAGTGCGAACAGCCTGCTTATGCCTATGCCGCGCGCCTTATCGATAATGTGGGCAAGCAGGCGTTCGCCGTAGCCGCCGTCCTGTGCCTGCGGCGAGACGGCAAGGCAGGCGATTTCGCCGCAATCGGCTTCGGCAAAGGTTTTGAGTGCGGCACAGCCGTACAGGTTGCCGTCGTGTTCGAGGATGGAAAATTCGGAAATGTGGTTTTCGAGGTATTCGCGGCTGCGGTGCAATAGGATGCCCTGTTCTTCCAGCGGGCGGATGAGGGCGGCGATGTGCGGGATGTCGCCGCTGTGCGCCTGCCGGATGGAGACGAAGGCTTCTTTGGCAATGGACGTGCCGATGCCGTTGCGGGTGAAGAGTTCTTGCAGCAGGCTGCCGTCGGCGGCCCCGTTGAGGATTTGGACGCGATGCACGCCGCCTTCGAGCGCGGCAACGGCGGACGAAATCAGTCGTCGGGTTTCGCTGGCGGCGTGTTCCGCCAGCGATTGCGCTTCCTGTGCCGAGAGGGTTTCGGCGAGCGTGCCGTCGGGGCGGGAAATGCCGTCTGAAAGGGTCAGGTAAACGAGTTTTTCGGCCTGAAGCGAGACGGCGACGGAAGCGGCGGCCTGCACCATATCGAGATTGAAGGTTTTGCCGCCGTAGGAATGCCCGAGCGGCGGCATCCAGACGATATTGCCCGCGTCGAGTTGGAAACGGAGGGCGGCGGTGTCGGTTTTGCGGATAACGCCCGCGTATTCCATATCGGTTCCGTCAATCACGCCTATCGGACGGGCGGTCAGGAAGTTGCCCGATACGAGCGGGACGGAAGGCGCGCGCGCGAATCCTGAAACGCTGCCGCACAATGCGGCTTCAAAACGGCTGCGGACGGTGCCGGCAAACTGCTGCGCCTGTCCGAGCGAGGTTTCGTCGGTAACGCGCAAACCCCGGCAATAATGCGGCGTGCGGCCTTGCGCGGCGGCGAGGCGGTCGAGGAAGTGGTACGCGCCGTGGATGAGGACGAGTCGGATGCCCAGTTGCGACAACAGCCCGATGTCGGCGGCGAGCTTATTTAAGGTGCCGCCTTCGAGCAGGCGGCCGTCTATGCCGGCGACCAGTGTCGTGCCGCGCATTTGGCGGATGTAGGGGGCGGCTTCGCGGAAGTGGGCGACAAAGCTGTCGGGCGCGTTCATAGGATGAAGAGGTAGGAAAGCTGCATAATGAGGACGATAAGTGCGAACAGGGTTGCAATAGTCCAGTTGAGCCCTTCCTGACGGGCGGGCGGTACGGAAACCTGCGGTGCGGCGGCAGGTGCGGCAGCGGCGGTTGCGGGCGGCGTATCGTGCAGGGTTGTACCGCCGTTGAGGATATCGGCGATTTCGTCGCGGGAAATCTGTTTCTTGCTAATGGCGTGCGTGCCGATGCGGTGGACGAGTTTGACATCCGAAACAGCTTCGGGCAAATCGTTGAATATAGGTTCTTTCGTGCTTGCCAGATGGTCTTTGGCTTTAAACAGCCCTTCGCATTTTTGGCAGACGACGAAGCCTTGGGCGACGTTGAGCTGGGTTTCTTTGACCCAGAGGCGGGTTTTGCAGTGCGGACAGAAACAGGCGGGCATGATGTTTTCTCGGTGTGTGTCGGTTTGATGCCGTCTGAAGCGGCAGGTGGTTCGGACGGCATATGCTTTATTCTACGCCGTACTGCCGGCGGTAGGTGCGGACGGGTTCGAGGAACTGTCCGAATTCGGGGTTGTTTTGCAACAGGATAAACAAATCGTTCAGGCTGGCGATGGGGGCGACGGGCAGGCCGTATTGTTTTTCCACTTCCTGAACCGCGCTCAATTCACCCGTGCCTTTTTCCATGCGGTCGAGCGCGATGGCGACACCGGCGGGGGTTGCACCCTCCGCTTCAATCAGTTTGATTGATTCGCGTACGGATGTGCCGGCGGAAATCACGTCGTCGATAATCAGCACGCGCCCTTTAAGCGGCGCGCCGACCAACACGCCGCCTTCGCCGCGGTCTTTGGCTTCTTTGCGGTTGTAGGCAAACGGGACGTTCACGCCTTTTTCCGCCAGCATCATCGCGGTTGCCGCCGCCAAAATAATGCCTTTGTAGGCGGGGCCGAACAGCATATCGAATCGGATGCCGCTTTCAATGATGGATTGTGCATAGAATTTTGCCAGTTGCAGCGTGGACGCGCCGTCGTTGAAGAGGCCGGCATTGAAGAAATAGGGCGACCGCCGTCCGGCTTTGGTGGTAAATTCGCCGAATTTCAAAACATTTTGGGCGAGGGAGAATTTGAGGAAATCTTGGCGGAAATCAGTCATTTTGTGCTTTCTGTCAGATATTGGGACGCAGTTGCGATTCTACCGCCCCGTGCGGCGCGCTTCAACTGCCGCCGCCTTGCCGCAAGGCGCGTTTCAACTGTTTCAACACCTGCCAGTTTCGGGCTTTGAGTTCGGGTTGGCGCAACAGCCGGGCGGGATGGTCGATGATGAAGAAGGGACGGCTGCCGCACAAAGTTTCAATCATCGCCTGCCGTTCCAGGTTGACAAACGCCTGTCCGAGGAATAGGACGGCGGGGGCGCGGCAGCCGTCGAGTTCCCCGGCGATTTGACCCAGCGCATCCGCGACGGCCTGTTCAGACGGCATCGGGTTACCGACGGCGGCGGTTTTCACCCAACAGGTTTTGTGGACATAGGCGGCATCCAGTCCTGCGGCTTTGAGGATGTTGTCGAGCAGGATGCCCGCTTTGCCGTGGAACAGTTGCCCGTAAACCGCATCCTCGATCGGCGGACACAGGCTGACGACGGCAAGCTTGGTGATGCCCGAAGCGGCGGGAACGGGGGCGATGCCGTCTGAAAGGCCGGGCGGGGGCGTTTCGGTTTCAGGCGCGGGTTTGCGCGTATGTACGGCGGCGGTTTCCAACGCTTTCATCGTTTCGAGCCGCGCCTGAACGTTATGGGGTTGGGAAGGGCGGATCGTGGCGGCGCGGACGGTTTGGGGACGTGCCTGTGCCGGGGTTGCGGGTGTGTTTTTGGGCGGCAGGACGGCGGCGGCCTGTTTCAGCCACATCGGACCCAAGCCCAAAGCCTCGTGCAGGTGGAGGTAGCGCGCGCTTAACATATTTTCTCCATTAAGACGGCATCTTCGGTTTGCCCGTCGGCGGCGCAGTAATAGTTTTTCCGCCTGCCCGCAATGCTGAAGCCGTGTTTGGTATACAGTGCCTGTGCGGCGGCGTTGCCTGCGCGGACTTCGAGCAGCAGGCGTTGCGTGCCTTCGGGCAGATGTGCGTACCAATATTCGAGCAGGGCGGACGCAACGCCCCGTCGGCGGCATTCGGGCGCGGTGGCAATCAGGTGCAGTTCGGATTCGTCGGGCAGGTTCTGCCAAACGATAAAGGCGGCAATCCTGCCGTCTTTTTCCGCAAGGAAAACCTGTTCGGACGGCGAAACAAGCGCGGACTCAAATTGGCGCTGCGTCCACGCGGACGGGTTGCAGACGGTATCGAGCGCGGCCAGTGCGGCGCAGTCGGACGGTAAGGCTGGGCGGATGTTCATGTTCGTGCCTTCCGTTCCGCCTGTTCTTTGGCAGTCAGGGCGATTTTGTTGCGGACGTAGAGCAGTTCGGCGTGTGCCGCGCCAGTTGCGGGATAGCCGCCGCCGAGGGCGAGCGCGAGAAAATCGGCGGCGGTCGGCATATCGGGTTTGCCTGAGAAGGGCGGACGGTTTTCCAGTGCGAACGCACTGCCGATGCCGTCTGAAAAGACGTACCCCTCGGGGAGGGCAATGTCTGCCGCCCTACCGACTTGATAATCGCTCAAACGGCGGCGGTTCAGCGTGTCGAACCACGCATAAAACACTTCGCCCATACGCGCGTCCGCAGCGGCGAGTATGCAGCTTTGCGGCGGCGGCAGCGAGGCGGCGGCATCGAGCGTGGGGATGCCGATTAAAGGCGTGTCGAACGGCGTTGCCAAACCTTGCGCCACGCCGATGCCGATACGCAGTCCGGTAAACGCGCCGGGGCCTTTCGCATAAACAATCGCCCCCAAATCGGCGGCGGTAATGCCCGCATTTCGGAATAGGGTGCGGATTTCCGGCAGGATCAGTTCGGACTGGCGGATGCCGACTTCCTGATGGAACAGACGGATTTCGCCGTCGGCGCGCAGCGCGAGCGACAAATAGGAAGTTCCGGTATCGACGGCGAGGACGGGGCGGTTGAAATCGGCTTGCATGGTGTGGTTCTCGTTGGTTCAGACGGCATTATATAGTGAAATCGGCTTGCCTGCCGTGCCGTCGTGTCCTAGGGCGGTATGGCGCAAAAATGCCGTCCGAACGGTAAATTATCGTGTTCGGACGGCATTTTTCAAATACTACTGTTTGTCGGCGATGCCGATTTCGTGAACCTTTTCCCCTATCTTCACGGTTGCCGAGCCAGCGATTTCTTGGGCGCGGTCGCCGAAAAGGGCGAGGCGGTAAGTGCCTTTCTCTTCGCCGCCGTAGCGCGTGTCGCCCAAAATGACGGCGTGTGATTTTTCATCTGCTTTGAGTTCGGCGGAGGCAAGCTCAACATTCTGCTCGGGTGTTTTCAGGTGTTCGATTTTGCCGTGTCCCTGTTTGGCGGCGAAATCTATGGTATAGGTCAGTTTTCCGCCGGCATCGTCGGAGCTGAATGCTTTGCCGTGATACTCGGCTTTGCCGTCAGGCAGTTGGTTGAAGGCGGTATGTTCTCCGCCCAAATCGCTGACAAGGAAGGAGCGTTGGTTTATCAGGCTGTCGATTTTGTCGGGGTTGTTGATTTTTTCAATCCGTAGGGCAACGACGGCGGAGTGATCCTGTTTGTATATTTGAAATTCGCCGCTTGCCAGTGTGATGGTTTGTCCGTCCACTTCGATTTTTTGCACGAAGTCGAAGCGGCTGATTTTGTCGTTCTTCAGTTTGCCCGTGTTGAGGCTGTTGTCTTTGCCGCCGGCTTTGAAAGTTTTTTCCGCACCTTGTGCCGACAGGGTCAGTGTTCCGTTTTGGGGAATGGAGGCTTCCAATGTTAGGGATTTCAAACCTTTGTCTTTATGGTCGAGCGGCGCGGTTAATGCATCGGCAAGCCCCGTGCCGATGTCGGCGGCGACACCACCGCCTCCGCCCCTCCGCTGCTGCAGGCGGTCAGAATCAGGGCCGGCGGTCAAAGAAAGGCAGCAGAAGGTAGTTCGGTTCACAGGTTTACTCCTAGTCATACACAGAATAGATAATATATAAACGTTTTGGTTATGGTATCTTTTTTTGCATACTGCATCAATGAGGCAGGTCAGAGAAGCAAAAATCAAATGCCGTCCGAACGGCGTTCAGACGGCATTTTGTTTACAGGCAACCTGTTATTTGACGATTTGGTTCAATTCGCCCTTGGCATAACGGCTTGCCATTTTTTCCAACGAAACAGGTTTGATTTTGCCTGCCTGACCTTCGCAACCGAACGCAAGATAACGGTCGAGGCAGATTTGCTTCATCGCTTCAATGGTTTTGCCCAAGTATTTGCGCGGATCAAAGTCGGACGGGTTTTCGGCAAGGTAGCGGCGTACCGCGCCGGTGGAAGCGAGGCGCAGGTCGGTATCGATGTTGACTTTGCGCACGCCGTGTTTGATGCCTTCGACGATTTCTTCAACCGGCACGCCGTAGGTTTCGCCGATATTGCCGCCGTATTCGTTGATGACTTTCAGCCATTCTTGCGGAACGGAGCTGGAGCCGTGCATCACGATGTGTGTATTGGGCAGGGCTTGGTGGATTTCCTTGATGCGGTCGATACGCAATACGTCGCCTGTGGGCGGACGGGTGAATTTGTATGCGCCGTGGCTGGTGCCGACGGCAATCGCCAATGCGTCAACGCCGGTATCTTTAACGAAACGCACGGCATCTTCAACGCTGGTGAGCATTTGGTCGTGTGAGAGTTTGCCTGCCGCGCCCACTCCGTCTTCTTCGCCTGCTTCGCCGGTTTCGAGGTTGCCCAATACGCCGATTTCGCCTTCGACGGACACGCCGCAGGCGTGGGAGAAGTTGACGACGGTACGGGTGGCGTTGACGTTGTATTCGTAAGAAGAAGGGGTTTTGCCGTCTTCGAGCAAAGAGCCGTCCATCATCACGGAGGAGAAGCCCAGTTGGATGGAGCGTTGGCACACGTCGGGCGATGCGCCGTGGTCTTGGTGCATCACGACGGGGATGTGCGGAAATTCTTCGACTGCCGCCAGAATCAGGTGGCGCAAAAACGGCGCGCCCGCGTATTTGCGCGCACCTGCGCTCGCCTGTACGATGACGGGCGCGTTGACTTGGTCGGCGGCTTCCATAATGGCGCGCATTTGTTCGAGGTTGTTGACGTTGAACGCGGGCAGGCCGTAGCTGTTTTCGGCGGCGTGGTCGAGCAGTTGGCGCATGGATACGAGTGCCATTTGTGTCTCCTTGGGCAATAGGTAAATAAGGCGGATTATAATGTTTTTTACGGCAAAAAACCATAAACGGCTCATTGATTTTATATTAACGATAACGGCGGGCAGATGGGGCGGATTTTGGGCGGTTCGGGATTTTGGTGTGTTGTTTATGATAATGTTTTCACTGGTTTTTTGATATTTGTGTGGGACGGTTATGGTTTTGGACGGGTTTGCGGCGTATTTTGACGCTTATTTGGAAAACATCGTGCGCGAGGGCAAGTCGGAGCACACGGTTGCGGCATACCGGCGCGATTTGGAAGAACTGTTTGCACTGTTGGCACAAATGCCGTCTGAAGATGCAGGCGGCGTGCCGCAGGACTTGTCGCGGCGCGATTTTACGGCGGCGTTGCGGCGGCTGTCGCAGCGCGGTTTGGACGGTCGGACGCTGGCGCGCAAGCTGTCGGCGTGGCGGCAGTATTGCGCCTGGCTGGTCAAACGCGGGCTGATGCGCGCCGACCCGACCGCCGACATCAAACCGCCGAAGCAGCCCGAGCGCGTACCCAAAGCCCTGCCGCAGGAATGGCTGAACCGGATGTTGGATTTGCCCGTGGACGGCGGCGACCCGCTGGCGGTGCGCGACCACGCGCTGTTCGAGCTGATGTACGGCAGCGGTTTGCGCGTGAGCGAGATACACGGCTTGAATGCAGATGATGTATATTTGGACGAAGCGTGGGTACACGTTACCGGCAAAGGGCGCAAGCAGCGTCAGGTTCCGCTGACCGGCAAAAGCGTGGAAGCCTTGAAAAACTATCTGCCGCTGCGTCAGACGGCATCGGACGGCAAAGCCCTGTTTACCGGCAGGAACGGCACGCGCCTGAGCCAACGCCAAATCCAAAAACGCCTCGAATCGTGGGCGGCGCAATACGGCGACGGCAGGCACGTTTCGCCGCATATGATGCGCCACAGCTACGCCGGCCACCTGTTGCAGGCTTCGCGCGACATCAGGGCGGTGCAGGAGCTGCTCGGACACAGCAGCCTTTCGACCACGCAGATTTATACCAAGCTCGATTTCGACCACATCGCCCGCCTCTATGACGAAGCCCACCCGCGCGCCAAGCGGCAGGACGAATGACGTACGGCAAAATCAGCCGTCAGCCGCACGCTCTTGATATATAATTGACCGTTGCACCCGGACGACACATAAAAAAGACACACCATGAACCCAAGCCCCCTACTCGACCTGATTGACAGCCCGCAAGATTTGCGCCGCCTGGACAAAAAACAGCTGCCGCGCCTTGCCGGCGAGTTGCGCGCCTTTCTGCTGGAATCTGTCGGGCAGACCGGCGGGCATTTCGCCAGCAATCTGGGTGCGGTCGAACTGACCATCGCCCTGCACTATGTGTACGACACGCCCGAAGACAAGCTGGTGTGGGATGTCGGACACCAAAGCTACCCGCACAAAATCCTGACAGGCAGGAAAAACCAGATGCACACCATGCGCCAATACGGCGGTTTGGCGGGTTTTCCGAAACGTTGCGAGTCCGAGTACGACGCGTTCGGCGTGGGGCATTCCTCCACCTCCATCGGCGCGGCTTTGGGCATGGCGGCGGCGGACAAACTCTTGGGCGGCGACCGCCGCAGCGTCGCCATCATCGGCGACGGCGCGATGACGGCGGGGCAGGCGTTTGAAGCCTTGAATTGCGCGGGCGATATGGATGTGGATTTGCTGGTCGTCCTCAACGACAACGAAATGTCGATTTCCCCCAACGTCGGCGCGTTGCCCAAATATCTTGCCAGCAACGTCGTGCGCGATATGCACGGACTGTTGAGTACCGTCAAAGCGCAAACGGGCAAGGTATTAGACAAAATACCCGGCGCGATGGAGTTTGCCCAAAAAGTCGAACACAAAATCAAAACCCTTGCCGAAGAAGCCGAACACGCCAAACAGTCGCTGTCGCTGTTTGAAAATTTCGGCTTCCGCTACACCGGCCCCGTGGACGGACACAACGTCGAGAATCTGGTGGACGTATTGAAAGACTTGCGCAGCCGCAAAGGCCCTCAGTTGCTGCACGTCATCACCAAAAAGGGCAACGGCTACAAACTCGCCGAAAACGACCCCGTCAAATACCACGCCGTCGCCAACCTGCCTAAAGAAGGCGGGGCGCAAATGCCGTCTGAAAAAGAACCCAAGCCCGCCGCCAAACCGACCTATACCCAAGTATTCGGCAAATGGCTGTGCGACCGGGCGGCGGCAGATTCCCGACTGGTTGCGATTACCCCCGCCATGCGCGAGGGCAGCGGACTGGTGGAGTTTGAACAACGATTCCCCGACCGCTATTTCGATGTCGGCATCGCCGAGCAGCACGCCGTTACCTTTGCCGGCGGTTTGGCGTGCGAAGGCATGAAGCCCGTCGTGGCGATTTATTCCACCTTTTTACAACGCGCCTACGACCAACTGGTGCACGACATCGCCCTGCAAAACCTGCCCGTTTTGTTTGCCGTCGACCGTGCGGGCATCGTCGGCGCGGACGGTCCGACCCATGCCGGCTTGTACGATTTGAGCTTCTTGCGCTGTGTGCCGAACATGATTGTTGCCGCGCCGAGCGATGAAAACGAATGCCGCCTGCTGCTTTCGACCTGCTATCAGGCGGATGCGCCCGCCGCCGTCCGCTATCCGCGCGGCACGGGTACGGGCGCGCCGGTTTCAGACGGCATGGAAACCGTGGAAATCGGCAAGGGCATTATCCGCCGCGAAGGTGAGAAAACCGCCTTCATTGCCTTCGGCAGTATGGTCGCCACCGCATTGGCGGTTGCCGAAAAACTGAACGCCACCGTCGCCGATATGCGCTTCGTCAAACCGATAGACGAAGAGTTGATTGTCCGCCTTGCCCGAAGCCACGACCGCATCGTTACCCTTGAAGAAAACGCCGAACAGGGCGGCGCAGGCGGCGCGGTCTTGGAAGTGTTGGCGAAACACGGCATCTGCAAACCCGTTTTGCTTTTGGGCGTTGCCGATACCGTAACCGAACACGGCGATCCGAAAAAACTTTTGGACGATTTGGGTTTGAGTGCCGAAGCGGTGGAACGCCGGGTGCGCGAGTGGCTGCCGGACCGTGATGCGGCAAATTAAACCGCTTGACCGCGCCGTCGTTATCGGGCGGCGTTTTTAAACGGCGTTTGTTTCTGCGGTTTTTTTATTGAAACCCCGCAGGCGGCAGGAAGGGTTCGGGCGGCGGCTTTCGGGCGGTGCTTGGTGTGCCGTTGCGCGTTTGGAAATTTATTCCGCTTGTCCGTATAACGGCGGCGGTGCCGTCTGCCGATACAAGGCAAAATGCCGTCTGAAACGCTTCAGGCGGCATTTTTCGGCGTGAGGGTTTTAGGCTTCGACAATTTTGCCGCGCAGGGAAAAGGTGTAGGCTTCGGTGATTTCCAAATCGATCATTTGGTTGATCATGTCGGGCGTGCCGGTAAAGTTGACGACGCGGTTGTTGGCGGTACGGGCTTGGAGCTGGTCGGGGTCTTTTTTGGAGATGCCTTCGACCAGGCAGCGTTGAACCGTGCCGATCATGGTTTGGTTGATGCGGGCGGTTTCGGCTTCGATGACTTCGTTCAAGGCTTCGAGGCGGCGCACTTTTTCTTCGTGCGGCGTGTCGTCCGGCAGGTTGGCGGCAGGCGTGCCGGGGCGCGGGCTGTAAATAAACACGAAGCTCAAGTCGAAGGCAATGTCTTTCACCAGTTTCAAGGTTTGCTCGAACTCGCGTTCGGTCTCGCCGGGGAAACCGACGATGAAGTCGCTGCTCAGGCACAAATCAGGACGGATGGCGCGCAGTTTGCGGATGATGGATTTGTATTCCAAAGCGGTGTAGCCGCGTTTCATCGCGCTCAATACGCGGTCGGAACCGCTTTGAATCGGCAGGTGCAGGTGGGAAACCAGTTTGGGCAGGTCGCGGTAGCACTCGATAATCGAGTCGGTAAACTCGCGCGGGTGGCTGGTGGTGAAGCGCATACGTTCGATGCCGGGGATTTCGTGGACGATACGCAGCAGGGTGGCGAAGTCGCAGATTTCGCCGTCGTCCATTTCGCCGCGATAGGCATTGACGTTTTGTCCCAAGAGGTTGATTTCTTTCACGCCTTGCTGGGCAAGGTTGGCGATTTCGGTCAATACGTCGTTGAGCGGGCGGGAGAATTCTTCGCCGCGCGTGTAGGGGACGACGCAGAAGGAGCAGTATTTGGAACAGCCTTCCATAATCGACACAAATGCCGCGCCGCCTTCGACGCGGGCGGGCGGCAGGTGGTCGAATTTTTCGATTTCGGGGAAGGAAATATCGACTTGCGACAGCCCGCTGGTTTCTTTGTCCACAATCATTTTGGGCAGGCGGTGCAGCGTTTGCGGGCCGAAAACCACATCAACATAAGGCGCGCGTTTGATGATGTTTTCGCCTTCTTGCGAGGCGACGCAGCCGGCAACGCCGATGATGAGGCCGGGGTTTTTTTCTTTGAGCGGACGGACGCGCCCCAAGTCGGAGAACACTTTTTCCTGTGCTTTTTCGCGCACGGAACAGGTGTTGAACAAGATGATGTCGGCTTCGTCGGCTTGGGTAACCTGTTCGATGCCGCCGTGTTCTTCGGCAAGGACGGACAGCATTTTTTCGCTGTCGTACTCGTTCATCTGGCAGCCGAAGGTGCGGATAAATACTTTTTTCATGGTTTGTGTCTTTCTCAGGCAGCCGTAATCGCGGGGCTGATGGTTGTTGGAATGAAAAAATTTCAGACGGCACGACGATGCCGTCTGAAAATCGGTGCGGATTATAGCACGATGTGGGTTTGGGAGGCAAAATATTGTTTTAAAATATGAATTTAATCGGTCGGAACGGCTGTATAATGTTTGGCTTTAACGGGAGGTGTGTGTATGGGCGGCATTGCTGCTGTGTGCGTGTACCAGCAATTTCGGCGACAGGGAACATCAGTTCCTGCGTTATAGTGGATTAAATTTAAACCAGTACAGCGTTGCCTCGCCTTGCCGTACTATTTGTACTGTCTGCGGCTTCGTCGCCTTGTCCTGATTTAAATTTAATCCACTATATCAGACGGAAGAGGGAATCGCACAAACGGTTGTTAAAGGCAAAACGACCCGGGCGGAGGTAGAGGCACGTTTCGGGAAGCGCAACCCTTTCGGTTGTTATGCCTATCACGAGGTCAGCCTGCCGATTTATAATTTTTTGCCGACCAATTTCATCTATATGAAATCGGAGCGGCGGCATTGGGAATGGTGCGCGGATTACGACGGGGAGGGAGTCGTCCGGGACTACCGCTTTACACATAAAGTGGAAAAAGACGAGCGTTCCGTCATCCGGGATACGGTTGGCGTAATCCGCAAAGAAGCGGGCAAATCCTTGTCGCAACCTGAAAAATGATAAAATGGGGCTTTCTGCTTCCAAGCCCGAAACCTGCCGTTCAGACGGCATTTGAGGATAAATATGAACCGTAACGAAATTTTATTCGACCGCGCCAAGGCGGTCATTCCCGGCGGCGTGAATTCGCCCGTGCGCGCATTCGGCAGCGTCGGCGGCGTGCCGCGCTTCATCAAAAAAGCCGAAGGCGCGTATGTTTGGGACGAAAACGGCACGCGCTACACCGATTATGTCGGCTCTTGGGGGCCTGCGATTGTCGGACACGCGCATCCCGAAGTCGTCGAAGCCGTGCGCGAAGCTGCGTTGGGCGGTTTGTCGTTCGGCGCGCCCACCGAAGGCGAAATCGCCATTGCCGAACAAATTGCCGAAATTATGCCGTCTGTCGAACGGCTGCGCCTCGTCAGCTCCGGCACGGAAGCGACGATGACTGCCATCCGTCTGGCACGCGGTTTTACCGGCCGCGACAAAATCATCAAATTTGAAGGCTGCTACCACGGCCATTCCGACAGCCTGTTGGTGAAAGCAGGCAGCGGTCTGCTTACCTTCGGCAATCCTTCTTCCGCCGGTGTGCCTGCCGACTTTACCAAACATACTTTGGTACTCGAATACAACAACATCGCCCAACTCGAAGAAGCCTTTGCCCAAAGCGGCGACGAAATCGCCTGCGTGATTGTCGAACCCTTCGTCGGCAATATGAACCTCGTCCGCCCGACCGAAGCCTTTGTCAAAGCCTTGCGCGGATTGACCGAAAAACACGGCGCGGTGTTGATTTACGACGAAGTGATGACCGGTTTCCGCGTCGCGCTCGGCGGCGCGCAGTCGCTGCACGGCATCACGCCCGACCTGACCACGATGGGCAAAGTCATCGGCGGCGGTATGCCGCTTGCCGCGTTCGGCGGACGCAAAGACATCATGGAATGTATTTCCCCGTTGGGCGGCGTGTATCAGGCAGGTACATTATCAGGCAACCCGATTGCCGTCGCCGCCGGCTTGAAAACGCTGGAAATCATCCAGCGCGAAGGCTTCTATGAAAACCTGACCGCCTTGACACAACGCCTTGCCAACGGTATTGCCGCCGCCAAAGCGCACGGTATCGAGTTTGCCGCCGACAGCGTGGGCGGTATGTTCGGTCTGTATTTCGCCGCACACGTGCCGCGAAACTATGCCGATATGGCGCGCTCCAATATCGACGCTTTCAAACGCTTCTTCCACGGCATGCTCGACCGCGGCATTGCCTTCGGCCCGTCCGCTTATGAAGCAGGTTTCGTTTCCGCCGCGCATACGCCCGAGCTGATTGACGAAACGGTTGCGGTTGCGGTTGAAGTGTTCAAGGCGATGGCTGCATGATGTTTTGACGGACAGAGTTTCTCTGTTCGATTTGTTTGGCAGATTGAAGTAAGAATGCACACCGCCGTCATTTCCGCGCAGGCGGGAATCCGGACCTTTCAGTTTCTGTAATGATTGAAAATAACGGCAAGCCCGACCTTCCGGATTCCCGCCTGCGCGGGAATGACGGGCGTGTACATTTTTGATTTCAATCTACTGTAAAAATGCCGTCTGAAATATATAGTCAATTAAAATCAAAATAGGACAGTAGTGCATCGTCAAATCGGGCGTAATCAGACAAAACGGTTCGCAGATACCGCTTAATATTCGCCCACACTTTCTCAATCGGGTTGGGCTCGGGCGAACAAGGTGCGGGAGGCAATACCTTATGTCCCAATTTTTCCGCCGTTCCCCGTAAGGCACCCATACGGCGAAATCGCGCATTATCTGAAATAATCACCGATTTTTGAGCCAATGCGGGCAGTAGGCATTGCTGAAACCGCGCTTCAAAAAAGACCCCGGCCACCGTATTTTGACAAACCATCGGAGCAATCGGCCGGTTGCCGACTTGTGCGGACACCAAAGATAAGCGCCGGTATCTTTTCCCACTTATCCGCGCTTTCGCCATTTGCCCTTTCAGGCTGCGGGCATAGGGGCGGAACAGGCGGCGGTCGAATCCTGTTTCATCCGGACAAACGCGTTG
>NZ_QNRU01000003.1:115969-153862 GCF_003315235.1 Neisseria gonorrhoeae | reverse complement strand
GAAAAAAGGCATTTTTTAAATGCCTGCTTTGCCGCGTCTGAAATCCGGTGAATTTTCAAATATTGAAATTCAATGGGTTGAAAATGAATTGTAAAAATGCTGTTGTCAATTAAAGTAGTATCTTTCTTATGCCACTCATGCACACCCATAAACCCCAGCAGCAGATTGAGCGGCAGAAAAAACGGTTTGCCGTCCGCCTCTCCGTACACGTCGAGCAAAGCGGCGCGTATATCGGGCGCGCGTTTGTTGTCCAACACGAAACCGGGGCGGATTTCAACGGCAAGCATATTCAGAATACGGCTCTGTTGCGCCTGCTTCATACGGTGGGCGTGGAAAAGGGCGGCGATATCCGCATCGGAACGGACGGCGGCAGGTTTGCGGACCTTCTTCTTCATTGCCGAAAGCACCTGTTTGGCATTGTGGAAATCGCCCTGCCAGACAGTTGCAATATTTTGATAGGTAGCCTTCAAAATGCCGTCTGCACCGCTTTCGCGGACATAATACCAACCTTTGGGCGGCTTTTGCAGACTTTCGTTGCGCCATTCGAACCCGTTATCGGGAAAAATAAAAGAAGACATGGGATACCTGCGTCATGTTTTGAAAATAGGGCGGCAGAACCGCAAACCATACGGATGGTACAGCAAGGAGCGGCAACACAGAACTGTTTTTTTGTTCCCGCCTTGTCTTTCCAAGCCCATGCCGTCTGAAGCCGGAATGTTTCAGACGGCATGGCATCAAACTCCATAAATAAACCGCGTATGCTTGAAATAATACTTTCAACCCCAATTTACGCGGCAATCCGTATCCTGTCAGACACAAGAGAGTATCCATGACACAAAAAGAAAAGCATTTTGAGGAATATGCTGCTTTGGCGACCCTTCCTTTACGGGATGTCGTCGTTTACCCGCATATGGTTCTGCCGCTGTTCGTCGGCAGGCCGAAATCCATCGCCGCACTGGAAAACGCCATTACCCGCGAGGAACCGGTTTTCCTGTTGGCGCAAACCGATGCGGCGGTAGAAGAACCGGTTGCCACCGACCTGTATCAGACCGGTACCGTCGCACAAGTCCTGCAAGTGTTGAAACTGCCCGACGGCACGGTAAAAGTGCTGGTCGAAGGGCTGTATCGCGGACGTGTTTTGACCATCGAAGACACGGGCGGGCTGTTCGTTTCTCATATAGAGGCGGTCGTGGAAGAAGACACGGGCGGCAATACCGACCTCGAAGCCGTGCGCCGCACCCTGTTGGCGCAGTTTGAACAATACGCCAAACTCAATAAAAAAATCCCTGCCGAAATTATCGGCAGCATCAACGGCATTGCCGAAAACAGCCGGCTAACCGATACGGTCGCAGCGCATTTGCAGTTGAAACTGGCGCAACGCCAACAGATTTTGGAGATTCCCGAAATCGGCAAACGGATGGAATTCCTGCTGGCAAAGCTGGAATCCGAACTCGACATTATGCAGGCCGAAAAACGCATACGCGGACGCGTCAAACGCCAAATGGAAAAATCCCAACGCGAATATTATCTGAACGAACAGATTAAAGCGATACACAAAGAATTGGGCGAAGAAGACGAAAACGGCGAACTGGATGCCTTGGAGGCAGGCATCAAAAAGGCGGGTATGACCAAAGAAGCGGAAGAAAAATGCCTGTCCGAACTGAAAAAACTCAAAATGATGCCGCCGATGTCTGCCGAATCCACCGTCGTACGCAACTACATCGACACCCTGCTCGGACTGCCGTGGAAGAAAAAATCCCGCGTCAGCAAAGACATCGCCAAAGCCGGACTGGTGCTGGATGCCGACCACTACGGCCTGGAAAAAGTCAAAGAACGGATTTTGGAATACCTCGCCGTCCAAAAACGTATGGACAAGCTCAAAGGTCCGATTCTGTGTTTGGTCGGCCCTCCGGGCGTGGGCAAAACCTCTTTGGGCGAATCCATCGCCAAAGCAACGGGGCGGAAATATGTCCGTATGGCCTTGGGCGGCGTGCGCGACGAAAGCGAAATCCGCGGGCACCGCCGTACCTATATCGGCTCTATGCCCGGCAAGATTTTACAGAATATGGCAAAAGCAGGCGTAAGAAACCCGTTGTTCCTGCTCGACGAAATCGACAAATTGGGCAGCGACTTTCGGGGCGATCCCGCCAGCGCGTTGCTTGAAGTGCTCGATCACGAACAAAACAACAAGTTCGCCGATCATTATGCCGAAGTGGATTACGATTTGAGCGACGTGATGTTTATTGCGACTTCAAACAGCCTGAATATCCCGACCCCGCTGCTTGACCGTATGGAAATCATCCGTCTGTCCGGCTATACCGAAGACGAGAAAATCAATATCGCGATGCAGTATCTCGTACCGAAGCAAATGAAACGCAACGGCGTGAAAGAAGGCGAATTGGTGGTCGAAGAAAGCGCGGTACGCGATATTATCCGTTATTACACCCGAGAGGCGGGCGTGCGTTCGCTCGACCGCGAAATTGCCAAAATCTGCCGTAAGGTGGTGATGCAGATTACCTTGAACGAAGATAAGAAGAGGTTGTCTGAAACCAAGAAAACCAGCAAAGCCAAGCCTAGGGCGGTTAAAGTCAATGAGAAAAACCTACATGACTACTTGGGCGTGCGCCGCTTCGATTACGGCGTTGCCGAAAGTGAAAACCGCATCGGACAGGTTACCGGTTTGGCTTGGACGGAAGTCGGCGGCGAATTGCTGACTGTCGAAGCCGCAGCATTACCGGGTAAAGGCATGATCCAGTGTACCGGCCAGTTGGGCGATGTGATGAAGGAATCTGTATCCGCTGCATGGTCTGTTGTCCGTTCCCGTGCGGAATCAGTAGGTTTGGCTCCTGATTTTTACGAGAAAAAAGACATTCATGTCCATGTTCCCGAAGGTGCAACGCCGAAAGACGGTCCGAGCGCAGGCATTGCTATGACTTTGGCGATGGTGTCCGCCTTTACCAAAATTCCGGTGCGTGCCGATGTTGCCATGACGGGCGAAATTACCCTGCGCGGCGAAGTCCTGCCGATCGGCGGTCTGAAGGAAAAACTGTTGGCTGCGCTTCGCGGCGGCATCAAACACGTCCTGATTCCGAAAGACAATGTCAAAGACTTGGAAGAAATCCCTGAAAACGTGAAAACCGGATTAACCATCCATCCGGTCAAATGGATAGACGAGGTATTGGCTTTGGGTTTGGAAAGCCGGCCTGAGTCTTGGGCAGAACCTTCTGCCGCGGAAGCGGCGGCGGAATCCGCTTCAAAACCGAAACCCCGCAGCAGGGCAATCAAACATTGAAACGCAGGAAATGTGTTGTAAAAATGCGGTTTCGTCCTGAAAGCCTGTAAAATAGGGCGATTCCGTATTTTTTGCTTGACACGGCAATTTCAGAATTGCTATAAAGCGAAAGTTGCTCAAGCAGTACAAACCCCGAGTATTCGGGCATTTCATCATTTTTTAAGACAGGAAGGGACTGATTGTGAACAAGTCTGAATTGATCGAAGCGATTGCTCAAGAAGCCGATATTTCCAAAGCCGCCGCACAAAAAGCTTTGGATGCCACTACCAACGCAGTAACCAACGCCCTGAAACAAGGCGACACCGTTACTCTGGTCGGTTTCGGTACTTTCTACGTCGGCGAACGTGCGGAACGCCAAGGCCGCAACCCCAAAACCGGCGAGCCTCTGACCATTGCCGCCGCCAAAACGCTTAAATTCCGTGCAGGTAAAGCATTGAAAGACGCACTGTAAACTGTTTTTCAGCAAAAGCCGATTCCTTGAAGAATCGGCTTTTTTGTTTTCCCCGCCGAATCAGGATAGGGGTTTGCCCGTCGGATTCGGATGAAGGGCTGCCCGTCAAACCCGGATGGAAAAATGCCATCTGAAACGCTTTTCCCCGCGTTCAGACGGCATTCCAGACCTGAGGTTCAATCGGCTTTCAAATCCGCGACACATTGTTTGTCTCGAGTTTCAAACGCGTTTGCGCCGCCGAGCAGGTCAAGCTGTTCTTGTGCACCGAGTTTGCCGAAGGAGCTGATCTGTTTCTCGCTCAATCCGTCCAAAGGCTGCTCCCACATACATTTGCAGTAGTCGACGGCGAGACGGGTATTGTCCGCATCCAAGCCGCGCGCTTTCAAATCGTTCTGCCATTTTTCAGCAAACGGAATATTTTTCATGCAAGACTCGACAATTTTCTGTTTTGCCTGCGGTTTGGACATCGCGCATTGGGAGAGCAGGGCGGTTGAAGCGAGCAACGCCAAAATGACCCACGCCCAAATGCGGATGGTGCGGATTTTGGCTTTTGCTTTTTTGCGCGCGGCAACCTGCTCTTCCGTCGGCGTTTCGTGTTTCGGCTCAGTCATGCAGGCTTTCCATGCGGATCATGGTAATCGGTTTTTCCACACAATCCAGTGCTTCGATGGCTGCGATTGCCGACTTGATGTGTTTTTCGACCGTGCTGTGGGTCAGAATCACGATTTCGGCAGTGGTCTGATCGATAACGCCTTTTTGGATTAAGGCTTCGATGGACACGTTTTCTTGTGCCAACAGCGCGGCGATTTGCCCCAGCGTGCCCGGTTCGTCTTTGGCTTGGACGCGCAGGTAGTAGCTGCTGGTAATTTCGTCCATAGGCAGGATGGTTTGCGCTTGGACTTGGGCGGGTTGGAACGCCAGATGCGGTACGCGGTGGGCGGTGTCGGCTTCAACCAGGCGGGCGATGTCGATGATATCGGCAACCACGGCGGAAGCGGTCGGCAATGCGCCCGCGCCCGCGCCGTAATATAAGGTTTCGCCGACCATATCGGCGTTGACGCGCACGGCGTTCATCACGCCGTCGACGTTTGCCAAGAGGCGGCTTTCGGGAATCAGGGTCGGATGGACGCGCAATTCGATGCCTTTGCCGGTTTTGCGGGTGATGCCCAACAGTTTGATGCGGTAGCCGAGTTCTTCGGCGTATTTGATGTCGCGGCTGTCGAGTTTGCTGATGCCTTCGAGATAGCAGGCGGAGAAGTTCATCGGCGTACCGAATGCCAGCGCGCTCATGATGGTGATTTTATGGCCTGCGTCGTTGCCTTCGATGTCGAAGGTCGGGTCGGCTTCGGCATAACCCAATGCCTGCGCTTCTTTCAATACGTCGGCAAACGCGCTGCCTTTTTCGCGCATTTCGGAGAGGATGAAGTTGCTGGTGCCGTTAATAATGCCGGCGATGGATTTAATCCTGTTTGCCGCCAAACCTTCGCGCAGGGCTTTGATGATTGGGATACCGCCCGCTACTGCCGCTTCAAATTGGACGATGACGTTTTGTTTTTCCGCCAGCGGGAAGATTTCGTTGCCGTATTCGGCGAGCAGTTTTTTGTTGGCGGTAACGATGTGTTTGCCGTTTTCAATGGCTTTCAACACCGCTTCTTTGGCAATGCCCGTGCCGCCGAACAATTCGACGACGACATCGACGTCTTTACGCGCGACCAGTTCGAACGGATCTTTGACAAAGGCGGCGGACGGGCAGATTTGGCGGGCTTTTTCTTCGCTTAAGTCGCACATGGCAGAAATACGGATTTCGCGCCCCAAGCGGCGGGAAATTTCCTCTGCGTTGTCCCGCAACACGGCAGCCGTACCGCCGCCGACCGTACCTAAGCCTAAAAGACCGATGTTTACTGGCTTCATTGTGTCTCCTTGTAAGCCGACTGAAATGTAAATATTGAAAGACGAAAATATCCGCTGCCGATATAATTGTGCCGCACTTTGAATCAAATGCCGTCTGAAATCGGCAGGCGCGTCAGATGAAATCTGCCAATCCTACATTAATTCGCCTGATTTTGCACCCCTTTCGGTGCAGATGATGCAGCAACGGGGTAAAAAATGTTGTTTGAAGAAAATCCGATAGACGGACAGTTTGCAGAATATGAATGCGGCGCGGGCGGAATCCGGCTGGCGGGGCAAAGTTTCCATAAACCCGTGCTTGTACATAAGGATTCGGTCTGCCTGCCGCAATGCCGAACCTTGTCCGACCTGACTCCGGAAAACCTGTTGTCCGACATCAAACCTGTTGACTATCCGGAAATATTGATTATCGGGACGGGCGCGGCTCAGGAGTTTATCCATCCCAAAATCATGGCGGATTTTTCCCGAATCGGAATCAGCGTGGAATGCATGAATACCGATTCGGCATTCAGGACATTGGTTTTCCTGCACTCGGAAGGGCGCAGGGCTTGGGCTTGGCTTCAACCGTAAATTTCCCGTTTCAGACGGCATCGGCACTGACTTTCAGGTAAAATACGGGCTTTTCCCGCCCGACGATGTTTCCGTTATGATTGAAATCAAAAACCTCACCCTGCAACGCGGTTTGAAAGTCCTGCTCGACAAGGCTTCCGCTGCCGTCAATCCCGGTCAGCGCGTCGGTTTGATCGGTAAGAACGGGACGGGCAAATCCAGCCTGTTTGCCTTAATCAAGGGCGAAATCACTCAGGACGGCGGCGATATCTCGATTCCGAAAAACTGGCGGCTCGCTTCCGTTTCCCAAGAAACGCCCGATTTGGATATTTCCGCTTTGGATTACGTTTTGCAGGGCGATGCCGAGTTGCAGGCTTTTCAGACGGCATTGAGGCAGGCGGAAGTGCAAAATGACGGCATGAAGCAGGCGGAATATCATGCCAAATTGGAAGAAATCGACGCCTATACCGCGCCGGCCCGCGCGGCAAAATTGTTGAACGGGCTGGGTTTTTCGCAAGAAGAACACAGCCGTCCCGTCAAATCCTTTTCCGGAGGCTGGCGTATGCGCCTGAATCTTGCGCAAGCCCTGATTTGCCGCGCTGATTTGCTCTTGCTTGACGAACCGACCAACCATTTGGATTTGGAAACTGTCTTGTGGTTGGAAAACCACCTTGCCTCTTTACCCTGCACGCAAATCATCATTTCCCACGACCGTGATTTCCTCAATGCGGCCACCACCCAAACCATTGAATTGTCGCAGCAAAAGCTCACGCAATACAGCGGCAATTACGATTTTTACCAAACCGAACGCGCGCAGCGTCTGGCGCAACAACAAGCCGCATATGTCAAACAGCAGGCGCAAATCAAACATCTGCAATCCTTTATCGACCGCTTCAAAGCCAAAGCCACTAAAGCCGTTCAAGCTCAAAGCCGCATGAAGGCGTTGGCGAAGCTCGAACGCATCGCTCCCGCACATCTGGACAGCGAGTTTTCCTTTGAGTTTTACAATCCCGACCATCTGCCCAATCCTTTGCTGAAGCTGGAGCACGCTGATTTGGGTTACGAAGGTAAAACCGTCCTGCATGACATTACCCTGTCGCTGGAAAGCGGCGCACGCTACGGGCTATTGGGTGTCAACGGCAGCGGTAAATCTACGTTTATCAAAGCTTTGGCAGGAAAAATCGATTTACTCTCCGGCAGCATCGTCCATTCCGAAAAACTTAATATCGGCTATTTCGCCCAACACCAGCTTGACACCATCCGCGCCGACCAAAGCCCTGTTTGGCATATACAGCAGCTTTCTCCCGAAGTACGCGAACAAGAAATCCGAAATTTCCTCGGCGGCTTCGATTTTGTTGGTGATATGGCGTTACAGAAAACCGAACCTTTTTCCGGCGGAGAAAAAGCCCGCCTTGCCCTTGCCATGATTATCTGGCAAAAGCCGAACCTGCTGCTGCTTGACGAACCGACCAACCATCTGGATTTGGATATGCGTCATGCCTTAACGCTCGCGTTGCAAAGTTTCCAAGGTGCATTAATCGTCGTATCGCACGACCGCAGCCTGCTTGAAGCCACGACCGACAGTTTCCTCTTGATAGACAAAGGTCGTCTGAAAAACTTTGACGGCGATTTGAACGATTACCGCCAATGGCGCTTGGCACAGGAAAACGCCGCAACCGCGCCAGCCGCTTCCACTCAAAGCCAAAACCGCAAGGATACCAAGCGTATCGAAGCGCAAATCCGTCAAGAAAAAGCCCGACGCAGTAAGCCGATACAACAGAAAATCGACAAAGCCGAAAAAGAAATGGTGCAGCTTTCTGAAATTCAGACGGGATGCGAAGCATTTTTAACACAAGAAGACGCTTACCTTGAAGCAAACAAAGAAAAATTGCAAAATACCTTATCCGAGCTGGCAAAAGTCAAAACACAGCTTGCCCAAATCGAAGAAACTTGGCTGGCTTGTCAAGAAGAATTGGAACGGATTGAAACTGAAATCGAGAAACAGTTTGCCGAGCGATAAAGAAGCGCGGGCAGGGTGCTTATCTTTGCCTGCCAATAACGGTATAATTCGGACGTTACCACCGCCTTTTTACTTTACCGGTATAAACATCAGACTTTTTGCCGCCTTGGGTCTCCTGTCCCTTTCCGGCGCGGCGGCGCAAGCCTCCATATACCATTGCAACTCAAATGGCAAAAGCGTATATACATCAGACCCGTCAGGATCGTGTGCCGATGCTGATTTACCTAAAATCAGCAGCCATCAGGGAGGCGGATACCGCCTGAAAATTAAAAAACTTAGTCAAGAAGCCAAAATACACACAGGAAACAAAAAGAAAAACAAAAAACATGCCGGGAAAAAGAACAGACAGGCTGCCAAAGCCCCGAAGGAAAATCAAAAATAAACAACCGAAAAGAAAAGCCCATAAAACGCCAAGAAAACCTTACAAAAAATCCTCAAAAAATCAAATTATTATCCGAATATCAAACACATTATGAAATCAAAACTCCCCTTAATCCTAATCAACCTTTCCCTGATTTCAAGCCCATTGGGTGCGAATGCGGCCAAAATCTATACCTGCACAATCAACGGAGAAACCGTTTACACCACCAAGCCGTCTAAAAGCTGCCACTCAACCGATTTGCCCCCAATCGGCAACTACAGCAGCGAACGCTATATCCCGCCCCAAACTCCCGAACCGGCACCATCACCGTCAAACGGCGGACAGGCTGTCAAATATAAAGCCCCGGTCAAAACAGTATCCAAGCCGGCAAAATCCAATACGCCGCCTCAACAAGCACCTGTAAATAACAGCAGACGCTCCATTCTCGAAGCAGAATTAAGCAATGAACGCAAAGCCCTGACTGAAGCCCAAAAAATGTTATCACAAGCACGTCTGGCAAAAGGCGGCAACATCAACCATCAAAAAATCAACGCATTGCAAAGCAATGTTTTGGACAGACAGCAAAATATCCAAGCACTGCAAAGAGAATTGGGACGTATGTAAGGCCGTGTTTTCAAATCGACCGTTCCAAGGATTTGACAGAAGAAATGATGAAAAAGCAGGAGAATTTTTGGGATAAGTTGGGCGATTTACTGTTTGCGCCCGTTGATATAATGTTTTGGATTAAAAAAGTATGGGCGGCATATCCTGTGTGTCGGCTGCCTGTAATCGTATTGAAGGTCAACGTATTCCCCAATACCGGCTACACGTACAACTGTTTCCGATAGTTCGCATAATGTATATTATGCAATCTATACCCAGGTTTAACGATTACGATTGTTTACTCTAGATTGTTAACTATTAGTTAAACTTGAAATATTTCATTTTTACTATACTCTTATTTTAAGTATTTTGCAAAATGCTTTTCGAGATTTCTGTACCGTCAGTTAAAGCATTAAGCCCCCGTTTAATGAACTAAAAAAGCACTATTTAGATTCTACTGGAAGCCTAGAGATATTTCTTAAGATATTTAGCTTGCATGAAAATCATCCAAATTGCTGCTACCAGAGGTAAATAGAGCAAGTAGGGCGGTATTGATATTGGCACACACATATAAATCATGCAACCCAACCAAATAATCCCTGTTCTCCAGTATTTTGCACGGTGATAAATGCCTGCACTCTCTCGCGAGGCATTTTCCTGTCTAATGGCTCTCATTACTAAACCATCTATCAAAACCGGAATTGCAAAGATTACTGAGATACCCACGATTAATGCCAAATTTCCCAAACGTAAGGAAATAACCTTCAACGTAGTATCGAATTGCTGTAGATATTTCATACGGGGGACTAAATAATTTTTAAATTTGTAACCAAAATCGGCTTCTGACTTGGCTTTTAGTGATTCATTGACTAATGTCAGGTCAAAAAATACGGTTTTCAGCCCCTTGTAACTAAGTCTGGCAATTTGCAGATTTATAGTATCGCCAACCTCTTTTCCTGGAAACGCATCATGGCCAACAGACTCAGACCATTTGATTTCATCTTCCAAGAGATTACCGGTACCAAAATAGTTTTGTGTCAACACCGAACTACCAAAGATAAGCAGCACAATTAAGAATAAGGTATAAGCAGCTTTAAACGGGAGAAATAAGAACTTTAAAGGCAATGAATTCATGTACCATGCGCTTGTATTAGACGGCATAACTACTTCCCTCCGTAAATGCGTTTTCTTCAGCCGAAGGCCGGCTTAGTCTGTAAACTTCGCGCATATCAGCCGCCATTTCTCCAATATGCGCAGGGATTTCCTCCTGCTTGTCCTTTTTGGGTAGAGGGAGTCGAATTTTATATAGCTGGCCACCTTCAATAAGCGCGAATGCTTGACCTTTGGGTAATTGGGTTAAATCGGCGGGTGTCAGCATAGGAACTGTCTCAGCACCAATCCTGTCTTCGTTTCCACTGCTAAAATCTTCGTGACTATCAGGGAAGGCAACATCACCAGCCCTTGAGACTAGAGTGCTGGTCATAATTTTGACTTCCGGCAACTGATTCGTCAGCATCTCTGCTGTTTCGACAGTTTTCACCCTAAGCATAATCATCGTATTCAAGTTGCCGCCAATTTGACCTGCTTTAGCAGGGAAACCAATTTTGGCTTCTACGTCTTTCCAGGTTTGTGTATAAACCGTCACTTGGTAGCCGGCACCACCGGCCTTATTCAATAACGGAATGAATTCGTCACCGATTAATTCATTGAATTCGTCTGCATGAATTGAGACTTTTCTTTTCTGGGTTTTTCCACTCTGTCCAACCCCATGGCCGAATTTATAGATCTGACCCGCAAGAGAGGTTAAGTCAGCAAACATCGCATTACCAACGGCTGCTGCAACTTCGGCATCAGATAGGGAATCCAATCCAATATAGACGACGGCATTCGATTCCATGACTTTGCGCCAGTCCATAATGATTCTTGGATCTGACAAATCCTCTGTATCCGGGCTGATAAGCTTGGCAACTTCGCCAGTCGTCAGTTTTTCCAGCAATGGATACAGGGAGCTGACTAGCTTCTCAAAATAGGATCTGTCATTGGACAAAATACCACCCAATGCGTCAATAAGAGGTTCGTTATGCTTTTTGGCCTTCAAGAAAGAACCGAGCTTCATTGTGTCCAAGTTGCGCCCAGTTTTGACTGCGCTTTTTGCTTCAGACTCGGGCATATCAAAATTGTCGAAGTCTTTCTCCCAACCAGGGTGGTGTTTATCTAATATCTTTTTAAAGTAATCCCCTGCAAGTTCATCTACATTTGCAGCAGACTTATAGATATTTTCATAGCTTGGTTTAATGGATAAACCTTCCATGGTTTTCGTTAAAACGTTGACGAAACGCCATACAAAATCTCGGAAAGCAGCAGACTGACCTTCAGAAGGCAGTTGGTTTGCAATCCTTGTCGCCACCTCGGTAATACGGCCATAATCCCCGATAGGGTTGTACCGGCAACTGTACTCGGGGAAACCCAAATGGAACATATAAAACGGCCTGTTTGATTTTTGCGATTCGACATACATTCTAGTCATCAGGTCAGCGTCACCCTTTGGATCAAATGCGATCGTAACATCCCCCCGCCGAATATCCTGAACAATCATGGTTTCGCATAATCGGGTTTTACCAACGCGGGTTGTGCCCAATACAACCTTGTGGCCAACACGCTCCCCCAAATCTTCCCAAATATCATCTTCCTCAATTTCAATGCCATGTAATTCAGGAGAACCTCCGACCGGAGGTAAGGGAGCAACCGGATTCCACCATGCCGATTTCCGAGTTATGCGGGAAATCCAGTCTGTACCCATTGTCTCAATCTCATGTTTTCGCGCTGCCTTATAGAGTTTTGAGGGGTTACGAAGTCCGTCGTTCTCAGGCTGGCGAACCATAAAAAGACGTTGGGTATGTGTCTGTGTCCATCTAAAACCTTTCCCAAGAAAAAGAGCTTTATCAGAAGAAGGAATTTCATCGGCAGTAAGGGCATAATAGGGCAACTTCCGAATATTTTTACGGAAACGCATAATGCGTAATGCTGATAACGCACGTTTGACTGAAACCAACGAAAAAATAGCTAAACTGCCATAAGCAATTGTCGGAGGTACGGGCAAATGTGCTACTGAAACCGCTGTGGTGGAGTATGCGGCTACACTGATCCATTCATAGGGTGATCGATAAACGTTTTCAGGGAAGTGGGCACTCATTTTTGTTCCATTACTAATAAGTCGGATTCATCTAATTTAATATCGGTATTATTCTGAGGTCTTGAACCTGGCTGTATGATATGTTTGATATTATGTTCAGGGATAAGGTAGCAATAGAAGAGTCTGCGATTGCTACCGTTTGTAGTCAGAACCCTATGCAATGAGCTTTTTTTCGTTCTTGCATGCAACCTCAAAGCCTCAAAGCCTTTTTGTGTAAGAGGGCCTAGACTTTCCGTATCAGATTTATTGAACACGCCGCCGGCGTAATCTCGAAATACGGTTGGCGTAACCAAAAGCATCCCCTGTTCAATAAAGTGGACTGTTGCACCACTTCTATTGACAGCTATGCTGCCGTCTCCTAATCCATCTGCCAGCCATCGTAAAAACTGCATTCCACGGTCTCTGGCCTCCATATGTTTGGCTTTGACTGAATCCTCGACTATTTCGGTCGACTCTGTTTCTGATTGCTTTTTCAAATTACGTTCAGAAACTATGGCTTCGAGTTCGGCCATATTTTTTACCCCGCTTGCAAGGCTATCTAAACCTTCGGAGTCATCCATGACTTGAACCGGGCGTGGACTAGATGTAGGTTCTCTTAGTCTTAGCCGCTCCAGTTCACGCATACCGTTTTGTGCTGATTCAGATTCAGGCAATGAAACTGCTTCAGAATCTATTTGATGAGTTACTGTCTCAGTTGTTTTAATCTGTGCATCGGGTTCGGCTGTTTTTCCAATAGGTTTACGATTGTCTGCGAAAAGGCCGGCAAGTTTCTTACGGCTTGCTTTGGTTCCTGATTTAATTGTTTTTGGTGCTTTATCTGTCTCAGTTTCTTTAACCTCAGCGCGAGGTTTGTCCACTGTCTCAGTTTTAACTTCTACTCTTATATTTTCTTGAACCAGGTTAACGGCATTTTCTGCTGTCTCGGCTTCTGATTTGGTTGATTCTGTTTGTTCTGAATCAGCTTCTATCAGGTTAAAGTTTTCAATTAAATTATCAATTGTGCCGTAACCCGGTTCTTTAGCTTTCTCTGACTCGCTAGATTTATTTTCCGCTGGAGCAGCAGTATTCATACTGTTGTCAAAAGCCGAGTTAGCTGTCTCAGTTTGATTTTTTTCAGGTAGGGGAGGTTGTTCTGCTGTCACCGGTTGGATAGACAGGAAGTCCATTTTGTCCTTGGTCATAGTGACTGGGTTATCTTCGGCACCTTGTATCTGAGTTGACACTTTATCCTCTGATACTACAACATCCGGTATTTCCTTCTTGGCGGAAACTTCTGAAAGATTACCTAAGAACTCAGTCGGATAATGTCCGTCCGGATACAGGGTTTTGGCATTGAAACAAAGTACACTGAAGATATTACGGACCTTTTCACCGTCCATACGGGTAAACTCAACCTCTATATGGTTAATTGCCCTGTGAGGATCGTTTTCCGGCGGAATGACGGCACGGTACTCGAATAATGTGTCAAATATCCTTTGGTTGTCAGCCGGAAATGAGCCTGCAGCAGGATGTTGATTTTTCCTCAAATACTGCCGGATGTAGTCAGGTACGTTTTTTGACATCAAATAGATGCGATCACCCTTACGGAACAGGTCACCACCGGCAGTTGTTGCGATGCTGAAATGGACTCCTCTATCGGATAACATCTCCTTCAATGTTTCCATAATGGTTTCAATGAATGGTTTACGCTTGGCGGTTGAGAAGCGTTGACGGCTGCCGCTTCGTAAATCCCTTGAAACTGAGGTCATATCCGCATTTTTTATTAACTGCTCAAGAGGACTGCCATCCTTTTTCCCACTCAGATAATTTCTCAAAGTAATCATTAAATTCGGATCCGTTGTGGCAAGCCATTGTCTGACATGTGAAGGAACCAAAGCTTGAAAGAATGTCCAGGCGATTTCGGCATGTGTACTGTAAGCAGACTTTGCATCAGGAAATTCGACACGATAATAAAGCTTGCCACTTTCAGCCATGGAGCCTGTATCAGGCAACCATAATAATTTTTCGAGACTGATAGCCGAATCAAACAGTTCAACCTGAAATCCCGTCACAGTTTTACCAACGTCGTGAAGCAGGGCGGCACACATGATTCCATAACGCCAAACGGCAGTTTTCTTCGCTATTTCCTCGGTTTTGGCATTTGGGGGCCATGATTGCGATGTAGATGCCACAAGAGCCAGTGCAGCCACATCGAGTGTATGGCGGACTAAACCACCATCACCTGCATGGTGATGAGACTCACTGGCGGGAAGCCTTTGAACAAAGGCTATATATTTTTCCAAAAAGGGAAGGGCATCCTTACTCCAGTTTTCATCCGATAACCCTAAGTTCATCTTAATACCGGATATTTGAGGGCTTAAGTCGAGCACCTGAATCAGTTCATGCGCGTTTAAAATGCGAAACCGGTCATTTACTATGTTCTGATTGATATGGGCAACCTCATCATTATGTGACACGGAATCTGTACTTTTTCTCGTATTTATCAGGTATAGCATTGAGCCGCTGACAAGCATTAGTGAGGATGCAATAGTGAGAAGGCTTGTTTTCATGATGATTTAAGCAAAGATTTTAGCCACATGGTGACTTTTTCCTTTTTTGCATGTGGAATATCAGCAATCAATTGATTAGGTAGCGTAGTATGTCTAATACAAAATTCCTCAAAGCTTTCTTCAAGTGAATTCCAGTATTCAGAACCGTATTGGGCCATTAGAAATAAGATTTCAAAGTCATCGGCAAGTGCTTCTGCAAAAGTCGTGTTATCAATATCTATCGGTAGTGGCTCTAGTAGTTTCTCTAGTTTTTCGATAAGGAAGGTTGCCGTATTTTCATCGTCATCCAGCGTCATCATTTCCAGATAACCGCTAGCACGCTGTATCCAGAACAACAACACGCAAGACCAGTTTTTATCGATATCCGTAAACCGATTTATGACACTAAGAAGCTTGGGAAGATCTGTTTCATTCATTTTGATTAAAAAGACAGGGTTGTCAAACCATTCATATAATAAAAAAAAGTTGCCATGTCAAAAATCAAAATAAAAAATGTTATTTTAATTAGAATTGTCACAGAATAAGATTTATAAGGTATAATGCTGCCCCTTTTAATAGGCAAAGGTCTGCATTTTTACATGCAGACCTTTGTTTTACCTTTAACTTTTACCCTTTTTCCCTTGAACCCTTCCTTTAACCATTAAGGCTGTTGCTTTACCGTTACAGCTTTTAAAAAAGGCCGGCTGCGATTTTTTTTAGCAGACGGCCTTTTGGCTTTTGGATAAGAGCCTTTACCCTTATCGTATTCCTTTTTATATCAATATGTTATGAATCGGTAATTTCATAAAATATAAGCGTAACTTTTAATTATACCATAATCTATCTTTAAAGAAACATTTCTAAAAAATTTAGTTAATTTCGTTTGATTTAACAAAAATTGTCGAATCGAGATAAAAATTAGTCATACATACAACGACAGTAAAGACATGAGATTAAGGGCCATACTTTTACAGTTCGTCGTACCGGGTGTTTTGGTACTCACATCTGCAAGAGCAGTTGCTTTTTGTTATAAGGAAGCCGGCAGCAAATATGGCATCGATCCCGCCATGTTGCAATCGATCGCATTAACCGAGAGCGCTTTCAGGCCGAATATTGAAAGTCATACAGCTGATATTGGCTTGATGGGTATCAACCGTTCATGGCTACCCGTACTCCACAAGAAATTTGGTTTAACAGGGGCGGATGTATGGAATCCATGCACAAATGTACATATTGGTGCATGGATATTGGCAAATAGTTATCGGCAACATGGGAAATCATGGGAAGCAGTTGGTGCTTATAACGCCGCATGTACCAAACTTAAAGGCCGGGCGTGCTATCGCGCAAGAATGACTTACGCAAATAAGGTATATCAAAATTGGAAACGATTAAAAACACGCTCTTCGTAGCCTCCGCAATGATTCTGACAGCCTGTGCCGCCCCAAAACAGGAAGTGGCCGGGCTGCCTCAAGACGCAACTTATACAGTGGAACAAAATCAGCTGGGCGAATTTGTCTTCTGCCGCAATGAAGAGTGTTCGGGATTTGAGCGCAAGGTTTTGGCGGAACAACCGGTTTATGCTCAAACACAAACCAATCTTCAAAAAGATGAGATCAGGGTGTTTTTCAATTTAGGCAGTTCGCACCTCGGTGCGGAGGGCGTGAGAACGCTCAAACGTGTTCTGCCTAAATTGAAAAATACTCAGACGGTTTATTTACGCGGATGGGCCGACAGTATCGGAGGTCGAAATACTGCAATTAATAGACGTTTGGCTAAACAACGGGCAGCAGTAATAGGTAAATGGCTGAGGAAACATAATGTATCCGCAAAAATAAGAACAGCAAGTTCCCCGGCCTGCTGCAATAGTGATGATACGAGAACCGTTGTAATCACTTGGTAAAGAATGATCGGACGCAAAAGCTTGGCGATATAAGCTCTGTTTAATGAGGTTCATAATGAATATCAAACGCAATAAATTAGTAAAGTCCGCTAGTGCGGTTGCATTGGCATTGTATGCTAACTTGGCAATGGCCGCTACAACAGGTGCCGAATTCAAAGGCTTGGCTGACATGGTAACAGGCTGGTCTGAAGGTTATCTGGGTATGGCTTTGGGCTTGACTGCATTCTTGATCGGTTTGGCGGTAGGCCTGATGAAACAAACCATCATGCCATGTATCGTCGGTTTGGGTGTTGGCTTGGCCGCAACATTAGGCCCGGGCATCATTAAAGGTATGTTTACCTTGATTATTTAATCAAACTAGATAAGAGAAGTGATGAGAGATTATCATGTGCCGGTATCGATAGACGATCCCAAAAAGGCATTTATTTGGGACTTGGACGTTTTTATATTATTTATGTCCGGCTTCGGTATAGGTATTGTCTCTCGTCACTTTTTCATTTCCATGTCAATTAGCCTTTTCATTGCATGGAGGTGGGGCAAGCTTAAGTCTGGCAAGCATCAATGGTTTTTTTTGCATGTTCTTTACTGGTACTTACCCATTAATGAAAAAAACAAACGGATACCTGAAACGAATAAACGGGAGTTTCTAAATTGAAGACTGAAGATATGTTGAGTGAATTGGCGATAAGAACCGGCATAAAGGTCTTTTTTTGGATACTTTTGGGAATGTCTATAGCTGTCAATCTATTTTTGTCCGCGACCCTGCTCTTCAAAGGTACGATTGTTCAAACGACGCTGACCCCGCCGGAAATCCGGCGGTCAATGACTGTATCAAACATCGCTTTTTCTAAAGAATATCTTGAAGAAATGGCTCCCTATGCTGCCTATCTTCTCTTAAATGTAACCCCTAAAACAGTCGATTATCAGAATAGTCAATTATTGAAGATTGTTTCACCTGATTATAAAGATGCCCTAGAGAGGGAGCTGTCTTTAAATGCCTTATGGGTTAAGAAAAATAATGTCGGCACCACTTTTAGCGCGACAGAAGCAACGGCGGACATTTCAGACAATACAGTTTCCATTCGTGGGGTTTTTGAGGTTAAACGCAACAATGCCCTGGTAGAGCAAAAAGACCGCGAGCTACTTATTTCTTTCAAAAATAATTATGGAACACTGCAATTATTATCGATTAAAGAAGTTCAAAAGCGTGTAACTAAAGCAGAACCCGCAGGTCAGGAAAAATCCGAAGTTGAAACCGAGGATGTAGAAATCAGTAAAACGGCAACAGAATTTAAAGGCGGTAATCGAGGTAATTGATATGTGTTCACTGTTAAAAAAAATTGTCTTTTCTGCCTTGTTGGCAGCCGGACCCGCGACTAGTTTTGCAGCGCAACGAGTGCCGGCAACAGAAAATACACCTCACGTTGTTTCAATAAGTAAACGGAACTTGAGCAGAATCGCCATTGAAGGCGGTCGAATTTCATCATGGAAATTTATGGAGGGTGATCTTGAGCTTCAGAAAGATACAACAACAGGCCAACTGTTTGTCCGTAGTTTGACCTCCAATCCGACAAATCTTTTCGTTATAAGCGAAGAAGGTAAGACCTATTTGCTGGTTCTTAAACCTACATCAAAACAGGGTGACAACATCGTAATCGATGTGGCTGGAGCTAATCGCCGTGAAGCAGCAGTATTGGCTTCGCAAACCGGTCCAATGCCTGTAACGATGAATAGTACAGAATATGTACGGGCCATCAAAAAAATGATGGCCTCTATGATGCGTGGCACTACCGGCGATATGGGCATCAATCATAGTCATGAATATCAAACCGTCCCATTATGGAAAAACACCCTCTTTATTCAAAACGGAAGTTACACCGCCGCTGATATGCAAGGCCTTTCTTTTACATTAACTAATTTAGGTACTAAACAACTTGAAATTAGAGAGCAGGAATTTTACCGACAAGGAGTTTTGGCGGTAGCGGTTCGGAAACAGATCCTACAACCCGGGGAAATTACCGACGTATTTATTATCAGCCGTCCGGGAGGTTGAGATGAGGGTGAAAGTAAACAAATTTAAACTTTCAGCAGCGCGAAAACGCCAGTTAGCCATCGCGGGCATGGTTGCGGGCAGCATGGCGGCGATTGTGGGCAGTGCAATTTATGTCATTGAAGGCAATAAAAAGAAATCTGCCGAAGTCACACAGGTTCAAAACAAACGGCAGATTCTCAGAACTGATTTTACAAGCCCCCAAGCAGGCATTACGGACAATTCCTTATGGATGAACACAGAAAGTTCGAAGATTGAATATGCAAATCGAAAAATCAGCGAATTGGAAACCATGGTTCAGGAGTTAAAAGAAAAAGAGAACAGCAGTAATCCTGATACAAGTAAGGGGCTGGGGCCTGATGGATTAGGCAAACCGCCTGCAATTAGCGGTATCGGGGATAACGGCCGGCTTCCTCCGGCCCCTCCGGCAGGCACATTGCCGAACGGGGCGCCTCCGGCAGATAGGTCCATTGAACGGAAAATCGTTTCAGGAAGTATGAGTGAAGCAGAGCTGCAACCTGGAACGACCGGATCGGTAAATACCGGAAATCCGAATGAAAATGTACGGGTTTCCCCGCAATTAAAAGAAGCGGAGTGGGTTAAATCAAAAACCCCGCGTATGAATATAGAAGTAGTTGAAGACGGCGGTAAGGTTGTCGTCTCGCAAGGCAAGTTTCGGGCGCGTGACTCGTATATACCTAGCGGTACTTTTTTCCGATCCGTACTGTTAGGTGGGGTTGACGCACCGACCGGGGGTGAGGCACAAAATGCCAGCCCCCACCCTGTTTTAATGCGCGTAACGGATTTTGCGCAACTTCCCAACCGGTTTAAATACAATTTCAGAGAATGTTTCGTAACCGGGCAGGCTTACGGCGATATATCTTCAGAACGCGCTTACATCAGACTGCAGAATCTCAGCTGTGTAGGTACCGATGGCCGAGCCATCGACATGCCGGTAAAAGGTTACGTTGCCGGTGAAGACGGCAAAACAGGCGTGAGAGGTAATCTTGTAACGAAACAAGGCCAACTCTTGGCAAATGCACTGATGTCCGGCGTGATTAGCGGTATGGGTAAGGGCGTATCGGAAGCATTCAAGGTGACGAATAATACCGCATTTGGCAGCACAACCTCTATTCGGGGCAGTGATCAATATCGTGCAGGGATTGCATCTGGTATCGGTGGTGCAGCTGACAGGCTTGCTGAGTATTACATAAAACTGGCCGATAAGGTCTTCCCGGTAGTTGAAGTCAATGCAGGCCGTCAAGTCGATGTCGTACTGACTCAAGGTATCGAAATTGATACCGGCGAAACCAAATAGGATCCATCTATGAAAAAGAAAATCTTGGCCACTATTGCAGCAATCACAGCTTTTCAGACGGCCTTTGCCGATGTCAAAACTGTTGGAAGCACTCTGCACAAGTTGTATCCGAATACCACGTTTTCTTCAGTAAAGGCTACCCCCATGGCTTCAATTTATGAAGTGACAATGGGTGACAACATTGCCTATGTACAAGAAAACGGTCGCTATTTCATTTTTGGCGCGTTGTACGATATGCAAGAGCAGAAAGACTTGACCGAGATGGCCCGTTCAGCGGTAACACAAAAGAGTTATTCCCGACTGCCATTCAAAAACGCCATCAAAATCGTTAAAGGTAATGGCGGCAAAGGCAAGCGAGAATTTGCACTTTTTTCCGACCCGGATTGCCCGTTCTGTCGTCGTTTGGAAGAAACATTGGCCGGCATGACAGACTATACCGCATACGTTTTCATGTTCCCGATTAAATCCCTCCACCCTGATGCAATTTCAAAAGCAGAACATATCTGGTGCAGTAAAGATCGTGAAAAAGCATGGAATAACTACATGCTGATGGATAAAGAACCGGCGGCCGGTAACTGTAAAAACCCTGTATCAGAAAATATTGCACTCGCAGAGCAGCTTAAAGTTCGCGGTACTCCAAGCATGATTCATAAAGATGGTCGGCGTACATCCGGTGCCATGCCGCGTGCCGAATTGGAAAAATGGTTAAATGGAGCGGGAGCAGAATGATGCGTTTGAAAGCCTTATCGATTACTGCGGCAATATTGATTCTTAGCGGATGTTCAACCTTAACCATGTCCGGTATCGGCGGTAGTGAAAAATTCCGATGCCCTAATGCCCGGAACAGTGACGATCCTTATTGTGAATCTATAAGCAGTAACTATAAAGCATCTGTTGCAGGTGTTTTAAAAGACGGTATGAAAAGACAGGTTGGACAACCTTACACTGATCAAAGTGTTCGCACATTAATGTTAACGCAAGCTTATTCCTCCGGTACGCCCGTTCGCTCGCAAAGTGAAATTGCTCGCATTTGGGTCGCTCCCTATCTTGATACGGACGGCGATTTAAATGACCAAAGTTTCACATATGTCGTTCTGAATCAGGGTGATTGGTTAATTGCCCACAACGGGCAACAGATTATAAATGAATATCGTCCCATCCGCTTATTGGGGGATGGGGCCAAAACTTCAGGCAGTTCGGTTGAGACTTCTCCAACCAATTCAAACAACACAAATGACCGCATCCCCGATGTTGGCGTGAATCTTCATCTGCAGGAAACATCGGGTATTCCCGGTACCGTTCGATAGAGGTATGTAATGGGCGTCCTGTCAAAATTTAAAAATTGGTTGGCCGGTTCGGATGATGTCGATCAACCGATGGAAGCCTTGCACAACAACCCTGTCGATCCTGACTTTGACCATTTGAGCGACTATCTCAATTACGGTGCATACGATACCAAAACAGAGTTGTTTACGCTGATGTCCGTTAAAGGCGACAAACCGTTGGGCATGGGCTTTATTCTGGAACTTAACCCATTTTTAGGCGGCAGTGACGACCTGATCGGTAAGTGGGGCAGCCTGTATGCGCTGCTTCCTGAAAAGACGCCGATACAGGTTCAAATTTTCGGCTCCCCCGATTTAAGAAATTACTTCAAGGAATATGAGCAAGTACAAGCATCACGACCTATAGACGATCCGATGCGAAGCACTTTCGAAACTTTGGCCAAAAAACGTACTGAATTTTGGAATAAGGGTACACAGAAGGTCTTGGTAGAAAATACGGCCATTCGTTTACGAAATCTGCGCTGTATCCTCAGCGTAAATTTGAATATTCCACCTGATAATGCAGTGGAAGTCAGCAAGGCGGTTTCGCTCCTTGCCCGCATGCGCGATTCACTCCGCTCCATGCAGATTTACGGCCGAACTTGGAATGCAGACGATTTATTGGCTTGGACAACGCTCCTACTCAACCCTAATAGGATGTTTACCGGACAACAAGATGAAATCGATCCTGTTTGGGATGAAACCAAGTTCTTGAGTGAACAAATGATTGAGACCCGCACATCTATCAAGGTTCTTGATAGCGGCTCGGGGCTGCGTTTTGGCAACCGTGCCGCGGGGGATTGCGTGATTGCTCAATGCTATTCTGCCAATCGCTACCCTGAAGAGTTTCATCTGTCCAATATGGGCGCATTGATTGGTGATGTCATTGAGGCAAACATGAATTACACATCACCATTTCTGATTTCCATGGCGATGTTCAAGCGTGATTATGACACTTCCAGCAATACCGTAAAACTGAAAGCGGCCCGCGCCAAACAAACGGCGGAATCCAAGATGGCCGCAGTTATGCCGGAGGCAGCAAAAATCAAACGTGATTACGACATATGCCTAGAAGCGTTCGGCAAAGGCGGCGGCGGTCTGGTGAGTTTGTTGCACCAAGTTGTCATTTGGGAGCGTCCCGAAAACATTAACTTGGCTGAAAGCCAGGCGGTATCGATTTGGCAGGCTCAGGGCTTCGGTCTTTATCGTGACCAATATCTTCAACTGGGGTCATATTTGACTGCCCTCCCAATGGCTATCGACAAAGAGGTTGAGAAATATTTGGACAGTAAGAAAAGATGGTCAACCAAAACCATGACTAATGCTGTCTGTATGTCTCCCGTTATCGGCGAGTGGCACGGTTTAGGAAGACCTGTCATCGGTTTGTTCGGAAAACGCGGGCAGGCCATGGGAATCGACTTATTTGCCAACCCGGCAGGTAACTATAACTTTGCCATTATTGGCGCTTCCGGTTCCGGCAAATCATTTTTTGCCAATGAAATTGTGCGCAACTACATGGGGCTGGGGACTCAGGTATGGATTATCGACGTTGGCCGTTCGTATGAAAAATTCTGCCAAATGATTGGCGGGCAGTATATTGAATTTACCTATGAAGCAGGCCTGTGCTTCCCGCCATTCCAAATGGTAACGGACATCAACGAAGATATTGAGATGTTGAAACTAATCTTCTCATTGATGGCCTCTCCGTCAGACTCCCTAACGGAACAGCAGGAAGCCAAGCTTCAACGGATAATCGAAGAAGTATGGTACGAATTCGGACAAGAAGGCACGGTCGATCATGTAAGGGAACGCTGTCTCAAGTGTTTGATTACCGGCAGTAATGAAGGAGGAAAGCCCGGTGAACGAGATTTGTCTATGGTGGCCGTTGCCGACCAATTGTACACATACTGTTCGGAAGGTATCTACGGCAGTTACTTCAATGGAAAATTGAATGTCGAGTTTAAAAATGACCTGGTCGTACTGGAACTTGAAGAGTTAAAAACCAAACCGGATCTGCAACAGATCATCATGCAGCTGATTATGTACCGCATTATGCAGGGCATGTACCTATCACGAAGCCAGTACAAAATTATGATGATTGACGAGGCTTGGGCTTTGTTGGGCGACACGGGTACAGCCGCTCGTTTTATTGAGGAAGGCTACCGCCGTGTCCGTAAGTACAAAGGTGCATGCGGCACTCTGACGCAAGGTGCAAATGACTACTACAAGACTAAGGCGGCTGAGGCGGCATTAGAGAATGCCGACTTTGTTTTCCAATTGCGTACCGGGGCTAAATCGCTCAAAACCATTCAAGACAAAGAACCTTTTGAAGTCAATGACGGGATTATGCAGATTCTGCGAACTTTGAGCAAAACTGACTACTACAGTGAAATATTTGTCTCTACCCCGATAGGTTATGGAGTAGGTAGGTTGTACTCGGACCCATTCAACGTTCTTGCCTCAAGCTCAAAAGCGGAAGACGTTGAAGCCGTGAACCATTACAGAAATCAGGGGTTGAATACAGCCGAGGCCATTGAAGCAGTTTTAAGGGACCGTGCCGCAACCCGCTAATTAGGCAGAGGATAGGATATTAATAAGATGACTGAAGCAAAAGAAAAGAAAGAAAACACGGCAAATACCGCTCCGGAAAAGAATCCGGAGGATAACGGCGTAGAGGTTTCATTGGGCAGCCTTGTGATCGGCGCAATTTCTATTGCCGCATTGGCATTAGGCGTATGGAATTTCATGAAAACCCATGAGAAACCGGTCCATATTGTAGATTTGGCCGGTATCTCCATGACTTACCGGGAACAGGCGAAGAATCAAGGACTGCAGAATGGAATTTCCGACCGGCAACGAGCCGCGATCCTCCAAAACTACCAAGCAAAGATGAATACCTTGCAACAGGTTATCGAAGAAAAGGTAATTCGGTGCGGCTGTAACATCTTTGTCAAATCTGCATTGGTCGGACGGAACACAGAGGTGGTTGATGTTACTGCTGACATTATGAAAGAGTTGGATAAGCGTGTCCCGGCCACAGCTGTAGTGGCGGCACCGGTACATCAACAAGTTGAAAAGACAATTCCGAAACCGATGGCCGAAGAGGGTAAAGGCACCCCGGTTACTGAAGAAGAAATGGATCGTTAATGTTTGAGGCAATGATAAAAATATCACAAAAAGAAAGCAACAAAGCAGTGATGAAACGTCTTTATAGGGAGTTTTGTCAGAAATATGCAACCCCTTTTTTAGCAGTTGCGGTCTGCTTGTCGGCATTCAATCAACATTATGCTTTGGCATTTAATCTTTCCCGTTCCTTGCCTCACCATCTTTACTTCATCAAAAAAGATGCGAACAAGCTAAGTGATCTGAAGCAGGGCGATTATGTGGCCTTTGCATGGCAAGGTGGTTTTTACCCTATTGGTACGCAGGTCGTCAAAGAGGTTGCCGGACTTCCCGGAAATCATGTAACGAAGGCGAATCGTACTTTTTTCATAGATGGGAAAGAGGTAGGTACTGCAAAAGAATACTCCCTGGATGGCATGAAGCTGGCCATCAACCCATTCGAAGGGGAAATTCCACAACGGTTCATGTGGGTTAAAACAGGGCACAAAGACAGCTTGGACAGTCGATATGAATTATCCGGCTTAATCCATTCAGGGCAAATTATTGGTAAGGCGGTCCCCATTTTTTAGGAGTGAGTATGTCCCACAAGAAAAAAATAGCTTCAGTCGCATCGCTAGTAATACTTGCAACCGGAATTTCCTCATGGGTAGCCGCTTCGACACCCTCTGTCGAGAAGGTTGGCGACAAAATCGGCACCACATACCCAATAGCGGAAAAACATGCAATCCGCGAAATTGAAGCGCGTTTGAAAGCTAAACAAGACAGCGGCCAATTGGCGGCAATGCAGAAAGAGGTCCAAGATAGAATAAATCGCTCCGCCTTAAATCTACAGCCCTTGGAAGGACTGGCGAAGGCAACTAAAGGCTCTGTTCGATACTTCGACCCAAGTTATACCTTAACCGAAACAATTTATGACCAAGACGGTCAAATTATTGCTCCTGCCGGTACTGTTGTCAAACCTTTGGAAGCAGCCCCAATCCCATTCAAAATGTTTTTCTTTGACGGCCGGGAACCTGACCAAATCGAACTGGCCAAGAAACTTGCAGCAGAATATGGCGAATCATTCATGCCTATTCTGACTGCAGGCAATTGGTATGAGTTATCAGTAGAAATGGATCAGGCGGTTTATTACGACCAAGAAGGGCGGATGTCCAAAAGTTTTCAGCTGAATGAAGTTCCAAGTTTGGTCTCCCAAGAAGGGGGCCGGCTCCGTGTAGAGGTCATGAAACCGTGAAAATATTTGTCACACCGCTGAAATTACTGATTCCGTTATTACTACTCCCATTATTTTCTATATCTCACGCCGCTGAAGCTGTTCCTACTGCTCCGATACCGAATAAATTAACCTGCCAGGGGAAGATGCTTAATCCGATAAATGATATTTGTTGGAGCTGTATGTTCCCAATCAAAATCGGCGGCAAAATCAATCTGAATATGGATAATCAAGAGGATAACGGCTCTTCTCCAAACAATTGGTTTTGTTCGTGTACGCACCCGAGCCGTTCAGGCGTGACGGTATCATTTTGGGAACCCACACACTTGGTAGAAGTCGTACGCACCCCCTTCTGTATGGTTAGCCTAGGCGGTATTTCACTTAAAAATCAAAAAGCAGATACGGCGGAAACAACAGGTAAAGCAGACGTATCCAATAAGATTCAAAATCTTTTTGGCGGCTCGCATAAGCGTGGTCGTAACGAGCAACATGATCAGCATAATGCCTTTTATCAAGTTCATTGGTATAAAAATCCGGTCGTATTTTGGTTGGAAGCCTTATTGGACAACGATTGTATGGAAAAAGGTACTTTGGATATCGGTTGGATGACGGAACTTGATCCCACTTGGAAATATCCGTCATTGGCCGTTTATCAAGCCCCTGATTCTGCGCTCTTTGCCAATGTGGTTGCACAAGCAGCCTGTGCGGCTGACTGTGTTAAAGCGGCCGCCGGCTTTCCATTCAATAAATTGTATTGGTGTGCAGGTTGCCACGGAACGATTTACCCTTTGTCAGGATGGATGTCCGGCCACTTCTCCGAAGTGCAGGCCGCTAAATTGATGGCGGCTAGAATTCAGACAAAAATGCACAGGGACTTAGTAGCTTGGAGGACATCAGGCAGGGATGCTTTATGCGGGTACAAACTTAATCCCGTAATGGATAAACAGAACTATAAAATGGCTATGACCTATCCGGTGGCCGCCCGAAAATTCAGAGGCCGTTGCTGTGAGCCTATTGGACGTTCAACATTAGTCAGAGACAGCGGCAAAGCATTTCCATACAAAGGTAATCAGTTTGCTTTCCAGCTTTTCCGTAAGCGCGACTGCTGCGGTGCATATAAATTTAAGACTAATTGACAGGAGATGGAGTGATGGACAAGTCTTTACGCAATGTCATCGTAGCCGGAGGCGTCTTCCTCATTCTTTTGGGCGGTTTGGCCGGAGTAGGCAGTGCTTACGCCGATGCGGATGTAGAGGCGGCGCGAAACCGTCTGCGTACAACCATGGGTAAAGTTACCCGAGTTAAAAACCCAAATGTGGGTGACAATCGGCAGCAACCTGAAATTCCGGATTTGAAAGGTATCAAGCACCGTGTGCCCGATGTTCGTGATTACGGAAATGCAAAAATCAAGGCTGATCCGATGTCTATCGCACAAAAATACCGCACTGCCTCACAAGAAGCCCGACAGGCTGCGGAAAAAGCGGATTTAATGGTATTCGTATCATTTTCAATGCCCGAAGCCAGCTTGAAACGCATTGCCCGTGAAACGGCAAAGGCAGGCGGGGTAATGGTTATCCGCGGGTTTAAAGACGACTCACTGAAAGCCACGGTTAAGGCGGCCGAAGAACTTGCGGCTTTGCAAGGCGATATGCTGATTCATCCCGAACTCTTCGACCATTACGGCATCACCGAAGTCCCTGTTACGGTAATCGCCCGAAACAGCGAAGATGGTTTAGACGGTTGCGCTGTAAATTCAGAATTGGGGATGTGTACGGAACATGTTGCCGTAAAGGGTGATGTGTCCTTGCATGCGGCGTTAGAACACTTGATCCGTGAGTCTGAAGACAAAAAACTTTCCGATATTGCAAATGCGAAATTAGCCGTTCTGGAAGGCAGAAAATGAAAAGACATGCCATTTATCTAACTGTATTTGGCCTCATGCAGACGGCCTTTGCTGCAGATTACGGTAGTTACGTCGGCGAACTGGGAAAATTGGGGGCCGGGACTGCAACAAACATGATGCAGCCTGCCCAATATACCCCAAGATATACAGACAACGTACCAATGGCTGAACAGTATTACGGTGGCGGAGTTTCTCTTCCGACTCAGTTTGGTGACGCCAAATTCAACGACTGTAAAAATCTGCCTGCCAATCCGGATCTCTATCTTCGTCAAGAATGCGAAGGTGTAAACCTGATTGCAGGAAGCCGTACCAAGCGGCCCGATGTAACCATATCTTCAAATGAAAAGTTGGTTAAAGGCACGCAGAAAATTGCAGGCGATCCGGCAGAAACACTGGAAAAATACAAATGGAAATATCCCGTCAATGAAGACGGCAGCGTCGGCACAGTTCCCTCGTCGGCATGTCCTACGGAAACCATTACCGTTCCTGCGGTAAAAACCGTCAAACGTTGCAATGAATACCATGGCGCAGAGATGTTCTTGTGCGAGGCGGCCCTTAAGGTCAATGTCGATCCCGGCTGGAACTATTCCTGCCTGGAGAGCAAATATCGAAACCAGCAGTATCAATGCGGCAAGAAATTAAAGGTGGTATGCGAGAAATCAGGACCAAACTGTACCCGTTCGGGTATAGAAGCAGGCAGCCTGCAGGGTGATATGACGGTCAGGCTGACGGCTTCGGGAAGCGCACACAGGCTGATGTTCGGTACTATTGGCGACAACTATTGGCGTGACGGGCAATATGATCGGGAGATGACGCTCAATGTGAAAAATCCGGAAAAACTGACGCTGTTTACTTTGAGCCGGGTTGAGTACGATGATTGGCTGATTGTCAAAGTCAACGGCAAAATTGTGTACAGCAGCTATAACAATCAGATGTTTGCGGTAGATTATACTGCAAAAGATGAAGATGGATTTCCTATAGGAAGAAGGTTTGCACCGGTACGTAATGAGGAAGGTACTCGGTTGGGTAACGCTGAAAGAGGTAAATCCTGGAGGAAAAACCTGAACATCGACATACGGCCGTATCTGCATCAGGGCAAAAATACCATTTGGACCCGCACCGTTGTCGGAGGCGGCGGAGAAAATGCTATCTTCTTTAATGTACACCAATACTGCGAGCCCGTTTGTCACGATAAATGGGAAAACAGTTGTTCGGAGTATGAGAAGAGGGTAAAACAATGAGGGCTATAACGTCTTTGCTGGTTATGATCTGCCACTTTATGTTAATCACTTCAGCGTCTGCTGCTGCACTCAGGGAAAGTGCAGCGTGTACCCGGACGTCTTCCGTTTGTGTTGATGGCCCGTCGACCAAAAACATCAACGGGGTCGACGTAACTAAAGACTGTTGGGAATACAAAGAAGAGTATCAGTGCCTTGAGAAGGATTCTGCCGATTATTGCGCACCGTTAAAAGACCCTTCGGCAAAATGTGAAGTACAGGGACAAACCTGTTTGGAGCAGTCGAATGAGGGGGAGTGTTTGCGTTACACGCACAAGTATTCTTGCGATGTGGATTTGAGAACGTTACATCAAGGAAGGCTTCCGACCAAAGTCGAAGAAATGGAGCATACCCATCTGATTAGTTCGCAATGGGATGAGTCGTCATGTCAGGTACAAGGAAAAAAATGTAAAGCAGTTGCAACAGAGTGTTTGGAACCCGGCAGTACCAAGACCATCAACGGCGTACCCGTTACACGTGATTGCTGGAAAGAAAGGCGCACCGTGCAATGTACGGACGGAAGCGATTCCGAAACATGCAGCGCTTATACATCCTCAGACCAATGCCGTCTGATTGGGGACAAGTGTACGCATCAGCTGCCGGACGGTACCTGTCAAGCCAGAGAAAAACAGTTTGAATGTACCGAAAAAGGAGAGACAACCAAAGAGGTATCCGGTTGTCAGGATCGGGATTTTGCCAAAACTATGACGACGATGGAATTCGCCCGTGAGACGCAACGGTTTTATGATCCCGAAAAACAGCGTTTTTTCAATGGAGAAGCCGGGCAATGCTCTATCAAGCTGGATGGTGCTTTAGACAGCGTATTCGGCGGAGACTGCTGTCGAACAAAAGCAGATCCGGGCAAATTTGTTGACTTCGCGGTACAGACAGGGACAACTATGGCAACAACGTATTTTATGGCCAGCGTTGCCAGCCATTATACGTTTACCACTATGTTTGTCAGCTCCGCAGCACAGGCAATGGGTACGGCCCTGAGTGCGGCCGGCGGTATTACCGGAACATCTCAGATTGGTGCGTTGGGTTTCTCTGCTGCGGGACAACAGGGTATGGGGGTAATTGTCGGCTTCAACCCGGCCGTATTTGCGGCTGCTATTGCCGTAATCGCCATCCAACAGTGGTTGAAGTGCCCGCAAAGTGAAATTTTAGTTGCCATGAAGCGTAAAGCAGATTTGTGCCATTATGTCGGTTCTTATTGCGGCAGCAAAATATTGGGGGCATGTGTAACAATGATAGAGAGCCAGTGCTGTTTCATTTCCAAATTAGCCAAAATAGTCAATGTCGGCGGCAAAGAGCAATTGAAACGGGGTTGGGGTACGCCGGAGAACCCGAAATGCGAAGGATTTACCGCACAGGAATTGGAACAGTTAGACTTTTCCAAACTTGATCTGTCCGGGTTTTATGAAGAAATCTATGCCAACATGGACAACGTGGCCAAGCAGGGGCAAAAGGTTTCACAAAAAATCAGGGAGGCATCCGTTAATGGGAAAAATTTGGAAGTGAAGAACTATTATGAATATCAATAATTGGTTGGCTGCGTCGGCGGGTATTGTATCGGGTATGTTTTTTACAGGTATGGCACTTGCCGCATCCCTTCCTTATACCGGCGGTATCGCTTTGGAAAAAACAGAAGCTCTAGCAAGGACTTCCATCCCGCTTCCTGACGGCAAGCCGGATGCCTTGCTTGCGCTGGCAATGCGTCACGGTTCGGCAAAAGGGTATTTCAGCGGCCGTGCTGCAGCTGCCGTCAAACAGAAATTCCGGCAGGATATACCTATTTTTGTCGAGGCGGTCAGAATGGAAGAAATTAAAAACAAACCCGGATGCAACAGGGTTCGCTTGACATTCCATACTTCGCCCGCACTGTCGCAAACCTTTCCGTCTGAAATTATGGATATCGGGGCGTGCCCGAACAGAAAGAACGGTGGTAAAAAATGAAAAGAGTGCGGATGGCCGTCATGCTGATATTTAGCCTGCACGCCTCCAATCTGCGAGCTGCGGATGATGGCATGGGATGGTATGACCAAGATATCTGGAAAAACGAAAACCGTGCTTTCTTATGGTATCCGGATGCTAAAAAGCCCAAACAAGCCGGACAAAACCGGCCTCAAAATACTCCGGTTCGTAATGAACTTGCAGAATTTGAAATGCTGCAAAGAAATTTGGATGAGTCGCGTAAAATTGCCGTCATGAACCCCACACCTCAAAATTTGAAGCGATATATTGAACTTCAAGAGGTTGTGATGAACAAATCTGCGGCATTTGCCGATCAATGGCAAAGGGTAATTTGGCAAAACCCAAATTTGGATTACAGCCAGCGCGGTCGTCCGAACAACCAACTGGCCCAGCAACAATATGATCATAACCGTCAGCAACAAAAGGCCGGGGCAATTAGAAAACTTGCCGGAGAGAACGGCATTATGTTTGTTTTCAAATCGGATTGCCCTTACTGTCATACCATGGCGCCGATTTTGAAAAACTTTGCCGACCAATACGGTATTAAGGTTATGCCGGTCAGTCTCGATGGCGGAGGTATTAATCACTTCCCGCGTGCTTTGCCGAACAACGGTATTGCCCAAAGGTTGAATATTACTACTGTACCTGCAATGTACGTCATGGATACAAAAACCAAGCAATTTACACCCATTGGATTTGGGGTGATGGCGCAAACCACGCTTGAGGATCGTTTCTTAGCGTATTCCCGCCCTGTCGGGACATTGTATTAATCAAATCAAAGGCCCTATACGGGGCCTTCAATATTTATATTTCTATGTATTAACCGGTTGACAACGCGGATATTTCAGGTAAAATAAGATTCCCTTAATCTCAAGTCTTTACTGTAACTTATCTTGGTTATAGTAAGGATTTCCCTGCTATAACCGCTTCATGGAGCGGTTATGAAATTTCACATCTTTCGATTTCCGAAGCCGGCCAAAGTGTCGGCAGTTTGTGCTTCCTCTGCAAAATATCTATGCTTGGCGGCATCGCTGGCCCTTCCGATCAATAGTAGTGCCGGCATAGAGAAGAACATGGCTGACATGTTTAACTCAATGGGAGCGGAAGCCAATTATACTGAAGCAGGTGCGTTCCACGGTCAAAGCGGCAGCCTATATACGGGAGGCGGTATGAGCGTTCGCTTTCCGGTGTCGGATATCAGCCTTGGGAATATTCAATTACCTTCAATCAGTGCCGGTTGCGGCGGTATAGATTTCTTTGCCGGCTCTTTCTCGTTTGTCAATAAAGAACAATTCATCCAATTTACGCGAAACCTGGGCAATAACGCAGCAGGTGTAGCCTTTGACCTGGCACTTAAGGCCCTTGATCCGATGATCCAAGATGCAATTGGCGGTATTCGTGATTTGGTCAATTATGTTAATCAAAACAGTTTAAACAGTTGCAAACTGAGTCAGGATATTGTCGGCGGCGCAATGGGAAAACTGGGTTCGTTGGCCAGTTCAAATTGTCGCGCCGCATCAGTTGATTCGGGTTCGTCAAATGACCCGGCAGAAGGTACTTGGTACTGTCAGGCCGCTAAAAACCTTGTTCATGAAGCCGATAAGGTGCGAAACACCGGAAAACCCCAAGATACGATTAGCTTTACCGGCGGTAATTTGACTTATGAGGCCATGAAGAACTATACGGGTCAACGCTCGAAACTGGGTATCGACATGGACTTCTATTACAGCATGCTGGGAACAATTGTGTTCACTCCATTAACACAACATGAAGGGGATAAGGACAAATACACAGTAGGTATTCAAAGTTTCGAACCAAAAATCCTCAGCATCCAAGATCTTTTAAACGGAAAAAACAATGCCGGGGGAGAAATCCGGGAGAAGGTTGTATTGGATATGTGGACGTGCAAAGACGGTTCTAAGAAATTAATGGAGAACTGCACTGAGAAAAATGATGTAGAAATACCTTCTTTGCGGTACATGGTTCACAAACGCATTGAAACGCTTCCGACTGCAATAAGGAATAACCAAGGTTGGAATTTATCTACGCGCAAGCAGATTGCTGCCATTGTCAATAACAGTAAATTGCCCATACTGAAAATGGCTGTATCAGATGCTTTCCTTGGAACTGGCTATTTGAAAAAAACAGCGGTTTTAGATGCGATTGCCGTTGATATTATGGCCAATATTTTGGACCAATCGGAACGCCAGGTACGCTCGACCTTGGGTATGTATAACAAGACAGACGATGCCAGCGGGGAAGCGGTTCGAAAATTGTTTGCCAACCTTGGCGAATTGCGAAGCAGAATTTACCAGGAGCGCATTGACTCAATGAAGAAAATCGAGATCGAAGAAAGCATGATGAGGGCTATGGAGCAGTTTGAAACACAATGGCGCTCAGCCTTTGTGGATACCAACAACTCCATGACTTTTGATTCGATGAACCGTTTCTAAGGAGAGATGATGGCTGTCGAATACTTTACTTTCCCTGGTAACGGAGAAGCTGTACGGGCGGTTTTCAATGGCGTTGCCACAATATCAGGATCTACGATGATGGGTGGCGCAATGCAGGCTGCTGCCTTATTTGGATTCCTGGTCACTCTTGCTGTTGCAGTCTTCAAATTGGATTTGAAGGATAACTTCAGTTATTTGTTTGTCGTGTTATTTTGTTGGATGGGTATGATGGTCCCTAAAACCACTGTACTCATTACTGAATCAGGTGGGTATGGATATACAGGCCGTCAATATACTGTCGGCAATGTACCAGTCGGCCTTGCTTATATGGGCTACTTTGTCAGTTCTTTTGGCCAAAGTATTACCCGCAAAGCCGAGCAGGTTAACCACCTGCCGGACGACCTCAATTACTCACGCACCGGCATGCTGTTCGGAACGCGCCTGATGGAAAATATCCGTGAAGCACGAATCCCGGACGCGCAACTGACTCAAGACTGGGCACTGTTCATGCATCAGTGTTCATTCTTTGATATGAACCTGTATCACTTCTATAACGTGCAGGATCTGGCACAGAGTGCCGATATTCTGGCTACATTGACCCATACCAACCAAGCCTTGTTTACCAATGTATCGCAGATCGCCTCAAGAAGAGGCAACATGTTGCAGTATAACGGCAAATCAAAGACCATGACCTGCAATGAGGCGGCAAAAGAACTAAAAGACCGTACCCGGTTTTATAGCAAAAATTACTTGCCCGGCTACATTGCCGATCGTGTTTTTGCAGGTTTGGGTACAAATTCGGCAGGAATAAACCGGGTAAATGCCCTGGTTACCTTAGGCAATAGCTCATTCCAATATCTGCTGGACAATTCCCGCTTCGATACATTGAAAAATATCGAACAGGCGGCGATGGTTGAGGTTATTCGTCAAGCAGGCATTATCAATGGCCAACGCAACCGAAATCCGGCTGCCGTACAGCAGGCATTTGCTCAAGTTCAAGCTCGTAATCAGTATATTGCGGCCCAAAAAACCAGCTCATCAATGGCAAGTTGGAATCTTCCCTTGATTCGTTCTGCTGCTGAGGCCATTCTGATTGGTTTATTCCCCTTTGTAATGATTCTCGCCATGTTGGGTGGCATCATGGCATTCCGGTTATTAAGCTTCTACATGATGAGTATGCTATGGATTCAGCTTTGGGCACCCGTAGCCAGTATCATCAATATGATTATGACTATGAATGCGAAGCGTCTGTTTAGCGTGGAAGCCGCCAACGGCGTTATTACACCGGGAACAGGTGATACGTTATTGATGGCAGCAGCCGATGCACAAGCAGCTGCTGGGGCTGCAATGTGGCTGATTCCGGTCATCGCGGGTGCTCTTGCCATGGGCGGACGCAGCCTGATGAACGGCATGATGGGCATGACTTCATCGGCCAAATCAACCGGTGAAGCAGCGGGTTCCCAAGTAGGGTCGGGGAATTACTCTGCCGGCAATATGAACTACAACAATAGCAATGCCAACAAACATAGCTTAAACCCTGTATATACCGATCCTCAAATGATGACTGCTCAATCTGCAGCCGGAACATCATGGCGGAATATGGCAACTGGTGAAAATCGCTATCAGGCAAGGGGGGACAGCTTTGGCAATGTCTCATCTACCTCTACTGTCAGTATGTCTGATGTTTACACTCAAGCAGCCGACCGAAGCATAACGGCAGCCAAACAGTATGCTGCGTCTTCAGTTGAACAAACTACATTGGGTAATACGCAAACTTTGGCTTTCGGCATACAAACTGTCGGTCAAAACGGTGCGAATTATGCAGTTACCAATGGCATGAGTAGTTCTACCGCTAAAGCTTTGGATCAAATTTTGCAATCTTCAAAAGATATTGCTCAAAGAAACGGTATGGGCAACGATGTACAGACAGTCAGCTCTATTGCGCTTGATTTGGGAGCCCAATTGGCAGGTGGTGTGACAGCTGGATCTAAGGGAGCCGGGCCACAGGCTAGTGCTACAGTAAGTGGAGGAGCATCTATTAGGGGTGAAGGTAAATCTTCAAACAAACTATCACATGATATTAGCGAAACAGCCAAAGCCCTTGAATCCCAGGGTGTCAGCATTACAAGAAGCATGCTTGAAAATATTGGTCAAAGTAATGCGTTTACTCAAGCTCTAACTGACAGTAGCAGCCTTGCTTCTCAAGCTCAAGCCAGCTATAACAAAGCACATCAGGCCAGTATCAGCGAACAACAAAGCTATAACGAGGCTCAAAACTATCGCGAAGCTGCTTCCCGTACGGCACAATCCGGTGCGACTGTTAGTATTGATAACGCAAAAGCCATTCGAGAATATGCTGATCAGAACGGTCTAGCCTACAGCCAGGTGTACAATAATCCGTCTATTGTAGCAGCTGCGGCAATGAATGCAGCAGTTGCTCAAGCTTCAAATTTAAGACAGCAAGCTGAAGGTACCCGTTTTGACAGTACAGGACCGATTAGTCCCGATGATCGCCCCACTAATAATGTGGCTGCTGCTTATAGTAGTTATAAGTCTGGGATAGACGGCCAAAAATCTAGCACTTTTGCCACTATCCAGGCTCAAGCTGACGGAAATGGCGTTAATAGAAATGAAGCCCGAGCAAATATTGACGGTTGGCAACAAAAACTAGAACAGGGAAGCAAAGATGCGAAGAACTTTAATCAGAAGCTTTTTGACAAAGGTATGAAAAAACAAGAAGAAAATACAAACAAACTGCATGCTCAAGGAGAAGACACCTTCAAACATGTAAACACTTTTGTTATGGGTGCTACACAAACTTTCTCTTCCGATAAAGCATATGTCCAGGCGCAAAATAAATATGGCAAGACTGAAGGGCGACCGGGAAGTGGTTCTCGTAACTATCGCCCAAAGAAGTAGCCCCGCCCGGTATCGGCTATCGCGGCAATGGGGCAAAGTCATATGGCTCAGGAAATGAAACTTTGGGTCCACTATTACCGGACGCACATACTATCATCAGCCCATTTGGAAAACGGGTTCACCCTATTTTGAAGAAAGTCATAAATCATAAAGGCGAAGACTATCGTGGCTCTATCAATACGCCATTGCTGGCACCGTTTAGCGGTAGAGTAGTGGAAAGTCGCTATCAAGCGAATACAGTCAACGGTAAAACCGTCGGCTGGGGACACACTGTCGTAATTGAAGCGCCAAATGGCGTAAGGTATCGGGCTTCTCACATGAATGGTGCCAGCCCGCTGCGTTTTGGTGAAACAGTAAGTAAAGGGCAGCAAATCGGAAATCTTGGAGCCAGTGGCGGAGTAACAGGCCCGCATCTTGATGCCATGCTGTACTCTCCATCGGGTAAAATTTTACCTGTGAGTGCCTATCGCGGAAAAACTTTAAATGAAATCGGTAAAATCAAATAGAGAGGGGTACATATCATGAGCATTGCCCATATTGTCATTGAAATTGAAGAATCTTCGACTTTGGATGACTGCAATGTACGGTTAAGTTTCAGTGGCGGTACAGAATTGCAGTCAGACGAGGCAAAGACTGTGTTTTATAAAACCCTTGAAGCAATTGAGGGGGTTCTAGGAGACGATTAAAAAAACAGGCAGTTCTTTTAACTGCCTGTTTTTTTTATTAATCGTCATTTGATCGATGAAATATATTGCAATTGAGATTGGAAAAAGCTGGGTTATAAATTAATCAATCCTCAGATAAATGCCAAATATTGCTCGGATGATGTGAATAGGAAGGACAGTGCCGACGCCTATCCTCCCAGAAATCGTTTAACCAATCATTATTGGTGACAACATCAGCATCAGACCCCGGTTTCATATTCCTGAATAACTTATTCAGAAAGAATGTCAGCACGGAAAAAGTTACCGAAGGGAAGACAAACAGCAAAACTATGTTAGTCTCCCTATCAGTATCAAAAAAGCCGGCTAAGATGTAGAAAAAGCCCAGTGTTATGAACATAGTCAAACACAGCGATAATATAGCTGCCGAAAGCAAGTTGTATTTTTTAGACATGGGTTGCTTTTCAACTTTCTGAAAGTCTTTGCATAAGGTTTTCAATTTTTGGATCTGTTGAGGATCAGGATTATGTATATTACTAACCTTTCGCGCTCGCAGCCCACGACTATGCTCAAATGGTTCGAAATTCACTATCTGCCCTGGTATATCTGAACCGGCGGATTTACGGAAAAAGTATTCATGACCATCTTCACCAAAGATAAAGCCAAAATCTTTCTCATAGCTATACCATTTTACGAATCCGATCATGATACTTCTCCTTTATTTATAGGTTACTTGAATGCTATCACTTGTAATTCAACGTTCATTGCCTCTGCTTGGCTGAATTTTAATTAAGCCATTCTCACCTTTTTCTAAGACCAAGGCAGGCCCATAGGAAGTGGAGATTTTTTTACCGGGTTGTACATCCGTAACTTT
>NZ_QNRU01000003.1:0-115875 GCF_003315235.1 Neisseria gonorrhoeae | reverse complement strand
CTTGGCTGAATTTTAATTAAGCCATTCTCACCTTTTTCTAAGACCAAGGCAGGCCCATAGGAAGTGGAGATTTTTTTACCGGGTTGTACATCCGTAACTTTGCTGCGGAAAGCAGGAGTATAAGGCTCCTGCTTTTTTAATTTGAATGGTGAATATTGAACATTGACCAAGAGTACGCTGGATTATTGAGCATATCATTATCCCAATCTTCATCGTTGCACGCTGGATTATTGAGCATATTTGTATGTTTAGATTCAGTGCAATAGTCTACAATGGTGGTAAAAGCGAGTGCTTGAAGTAATCCAATTATCCAAAACCCCTCAACAAAAAGATTTAATGTCGCTTCGCCTGTGCTGAAGTACATTACCGCAGGTGTAGAGATGGAGAATGCCGCTACAAATAAGATAACAAGCCTCAAAAGTTTTTTAGATTTTGTTTTCAATTTGCACTCCATGTGATTGGCAGCATTTCAGCTACCAATCCTCTTTCTTATATGATACACATCCCATTATTTATAAGTTACTTGGATGCTGTCACTTGTAATCCAACGTTCGCTGCCTCTGTTCGGCTGAATTTTAATTAAGCCATTCTCACCTTTTTCTAAGACCAAGGCAGGCCCATAGGAAGTGGAGATTTTTTTACCGGGTTGTACATCCGTAACTTTGCTGCGGTAGGCTTGTTCCCCTGTATATCCATCAGAGAATGCAAAATTCGTATAGTTTTCTCTGTACCACCATCCCATCCACTGGACTTGTCTGCCGTTGATACAGAAAATATCGGAAGTCAGGGTTTCAACCGTCCCCTGATGATGTTCGCAATATGCTTTGAAAGTTCCTACTGCATCCTCAACCGTTTTTTCATGTTCGGATTCGGATCTTGCATAGAATTTTCGTTCAATAGTTCCCGTACTTTCAAAAATCTTGCCTTGGATGATACGGCCAAGTCCCGCCAATTTACTGTCTTTCATCCAATCTTGTACAAACTTGGGATAGGGTTTGTCTAAAGAAGCTTCCAATACCCCGTCAATTTTGGCCGGCTTTGAAGCAAGATTCAAGAAATTACCTTCAGCTTGGGCATTTGAAATGGCCATAGCTGCTAATAATCCGAACATAATTTTTTTCATTGCAATATTTTCCTCATCTTATTGAAACTTAGGGTTTGTTCTAAACAGTGGTTTATGATTTAAACCAACTGGCCATGCGCTGCAGAATCCCATGCTTTTTCGGAATTTCCCTTTTCCCGGAGTGAGCTTGGAAATTCTGATGTTCTAATAAGGCTGCGTATTGGGCGGCCAAAGCCGAATATTCAGCTTCCAATAAAACATGTTTATTCCTCAGCGCCTCAAATTTTTCCTGTATTTGCTCTGCTTGTTGTTCATCGGCCTTAATTTGATTATGCAACATCAAGGCCGTCTGAAAATCCGCACTCAAAGGATTACGGAGTAGGGTGCAGAGAATTTGTTTCCGAAAGGTGTTCCGAAGTTTCTCTACATGGCGATTTATGCGGTTTTTGATTTCTTCATTATCATAATTGAGCAGCTCGTCTTCATCAATATACAAAAATGAACCCTTATCTGCCCGTATCTGAACCACCGGGATACCTATTTTCGATAAGGCTAAACATTTAGGCGCATTGGAAGCCAACCGTGATGTATGCCAAATCTCAACCGCCAATTTTCTCTGCCACCTTATCTCGTGCCTGAGCAGGGAAGTGTTACCCGGCTGATCAAATTCAAGCAAAACATCAATATAAAAAGTTTTGCCATCTATATCTATCCGATATTCGGATAATGCACGGTTCAGCCTAATAGTGACAGGCGGTTGTTGCTCGGCGTGTTCTGTGCAATTTAGAACAGTCGTCAGGCCGCCGGGTAAGTTGGATAGTTCGTTCAGCACTTGTTTGCAAAGCAAGTGGGTTAGCGATTCAGGGGCGGAAGCACCACCGGAGTCGGCTTCACTGTAATAGCGAAAAAAATTGGTCGCCTTCCTCCTGGTCAAAACCATTTTCTTTCTTGTACCGGGACGATGACGGCTGTAGTAGATCATTCCTTCCCGGTGTTTTAGCTTTGCTTCCAGCGCAGTTACCCATTCATCACCATCCGGACTCGTATAAGCAATAATTTTCAAACGATTAAAATCCTTTGGGAAGAAAAGCATCATCAGAATAAGACAACAATAAAATCCTATATATCCTGTTTGCCGCCAAAGGGCAATTTTTTCTCCCCCCCCTTTTTAGATTTGTCCGGCTCATATACGGACATGGGCAACATTATAGATAACAGCAATTATTATTACAATGTTGTAACATTCAGTCTAATACTGTATTTTGACCATGAGAATCTTCTAAGGGCTGTTTTCTTTTGCTCTATTCCTTTGATACTACTTCAAGCAGTGCAGTCCAATCTGAAGGAGGATTTCCGTTCCCCAGCATTTTTTTGAACACGGTATATGCATCATTTTTGCCGCCATAAGTTCTTTTCGTACCCGAGTCGTTTACCCATGCGAGAATGATGATTTTACTGTTTGAGTCGTAACGGAAAAACAATCGGTATCTACCCATAAACTTGGCACGTCGCCAAAATTTGTATTCCGGGCCGAGTGTCTTGCCAAGCCGATATTCCGGGCTATCCGGATTAAGGGCAATATTTTCTATTTCGCCTAAGATTCGTTCCAGCAGTTTGGCCTCTTCGGATCTACTGGATTTTTCGGATCGTTTCTGGCTTTCTATCGTAGTGGCCAGTCTGTCTAATTGCTGCGTAAAGCATTCGTGTTCGTAAATGGTATATCCGTTTATCTGCATAGGGGAATCAGGCATATTAGTCTTTCATATCTGTTTCCCAAGTCAGTTGGCGAAGGCGGTTAAAGCGTGATTGAGATGTGGGTTTGATGGAATTCGGATTTTTTGTCATAGAATTTTCCAAAAAATGCAGGAATTTTCCAACAACTGGATCATGCTCAAATTCTTCTTCCTCAGTATTGTTTTTTTCTAGCAATACCTGTCCGCCGCCTAAGACGGAAAAACGGATTTTGTCCTGTTTTTCCAGCCCCAACGCCTTGCGTACTGACTCGGGAATGGTTGTTTGGTTTTTGCTGGTCATAGTTGACACTGCATCAAAAATAATCTTCATGGTCTCTTTGCCCTGCCTTCATTCAAATTTACTGTTGCTACTTGCGACTTCAATGTCCTAGTTACGCACATCTTCTACTTAACGGCTTGGGAAATTATTGATATTGTTAAAAACTGCTTAAATTAAAGAATTCTGTTTATTGTAAGGAAATTTCCTTACAGGGTCAATACCCAACCCCTTCGACCTGCAAGGGCGTTTATGAATACCCATTTACTGACTGGCAGCGATGACACGCTTAAGTGAGGGAGCAGGCGTAGGCCGGAGGTAATTCCTGTTCCCGAGCTGTCGGCGGCGAGACCGGGGGATTGGGGGCAGAGACCCCAAAAATATCAGAGTATGGGCACAAAAAAACGGCCGCATTAGCGGCCGTTGGTTTTGAAAAAGATTATTTGAGGCACAAATGCTACTTCAAACAGGCATCGAGCTTGGATTCAGGATCACACTCTCCGAAAAACTCATCCAGGAACGCTGATAAGTCCAGTTCATACAACGTCCCCGTCCAGTCGTTATAAAACTCCAAATAATAAGAGAACGATTTGATAGGGAAAGGCTTTACATCCAATCTTTCGTATCTCAACTTTCCTTCGAAACCGAACGAATACGCACTGCATTTTGTGCTGATGCCGTGCAAAATGCCCTGGTTTTCGTTCAAAAGTCTAACAGCAGTGTGAAGGGATTCAACATCGATGCTGACTTCTAAGTCGGGTACGGTAAAGTCATACTCGTCCGTCTGCCAAATGGTATTTAATTCGTCACTACCTTCGGGCAGGTTAAGGTAAAGGAAACGTTTGCCGTTTTCCTGTTTTAGGATGAATCGGCCTTCGCATGAAGCCTGAGTGATCTCTTTGTCAATCTGATTTTCAATCATTTCTAATCTCCACAAAAAAGCGGGGGACAACCCTGCGGGTTGTCCCCGCAGGGTGAGTTGGCAATACGTCTAACGAAATCTAAGTTCTTTAATCTTCGTCATCGTATTCGCATCCAAAGTGCTCGGTAGCGAAGTCACGGACTCCATCATCTGTGCACGGATAATCGAACAATGCTCCTTCATGACCTTCATAGGTTCCTGCAAACCACATTCCTTCTTCCAGGTATTTGGCTTCAAATTCTACGTCAGGAAAACGTTTGGCGAGTTCTCTATAAATCCCTTCCGGAGGACCCCAGGCAGTGTCACAGCTGATCCGGATGCCGCTTTCCCCAACTGTCACAAAAGTGCAGTCGGGGTTTACGTCCCATTTGCAGCCCCAGTTAGCTAACCGCCAGTCATACCAATTCGGATGACCGTATTGGCGGATGTTTTCCGCAATACGCTTGGCAAATGGTCCATCGTAACGGAAACGAGATGCGACTTCAGAGTTAGCTTCAAAATGGAGAAATACTTCACCAACAGTCAGATTGTCCCAATCAAATTTTTCCGAAAAATATAGCTTTAATTCAGAGGAAAGTTCATCCGGCAATCTATATTGAACGGACCAAAAGGATTTATCGCGCTGTTCCAGCATTTCCCGTTCCAAATTGATCAACTTCTTTTCAGGTTGTTGAGCAATTTGAAACCAGGTCTGCTGCATGTAACTATCAGGCACTTCAGGAAGAATCAGCTCCTCCGGCATGGGTACAATATGCTGAAAGCTGAATTGATACCCCTTGTCGGTTTTGATCAGAATTTGCTCCGCCACTTCGGCGATACGTTGAGGATTGCCTTGAAAATGAAGGCTGTTGCTGCACCAGTTGGGCATAGTAGTCTCCTAAGCAGGAATCCCCATCCCTGCGGATAAGGAAACCCGCAGGTTGATGGGCTTGCGCCCGGGTTGATAAAAAAGCCGCCACCGGAAACCGGCGCACATTTCAGACGACAGGTGCTTTAGATAAAAGGCAAAGAAACCGAAACGGTAACTTTGCCTTTGGGAAGCGGAACGACGGTTCCGCCGGCTTGATGAAAAATGTGCTTAAGCACGGTTATTTTTTGGGGGTTTTAAGATAGATTCTCGCAACAATAACAAGAACCAGGCCGACTGCGGCCATGACCCAAGTTCCGGTAACGAAGTCCATTATTTGTCCTCCAGTTTAGAGATGTGAATGCGGATAAGGAATGAAACATACAGCATTTCAAACGACAGGAGCACCAATCCTGCCATGGCAAGATTCTTCATCTCCTCACTATATCCGTTACTCCAGACCACCACACCGATGACGGGGAATACATCCCCTTCAGGGTTGATAAAAGAGCCGTGCATCCGAAACGGATGTGCATTTGGTTAACGGCGGTATGCGGGCGGTTTGACGGACTGCCTACCGTGTAACATAGTCTAATCTTCTACCAAATACCCGTCGCTTTCAAGTCTATCGGACAAGCCTTCGTACCAAATATCGAATTCGGCGATACCGAATTTACGGATGTCGGCCATCTCGCAAAGACAGTGGTAAAGCACGCTGTTACGGTATTCGTAGCGTCCGCCGAAACTTCCGTACTGGTTGATGTATTTCGCTGTAAAACATACATCCAAGTTGGCGAAGATTTCCGCGAGTTTGCGATAAATACCGAAAGGCGGTGCCAATCCGGTTAAAAAGCAGATTTCAATAAAACCCTCTCTTTGTGTAACAAAGGTTTCGGTGGGATATGGGGAAAAACTGCTGCCCCATGCCTCGATTCTCTGTTTGGCAAGGTCAGACGTGATATTTTCGGGTAAAGGCAAAATCCGATTGAAATCAAAAGCCCAATGCTCAGGATGAACGGGGGAGCGAAATAAAATCAGTTTCGCCGCTTCGGCAACCGATTCTTTGGTTCCTTCTATTAGAAGGATGTTGTCAACTTTGATAGACATAACTATCTCCAGTAGAGTTTCTGCCCCTGCGGCCAAAAGACCGCAGGTAATGGGCATTTACCCAGTTGGAAAAGAAACACGGCGGTTATGCCTACACATTGTACAGCTCGGGCAGGATTTCGCGGTTCAGCCAGCCGGTGACGACTTCGCGCAGCACATGGCGGCAGCCATCAGTCAGAACATCAGATAGACTGAAACCGAACTCGTACAGCCCCAGCCCTTCATTCGACTGCCACTCGATGATGGCATTGATGTGGCGGCGGAAAATCCAGGCAATGTCTTCATCTGATAAATACTGCAATGCCCCCTGAAAAATAACCATTTTGTCAGGACGGTTGAAATACTGCCGATAGGCAGGCATCAGATAGCGCATGTCGGCAACGGCGGATACGCCTTCACCGGCGTATCCGTCCTCAAGGTAAGTGACGGCTGCAACGGCATCACCATTGCTACTGCTGATGCAAACCATGTCGGCATTAGCCTGTTTGGCAAACTCTTCACAGGTTTGGGCAAAGACGGCCAAATCAGCCCCTAATCCAAATCTTTTCAGTTCACGTCTAATAGCGGCCATGACACCATCCGTGTGAGCGGTCAAAACTGCACCGTTCAATTTAGCTGCCGCAGCTGCCGATTCTTCCCGATCGGGATTCATCCATACAATAAAGTTTTGCATTGTGTTGCTCCTTAAAAAGAAAACGGAGAACACAGTCCGTAGGGATTGTGTTCCCCACGGGGTTGATAAAAGAAAATGCCGTACATCCCTAAGGATGCGTGTCATGTTTAACGGCAGGACACAAGACAGATAAGGTCTGTCAGCCTGTAAAGACAGGTATTTTCAGACGGCCTTACTAAAGCCGTCTGAAAATACCTGCCCGAAGGCAGGTGAGATATATAAAAAGATTACAAGGTCAGTAATCTTCTGGGAACAGGAGTGTGGTAAGGCTTCTGTCCCATTCTGTAACAACCCAAATTTTTTGGTCCCCAATCTTGTAAGAAGACATTATTCTGCCTTCTTCACCTGGCTTGAGTGCCAGCTGATTCGGCTTGGCATCCTCAGGAGAAATATCACCCCATATGCCATGGCGGTGGGCCTCAAGCAATATTTGGGCATAAAGACTGTTCTCATACAGTTGTGCAGGCAGGTGCTCTTTTGCCCGGTAATCTACTGTTGCCGTCATAGACACTCGGCCCAGGTCAAACAGAGAGGGGGTATCACATGCGGCCGGAGCTGCCGAATCAAGTTGTTCCATTAGGCGTATCCTTAAAAAAACCGGATACACCCCTGCGGGAAGTACCCGGCAGGGTTTAAAAATTGAATAGGCCAATCTATTTGATTGTCAGGACTCGTCCAAAATCCGACGATCCTTCGGTCAAATCAATTGCGCGTATGCTTGGAGAAAACCGGTCAGTTGAAGTAATCGTGACCACAAGCCTGTCCTTCTTGCCGTACTCTTCCGATTTGGTTTCCACTTTGGTTTTATGGGTTGAACCTTTAACCAGCAGCTTTCGGCCATTGGTTGAGGTGACAACGCCATTAACTTGCCCTGCGGCTAATGCTAAAGCAGCATGCCACTGACCCAGAGCACATAAAGGCCGGCGTTTTTCGGCTATAACGGCACTGGTGCCGAAATATTGCGAAAATGATGGCCATAACGTGCGGGATTGCTGCTGTCCCAGTTCACGTTCCAATATACCCTGCTCCAATTTAAAGCTTCTGGGGCGAAAGACCTTATTGGGTGCAATAGGCACACAGTATGCAGGCATACCGGCCGGCAAAGTCTCAGGGGCATTTTCAAAATCAAGCAGGAGCCTTTGTTGGGCATCCGCCTGTTTTTTGCTGATAGAGGCTTTGTTCTTCGGTCGGATGCCGAATATAACCAACTGTTTGTAGGTATCCGCCGCAGCCCTTATCATACGGACATCCGTACAGTGGGTAGCGATTTCGCCGGTTAGATGCTCTGTCAGGGCGGCTTCCGGAACAATCATTACCAACACTCCGCCGGGCTGCAAAGTACCGAAGGTACGTGCGAAGAAAAGTTCTTCAAGCCGTTTGGTTCTTTGATTAGACAGATTGTCTTTGGCGGCAAAGCCGTAAGGAGGATTCAGAAACAGGAGGCCGACTGCCGAACCCTGCATGGTGCAGTTTTCTACATCGGATTTGATGACACTGGTCAGTCGGCTCATTGCCTCTTGAGCACGGTCTTTCTCCAGTTCAATCCCGTAAGTTTGACAACTTATTTTTTCCGATTGCAAAGTAGAAGCTAAAGAAGCCAGGGCTTCTCCTGTTCCGCAGCAAGGATCAAATATGCGTAACAAACCTCCGGCAGATGCCGGAATATCAAGGCAAGCGGCTATACGCGACAATGTGGCCTGGTCGGTGGGGAAGTATCCGTTGTCACGGTGGTTATGCGCGACACGGGGGTGCATCAGATGGTTTTGAGTTTCCATATTGGTCTCCATTCAAATAAAAAACGGAGACATGCCGTGCGGGACAGTCCCCGCAGGGTTAAATCAAAGTTTAATCGAAGGTACCGCCACGTTCTATATGACGTACCATTGTTTTAAAATTCAGCAATCCACGCGGATCCTGTCCCGGCGAGCCGGGTATCGGAATTTTTCGATCGGTCGGTAGGTGCTTCAATGCGCTGTGCTTACGACCGTTTTTGGGGAGGAACATCCATTCTCCCCCCGATACCAGTTGGCGTATAAAAAATTGATAATCTTTGTTTTTGCTATATCTCATTTCTTCTCCGATACAAAAATAGGTTTTCCTCCTGCAAATGGTTAAAAATACACGCATACGATTAAAAAAAACGTAACCGCATGACTTCCAAGAAAAATCCCACTGCCGTACAGACGTACGGAACAGCGGGATTGCGGCTTCAAGCCGGATTTATCTAAAAAGGAACGTATCAGCGTTCTATTTAAAATGCTTTGGTATTAAATAGCAACAAAGCATTTAAAAGATGGGAATACCAATTAACTTGACCGGTCATGTGTATTAGTGTCTTGCTGAGACTCGCCAAACTTTACCAGTTTAAATATGCCAAACAACATGACGGCAATCAAAAATAGTAAGCTGTAGGTCATGATCATGGTTTTTCCCTTTCCTTGGGTTCCTGTTTGACAATCTTTGATTCATATTTATCCAAGTAAAAGATAAATACTTGAGCTACATAGAATGAACCGCGTTAACGGTTTTTGTGTTCTTCCGACGTACGCGAAGTTTCAAGCTGCTTGGTAATCCAATAGCCGAAAGCAAGCACCAGGAAGAGAATAAATAGCAGACCGCCTATCAGCATGACGTATCCTTTCTGTTTAATGAATCACGGTATTTCCGTAGTTTGTCAGCATATACTTGCACAAAGTAGGCAACCAAAGCCAATACGGCTACGCCGGAAGCACGTTCGGTCAAAGAGTATGAATTGAGCCAAAACAACGGCAGCATTGCCAACAAGGCTGTTTTACCTATATCTTCCAGCAATTTGATCCAAGATTCAATGCTTTCCTTGTGAAAAGGAAGGTCGGGTTTGATGAATATAAAAAATTTCACATCGGTATCTCCATGAAAAAGGGAGATATACCGATGCCCTGTGGGGATACGGTATATCCCCACAGGGTTAAAGAAAGTTGAAAAAGAGCCGTCCGTCCCGAAGGACGTGCGCAATGGGTAACGGCAGTGCGCGGGCAGATAAGGTCTGCCAGCCTGTGAAATTCCACCTTACGGGCTTTTTCAGAAGACCTCAACACGAGGTCGTCTGAAAAAACCCACTAAACGCGGGTTAGATGCAAAAATTGCATCAATCTTGTCGGTCAACGAAGCGTTTGGCCAACTGAACTTCAACTGAACCTTCAGCCTGATTCAGAATGTCCAGACCCGAATCGGGCATATCACCGGAGGTTGACTGAGTAACGGCAACTTTTTGCCCCATCAGTTCAAGGCAAATTTGCTGCGCTGTATCGCTGTAACCGGCGAAATACACTTCCACGTCTTCCTTCTGACCAATACGCCAAGAACGGCGGGCAGCCTGCATCAGGGTATAAACGTTATATCCTGTTTGCAAAAAGTAGATGGTTGGAAATGCCAACAAGTCCAAACCGGTTTTGACCAGCTCCGGATTACAGATAACAACCTGTACGCCTGAAGCCAATTGGTCTTCAACCCAGTCTTCGCGTTGATCGGCTTTGACCGTCGCTTTCATTACCGCCGCCTTAATACCGTGCCGTTTGAAAATCTCTTTCAGACGGCCTGTCGTATCACGGGTATCGGTATAAACAGTATAGACCAGACATTTACGTCCTTTAGCCAGACTGTCTTTAACGACTTCCAGCATGTCAGCTTCTTTCGGTGAGATTTCTTCTTCATCGAACTGGGGTTCGGTATGGAAAAGAATCTTGTTTTGTCTGCGCCAGTAAACATCTTGAGGTTTGTAACAACAATCCGGCCATGACAGCAAGGCGCTCATAACAACGCCGGTAAGGGTATTGTCACGATTCCTTAATGCCACCTTCAAATGCTGCCTCAAAACACTCTCCATATTTTTATAGACCGCCTGTTGATCTTCAGTCATTTCAACCGGCCGGAAAACTTCTTTATAGCCAGGTAAAACGCCTTCTCCCAAATCACGCAGCTTAAGAAATACGGTAATAGGCAAAACATAACGCATGATGCCCAAAGGGGAAAATCCCGACGCCTTGGCGGTGCGAACGCTGTTACGCTCTGCTTTTGAGCTACTGAATGCGCCATTACTGTATTCAGTTCCAAGATGTCGGACAATATCCTTCAAAACGCCATGCTTACGCATAAACGCCATGCTTGCCGAACCCAAGGTATTCCCTTTGTTGTAACTGAAACCGTCTTCAATCATCATTTGCGGCCAAAGCCGCCACAATAGAAAGAACAGGTCTTCCGCATAACCACCCATCAGCGTACCGGTTAAGCACAGGATCTTATTACAGCAACGTGCCAAAACGCCCATGGCTTGACCTTGAGCCGTACCGTAGTTCTTGTACTCGTGACCTTCATCTACTACCAACAGCCCGAAAAAGTTCTTCGGTAAATAGCGTTTGACGAACTCGGTCGGCTGATACCCGCCTCGTCCCAGGCTGAATTCTGCTTTGCCTAAGTCTCGGTCGATACGCGCCGCCTGACGGTCGTCGAATAAAAATTCTCCGTTTTCATCCATCAAATTGGAAAACGCCTGAATGTTGTTTTCCAAGATTTCAGCCAGATACTGCTCACCATACATCCCGATGATTTTTGCTGCGGTTTTAGGACCGATGCCGGGTAGGGTGGTCATGGTTTTAAGTACGCGATCGTACACTGTGCTTACAACCCCGTCTTCACTCTGTTCCTTGCGGCACAAGGTCCAGAGCGGTTCCTTACACGGTTTGCCATGATGATTGCCTTTGCAAAAACGGCGGTTTTTAGCCAGGGCGTTTTTCACACCACCTTCAGTGTTATAAGGCTTGTTTTCCTCATCCAAGATTTCACAGCCACATTTAGGACAGTAATACTCGGAAACGGCAAAACCCTCAGAAGCACCTTCAGAAGGTATCCGGCGGCGGCGAACGGCATACGAAGGCCTCCAATGGTAGCCCATGCGCATCCGAACACGCCCCATCACAAAAAACTCCGGAACTTCGGGTTTGCGGTCAAGGGCACGGATTTGCAACAGTTTTGCCAATGTATCGGCTCCGTTAAGAATCCATACGCGGGCATTGGGTACCGTTTTGAGGATCTCTCGTCTCCACTTGTACACCAAATGAGGAGGACTCAATACCAAGGTGCGGTGCAAACCTGCTTGATGCGCGGCAGCGGCTGCTGCAACCGACATCATGGTCTTACCTGTGCCCATTTCGGCATTAATAATGGCTGCGGGTTTGTCCTCTGCCACCAATTGCTGTAATACGGCGCGCACAACTTCGCGCTGCGCCGCAAACAAAGGACGTTCCAGGTTATCCAGCACTTCTTCAAGGAGAGGATAAGTTTGTCCCTGATAGACCGGTTGGTTTTGCTCAGTAACTGCGTTAAAGAGACTATCCCCAAACTCGGCAAGAAACTGTGTCAGGGGTATGTCGGAATCCGGCAGTTCAGTTTCCGGAGATTCCTCCGGCAATACGGCAGCTTCCGTACTTTTTTGGGCAGTCTCAGCCACTTGGCGGATGATAAAGTTGAAATCAGTAGTTATTTGATTCTGACGCTCCTGCATCTCGGTCACAGTTTGATCCAGCCCTGCAAAATCCGGGAGGAGTTCGTCTATTTTTGATACGGGGTTATACATCGTATGCTCCTAAAAAAAAGACGGAGCAAACCCCGGCGACGGGGGATTGCCCCGTCAGGGTTAGAAACCGCTACCGTATGGTGCGGAAAAAGGGGTTAGCGAAGATTCGCCAAAGGAAAAAATAGATGCTTGGTGGCATCTTCGAAAGAAGTAAAGCCGAAATGCCTGTAAAAGCCGATGGCAGCTTCGTCTTTTGCCTCCACAATCAACGCATACGCGGCGATTTCTGCTTTACTGATACGTTTGAGTGCATCAGCCAAAAGTAAAGAACCCAGTCCAAACCCGCCATATTTTCCATCTACCGCCAAACGGCCCATCAGCACTGCGGGAACCGTAGGGTATCTGGGCAGCTTCTTACGAAAACCGGCGGGTATATTACTTAGGGCAACTCCTGTTGCAGCCAATGTATAGTAGCCAAGAATTTGACCGTCGGATGTAACCGCGACAAAACAAGTAGCGACTTTCCGTTTTACGTCTTGCGAAACCTGTTTTTGCAGATAGCGGTTTAAAGGTTCGGAAGGGCGCTCAAATGCATTGCGGTCATCGGCAGCATCAAGGAGGCGGATTCGGAAGTCCGGTAACGGCATTTTATCTCCCGAACAATTCGTCATGTTTTTCCAATGCTCTGCTCAATGCCCCATTCGGTTTGGACGGATTGAGCAGGGCTTGGGCAAACTGAAGTTGGTCACGTTCGGACAGCATCAGAATCTCCGCATCGGCAACTGCTTTTTGGGCAGCCTCGCGGGCAGCACTGATGACAAATTCGGACATACTGCGTCCTTGAAGTTCCGCAGCGTGTTTAAGTAAAGCACGGGTATCTGAAGTGATTCTTGCTTCAAAACGGCAATCGGCATATGTGGCAGTCATGAACATACTCCTAAATTATTTCTAGATTGTACGGCTGATTACCGTACAAAACAAGATATGAAAGGGTATTTTGTAGAAAACATCACATGCTCCAAAGTAACGGAGATATACGATCTCCATAGGTATGTATATCCCCATAGGGTTGAGTGAGAAGTGATAAAAATCCCACCGGATGCCGGAACATGGTGGGATTCAAGGTTACAGATAAAAAGCTCCGTTTAACGGAACGGGTTTAATGTTACAGGAACTTCGCGGCAGCAACGGCAACGGTAGTCGTGATACCGATAAACCAATAAATTGCATTGATTTTAGTATCGATTGCGCTAAACCGTGCATCTACGCTATTTTCAAATGAGCTGATGCGGGCATCTACACTATTTTCAAATGAGCTAAACCGTGCATCTACACTTTTTTCAAATGAGCTGATACGGGCATCTACACTTTTTTCAAAAGCGTCCAGTCGGGCATCGAAGTTCTGGGTCATGAAATCCAGTTTGTTCAAAACCTTTTCCATGTCGTCCTCCGTTTTCAAATCGATTAAGGCTACTATAGCAGCTGCATCCTGACGGTTCAAGCCGGACAGTACCTCATGCTTTTCAGATAGAGTAGGCATAAAATCCTCCTAAGTTTGGGAATATGCCTCCCCATGGGACGTATATCCCCACAGGGTTGGTAAAATTGAAAAATGCCGTACATCCCGAAGGATGCGTGTCATGTTTAACGGCAGGACACAAGACAGATAAGGTCTGTCAGCCTGTAAAGACAGGTATTTTAAGAAGACCTTACTTGAAGGCCGTCTGAAAATACCTGCCCGAAGGCAGGTAAAATAAAAGGTACATCGTACCTCGAAGATCAATAAATATCGGATTCCTCATTTTTCAAACTCAATAAGGTACATCATCGTCAGATGATTTGGCAGCTATATAAGCTGATGCCTTTTCTGCTTCGACTCGGTTCATTTCGTCCACTATCTCGCGAAGTTTTTCACTTTCACGGTGTTTGCGACAATGCGCAAGTATGGCTTGAAAAATCTGAAAATGCTTCCGATCCAGTTGTATTACCATGCGCAGCTCAACGGGTTTGCGCTTATAGAGCAAGCGCACTATATTTTGCAGAATCCGAGCACCACCGTATTTGCACGATCCAAGCAGTATGTTGCGGACATCTTGATGTTGAAACACTGTATCAGGATCATAAATGACTTTTGTAAAATCATTTTCCAATTCACAAATACGTTGTTCCAGCCAGTCAGTTGCCATTTGACTTACAGCAAGTTGGAATTCGTCATAATCCAAGTCCTTCCAGGCAAGAGGTAGTGTGAGCTCCATGGTTAGTTTGGTTCTCACGCTGGCATCTTCTAAGAACCATTTATCTAAAATACGCATAGCGACCAAAACGAGTTTCAGGTAATAAAACTCGAGTTTCTCGACGAGTTTCATTGTCTTCAAAAAGAAATTCTGCACGAAAATCACATGAGCGAGAATAAGCAGTTTGTTCGTAAATGTTGTAGCAGACAATTTGCATGACAGTCTCCAAAAAAACAGGGGAAAACATCCCCCTTTCGGAGACGCATCCCCATAGGGTTATAGAAGTATCAAAATAAGGTGAGTAGTCCCAGTAGTATTAAATAAGTGCAAGCCAAGCTTATACTGACAAGTCTTGCACTAAATTAATTCATAAGGGTTTCTTTATTTTGCGTTTCACGCAGATATAAAAATCCCACCGGATGCCGGAACATGGTGGGATTGAAGGTTACAGATAAAAAGCTCCGTTTAACGGAACGGGTTTAATGTTACAGGAACTTCGCGGCAGCAACGGCAACGGTAGTCGTGATACCGATAAACCAATAAATTGCATTGATTTTAGTATCGATTGCGCTAAACCGTGCATCTACACTTTTTTCAAATGAGCTGATACGGGCATCTACACTTTTTTCAAATGAGCTGATGCGGGCATCTACACTTTTTTCAAAAGCGTCCAGTCGGGCATCGAAGTTCTGGGTCATGAAATCCAGTTTGTTCAAAACCTTTTCCATGTCGTCCTCCGTTTTCAAATCGATTAAGGCTACTATAGCAGCTGCATCCTGACGGTTCAAGCCGGACAGTACCTCATGCTTTTCAGATAGAGTAGGCATAAAATCCTCCTAAGTTTGGGAATATGCCTCCCCATGGGACGTATATCCCCACAGGGTTGGTAAAATTGAAAAATGCCGCAACCATACGAATACGGCCGGATAACCTCAGCAGCAATATCCATCAACGGAATATACAGTCCGTCATCTGTGTAAAACTCTTATGTAACAGACTTTTTCAGAGAGCCTTTGCAAGGCCGTCTGAAAAAGCCCGCTAGGGGCTTCAGATTAAGTATGTAAGCGGCCGCTTTGTAGCATAGCGGTCAAACGCACATCAAAATCTTCCGGGATATCAACTCGTACCGCTTGAACTCCAACTACTGCGTACTCTTCATCTATACGAGGAGTAAACCGCATGATGGATTTATCAGCCTCAAGTACCGATAAAACAGCATTCTGCCAATGTTCCAATAACGGTATATCGGAGAGTTGCCGCACCAGTTCCCAAGCTGCCTTGTCCAAGTCTGCGGTAACATCATCCAACATAACCCAACCTGTTTTACTATCGAAGTTAGGTTGAATCAGAATATCCGAATACAAAAACATGTGCGTGACCGAACCATAATTAAGAGTCTGATATTTCGTCATGTATTTGCTCAGATTCAAGCAATGCTCGGCAGTCGTCAGGCGCGGACAGCTTAAAACCTCCTCCGGCCGTCTAAAACCAAGCCGTTCATTACTTACTTGCAGTTGAGCTTGGAAGGACAACATGTCTGCATCGCGGCCGTGCAGAGAAGCAAACATCAACTGTCGGTTCCAAATGAAGAAGGCATCGGCCATCAAATCATTGCGGGAAGTCAGGTAAAGCATTCCAACCTCCTATTGCAGACACCAAGTCTGCGACTGGGGCCGATAGGAATACCCTGCCTCCTTCATCATTGAACGGGCTATGTTCAGCTCGTCACGGTCTGAAAGGATATACTCACCCAAACTGATATGCTCCCGGTTTTGGGCGATCATTTCGCCGACCTGATCCGCAGTTTCCGCGTATTCAGGCAACCGGATGCCGTTTTCAGGAACCGGATCGAACGGATCGGATGGATCATCTTGCGGAGAATCCGACCCGGAAGAAAATTCCTGCGCAAATTCCGCCAGATGTTGCCAGTCAAGAGCTGCATCTAAGTAAGAGGTGGCGCCACCACCCCACTCATAAGCCTTAACTTTGAGCTGTTCAATAATGAAGTTTCCTTGGTATTCACCAGGCTCAAACTGTTTCAATATTGGGTTTTTTACATCAAATGTTCCAATTGATGTAGCTAATTTAGCTGTTTTGAAAGGGCCTCGGCGACCCTGTATGACTTGCACCGTCAAGGTGCCGGAAAGATTGATGGACATGGTATCACTCCAAAAGAAAAGGGATACCGGCCGCGGGCAGATATCCCGTGGTTGGGAAAAAACAAATTAGCGCTTAATAGCACTGTAAATCTTATCCAAATATACTTTTTGGGACATACGCAGTCCCAATCTTGTAAAAATACGTTTGTCGTTATCCAATGCCCGAATAGCCATATTCAACGCTACGGAAGCGTTTTTATGGCTATGAACATCGTTGACGCTCCTACAATACCGATTGACCGCCTTTTGGGTTCGTATTTTCGAAATACGGCCATCCGCATCAACAAGTAACAAATGATGTTCTTGTATGCATGAGACGACAACTTTCCGATGAGTATGTCGGTGGGTGAGGATGTCACCGATACGTATTCTTTCCGGTAGTAAATTTGGGGGAAGGATGGCACCTGAACGGTGAAAAGATAGATTTAGATTCATGGTAATACTCCAAAATAAAGGGTACACCATGCCCATTCGGGGAAGTGTACCCCGATGGGTTAAAAGAAATCTGCTTCAGAAAAAAGCAGCTGTACCGTACCTGAAACAGGCTTGCAATCAACGGCTATGCAATGACAGAAAAAACAGTCTGTCAGCTGTATAAAACTCTTGAAATACAGATTCTCTGAGCCGTTCTGCAAATATCAAAACGTCTTAGAGAACCTGCAAAGCAGGTTCAAATGGGGATTACCCTGGCTAATGATTACCTAGTCCGCACCGACGAAGTAATCAGATAATGGTCTGGATAGTAATAAAACCGTAACAATTACGAATAATTGCGCGCACTGGTTATACGGCTATACGCAGACAGAAGAAACGGTCTGTCAACCGGGGAAGCTTACCTGAATGACCTATGGTAGGGAGGGGCATTCAGGTAAGCTGCCCAAAGGGCAGCCTTCAAACAGTTGCTTCAAAAGCAACAAAAATAAAAAATTCGGATTGTTAAAGAACTGTATTTTTTTACTGATGCTCACAATAGATATGAGCATCGATAAAAAAACAATATTGCTGAAAGCCAAGTCTTTGAGGGGACTTACCCTTTGCTTCACTATAATTCAGGAGTTGCTTGGAAAATTAAACCGCCGTTTCGACAGAGGCTTAATTTTCCAAGCAATGAGCTGGAAAACTAAGAACGGGGAAGCCCGAAAGCTTCCTACCATTCTTAAATAATCAAAATATTCAATAGCTTTCTAAGAAGCATCAGGATTATTTTGGGTTTCATCTTGAGAGGATGATTGATACCACATATCGCCATCCACTTTAATAAATTTGAATTTCAACAACCGACCGTCGATACTTAAAGTTTCTAAAACTTCGCCCGTCTCACGATTGTTAGTTTCAAATTTTAAAGGTTGAATATCACCGGCACGGAAACCGACCACGACAGTCGGGCGTTCACGGTAATTTTTAGACAGCAATTGCGGAAATTCTTCCAAAAGGCGAGCAAAGAGCTCTTTCGCTTGACCTCCGACGATACGAAGATCGAAACGGGTTTTCTCCCCATTATCACCTCGGGAGGCTTGGATCGTACAAGCATAATAGTTGGAAGATTTTCTCTTTCCTTGAACTTCACGTGGCCGGTTTAAAAAACCGATACCATCTGCAGTCAGGTTAAAGTAGTTTTGATTAGATTGAGTCATGATATATCTCCAAAAAAACAGGGGATATATCAATCCCAAAGGGGACAGTATATCCCCAAAGGGTTAAGTTGCGGCTTTCACGGTAGCCGAACTGACTTAGAAGCCTTAAAGGCTGGCTGAAAAAGAAGTACCGTAAATTCGACGAATCGAATCTCATTCATGAACGGCTAAATGACGAGACTTTTAAGAAAAGTCACAAACTACAAAAACAATTACAATATATTCCCGATAATTTCGTATGTCAATATTTTTTCGTAAAATCTTTAACCGCGCCAATGCCGAACCCTGCCGGTATCCAAATGGACAAAACTATTATAGATACCAATACCGCCCACATTGTAGTATTTAGCCATTTGCTCAAGCTCGCCAATGCCCACCCCCCTCATAGTAAAGTCAACTGCTTTACCACGCATATGAAGTGAGTTTCTAGCAGCACCCTCAATAGTCGCATTTCGTCTTGGCGTTCTATATGCACTATTGATCGTAATCACAGGGTTTGACCGTCCTGATTGCCGTGCCCACTCCTGCATTGCATACATCAGGTTTAAAAGCCCTACGTCAATTTGAACCATGGCATTTCCATCTTTCGCATCACGCATCAGCCAACAGGCATTGCGGTAAGCATCAAGATCATATCCATTTTGTTGCTGAAAAAAACGGATTTCATGTTTCTCGCCAGTATCTGCCCGTTTGCAATTGATTGTACGGTCTCGTGACCAAAAATCAGCCATACTGGTTGCCGCTACTACATCTTTAGGCAATAACAAACCGGCAGCACCGGTCGTATATAGGGCGCCAACGCCGACAAACTTTTTCAAAAAATTTCTTCTATCCATCTGAAATTCCAAACCAATGACTCCAATCAAATTTTAAGCAACACTCAGTATTGATATGCAAACTTCCCAGTATGCTGGTAGAGGGCAACATCTTTGAGCTTCCTCAATCTCTGACAGCCACAATATCCATCGAGCACGTTTTGTTACTCTGTATATTCTTAGAAAGTTCTTTATTAAAAATTGAAAAAATTGAATCTTGGTTAAAAACCAATTTAACAAAAGTGCCAAAGAATGATATACAATAAAACAGACGAAAAAGTCCGGATATTGCTTTTGCAAAATGTGCCGGATCCTGTAACATCATGAATACTCGATGAAACGCTTCAGGATTGTCGGTGTTCAACCACAGTAAAAACAAGACCCCCAGCGGCAGGGCAGTAAGCGCAATTATTGCGGGTTTCAATAAAAATCCTAGTATAGATTTAAAGATACTCCACCAGAGGCTACTAGAATAAAACACTCTATATTGCAATTCTTGCAGTTCGCCAGGTGAAATACTCCCTACTTGAATGCCATTGATGTAAATGAATAAATCTTTATTAGCGTTGTATTGCTCCTTGTAATTATGGTTTTCATCTAGCACATACTCTATACAAGTATTTCCGAATATTGAATCGGATAATTTTTTTACCAGCTTCTTCATTTCAAAGTCCTTTTTTATTTGACCCATTCGAAGTGTTTACATTCGGGAAACCTACTACACCCCCAATACCGCTTATCAGGGTTTTCCTTGAATCCTCTCTGTCTCAGACGGCCTTCCTTACAGGTCGGACAGACATCGTCTTCATTTCGAGCGACCGCCTGTTTTTTTGTACCAGCTGAATCCGTCTGTTTTGGCGGACGAGCTTTTCCTACAGCATCCTTTTTCGCCTGCCCAACCAGCTCTGTGATCACTTTCTGCTGATAAGCCATAAATTCAGCTAAAGTTAATTTGCCGGCTTCTATCCCAGCCAAAGCCAGCTCCCATTTGGCTGTCGTTATCGGATCGGCAATCATAGTGGGAATACGGGCAATCAGATTACGGCCTTTTTCTGTCGCATAGATTTTGCTCCGTTTCTTTTCCATATAACCCATTTCAAACAAACGATCGATAATGGTAGCGCGAGTGGCTTCCGTTCCCAAGCCTTCCGTACTTTTGAGAATTTTTCTGATCTGTTCGTCTTCTACATTCTTCAAAAAGTCCTTCAAAGTCTGCATCTCATCGAGCAGAGAAGCCTCTGTAAAGCGCGGTGGCGGCGTGGTCTTTTTAGTTTCGGGATTGAAGGAAAGCGTGTCGACCTCATCGTTGACTTTCAGATGTGGTAGAGCAGGACCTTCATCGATTTGATCGCCTTCAAACACGTCCTTGCCCAAAAGAACCTTCCAACCGGAAATAACCGGTGATTGGCTGGAGGCTTTAAACAAATGTGAACATGCCTCAACCTCAACTACAGTAGAGTCATATTCAAAATCTGGATAAAACTGTGCGATATAACGGTCTCGTATCATTCGGTACACCGTTAATTCATTCTTATCCAGGACTGACAAATCAAAATTACTGGCCTTGGTCGGAATAATCGCATGATGGGAATGTTTGTTTACCTGGTTATCGTTCCATACCCTTGATTGACGTTCGGGATCAGCTTTTTCAATCACTGAAAGCATGGATTTATCGATAGTCTGTATCGCGGCAAATACATCTTTCACTTCACTCATCTGCGATTTTGGCAAGTATCTGCAAGGGGTGCGGGGATATGACGTGATCTTGTATTTTTCGTAGAGGGTTTGTGCAATTTTGAGCACTTTGGAAGCCGATAGGCCAAGTTTTTTACCGGCTTCTTTTTGCAAAGCCGAAAGGCTGTACGGTAACGGGGGCGGGGTGCTTTTACGCTCTTTATTTGAGGTAATAACCTTGCCTGTAGATTTCTCAAGCTGTTTGACAAGTGCCTTTACAGCCTCAAGGTTGGTACAGTATCCGTCAGTATTACGCCAGTTTTCAGGAACCTGCCACAGTGTAGTAAACACTGACTTGTCTGCTGTCTCAAAATCTACTGAAAGGGTGTAGTAGTTGTAAGGCACGAAAGTATCGATCTCTTTATCCCTTTGGACTACAAGCTTTAAAGTCGGTGTTTGAATCCGTCCGATCGACAAAATATGTTCTCGGCCATATCCGGCAGAATAAGCAGCTGTGTAGGCACGACTCAGGTTCATACCTACCAGCCAGTCGGCGCGGCCGCGCGCCAAACCGGCCTGATATAGGTTTTCTTTATCCTTACCCGGCATTATTGAAGATAAGGCTTTTTTTACCGATTGGGTATCTAGGCCACTCGTCCAAAATCGGGAAATCTTTTTACGGTAGCCACAGTAGTCCAATATTTCACGGGCAATAACTTCCCCTTCACGGTCTGCATCAGTAGCAATCACTACTTCATCTGCTTTGGCCAACAAGCTTTTAATGACTTTAAACTGCTTCGATACCTTCGGCGGTACCTGCATCTGCCAAACTTCAGGGAGAATGGGCAATGCGGAGATATTTCCAAAGTCAGCATATTGTTCGCCATAAGCATCTGGCGCGGCCTGTGTCAGGATATGACCAAATGCCCAGGTAACAATAGTGTCTCCATTCTGAAAATAACCATCATGCCTCCCGCCAAGAACACCAAGCACTTTACCGATGTCCTTAGCTTGAGATGGTTTTTCACATAAAAACAAACGCATTTTAAAATCCCAAGCTTTGCTTCAGCTGCAAAACAAGCCAAGATGCGATAGTCAAAAAAGCCCAAATTGCCAAAGCAATTAAGCCACCATAAATAAGGGTAACAATGAACATATCCTTAAAGTCAGCCCATAATGCAGCAAGCCAACAGTTCATTTCACGAAAAAAGGAAGTATTCTTCGTGGCCATATATTTACAATGGGATGTCATCATCAGCGTCTTCAACGTGATTATTGTCCTGAGACTGCTCACGTTTAGGACGCAACTTGATAGCTTCTACACGCTCAGTTGGAACAATGAATACATCTTGAACACGCAATTTACGAACGCGAACTTCAATACCGTCACGATTGGTATAAGACTCGTAACGTTCTTCACCGGTAACGAAAACCGGCATACCGACCTGTAATATTTTATGGAGATGGGCAGCATCACGATTCCAGTATTCGCAAGAAATCCACTCCGTTGAAACCACTTCTGATTTACCTTCGGCATTGCGTTTGAAATTAGGTGAGGCAACTGAAAAATTCAGTACGATTGAGGCTTCATCGTTTTTAGGGCTTGCTACAGGACGCAGATTAAATTCAGCACCGAGATTGCCACGAACAAAAAGTTGAACTGACATATTTTTCTCCAAAAAAAGGATTTAAAAATATGACAGAAAAGACAGGGTAAAATAACCCAATATGAGATTAAGGGTTCTATTATCATAACTAAATAAATTCCTCTTGTCAACTAGCAACTATTACAAATTAAACCTTATGCTATATCTAGCTAAAATGCCCACGGACAGTCATCGGCACAGAACCGAAGTTGACGAAAGCCGATGAATCCGCCGGCGGCATCCACTACTGTAACGGGGCGTTACAGTCATCGGCACAGAACCGAAGTTGACGAAAGCCGATGAATCCGCCGGCGGCATCCACTACTGTAACGGGGCGTTACAGTCATCGGCACAGAACCGAAGTTGACGAAAGCCGATGAATCCGCCGGCGGCATCCACTACTGTAACGGGGCGTTACAGTCATCGGCACAGAACCGAAGTTGACGAAAGCCGATGAATCCGCCGGCGGCATCCACTACTGTAACGGGGCGTTACAGTCACAAAAAAACCATCACAAAAGTGATGGCAAATGATTTTTAAGGCTATTAAATATCTTACTTAACCATGATATTACTAGGAAGATTTTTGCGATCCAAATTTTCAATTCTTAAAATTTCATCAAAAATTTCTTTCATCGAAAACAATTCTGCCAAGTCTCCGGCAATCTGCCTACCTCGGCAAAAATACTGTCTGCAATCAAAATAAACCTTCATATGTAATAACCGTTCATCAAGGCTGGCATTCGTATCATCCAACGCCGTACTAATATCGGCCCATTTAAAAAACTTCTTTCTCGACATACGGCCACTGGAAGAAACAACATTTTTGAAAAAAATCATATTCGGAATATAGTATTTTTTTAAATCCAAACCAGCCAAACTTTTATTACTCAATTTCAGATGTTCTCTTACTATAGGATATATGAGATTAAGGCCCTGACATGCTTCATGAAACGACTGAGCTTCATCAATTAATAGCTCGAAATCAACCAATTTCAATTTAATTTCTTTTTCTAAATCCTCAATCCCCCTTACCCTTAAAAGCCTTTTGTATTCCCAAAATTTTAAGTATTTTTTCATACCTGATATTTGAGTATTCATAGTATTCATATCACATCATAAAAAAATCCATACAAACAAGGGCCAATCAATACCATCTTAAAACTCGATTGTAACCCCACGTTCCAATTTCACAACTAGCCCGATAATCCATTGTCACGAACAATATCAACCAACTTATTGAGATCCTCCTGATTCATTTTTCTCTGGATATAAACCAAAGAGGGTTGTGATTCATACACCCAAACAGACAATGGAATTCTAGGCAGAATCTCTTGCTCAACAGCAGATTTCAACTTCGACAACTGCTCTGGGTCAAGCAGACTGTCACGTCGAATGCTCTTGATAGCCCTGGTCTCCATTACCGCAATATATAAATCATTCAGTAGCTTTCTCATCATCCGACCGCCATTATACAACGTGTCATTACATTGTTTATTAGCCATCATGCCTTTGATATTAAGTGTCTTAACGGCACATACAAAACTATCGTAATCCCGCAACAATTTAACCAGTTTGAAACCATAAGCCCGCAATACATTCAATCTGATATGAACAGGGTTATTGTTCTGAATCAAGGTTATCTTCATACCTGCAGCGGCCAAACTATCAATCTGAGCATGAACCTGTTTTTTCACAGTCTCAAAAAATTCCTCAATTTCGGACATCTGTTTTTCAATCTGCAATAACCGACTTTGGGCATAAGGATTATCGGACATAGCCATACCAAACAACTCGTTACTGAGTGTCAGACCATATCTGATTCCCGGCCAACGTGGGCCGTTCTTCTTGTTGTTATTGCCCTCCCACATACGGATACCTTGCTTGGTATGCATAAAAAAACCATCATCACCGGAAGAGGTCAGGCTGCCAATATTTTTAAACCGGTCGTTCTCAGAAGAAAGAATTTCATACTCCCCCCAAACCAAGTGATGCTTTCGACCTGTCTCCTTTTGTAGATGTTGCTTGAGCAGCAATTCATGTGCTTTAAACTCTTCCCACTGTTGGAACTGTTCGTCATCCTCAGTCAACTTTTGATTGACCTTATCCCCCAAAGCCAAAGCAGCACGAGCCATATCGTAACCGTCACTGAAAGGTGACTGTTTTGTTGTGACTTTGAGATCAAATTGCTGTGCAACATGGATCGCACCAGGTTTGATGATATATCTTTGTTTTGCAAATTCCATTTTTAAATCCTTATAAGTTATTAAAAAGAGCTTCATAAAGCACTGTTGTTGCATATCAGAGGCTAATTAGTCATGTACACCATCATATCTGTCCTTTGCCGATGACTGTAACGCCCCGTTACATCCGCTTCGAAGTAATAGATTTATTCGTCTTTCAAAAATTCATCAAAAATATTTTTTTAAATTAAATTTTATCTTTTGGAGTAGAACTTTCTTAAATTATTGCGGGCAAGCTCGACATCCATGGCATCTAATGAGTCCTGTTTTTGGTTATTCTGCTTTTCAAGATAAGCCTGTAATTTCTGATCCTGCTCACGCTGGAATCTAACCTGTGGGGCGACAAGAGCAGTAAAGTTACCTTGCGAAGCGCAGCGGCATAGGTTAATCAAAAGACCAAGGGGGCTAGTAACTTCTTTTTTCTGTCCCTGGATCTCATCCAAGATTTCCTGCCTCAAAGCCCAGGAACTTTTTGAGAGATGTTTTGTAAAAATCAAATCCGCCTGTTGACGCATTTGCACATTAAAAAGTTTTGGATAAATCAAATCAACATCATCAACCACTACCACATGATCTTGTTCGGAAGAACGTGGTTTGTTGGGTTCAACAGTCATGTAGTTGTAGTTATAAACCCCTTTGTAATTTATATAATAAATAATCTGCCGATTCGGCAATTCTGAACTTCCCCAATCGACACTTATGAATTTCCCACTACGACCTTTCTTAAAATTCCAATTCGACACATCCGAATATTCCCTTTCGACACTTCCGGATGTCATACTTGGGAATAGGGGGGCATCACCCTCGAAACCGCTCTGAAACCCTTTATCCAATCCATTTGGCCCTTTCCGCCAATCACATTTGGCCCTTTCCGCCAAACTGAGAATTTCGCGTTTTTTGGAGTTATATGGACTAAAGCCGTCGTCCTGTTTGCCAGCTAGAAGTTTTTTGATGGATATAACAATATCGTGACCATTTACCAGGGTAAAAATACGGCGGCTGGCCAAGAAATTTCTCTCATAAATGAGATTTAAATTCTTCAGCCTATTGCGAGCTGTCAATTGAGATTTATAAGAGAGAGAGGTTCTTTCCTCCCAATCAGCAGCAGTCAAAGTAGCAAAGGCATGACGTTGTAAATGTGGATTTTGAGAAACCAAACCAACCGCATCATTTAACACACACGACAATAATACAGCCGAGTTGATACAGCCTGTAATAGAAACCAGGTCTCGGTGATAAGCAATCCTTTTAGAAAAGTGTTTTCTAAAATACAGGGAACTTGTGTTCTGTAAATCAGCCAGCGTAAGTGCAAGTTGATCGTCAGTACCGCTCGATTTAGCGATCAACTCAGCTATGGCATCCAAGTTCACTTTGATTGCTAAAGCAGCCCCCACACCTTTACGGCATGTTTGAATAAGGTTTGTCTCAAGAAGCTTGTTTTTACAAGTGCGCTGCTCTCTCACTGTCAAACCAGTTTCAGCTTCCATCTGAGCAATAGACTTGAAAATCCAACCATCCCGTTCGGCAACCTCTTTGCTTACTCTTGTCCAATAGATTAACTGAGAAAGCATTGCAGCAGTCTTCAGAGAGCCTGTAATATCAATTAAACATCGATAGATGGCAACCCTTCGACCACCTTGCAATGCTTGCCAGCATTGTGTCAGTTCAGAGTTAAATACTTTGGGAGGGGGTAATTTGGTGGCGGTAACCATCACACACATCCGTTCAAATATTCAGAAGTAAGATCAGCAAGCATTTTCAAGCTGTATCTACAACGTCGCGCTGCTGGCATACCATCAACACAGCTCTCAATCAAACCAAAAGAGGTTAATTCGGCAATAGCTCTTTCCTGTTGCCGTCTTGACAACATTGTTGAATAAAAAACGTGCTTTTCAGCTGCATGAGTCCAAGGAGACCAGTCACCACGCTTACTCAAATCTTGATATTCAGCTTCACTTTGAAGAAACGACAAATACAAAATGGATACAAAAGCAAGACCTCTATCGGCTAATGTCTTCAGGTGAAGTTTATTAATCGAAATAGGGGGCGAAACCATGTCAAGTACATCTGATTTACCATGTTTACTTACCAAATCCTCAAAAAGAGCATCATTCAATGTGAATTGTGATTCGGTTGGCGCTACGGTTCTCCGATTAAGCAAAATACCTTTCTGCAGAAGGCTATTGCGAATATTCCGCCACTGCTTTGCGGTAATACCTGCTTCATTAAACAACAGATCATTATTCAGGCTTACCCATTCGCCAGGCAGACATTTCTCGACAAACCAACTCAAAAAATATCCCTCTGAAACAGAACCGACCGCCTGAGCAAACTGACGCACATATGTGGCCGGTTCCTCCCACAAGGCAACCAAGCTACGGATAAAGTTATCGGTTGACATGTTCTTAGATGGTACAAAACCAGTCTCATAATCATAGGAAGTAGAGAAATCCATATACATACTCATACTCCAAAGAACTTTACATCGTTAATTATTGAATGTAATTGGGCAAGGCTATAATCGGGGAATTCATCAATCAATAGCTGGTATCTAATAAACAAATCTGGCTCTTTTTCCGACTTACTCCATGCCTTCAATACCCTGACGCGAACATCAATAGATGGCATCACAATGCGCCCTTTAACGACAGGAATATTCATTTCTATACGCAATTTTTTAATTTCCGCCTTAGAAATTAATGAACATAGATTCATAATCATCAGATTGCTGGCCTTATGTTCTAACATCCATTTAAGACGCTGCATCTGTTCCATAAACCTTTGTTCGTAATGTTCCATTTCTGAAATTTTGCTTTTTAAAACCTTCAGATCAATGGAGTAGGTCACAACATCAGGACACATGGATGCTAATTTCTCAATCCGCTTCGGGTTCATTCGTTTGAGCGTGTTCAAAACATCCTCATGTTCACGAGCAACCAAAGCGTTATAAGAAGATTCACGCGGCGTATTTGGTGCGGATGCCAACCTTGTAAGTGCAAGATTGGTATAAACCGGATCCGTATTAAAAAGTCTATAAATGGGATTACTAATTAAAGGCTTACTCCTCACTCTTAGCTCCCGTTTTTCTCAAGTTGTTGTACTGTGTGCTCAGAGATAATATTTCTACGATATTGGCGTGAAATTCATGGCTGGTATTAGTTTGCCAATTCAGTAAAGAGGCAATAATGTTCTCTTTATTACCAATTCCGCAGTTCGTATATTCGTCGTACTTATCGGGGTCCTCGTAGGCAATACGAAGCTTTGAATCACTTTTAAGTGTCAGCAGGGGATTGGAACTATCACCAACATCAAACATAAAGGTGTCGATTCCACTAAGCTTCCATAAGAATGTGAAAACATTTCCGGCTTCTTCATGCAAAACATCAATAGCATAGATGGCATTTCCGGCACTTGATGCTGAAATATGCTCAAAAGCCGGATATTCGACATACCAGCCGTATGGAAAGTCCTTATGAATCTTAAAGCAATCGGACAGACTCACTTTGGCTAACAGTTTACGAACAGCAGAAAACAGTTTTTTGCTGGTTTGCTCCAAAGTAATCGGTTCGGCTTCTTTCGGCTCATCCTCTGCATCAGCTTTAGTACCATTTACTTTGGCTGGCACAAATTCCATATCCGAATCCTTTGACTCAGTGTTGTTTTCCGATACCTCTTTTTGATGCAAATTGACATCTTGTTTGACGGCTGTTTCAATTTTGTCTTTATCAGAAGAATTTTCTGTTTCAGAAAAGGCGTCAGAGCCATATTCAAATTTAAATCTGTCGAGCACGAACTGATAAAGCTCATGCACGTCTAACTCTGTTGCAGAATATTGGTTATGCCACTGCTCCAGTACATCCGACCACAAATATTGGAAAGAATCGTCCAACTGAATTGATTTAGAAATTGAGAATAGGGTAGAGTGAAGTTTTTTAATTTCTTCTACTTTTGCATGGGAAAGTTTGAATGCGTATTCTTGCAGCTCTTGTAAATTATCGGAGGCAAAAAAGAATAATCCTAAAGTCTTATGAGAAACCGTAAGGCCTTTATCAGAAAACATCACTTCCAGTTCGCGCAAAGAAAGTTTCCCTGAGTCAGATTCATCTTGGAAAATATCGCGGATTTCGGCATATTTACAGGCCTTATCCCAAAAACACATTTCAGCACGGAGTTCATTTTCAACAAGATGCGCAACCTGCAATGTAGTTTCGTCAGAGTAGGGGATGTAAATACAAGGCATCATACGGAAGCGGTTATCACCAGTTTCTTCCAAGAGTTCGCACAAGATTTTGAGACGGGTATTACCACCCTGTGCCAGTACATATTTACTTTCACCAGGTCTCTGGGTAACGTGTACAGGTTGTTGAATACCTGAAGAACGGATGGACTCTTTGATGGCCGCGTAGCTGGAAACATCATGTAAACGGCGAGGGTTTTTGTCAAAGAAATCGATTTCGCTGATTGGCAACGACATTAACATGCCCCGAGAAGGAGTATCCTCTTGGCCAAAACTCATATTTGTCTGTGCAGGGGTACCGATGTGCAGGCTCAAGGTTGCTTTATTTTGGTCCAAATTCATGATTGCACCTCCTTTTGCAGCAGGCTGGCCATGTCATTGAAACAGCTTCCACGCAGGTTCTTCTGTTCGATACCAGGGAAAATCTCATAAACAATACGGTGCATGATTTCATAAGCAGGCAGCATCTTTCCAAGCTGTTTACGCTCATGACAATGAACCGGGACTCTTAAAGTTGTAGCTTCCTTATATGCTTTGGCAGCAGGAACTGCTACGCTTAACAATTTACGTCTGTCATCTAGAGTATTGCTAAAGAAATCTTTGATAGAAGATGCGATGAATTTCGCATCATTGGTACGATCTTGTGCGTAGATGATGGCTCGTAATTGAGGCATCGGGATACGCATTGCTTCGCCTTTTTGCAGACGCTTTAGAAGTTCTTGCGTACCGGTAAGGAACTCACGGGCACTCAAAACTTCGGGCATAATTGGGCAAAGCAGGCATGTAGCAGCAAATGCTGCGGTATCTAAGAGAGGACCAACTGCACCCTGAGTATCGATTAAAACCACATCGTAGTTATTCTGTATGTATTGGGAATGCAGTTTGCTTTTGAGCAAGAAGGCACGGTCGGGACGAGAGGTTACTTCAGTCTCGACAAAAGCAGAAATGTTATTGGAAATAACAATGTCTAAATTCGGAAAAACGGTATTGGAAATTGTCGAGCGGATGATTTCTTCGGTATTTTCACCGAGAAGTAATTCAACAATACCATTTGGAGCGCGGTGGCTTATTGGATAGTATTTTGACAATGATGGCTGAACATCGCAGTCAATCATTAAGACACGCAGTCCGATATCAGCGAGAACAGCAGAGACATTAGCAATGAGTGTTGTTTTACCTACGCCACCTTTTGTAGCGGCTGCAGACAATATTACGGGTGCGGACATAATATTTCCTTATATTTAATTGATTTATAAAGAGAAAAACATCCGCAATCGAACAGGTTTAAAATATGAAATTTACATATTTATTCTAGTTCGCATAATGTATATTATGTTAAATTTATAATGGATTGAATAGATATTTTTACAATCTCATTCAAAACTCAGACACTTAAAAAATTTAATCAGAACAAATAAAAAAGCAAACAAAAATATCCATCTTTCAAACTCATATTTTGCAATAACCTAGATAAGCAAGAACAGGGGCAGAACGGATTCGCCTTTGATGTGGTGGTAGGCAACCATTCCAATATGTCCCAGCGACAAAAACAGCAATGAAAATGCCAGCGTGCCGTGAATTCCTCCGCCATTGCCGATTTGACGGGCAATGCCTGCGGCGGAACAGCGAGCATCAGGGCATACGCCCAATGCCCAATTTGGTGACGGCGGTGTTGGCGGGGCGGTTTTTACGTTGGCGGATTCCCTACCCTACGCACCAAACAGACAATATCAGCAGCAGGATTCTGACTGCACGGATATGTTGGTATGAATCGTCCGCCCAAGCGGAAAAGGCTGTCGCGCCCAAAACAGTGGCAAGAATAAATTGCTTGAATTTCATGATGTTGCTTCTTTTGCACAAAGCGTTCGGAATAGTGAAGCCCGCAGCCTATGGCTTTGCGGCAGTCGCAGCTTTACAAGCGGTATTGCAGGAAACCTTAAAACACGATCATTGCATCAAGAGCTGTTCGAATTCCGCCAAATGAACCTGACACGCAAACTTTGACGCTTGAATACGGCATTCATAGCTTCCAGTTTATCGGTTCGATACCGTGTTGACTCAAATAGCTGTTTGCCTGTGAAAAATGGCGGCAGCCAAAAAAACCGCGATATGCCGACAGAGGAGACGGATGAGGCGCGGTCAGTATCAAATGATTTTGACTGTCTATCAGCCTCCCTTTTTGTTGTGCATACCCACCCCACAACATGAAGACAAGGTGCTTGCGGTGTGTCGCAAGCTGCCTGATGACGGTATCGGTAAAGCGTTCCCAGCCTAAAAGGGCGTGCGAATGCGCCTGTCCTGCACGCACCGTCAAAACCGTGTTCAGAAGCAATATGCCCTGCTCCGCCCACGCTGTCAGGCAGCCGTGCGCGGGAATGGAAAAGCCTTCGATGTCGGTTTCCAATTCTTTGTAAATATTGAGTAAAGACGGCGGTATGCGGACACCCTGCCGGACGGAAAATGCCAAACCGTGCGCCTGCCCTACCCCGTGATACGGATCTTGTCCGAGAATGACGACTTTGACCCGGTCGAACGCTGTCAGCCGGAATGCGTTGAACACATCGGCCTCCGGCGGATAGATAATTTGCCCCGACAAACGTTCCTGCCTGACCGCATTTAAAATTTCCTGAAAATACGGCTGCTGTTTTTCGCCGCCGAGTGCATCGTGCCAAGTGTCCATATCTGCCCTATCCTTTCAAATTCGGCTATACTGCTGATATTGCGTTATTTTGTCAAACGACGCGCTTTGTGGGGAAATGTATGACTGTATGGTTTGTTGCCGCTGTTGCCGTCTTAATCATCGAATTATTGACGGGAACGGTTTATCTTTTGGTTGTCAGCGCGGCTTTGGCGGGTTCGGGCATTGCCTACGGGCTGACTGGCAGCACGCCTGCCGCCGTCTTGACCGCCGCACTGCTTTCCGCGCTGGGCATTTGGTTCGTACATGCCAAAACCGCCGTGGGAAAAGTTGAAACGGATTCATATCAGGATTTGGATATCGGAAAATATGCCGAAATCCTCCGATACACAGGCGGCAACCGTTACGAAGTTTTTTATCGCGGTACGCACTGGCAGGCGCAAAATACGGGGCAGGAAGTGTTTGAACCGGGAACGCGCGCCCTCATCGTCCGCAAAGAAGGTAACCTTCTTATCATCGCAAACCCTTAACACTCGGAGGAATTATGGAATTTTTCATTATCTTGTTGGCAGCCGTCGCCGTTTTCGGCTTCAAATCCTTTGTCGTCATCCCCCAGCAGGAAGTCCACGTTGTCGAAAGGCTCGGGCGTTTCCATCGCGCCCTGACGGCCGGTTTGAATATTTTGATTCCCTTTATCGACCGCGTCGCCTACCGCCATTCGCTGAAAGAAATCCCTTTAGACGTACCCAGCCAGGTCTGCATCACGCGCGATAATACGCAATTGACTGTTGACGGCATCATCTATTTCCAAGTAACCGATCCCAAACTCGCCTCATACGGTTCGAGCAACTACATTATGGCAATTACCCAGCTTGCCCAAACGACGCTGCGTTCCGTTATCGGGCGTATGGAGTTGGACAAAACGTTTGAAGAACGCGACGAAATCAACAGTACCGTCGTCTCCGCCCTCGATGAAGCCGCCGGGGCTTGGGGTGTGAAAGTCCTCCGTTACGAAATCAAGGATTTGGTTCCGCCGCAAGAAATCCTTCGCGCAATGCAGGCACAAATTACCGCCGAACGCGAAAAACGCGCCCGTATTGCCGAATCCGAAGGCCGTAAAATCGAACAAATCAACCTTGCCAGTGGTCAGCGTGAAGCCGAAATCCAACAATCCGAAGGCGAGGCTCAGGCTGCGGTCAATGCGTCCAATGCCGAGAAAATCGCCCGCATCAACCGCGCCAAAGGCGAAGCGGAATCCCTGCGCCTTGTTGCCGAAGCCAATGCCGAAGCCATCCGTCAAATTGCCGCCGCCCTTCAAACCCAAGGCGGGGCGGATGCGGTCAATCTGAAGATTGCGGAACAATACGTAGCCGCGTTCAACAATCTTGCCAAAGAAAGCAATACGCTGATTATGCCCGCCAATGTTGCCGACATCGGCAGCCTGATTTCTGCCGGCATGAAAATTATCGACAGCAGCAAAACCGCCAAATAAGCCGTGATGAAAATACCGTCTGAAGCTCTGTTTTCGGGTTTCAGACGGTATTTTTATTTAAACCCGAACAGGGTTGTATTCCGCTTCAAATATGTTTCGGAACCGTCTACCTGCCCCGGTAAAAACTGCCGGCAAAATATTTCTGCGCGCCCTCGCGAAGCAAGACCAAGGTTACGGCGGCCAAAGGCAATCCGGCCAACATTCCGACAAAGCCCATCAGCTCTCCGAACGCCATCAGCGAAAAGATAACCCAAAACGGCGACAGGCCGATACGGTCTCCTACAATTTTCGGCGTAATGAAAAAACTTTCGAGAAACTGACCGACGGCAAAAACCGCCCAAACAGCCAAGATTCCGTTCCACGAACCGAACTGGAGCAAGGCTGCAACAGTGGCAAGCAGCAATCCCGTAAACGCACCCAAATAGGGGACAAACACCAAAATACCGGCAACCATACCGATGGCAAATCCCGAATCCAGTCCGACTAGCATCAATCCCAAACCGTAAACCAAGCCCATAATCAGCATCACCAGAAGCTGACCGCGCAAAAATTCGCCCAATACCTCGTTCAAATTACCCGTAATGCGCGTATAAGCACCGGCAAAACGCCTCGGAACCAGTTTGGCGATGCCGCACGACCACCGCTGCCAATCCAGCAGGAAATAGTAAAGCAGCAAGGGCGGCAGCAGCAGGTTGCCGATACTGCTGACAATATTGCCGCCCTGTTTCATCAAAACGGGAAACCACGCCTTAAGCGCGTTGCTCAACTCGCCCGTATGCGCCTGAAACCACGCAATAATAGATGCCTGATCGATTTCCACATATCCGCCGATTGTATTTTTCAACCACGGCAGCAGCGTGTTCTGCATAAAACCGATTAATTGGGGCAGGCGAGATGCCAAATTATTGAACTGCCCGACCAGCATAGGGACAATAATCAACAATAATGCCAACAACAAAATCAAGGAAAACACCATCACAGACATCGAAGCGGATGCACGGTTCAAACCCTTTTTCTGCAACCATTCGACCAAAGGGTCCAACACATACGCCAGCACCGCCGCAACCGCAAACGGAGTCAAAGTATCGCCGAGCGCGTAAACCAGCCAGACCAAGGCGGCAAACGCCGCGCCGGCAACCATCCACGGCTTGATGCCCCGTCCTTTTCTCCGATACATAAAATCCACCCTTCCGAAAATAATATTGCGCGCCAGTATAGCAGAACCGCCGCGCCGTCAAAAAAGCCTCCGCCTTCCCGATAGCCTGTTATCGTGGTTTAGGCTAAAATACTGCACATCCGATGCCCTCTGAAAGGCAAACCCGCCTTCAGACGGCATACCGTACACGATAAGGCAGCACATCATGACCGAACAAAAAAACAAAGCATCCCTCATCGAATTTCCCTGCGCCTTCCCATTGAAAGTGATGGGCGCGGTGCATCCCGAGTTCGAGCAGGCGGTATTGGACACCGTCCGCCTTCACGCCCCCGACACGCAGGCGCACCACATCACCACGCGTCCGAGCAGCAAAGGCAACTATACCGGTGCCACCGTTCAGGTAAAGGTTGAAAACCAAGAACAATTGGACAACATCTACCGCGCGCTGACTTCGCACGAACTGGTCAAAGTGGTACTTTGAGATGAAAATCATACACAAAGGTTTGGTCGAATATCTGCCGACTTTTGAAGCGATGAAAACCTTTAATGCCGGACGGAATGCAGACACCGAAGACGAATTGTGGGTCGTCGAACACCCGCCCGTCTTTACGCAAGGACTGGCGGGAAAACCCGAGCACCTGCTGATTAGGGACGACATCCCCGTCGTCCAAATCGACCGGGGCGGGCAGATTACCTATCACGGGCCCGGGCAATTGGTCGTTTATACGATGATTGATTTCAAACGGCGCAAAACCAGCGTCCGCAACATCGTTTCCGCGCTTGAAAACAGCATCATCGCCACATTGGCGGAATACGGCATCGAAGCGGCGGCAGATCCCAAACGCCCCGGCATTTACGTCGGCGAACGCAAAATCGCCTCACTGGGGCTGCGTATCAAAAACGGTTCCGTCTATCACGGACTCGCACTCAACGTCAATATGGATTTAAGCCCGTTTACCCAAATCAACCCCTGCGGCTACGCCGGTATGGAAATGACGCAAATCGCGGATTTTGTCCAACCCTGCCCCGCGCCGGACGAAGTCGCCTCCAAACTCACCGCACACCTTGAAACACAACTCACACCGAAAGCAGACAACAATGAGTGAAATCAAAACCGACGACCCCAAACGCGGCATCAAACTCAGAGGCGCGGACAAAACCGCCCGCATCCCCATCAAAGTCGTCCCCCTTCAGGAAAAACTGAAAAAGCCCGAATGGATACGCGCCAAACTCCCATCGCGCAAATTCTTTGAAATCAAAGACATTTTGCGCGAACAAAAGATGCACACCGTTTGCGAGGAAGCCTCCTGCCCCAACATCGGCGAATGCTTCAGCAAAGGCACGGCGACCTTCATGATTATGGGCGACATCTGCACCCGCCGCTGCCCGTTCTGCGACGTGGGACACGGCCGTCCGAATATGCTCGACCCCGACGAGCCGAAAAACCTCGCAGAATCCGTCAAAGCCATGAACCTGCGTTACGTCGTCATCACCTCGGTTGACCGCGACGACCTGCGCGACGGCGGCGCCCAACACTTCGCCGACTGCATCAAAGCCATCCGCGAAACCAGCCCGAACACCAAAATCGAAATCCTCGTCCCCGACTTCCGAGGCCGCTTGGACATCGCACTGAAAATCCTTGCCGAAACCCCGCCCGACGTGATGAACCACAACTTGGAAACCCATCCGAGCCTGTACAGAAAAGCCCGTCCCGGTGCCAATTATCAACATTCTTTAGACTTATTAAAACGTTATAAAGAAATGATGCCGCATATCCCGACCAAATCCGGCATTATGGTAGGCTTGGGCGAAACCGACGAAGACGTGCGTGAAATTATGCGCGATATGCGGGCGCACAATATCGAGATGATTACCATCGGACAGTACCTCCAGCCTTCAGACGGACACTTGCCTGTCTTGCGCTACGTTACACCCGAACAATTCAAAATATTTGAAAAAGAAGCATACGAACTGGGCTTTACCAATGCCGCCATCGGCGCGATGGTACGTTCAAGTTACCATGCCGACGAACAGGCGGCGGAAGCCTTACGCGAAAGCCACGGCGGTTGCGGGCATCATTAAACTCGGAACACCGTTCCGAAGTAAAAAATAATTTCCTACGCTGCTGTCTGCCGCCTTGTTTGATGTAAACAACATCAATTTGAATTGTGCATGCCGTCTGAAAGTCCTTCAGACGGCATAATTTATTCCCAAAATCCGATAATCTCAAAAGAATCTGTTGGTTAATGAGAAAGATTCATTATAAATTTTGATAAAAAACCGTGCTCTATTTGTTTTTTGCTATGGTTAACAAGTGTAAATGTTCTTTATTGATGAGATGGATTCTTAGTTTTAGCAGCAAAAAAAACCGATAAGAAACAGCATACTGATTTGGAAGGCATCGGGGAATACGCCCTATTTATTTTGATAATTGTTTGTATTTTAAATAGAAAATTTGTCATGCCGACAGCTTTTGCATACAATGCACGCATCCCGAACAGCGTTACAGAACGCCGTTTAACCGCACGAAACCCAAATTAAGAAAAGAGAGATATTATGCAAGGCAATCAAGCTGTTGTTGATTACATGAACGAATTGCTGTCCGGCGAGCTGGCGGCACGCGACCAATACTTCATCCACTCCCGCCTCTACTCCGAATGGGGCTACACCAAACTTTTTGAACGTCTCAATCACGAGATGGAAGAAGAAACCACACACGCCGAAGACTTCATCCGACGCATCCTGATGCTGGGCGGTACGCCGAAAATGGCACGCGCCGAACTGAATATCGGCACGGACGTGGTTTCCTGCCTCAAAGCCGACCTGCAAACCGAATACGAAGTGCGCGACGCTTTGAAAAAAGGCATCAAACTGTGCGAAGAGGCTCAAGACTATGTTACGCGCGACCTGATGGTTGCCCAACTGAAAGACACCGAAGAAGACCACGCACACTGGTTGGAACAGCAGCTGCGCCTGATCGAGCTGATTGGCGAAGGCAACTACTACCAAAGCCAACTGTAATCCGTATTAGGAATAAAAGGAGTCCGTATGAAAGGCGACCGTTTGGTTATCCGCGAGCTGAACAAAAACTTAGGCTTGCTGCTGGTAACCATTAACCAATATTTCCTTCACGCCCGTATTTTGAAAAACTGGGGCTTTGAAGAACTGGGCGAACATTTCTTCAAACAATCAATCGTAGAAATGAAAGCTGCCGACGATTTGATTGAACGCATCCTCTTCCTTGAGGGATTGCCCAATTTGCAAGAGCTGGGCAAGCTTCTGATCGGTGAATCTACCGAAGAAATCATCGCCTGCGATTTGACCAAAGAACAGGAAAAACACGAAGCCCTGCTTGCCGCCATCGCCACAGCAGAAGCGCAACAGGATTATGTCAGCCGTGATTTGTTGGAAAAACAAAAAGATACTAACGAAGAACACATCGACTGGCTCGAAACCCAGCAGGAACTGATCGGCAAAATCGGTTTGCCGAACTACCTGCAAACAGCGGCGCAAGAGGACTAAAACACAAACCACTGCCAAATACAGCAGTCCCCTGCATCATCAGACGGCATATCCGTATAAACGGGTATGCCGTTTTTCTTTGCCGGTTTACGAATAAAATCTAAATTGATTTGAATCAATACTCGATAACGGTTTTTGTTTGATAATACCGATATGAAATCTAGATTGTTTGTTTGCTGTTTCCCAATCCGTCTTGATTTTACCTCTTTCCTCTTGATGTGTGTGTGTGTTTGGGTGTGGCTGCCGCCACCCCTTTTTTTTTGGCTTTTATGTGAAGTAAAATCCGTAACAGCAAATACTTAACTTTTAACCATTTATCCGGAAACAAATGATGGGCAACAAATTGACTCTGCCTGCCGAATTGCCTGACGAACAGGATTTGCGGGCGGTATTGGCATACAATATGCGGCTTTTCCGCGTGAACAAGGGTTGGTCGCAAGAGGAATTGGCGCGGCAATGCGGTTTGGACAGGACTTATGTGTCGGCAGTCGAGCGCAAACGCTGGAACATTGCCCTGTCGAATATCGAAAAAATGGCGGCGGCTTTGGGCGTGGCGGCGTATCAGTTGCTGCTGCCGCCGCAGGAACGGTTGAACCTGATGACCAATTCCGCCGATACCCGACAAGTGCCGTCTGAAAGCGGTATTTGACCGCCGAACCATCCGCCTCCCTTTTTCCCGCCAATCGAAAGAATAAAAATGCCTGAAAACCTGTCTTCAGCACTGGAAACCTTCAAACAGCAGCGCAATGCCGCCGAAGCGCATTATTTGAAAGCCAACCGCGTGTCGGTATTTTTCAGAGAATACACGGCGGCAGTCGAAACCTTGCTGGCGGCATTGTGGGCAGAACATTTTCAAAACAGCGCGTTATGCCTGATGGCGGTAGGCGGCTTCGGGCGCGGCGAACCGTATCCCTGTTCGGATGTGGATTTGGCGGTTGTCTCCCCTGCCCCGCTTTCAGACGGCATTCAGGAACAGATTGCCCGATTTATCCAAACTCTGTGGGATTGCAAACTAATGCCGTCTGTAAAAAGCGGCAGCGTTGACGAACTGTGCGAAAGCGTGCGCGACGATATTACGGGGGACACAGCGTTTTTAGAGGCTAGGTTTTTGTTTGGCAACCGCCAAACAGCAGACGAATTGGCGGAAAAAATGAACGTGCAACGCAATGTAGCGGCATTTATCGAAGCAAAATTGGTGGAGATGGAACACCGCCACGCCAAATCGCAAGGTTCGGGGGCGGTGTTGGAGCCGAATATCAAAAGCTGTCCGGGCGGTCTGCGCGACATCCACACCCTGCTTTGGATAGCGAAGGCGCAAGGCTTGGCGGCCAACCTGCCCGACCTGCTCAAACAGCGGATTTTGACACGTGCCGAAGCCGGTATGCTTTCGCACGGCTACCGCCGCCTCGCCCACATCCGCATCCGGCTGCATTTAAACGCCAAGCGCGCCGAAGACCGCCTGCTTTTCGATTTGCAGCCGCAAGTTGCCGAAAGTATGGGTTATCAAGATGAAAACCGCCGCCGTCAAAGCGAAGAACTGATGCGCGTGTTTTACCGTGCGGTCAAAACCGTCAAACAACTGGGCGGCATCCTCACGCCCATGCTGCGAAGCCGCGTTTCCTCCACGCCGGTGCGCGTTACCCTGCGGATTGACGACGACTACATCCAAGTCAACAACCAAATCGCCGCGCGGCACACCGATATTTTTTTCAGACGGCCCGAACACATTTTCAAAATCGTCGAAATCATGCAGCAGCGCAACGACATTACTGCGCTCGAACCGCAAACCCTGCGCGCATGGTGGGGGGCGACGCGCAAAATCAACCGCAGCTTCTACCAAAATTCTGAAAACCGTCGCCGCTTCGCCGGTTTTTTCCGCAGCGGCAACGGACTGACCCAAACCCTGCGCTTTCTCAACCTCTACGGCGTGTTGGGCCGCTATCTGCCCGCGTGGGAAAAAATCGTCGGCCTGCTTCAACACGACTTGTTCCACATCTATCCCGTGGACGACCACATCCTTGCCGTCGTCCGCAACGTCCGCCGCCTTGCCCTAGATATGCACAGCCATGAGCTGCCCTACGCCTCCGCGCTGATGCAGTCCTTTGAAAAACAAGACATCCTCTACCTTGCCGCCTTCTTCCACGACATCGCCAAAGGACGCGGCGGCGACCATGCCGTACAAGGCATCGCAGACGCGCGCCAATTTGCCGCCGACCACTTCCTGACCGAAGAAGAAAGCGACCTGCTCGCCTGGCTGGTTGAAAACCACCTCCTTATGTCTGCCGTCGCCCAAAAAGAAGACATCCAAGACCCCGGCGTACTCGATGCCTTCTGCAAACGCGTCCAAACCCACGAACGCCTCAGCGCGCTCTACCTCCTGACCATTTCCGACATACGCGGCACCAATCCCAAGCTGTGGAACGCCTGGCGCGCCAGCCTGCTGGAAAGCCTGTTCCACGCCGCCGGACGCTGCCTCGCAGGCAACGACGGCAACCCGCACGCCCTCTTCGGCCGCCGCCGGCAGGAAGCCGCCGACTTACTTACCCGCGCCGCCGTCCCCGAAAAACAGCAGAAAAAACTATGGAACGCGCTCGGTTCCGCCTATTTCGCCCGCCATCAGTCCCGCGAAATCCTGTGGCACGCCGCCAACCTCGTACACGACTTTGAACCCCCCATCGTCCGCAGCCGCATCCTACCCCAAAGCGACAGCTTTCAAGTGATGGTCTTTATGCCCAACGGCCCGCGCCTGTTCGCCCGCCTCTGCCGCATCTTCAGCCGCCACGGCTTCGATATCCTCGCCGCCCGCGCCTTTATCACCGAACACGACTACATCCTCGACACCTTCATCGTGCAAATCCCCTCGCAGCACGCCCCCGAAGACTACCCCGACATCCAAAGCGCGCTCGAAGCCGAACTCAACAGCTTTATCCACGGACACACCGTTGCCGAAACCCAAAGCTGCAACCGCCGCATCAGCCGCCGCAGCCGCTATATGCCTATTGCGCCAAGCATCACCATCACCCCCGAAGAAGACTATCCGGACCGGTATTCCGTCGAAATCACCGCCGTCAACCGCCCCTTCCTGCTCGCCGACATGGCGGAAGTCTTCTTCGCCCACAACGTCAGCCTGCGCTACGCCAAAATCTCCACGTTGGACGAACGCGTCGAAGACAGCTTTACCGTCTTCAGCCCCGACTTGAAAAACCCAAAAATCCAGTCCTCATTGAAACAGGCTTTGCTGGAACAGTTGGCATAAGCACCCTGCCGGTTTTCAGACGGCATCCCGCCGCCACGCCGTATGCCGTCTGAAGGCGGGGGATATTGCAAACAATATAAACTGTCAAGCCGCCGGCAACGTGCTATAATGCCGTGCATCTTGCACAAACCGAAAGACCGAGCATTATGCGTATCGTAGAAAAAGCCTATACTTTCGACGATGTTTTGTTGGTTCCCGCACATTCGACCGTGCTGCCGCGAGACGTTAAACTTCAAACCAAGCTTACCCGCGAAATCACACTCAACCTCCCCCTGCTTTCCGCCGCGATGGATACCGTTACCGAGGCGCGCCTCGCCATTTCGATGGCACAGGAAGGCGGCATCGGCATCATCCATAAAAACATGCCGCCCGAAATGCAGGCGCGCGCCGTTTCCAAAGTAAAACGCCACGAAAGCGGCGTGGTCAAAGACCCCGTAACCGTTGCGCCGACAACGCTCATCCGCGAAGTCTTGGAAATGCGCGCGCAGCGCAAACGCAAAATGTCCGGCCTGCCCGTCGTTGAAAACGGCAAAGTCGTCGGCATCGTAACCAACCGCGACCTGCGTTTTGAAAACCGCGTCGATTTGCCCGTTTCCGCCATTATGACCCCGCGCGAACGTCTGGTTACCGTCCCCGAAGGCACAAGCATAGACGAAGCGCGCGAACTGATGCACACGCACAAAGTCGAACGCGTTTTGGTTCTGAACGAAAAAGACGAACTCAAAGGTCTGATTACCGTTAAAGATATTTTAAAAACCACCGAGTTTCCCAATGCCAACAAAGACTCCGAAGGCCGTCTGCGCGTCGGTGCGGCAGTCGGCACCGGCGGCGACACCGACGAGCGCGTCAAAGCCTTGGTCGAAGCCGGCGCGGACGTGATTGTCGTCGATACTGCCCACGGTCATAGCCAAGGCGTGATCGACCGCGTGCGTTGGGTCAAAGAAACCTATCCGCACATCCAAGTCATCGGCGGCAACATCGCCACTGCCAAAGCCGCATTGGATTTGGTCACCGTCGGCGCGGATGCCGTCAAAGTCGGTATCGGTCCGGGATCGATTTGCACCACCCGTATCGTGGCAGGCGTGGGCGTGCCGCAACTGACCGCCATTCACAACGTTGCCGAAGCCCTCAAAGGCACGGGCGTTCCGCTGATTGCCGACGGCGGCATCCGCTTCTCCGGCGACATCGCCAAAGCCCTCGCCGCAGGCGCGTACAGCGTCATGCTCGGCGGTATGTTTGCCGGCACGGAAGAAGCCCCGGGCGAAATCGAACTCTACCAAGGCCGCTCGTACAAATCCTATCGCGGTATGGGTTCCTTGGGCGCGATGAGCCAAGGTTCTGCCGACCGCTACTTCCAAGACAAAACCGACAGCACCGACAAATACGTCCCCGAAGGCATCGAAGGCCGCGTTCCCTACAAAGGCCCGATTGTGAACATCATCCACCAACTGACCGGCGGTTTGCGTTCCAGTATGGGTTATTTGGGTTGCGCCAATATTGCCGAAATGCACGAAAAAGCCGAATTTGTGGAAATCACTTCCGCAGGTATGAGCGAATCGCACGTTCACGACGTTCAAATTACCAAAGAAGCGCCGAATTACCACCGCTGATTTGAACAGCCTTTTCAAGGCAAAATGCCGTCTGAAACCTAATTTCCGTGTTTCAGACGGCATTTTTTGTCCGTTCAAGGCAAGCCGCACGGGCTGATTGCGCGGACGGGCAAAGCCATTCTGACGGACACGCCGAAAGAATGAAAATGCCGTCTGAACGCCGTTTGCACCCCGTCTGCCGAATACCGTCGGCCTTTAAAACGGCGGTGGAAATAAACGCAATCTTTCAATACGGGCGTTTCGATTGGTCGGAAATGATGCGCCGGCCGCCATATCAAAAAATCGGGCGGCGGCTTCGGGAAAGTATGCCCCGCCCTCCCCAAGCCGCCCCGTCAGCATTATGATTTGCCTTTCCGTTTTTTGACCTTAATCGGAACCGGTTTCTTTGCCTTTTTCCCCGATTCGGCAACGGCAGGCACGCCCCTTCCCCTTACTTTGCCGCATCGGGCTGTTTTTTTCTCGGCGGTGGTTTTCGATTTCCCTTTCCCCGCCGCCCCTGCCGGTTTGGCAGATGCGGATAATTTGACCTTCCGCCGCCTGCCGCTTTCTCCGGCAATTAGGACAAAGTCGATTTTTCCATCATCCAAATCGGCACGCGCGACCCGGACGGCAACCCTGTCCCCCATATTGAAACGGATGCCGCTGCGTTCGCCTTCGATTGCCATGATTTCGGGGCGGAAGTTGAAATAATCTTCGCCCAAATCGCTGATATGTACCAGACCGTCGATATGGATATCGTCCAAAGTGACAAATATTCCAAAATTTGCCACCCCGGAGATTTTGCCTTCAAATATTTCACCGACCTTATCGCGCATATAATAAGTTTTCAGCCAGTTTTCCACATCGCGGCCAGCATCGTCGGCACGGCGTTCGCAAAACAAAGTATGCACGCCCAAAGCCTGCCAGCTTTTGTTTGGCGTGTAGGTTTTCCGGTTCAATACGGCTTTGATGGCACGGTGGACGGTCAGGTCGGGATAGCGGCGGATGGGCGAGGTAAAGTGGGCGTATGCTTCATAAGCCAAACCGAAATGCCCTTCGCAATGCGGTTCGTAAACCGCCTGCTGCATGGAGCGCAACATCATGACTTGCAGCAATTCGGCATCCGGCCTGCCTTTGAATTGTTCGGCAAGCGCGGCATAGTCTTTCGGCGACGGGTTGTCGCCGCCGCCAAGTTGAAGCCCCAACAGACCGAGCTGCTCGCGCAGGGTGGCGAGTTTTTCGGGCGTGGGGCCCAAATGGTTGCGGAACAAAGCCGTATGTTTGTTTTTCAACAGAAAATCCGCCGCGCAAACATTCGCCGCCAGCATACATTCTTCAATCAGCTTGTGGGCATCGTTGCGGACGACGGGGACAATTTTTTCGATTTTGCCGTTGTCGTCGAAAATCATCTGGGTTTCGACGCTTTCAAACTCCACCGCCCCGCGCGCCAGACGTTTTTTCTGCAAAATTTTAAACAGCTTGTAAAGCGTGTCGATTTGGGCTTTGTGCGGATTCCCGATGCCGTCTGAAAGCCATTTCCAAACTTGGTTGTAGGTCAGGCGGGCATGAGAGCGCATCACGGCGGGATAGAAGCGGTATTCTTTGATATTGCCCGCATAGGTAACGACCATATCGCACACCATACACAAACGCTCGACATCGGGATTGAGCGAGCAGATGCCGTTGGACAGGTTTTCCGGCAGCATCGGAATCATACGGCGCGGGAAATACACGCTGGTACTGCGTTCTTGAGCATCTGCATCAATCGCATCGTCAGGGCGGACATAATGGCTGACATCCGCAATCGCCACGACCAGACGGTAATTGCGTCCGACTTTTTCGGCAAACACCGCGTCGTCGAAATCGCGCGCCGTTTCGCCGTCTATCGTTACCAAAGGAAGGTCGCACAAATCGACGCGGCCTTTCAAATCGCTTTTGCGTACATGGTCGGGAATTTTTTTCGCGGATTTGGCACACGCTTCACTGAATCGGTGCGGCAAATGATGCTTGCGCACGGCAATTTCGATTTCCATCCCGCTGTCGGCATAATCACCCAAAACTTCAATGATTTTTGCCACTGCAGGCCGGTTTTGCTCGGGATAAACCTCAATTTTACCGACGATAACCTGACCGGATTCGGGTTTGAAACGCGCCACGCCGTCCGGTTCCAACACGATGCTTTGGTTCAGACGCTTGTCTTCCGGCTCCAAAATCGCCACGCCCCTATCCATATAGAAACGGCCGACAACTTTGCTTTGCGCGCGTTCGACAATATCCAGAACCGTCCCTTCGCGGCGGCCCCTGCGGTCGATACCCGCAGGACGGACGGTAACGGTGTCGCCGTGCATGACACCACGCATCTGGCGTTCGTATAAAACGAAATCCCCTTCGTCCATCGGCATGAGCGGCACGGCGAAGCCGAAACCGTCCTTATGCGCCTCGACGCGGCATTTGACCAAATCCAGCTTGTCCGCCGCGCAAACTGCGCCTCGGCGGTTGATTAAAACCTGACCGTCCCGCGCCATCGCCTTCAGACGGCGTTCAAAAAAGACATACTCGTCTTCCGTAATCGACAGCTCGCGTGCAAGCGATTCGATTTTTGAAGGCACACCTTTGCGCTCCAACAATTCGATTATCCATTCCCGACTGGGCAAAGGATGTTCATAACGCTGTTTTTCACGACTTAAAAACGGGTCTTTTTCCCGTAAATTTAAAGATTTAATATTTTTATTCATTTTGACTGTTGACATTCTCTTTATGAACTATATAATAGCAACTTCTTTGTGGCAGGACACTGTACCGCAAAACAGCAAATAAAGCAAAGCCCGGGTGGCGGAATTGGTAGACGCGCCAGCTTCAGGTGCTGGTATCCTCACGGGTGTGGAAGTTCGAGTCTTCTCCCGGGCACCAAATAACAAATTATCCCGATTAGGATAATTTCCGCCATTAGAGAGGTGGATGAGTGGTTTAAGTCGCACGCCTGGAAAGCGTGTATACGTGAATAGCGTATCGAGGGTTCGAATCCCTTCCTCTCTGCCAAATACAAATCCCAAACTTTTACAGTTTGGGATTTTTTGTTACTTACGTATTGATTTTATTTTATTGCGTAAAATCAGCCACAACCTATTACCCTACGTTACCATTGATTACTATCCGTTACCGTTTTTTTATGGTATGTTTTGCGGTATGTTTTATCCTCTTCCTAAGCCTGTAAGGACTCAAAAGGCGTATCCCTTCAAACGATATTGTTCGACATGCTGCCGGGAAACCGAACCCGATACCGAAACGCGACGGGGCGATATGCCGCTGGAAAAATGGCGGCAGTTTCTTGATTGGATAGGAAAAACTCCGTCTGAAACAGCTTCAAGAAGCCGCAAAGCCCGTCCGAATAAAAAATACCGTCTGAAATTTTTCAGACGGCATCGCGTATCATTTAAACATTAATCCAGCTTTTTAAAATGACGGCGGCGTTCCAATTCGCTCAGGTAACGCTTGCGCAGGCGGATGGATTGCGGCGTGATTTCCACCAGCTCGTCATCGTCGATAAACTCGACCGCGCCTTCCAGCGTCAGTTTGATCGGCGTGGTCAGGCGCACCGCTTCGTCGGTACCGCTGGCACGGATATTGGTGAGTTTTTTGCCTTTGAGCGGGTTGACCACCAAATCGTTGTCGCGGCTGTGGATGCCGATAATCATACCTTCGTAGATTTTGTCGTTGGGCGATACGAACATACGGCCGCGGTCTTCAAGATTCCACAAGGCGTAAGCAACCGCCTCGCCCTGCTCTTGGGACACCAGTACGCCGTTGTGGCGGCCGGGCATATCGGGTTTGACGGGCGCGTAGTCGTCGAACACGTGGCTCATCAGCCCGACGCCGCGCGTCAGGGTCATGAATTCGCCTTGGAAACCGATCAAGCCGCGCGCTGGAATATGGTATTCGAGGCGGGTGCGTCCGTTGCCGTCGCTTTCCATATTGGTCAGTTCGCCACGGCGGCGGCCGAGTTCTTCCATTACCGCGCCTTGGTTGTCGTCGGGTACGTCCACAGTCAGGTTTTCATAAGGTTCGCATTTTTGACCGTCGATGTCTCGGTACACGACGCGCGGCTTGCCGACGGCGAGTTCGTAGCCTTCGCGGCGCATATTTTCCAGCAAAATCGTCAGGTGCAGTTCGCCGCGCCCGGATACGCGGAACACGTCGGCATCGGCGGTGTCTTCCACGCGCAGGGCAACGTTGGTCAGCAATTCTTTTTGCAGGCGGTCGCGGATTTGGCGGCTGGTCACGAATTTGCCTTCTGTACCTGCGAGCGGGCTGGTGTTTACCATAAAGTCCATCGTCAGCGTCGGTTCGTCCACGCTCAACATCGGCAGGCCTTTGGGGTTGTCTTTATCGGTGATGGTTACGCCGATGCCGATGTCTTCGATACCGGAAATAATCACGATGTCGCCGGCTTCGGCTTCTTCAAGCGGCACGCGTTCCAAGCCTTTGAAACCCAAAAGCTGGTTGATGCGGCCTTGGGCGATTTGCTGCTCGTGGTTCATCACGGCAACGGTTTGACCGGGTTTGATGCGTCCGTTCAAGATACGACCGATACCGAGGCGGCCGGTGTAGTTGTCGTAGTCGAGTTGGGAAATTTGCAGTTGCAGCGGCTCGTCCGCGCTGCCGCTCGGTGCAGGCGTGTATTTTAGGATGGTGTCGAACAGCGGGCGCATATCGCTGCTCTCGTCGGTTTCTTCCAGCTTGGCAAAGCCGCTCAAACCTGAAGCGTAAACAATCGGGAAATCCAACTGCTCGTCGGTCGCACCCAAGTTGTCGAACAACTCGAAAGTCTGGTCGATAACCCAGCTCGGACGGGCGGACGGTTTGTCGATTTTGTTGATGACGACAATCGGTTTCAGCCCCAAAGCCAAGGCTTTTTTGGTCACGAAACGGGTTTGCGGCATCGGACCTTCCTGTGCGTCCACCAACAAGACGACGCAATCCACCATCCCCAAAACGCGCTCCACTTCGCCGCCGAAGTCGGCGTGTCCCGGCGTGTCGACGATATTGATGTGGCAGCCTTCGTAATCGATGGCGGTGTTTTTGGCGAGGATGGTGATGCCGCGTTCTTTTTCAAGGTCGTTGCTGTCCATCACGCGCTCGTCAACCTGCTGGTTGGCGCGGAATGTGCCGGATTGGCGCAGCAGTTGGTCGACCAATGTGGTTTTGCCGTGGTCGACGTGTGCGATGATGGCGATGTTGCGGATTTGTTTCATAATTAATGTTTTTCAAAAACTGTAAGAGATAACTGCGTATTATACCACGATTTACCGGACAGTATTTGGAAAATGAAGATGCCGTCTGAAGCCCTTGCCTTTCAGACGGCATCTTCTTACATACTTTCAGTTATCCAGTTGCGCAGCCACCTTGCCGCCGGGGCGATTTCCCCTGCCGACAGCCCAGCCGCAATGCCTGCCGATTCCTTTATAACATCCGCCGCCGCGCCGTGCAGCCACGCGCCCGCGCAGGCGGCTTCAAAAACCGGCACGCCCTGTGCGAGCAGACTGCCGATGATGCCGCCCAATACGTCGCCACTGCCCGCCGTTGCCAATCCCGCATTGCCGCTTTCGTTGACATAGATTTCCGTATCGGACGCGGCAACCAATGTTTTGTGCCCCTTTAAAACCACGGTTGCACCGAGAATTGCCCCTATCTTCCTTACTGCCGCCGTCCGATCCGCCTGAACCTGTGCAACTGTCGTTCCAAGCAGGCGCGCGGCTTCGGCGGGGTGCGGCGTTAAAATCAGGTTTTTACACCCGCGCGCCAGATTTCGGGTTTCGGCATCGGTTGATAATATGTTCAGCGCGTCCGCATCCAAAACGACGGCTTCGTCTCGATTCCGCGCCAGCACTGCCGCCACCGTTTCCACTGCCGCCGCATCTGTACCCAATCCGCAACCCGCCGTCCAAGCGTTTATGCCTTGACGCTTGGTCAAACTGTCTGCCGTGTCCAACATAATCTCGGGAAAACCGGCAATGACGGCAAAAGGCAGCGTATCCTGATTGAAACCTGCCCGCACCTTACCGCAGCCGAGATACATTGCCGCCGATGCCGCCAATACGGGCGCGCCGCTCATCCCTGCCGATCCGCCGACTACGGCGAGCGTGCCGAAAGTCCCTTTGTGCGAATCTTCCGCACGGGCTTTGAAAACATGGGGAAAACGCAATGCCGTCTGAAGCATCCGGCGGCGGCTTTCGCCTGAAAGATCGAAAACGGGAAACATTTCCCCTCCAATCGGTTAAAATTAAGGCTCGAAAACAAACCGATTCTACCGCCGGAAACCGATTATGAAAAACAAAACCAAAGTCTGGGACTTCCCCACCCGCCTTTTCCACTGGCTGCTTGCCGCATCCCTGCCCTTTATGTGGTATAGCGCAAAAGCCGGCGGCGATATGCTGCAATGGCACACGCGCGTCGGGCTGCTCGTCCTTTTCCTGCTCGTATTCCGCCTCTGCTGGGGCATTTGGGGCAGCGATACCGCCCGTTTCTCCCGTTTCGTCCGAGGTTGGGCAGGTATACGCGGCTATCTGAAAAACGGCATTCCCGAACATATCCAGCCCGGACACAACCCCTTGGGCGCACTGATGGTCGTTGCGCTTTTGGCCGCCGTCTCATTTCAAGTCGGCACGGGGCTTTTTGCCGCCGATGAAAACACCTTCAGCACCAACGGCTACCTCAACCATTTGGTTTCCGAACATACGGGCAGCCTTATACGGAAAATCCACCTCAACTTTTTCAAGCTGCTCGCCGTTTTTTCCGCAGTCCACATCGCCGCCGTCGCCGCATACCGCATATTCAAAAAGAAAAACCTCGTCCGCCCGATGATAACCGGCTTCAAATACATCGAAGGCAAAACCTCAATCCGCTTTGCCGGCAAAGCCGCGCTTGCCGCCGCATTATCGGTTGCCGCGCTTGCCGCAGCCGCCATCCTGCTCCTGTCCTGAAACCCGACATCATGCCGTCTGAAGCCCTTTTCTGCCTTTCTGACGGCATTTTCCCCACCGCACAAACGGTCTGAATGCCCGAAACGGCTTCAGGCCGTTTTTCCGTCCAAAACCGTTATATAGCGGATTAACAAAAATCAGGACAAGGCGGCGGGCCGCAGGCAGTACAAATGGTACGGAACCGATCCGCCCGGTGCTTGGGCGCCTTAGGGAACCGTTCCCTTTGAACCGGGGCGGGACAATGCCGTACCGGTTTTTGTTCATCCGCTATAAAACGGAAAACCGCCGCATCCGCAGCCGCCCCCCATATAGCTTTCAGCTTCTAACAAATGCCTTTTTATTATTTAAAATGACCCGCATTCCGACAAAAATGCCGCGACGCACCGTATCGGAAACAAGGTGCGGGCAAACAGCAAAGGAGTCAGCCAGTGAATTATTTTCCCATTTTCGCCAACCTCTCCGGCCGCCCCGTATTGGTCGTAGGCGGCGGCGCGGTCGCCGCACGCAAAATCAGCCTGCTGCTGAAGGCGGGCGCAGAGGTCGGGGTTGCCGCAAAACACCTGAATGCCGAACTCTCCGCGTTGGCGGCGGAAAACAAAATCCTGTGGCTTGCCAAAGAATTTCGTGCCGAACACATCCGCACGGTTTTCCTCATCATTGCGGCAAGCAGCGACCAAGCCCTCAACCGGCGCGTTTTCCATCTTGCCGAAAGCTGCCAAAAGCCGGTCAACGTGGTGGGCGACCGTGACCATTGCAGCTTCATCTTCCCGTCGGTTATCGACCGCGACCCTGTTCAGATTGCCGTTTCCAGCTCCGGCAGCGCGCCCGTCCTCGCCCGCCTGCTGCGTGAAAGGCTGGAAGCCTTGCTGCCGCCGTCTTTGGGCGATATGGCGGAAATTTCAGGAAGGTGGCGCGATGCCGGTTTTTATTTCCCCGTCCAACTGGTCGTCCGCCAAGATGCCGACAAGGCCGACGGTTTCCGAGGCTATCAGGGGCGCATCGAACGCGGTTCGGTCACCGTCGGGCAAACCGTCCGCATCGAACCGAACGGGCTGACCGCCGAAGTGTCCGAAATCATCGCGCCGAAAGGGGAAGTGGCGCAGGCTTTTGCCGGCGAGGCGGCAACCATCCGGCTGGACCGCGACATCGATGTTTCGCGCGGCGATCTTTTTGTCGATAAAAATTTCCCGCTCGCCCCGCAAAAACATCCGGAAGCCACGCTTTGCTGGTTTGACGAACGCCCGCTCAACACCGCGCGCAAATACCTGCTCAAGCACGGCACGCAAACCGTGCCGGCAAAAGTCGGGGAAATTGAAAGCGTTTTGGATGTCCGCACGCTGGAACAAGAGGCCGGCGCGGAATCCTTAAAGATGAACGACATCGCCAAAGTCCGCATCAACCTTCAAAAACCCGTTACGGCAACGCCTTATGCGGAAAACACCGCCGCCGGTTCGTTTATCCTGATAGACGAAGCGACATACGGTACTGTTGCGGCAGGTATGATTTTATGAGTGAACACGATATGCAGAACACAAATCCGCCATTACCGCCTATGCCGCCCGAAATCACGCAGCTCCTGTGTCGGGGCTGTCCGGCTACGCTTGGGCAAAAGCAGGAAACGGGGCATCCGCAGGGCTGCCCGCGCTTCAGACGGCATTGCCGGCGGCAGAACCTTTTTCCGTAACCGTCCTTTCCGCCTCGCAAACCGGCAATGCGAAATCCGTTGCCGACAAAGCGGCGGACAGCCTGAAAGCCGCCGGCATCCAAGTCAGGCGCGCCGAACTGAAAGGCTACAAGGCGAAAAACATCGCCGGCGAACGCCGCCTGCTGCTGGTTACGTCCACCCAGGGCGAAGGCGAACCGCCGGAAGAAGCCGTCGTGCTGCACAAACTGCTGAACTGCAAAAAAGCCCCGAAATTGGACAAACTCCAATTTGCCGTACTGGGTTTGGGCGACAGCTCCTATCCGAATTTCTGCCGGGCGGGCAAAGATTTCGACAAACGTTTTGAAGAATTGGGCGCAAAACGCCTGCTCGAACGCGTTGATGCGGATTTGGACTTTGCCGCCGCCGCAGACGGATGGACAGGCCGCATTGTCGCGCGCTTAAAAGAAGAAGCCGCAAAAAACCGGGCAACGCCCGCGCCGCAGGCAACGTCCCCCCGCCGGCCTTCAGACGGCATCGGAGGGCAGGTACTGCAAGGCAGACCCCTTTCCCGCCGCCCTGCTGGCCAATCAGAAAATCACCGCCCGCCAATCCGATAAAGACGTGCGCCACATCGAAATCGATTTGAGCGGTTCGGATTTGCACTACCTCCCGGGCGACGCGCTCGGCGTTTGGTTTGACAACGATCCGGCACTGGTCGGGGAAATCCTAGACCTGCTCGGCATCAATCCGGCAACGGAAATACAGGCGGGCGGAAAAACCCTGCCGGTTGCCTCCGCACTGTTATCCCATTTCGAACTCACGCAAAACACCCCCGCCTTTGTCAAAGGCTATGCCACGTTCGCCGATGATGACGAACTCGACCGTATTGCTGCCGACAACGCCGTTTTGCAAGGCTTTGTGCAAAGCACGCCGATTGCCGGTGTGCTGCACCGCTTCCCGGCAAAACTGACGGCGGAACAATTCGCCGGCCTGCTGCGCCCGCTTGCGCCGCGCCTGTATTCGATTTCCTCGTCGCAGGCGGAAGCGGGGGACGAAGTGCACCTGACCGTCGGCGCAGTGCGTTTCGAACACGAAAGGCGCGCCAGGTCGGGCGGCGCATCGGGTTTCTTTGCCGACCGGCTGGAAGAGGACGGCACGGTGCGCGTGTTTGTGGAACGCAACGACGGCTTCAGGCTGCCCGAAGACAGCCGCAAGCCGATTGTGATGATCGGCTCCGGTACCGGCGTCGCACCGTTCCGCGCCTTCGTCCAACAACGTGCCGCAGAAAATGCGGAAGGCAGAAACTGGCTGATTTTCGGCAATCCGCATTTTGCCGCCGACTTCCTCTATCAGACCGAATGGCAGCAGTTTGCCAAAGACGGCTTCCTGCACAGATATGACTTCGCCTGGTCGCGCGATCAGGAAGAAAAAATCTATGTGCAGGACAAAATCCGCGAACAGGCGGAAGGACTTTGGCAATGGCTGCAGGAAGGCGCGCATATCTATGTGTGCGGCGATGCGGCAAAAATGGCAAAAGAAGTGGAAGCCGCCTTGCTGGATGTGATTATCGGGGCAGGGCATTCGGACGAAGACGGCGCAGAAGGATATTTGGATATGCTGCGCGAAGAAAAACGCTATCAGCGTGATGTTTATTGATTAAATATAATCGGGAGGAACACAAAATGACCGTACAGGCCAAGACAAAAGGTTTGGCGTGGCAAGAAAAGCCGCTATCCGACAACGAACGTCTGAAAACCGAAAGCAATTTTTTACGCGGCACGATTTTGGACGATTTGAAAGACCCGCTCACGGGCGGCTTCAAAGGCGACAACTTCCAACTCATCCGCTTCCACAGTATGTATGAGCAGGATGGCCGCGACATCCGCACCGAGGCAAAACTCGAGCCCTTGAAATTTATGCTTTTGCGCTGCCGGCTGCCGGCGGGATCATCAAACCGTCCCAGTGGATAGAACTGGACAAATTCGCCCGGGAAAAGAGTCATTACCGCTCCATCCGGCTAACCAACCGGCAAACCTTCCAATTTCACGGCGTGCCGAAAACCAAGTTGCAGACGATACCCCGCCTCTTGCACAGCCTGGGTTTGGATTCCATCGCTACGGCGGCGGATATGAACCGCAATGTGCTTTGCACCTCCAACCCGATCGAGTCCGAGCTGCACCGGCAGGCTTACGAATACGCGAAAAAGATTTCCGAACACCTGCTGCCGCGCACGCGCGGTTATCTGGATATGTGGGTGGACGGCAAAAAAGTTCAAAGTTCCGACGACTTCCTTCAAGAAGGCGAGCCGATTTTGGGCAAAACCTATCTGCCGCGAAAATTCAAAACCGCAGTCGTCATCCCGCCCTTGAACGATGTGGACTGCTACGGTAACGATTTGGATTTCGTCGCCGTTTCAGACGGCAACGGACAGCTTGCCGGCTTCAATGTTTTGGCGGGCGGCGGGCTTTCGACGGAACACGGCAACGGCAACACCAAAACCTATCCGAACATTTCACTGGAACTGGGTTTCGTGCCTCCGGAACACGCACTGAAGGCCGCCGAAGCGGTGGTAACCACGCAGCGCAACTTCGGCAACCGCAGCCACCGCAAAAACGACCGCACCCGCTACACCATTCAAAATATGGGCTTGGACAACTTCCGCACGGAAGTCGAACGCCGTATGGGTATGCCGTTCAAACCCATACGGCCGTTCAAGTTTACCGGGCGCGGCGACCGCATCGGCCGGGTGAAAGGCATAGACGGCAACTGGCATTTGACCCTTTTCATCGAAAGCGGGCGTTTGGTTGACGAAGGCGGGAAACAGCTTCTGACCGGCGTGTTGGAAATCGCCAAAATCCACAAAGGCGGCTTCCGCATCACCGCCAACCAAAACCTCATCGTGGCAAATGTGCCCGAAGGAGGCAAAGCCCGGATCGAACAGCTCGCCCGCTCATACGGGCTGATACGCGACGGTGTCAGCAAGCTGCGCGAAAATGCGATGTCGTGCGCTTCCTTCCCGACCTGCCCGCTGGCAATGGCGGAAGCCGAACGCGTGTTGCCGGACTTCATCGGCGAGCTGGATAAGATTATGGCGGAACACGGCACGTCGGACGACTACATCGTTACCCGCATTACCGGCTGCCCGAACGGCTGCGGACGGGCGATGTTGGCGGAAATCGGACTGGTCGGCAAAGCCGTGGGACGCTACAACCTCCACATCGGCGGCGACCGCGAAGGCGTACGCATCCCCCGCCTCTACAAAGAAAACATCACCCTGCCGGAAATCCTTTCCGAATTGGAAGACCTGATCGGCAAATGGGCGGCGGGACGCGATACCGACGAAGGTTTCGGCGATTTCGCCATACGGACGGGCATCGTCAAACCCGTGTTGGATGCGCCCGTCGATTTTTGGGACGCATCCAAAGCCGTCCCGATTGCGCGCGCCTGAACCCGTCCCCCGCATTCCTGCGGGGATGCTCTTTTTTGCCGCACACGTTTCCATTCCGCAAAATTCCGATACTTGGTATAAAATACCCCCTTTTCCCACTCTAAAAAACCGTACCCGATGCCGTCTGAAACAGCCCTGCCTTTCAGACGGTATAGGCACAAGGAAACACACTATGCCAGAATACCGCTCCAAAACCTCCACCCACGGCCGCAATATGGCGGGCGCGCGCGCATTGTGGCGCGCCACCGGCGTGATGGAAACCGACTTCGGCAAGCCCATCATCGCCGTTGCCAACTCCTTCACCCAATTCGTGCCCGGCCATGTCCACCTGCACAATATGGGCCAGCTGGTTGCCCGCGAGATTGAAAAAGCGGGTGCAATTGCCAAAGAATTCAACACCATCGCCATCGACGACGGCATCGCCATGGGGCACAGCGGTATGTTGTACTCCCTGCCCAGCCGCGATTTGATTGCCGACTCCATCGAATATATGGTCAACGCCCACTGCGCCGACGCGCTGGTGTGCATTTCCAACTGCGACAAAATCACCCCGGGAATGCTGATTGCCGCCATGCGCCTGAACATCCCCACCATCTTCGTCTCCGGCGGCCCGATGGAAGCGGGCAAGGTCATCGGCGTGGCAAACATCCAACCCGAACGCCGTTTGGACTTGATTGACGCCATGATCGAATCGGCGGACGACAATGTCAGCAACCGGCAAGTCGAAGAAGTCGAACAAAACGCCTGCCCGACCTGCGGCTCGTGTTCGGGTATGTTTACGGCAAACTCGATGAACTGCCTGACCGAAGCGCTCGGTCTGTCCCTGCCCGGCAACGGTTCGTATTTGGCGACCCACGCAGGCCGCAAAGAATTGTTCCTCGAAGCAGGGCGTATGATTGTCGAAATCACCAAACGCTATTACGAGCAAGACGACGAAACCGTGCTGCCGCGCAGCATTGCCACCAAAAAAGCGTTTGAAAACGCCATGACGATGGATATTGCGATGGGAGGCAGCACCAATACCATCCTGCACTTGCTCGCCGTCGCCAACGAAGCGGGCGTGGATTTCAAAATGGCAGACATCGACCGCTTAAGCCGCGTCGTGCCCTGCATCTGCAAAACCGCGCCCAACAACCACGACTACTATATGGAAGACGTGCACCGCGCCGGCGGCATCTTCGCCATTCTGAAAGAACTTGACAAAGCGGGCAAACTGCACACCGACGTGTACACGATCCACGCGCCGACACTGAAAGACGCGATTGAAAAATGGGACGTCACCAATCCCGAAAACACCCGCGCCATCGAACGTTTCAAAGCGGCTCCCGGCGGCGTGCGCACCACTCAGGCGTTCTCGCAAAACCGTATTTGGAAAACCCTCGACCTTGACCGCGAAAAAGGCTGTATCCGCGACGTGGCACACGCCTACTCGCAAGACGGCGGTTTGGCGGTCTTATTCGGCAACATCGCCGAGCGCGGCTGCGTGGTAAAAACCGCAGGCGTGGACGAGAGCATCCTCAAATTCACCGGCCGCGCGCGCGTGTTTGAAAGCCAGGAAGCCGCCGTCGAAGGTATTTTGGGCAACCAAATCGTCGCCGGCAACATCGTCATCATCCGCTACGAAGGCCCGAAAGGCGGCCCGGGTATGCAGGAAATGCTATACCCGACCTCCTACCTGAAATCCAAAGGCTTGGGCAAAGCCTGCGCCCTCTTAACCGACGGACGCTTCTCCGGCGGCACATCAGGTTTGTCCATCGGACACGCCTCGCCCGAAGCGGCGGAAGGCGGCGCAATCGGTTTGGTACACGAAGGCGATACGATTGAAATCGACATCCCCAAACGCAGCATCCGCCTTGTCATTTCCGATGAAGAGCTTGCCGCACGCCGTGCCGAAATGGAAGCTCGCGGCAGCAAAGCGTGGAAACCGGAAAACCGCGACCGCTACGTCTCCGCCGCATTAAGGGCTTACGGCGCGATGGCGACTTCCGCCGACAAAGGCGCGGTGCGCGACGTATCGCAAATCGAGAGATAAGCCCCAAAACGTGCGGCAAATGCCGTCTGAACAGTAAAGGTATGATTATTAACAAATTTACCTGGGCGATGGCGGTATTTTCCGCAATTTTGGCCCTCGTTATCGGCAGCGGCTTTACCGCGCTCGAGTATGTAAAAGAGCCGCCTGCCGCCCCTTATGCTGTTTCCGCGCCGAAAACCGCCGGGGTCAAGCCTCGGCGCATCCTGCCGGAACGGAATCCCCCGTGCTGCCGATTGACGGTTCAAACCCCGCGCCCGTTTCAAACACCGGCGATGCGGACGGACAGGATACGCCTGACGGAAAGGCAGCAGATACCGTTTCCATCATCGGGGTCGGCGGCATTATGCTCGGCAGCAATTATCCGGTCGATTACCCGCCCGATACCAATATCCTGAAACACGTCGAATCCGTCTTGGAAGATGCGGACATTACCGTCGGCAACCTTGAAGGTACGCTGTTTGACGAAGGCGGTACGCCGAAAAAATGTGCAAACCACCAAAATATGCTATGCATTCCGAACGCCCTCCGCATACGGGCAATACCTTGCCGACGCGGGATTCGACTACCTCAGCCTCGCAAACAACCACAGCAACGGCTTCGGCGCGCAAGGCATCACGGCAACGGCAGGCAACCTTGACGAATTGAACATCAAATATTCGGGCATCGAAAACAGGTTTGAAACCGCCATCCTGAAGAAAAACGGCGTGAGATACGGCTTCGTCTCCTTCGCCCCCAACCTTGCCGCCGTCAAACTGAACGATTACGCCAAATTCAAAAAACTGATTCGGAAAACCAAACAAAAAACCGACATCGTCATTGTGATGTTCCACGGCGGCGCGGAAGGGAAACAGGCTGAACACCTGCCGTTCGATACCGAAATCTTCTATGGGGAAAACAGGGGCAACGTCGTCGAGTTTGCGCGGCTCGCCGTCGATTCCGGCGCGGATGTCGTATTCGGGCAGGGGGCGCACGTTACTCGCGCCGTCGAACTTTACCACGACCGCTTCATCTCTTACAGCGGCGGCAACTTTGCCACCTACGGCATCAGCGGCATTGCGCCGATTTTCAAAATTATCACCGACAAACAGGGGCGGTTCGTTTCCGGCAACATTATCCCCATCACTCAAGTCGGCGATAAAATCCCCAAAATCGACCCTGAAAAAACTGTTATTGAGCGGATTATTTATCTGAACCATAGCGACTTCCCCAACGGGAACGGACTGGATGTCTCGCCCGGCGGCGACATCACGCGCCGGTAAAAAGATATTGGAAATTCCGTCCGAACAAATGCCGTCTGAAAGCCTTTTTTCAGGTTTCAGACGGCATTCAAGTTTCAGACGGCATTTTTCAATCGTCAATAATCCGCTTTAATCCCGGAGGCTTTTTCCACTTCGGCGACCTCGCCTTCCGGCTCAAACTGCAAGGGATACAGGTTAAGCTTTTCCATCAGGATTCTATCGCCGTCCTCATCAGGATTGCCTGTGGTCAACAGCTTGTCGCCGTAAAAAATCGAGTTCGCACCCGCCATGAAGCACATCGCCTGCATCGCTTCAGGCATATTGCTGCGCCCTGCCGAGAGGCGGACATAACTTTGCGGCATCGTAATCCGCGCTACGGAAACCGTACGGACAAATTCGGTCCAATCCAAATCTTCGGCATCGGCAAGCGGCGTGCCTTCCACTTTGACCAACCGGTTAATCGGCACGCTTTCGGGCTGCGGGTCGAGGTTGGCGAGGCTGGCAATCAGCCCGGCGCGTTCGGCGCGGGTTTCGTTCATCCCGACGATGCCGCCGCAGCAGACTTTCAAACCGGCGTTGCGGACTTTGCCCAAGGTATCCATACGGTCTTCGTGCCGGCGTGTGTGGATGATGTCGTTGTAGCGGTCGGGGTCGGTGTCGAGGTTGTGGTTGTAATAATCCAAGCCCGCCTCTTTCAAGTCTTCCGCCATACCTTCTTCGAGCATACCGAACGTGCCGCAGGTTTCCATACCTAAGCCCTTGACGGCTTTGATGATTGCGGAAACCGTCTCCACGTCTTTGGGTTTGGGGCCGCGCCATGCCGCGCCCATACAAAACCGGCTTGCGCCGCGCGATTTGGCGATTTTGGCTTTTTCGACGATTTCATCCACATCCATCATCTGCTCTTTGCCCAAATTGGTGTTGTGGTGCGCTGATTGCGGACAGTAGGCGCAATCTTCGGGACAACCGCCGGTTTTGATGGACAACAGCGTGGAAAGCTGGATTTCGCGCGGGTTGAAATTTTGGCGGTGGACTTCTGCCGCCTGATAGACAAGTTCTAAAAACGGCAGTCCGAAAAGTGCCTCGACATCGCATTTTTTCCAATAGCGCGCGGTGGGATGAGGCTTGCACTCGGTCTTACGGCGCAAGGCGACGGGGGATACGGTCATAATGTGTTCTTTCGTATTTACAGCGGCGCAATGACGCTGACAGGCAAACCGCCGGCGCAATGACGGCGGTTGCGGGTAATCAAATGGCTGAAAACAGCGGCGGCAAGTGTAACGCGTTTGAAAATACGGGGCAAACGGTTTTTCCGCCTTTGTGCCGCGCAGCCGGGCAATGCCGTCTAAAGGGCTTTCAGACGGCATTGCCCGGGCTATCTCAAAGCGTCCAGCAGTTTGGTGTGTATTCCGCCGAAACCGCCGTTGCTCATCACCAAAATATGGTCGCCGGTTCGGGCGTTTTTCACAATTTCGGCAACGAAGGTATCGAAATCTTTACCGACGCGCAGCCTGCAGCCCAAAGGCGCGAGGGCTTCGGCAACGTCCCAGTCCGCGCCGCCGGCGTAGCAGAACACTTGGTCGGCTTCTTTGAGGCTTGCGGGCAGGGCGGACTTCATCGTGCCGAGTTTCATGGTGTTGGAACGCGGCTCGAGGACGGCGAGGATGCGCGCGCCGCCGACACGTTGGCGCAAACCTTGAATCGTGGTTTCGATGGCGGTCGGGTGGTGGGCGAAATCGTCGTAAACGGTGATGCCGTTTGCCGTGCCTTTGATTTCCATGCGGCGTTTGACGTTTTTAAACGCACCCAAGGCTTCGCAGGCCGTCTGAACATCGACTCCGGCATGGCGTGCGGCAGCGATGACGGCGAGCGCGTTCATGCGGTTGTGTCCGCCCATCAAATCCCATGCGACGTGTCCGGCTTTTTTGCCGTCAAGCAATACGTCGAACGAGCCGTCGGCATTGACTTCACCAATCTGCCAGCCGTGTCCGGTGCCGAATTTTTCCACCGGCGTCCAGCAGCCTTTGTCCAAAGTATCTTGCAGGCTTTGCTGCTGTCCGTTGCAGACGATGAGGCCTTCGGATGGTACGGTGCGCACGAGGTGGTGGAACTGGGTCTGTATCGCGCCCAAGTCGGCGAAGATGTCGGCGTGGTCGAATTCCAGATTGTTCAACACGGCGGTACGCGGGCGATAATGCACGAATTTGGAGCGTTTGTCGAAAAAGGCGGTGTCGTATTCGTCGGCTTCGATGACGAAAAACGGCGATTTGCTGTTCGGGTCTTGACGCGGCGTTTGCGGTAGGCGGGCGGAAACGCCGAAATTTTCCGGTACACCGCCGATGAGGAAGCCCGGCGCGAGTCCGGCATATTCCAAGACCCAGGCGAGCATGGACGCGGTGGTCGTTTTGCCGTGCGTCCCTGCCACGCCGAGTACCCAATGATGGTGCAGCACGTTTTCAGCCAGCCATTGCGGGCCGGAAATATAAGGCAGCCCACGGTTCAAAATCGCCTCGACCACATCCATCCCGCGCCTGGCGACATTGCCGATGACGTAAATATCGGCTTGAAATTCTTCCAACTGCGCGGCATCGAAGCCTTCGTGTACGCCTATGCCCAAGGCTTCGAGCTGGGTGCTCATCGGCGGATACATCTTCGCGTCGCAACCGCTGACTTTGAACCCGGCTTCTTTGGCAATGGCGGCAATCCCGCCCATAAACGTGCCGCCGATACCGATAATGTGGATGTGTTTCATCAGAGTTCCCTAATCGTTCAAATTCTATTGTTCAACACCGTAATGGTTGATTCGGTTTCAATCAATGCGGTCTGATGCCGGCATCCGAACCGTCTTTCTGTGCATTCCCTTTCGGATTTTGGACGGCTTCGTCCCTCACCGTGTCCGAATAATCGCCAACTCCTGCGTCTTCCGCCCTGTCTTTCACGGCAGGCCTGACCGAACTGTACACCCGATCCCGCCCCAAACCCGCGTTGGTACAATCTTTTCCCGGAGTTTGGCTGTAACTGGTTTTACCATTATGGCGGCACTCGTAAACATTTGCCGAAAATACGGTCTGAACCGCTGCAACAAGCAATATACTTCCAATCATTTTAGATACGCGCATATTAAACTCCTTTATTGTTCCTCTTCAAAAAAAGGAATGTATTTCAATAGAACTTCATCTAATTCTTTCATTCCTTGCTCATAATTGAACGGGTATTCCCAACCATCCCCTACTTTGATTTCAGAAATGTCTTTAAACTTCCGCTTAAGGGCGGACACTTTGTCCATATCGTCATCAATTTCCTGTTTGCCGAACGGTATTTTCCGCTTTTCCAAAACCTCGTCATAATAACAAGGTAAATTCAGCAATAGCCCCCAAGCGCTATTTGCGATTACGACTAATCTATGTTTTTCCCTAGTTAAGTAATCTGCACCGCTATCATAGATTGCCCTTGTCGGATCATAAAAAAATTCGCAATTTTTCATAGCGTCCCCACACTTTAACCGATTCGCAATTTTATATCCGCGATTTTGCAAGCTGCCCATAAAAACCGATTGCCTGCCAAGCCGACACTACTTGTTAAAGATGCCCGATAATGCCGCAACTCTTCCGTATTTACCGACAAACGCCCTATTTGCTTAGAGCTGTTTTGTTTTCCACAAAACTTTAATCCGTTGATTTAACAAATTTTTTACCAAATTCTTTATTTGTTCGGATTCCATTAGCACGATTTTGAGCAATATCTGTCAAAACCATTTCCACCATATCCAAAACAAAACCGCCGCCGCCACGGCATTGGACGATAAGATGAGTTTCCACTGCCCGTCCTTCCGCAATGCCGCCTTCTTGGGCTTCAAAGCACCCGCATAAAAAAACGGTGACAGCAGCATAGAAGCGATACATAAGAAAATCAATACGCCGTAATAGATTTTTTCAGACGGCATTTCTCTTCCTCAATACGCCGCCCGTTGGCGCATCTGTTCAAACAGGCAGATTGTCGCCGCCATCGCGACATTTAAAGACTCGGTTGCATCGTGCATCGGTATCCTGACACACTTGTCCGCCCTGTCTAAAACTGCTTTACCGACACCCGCGCCTTCGTTGCCGAACACCCAAGCTGTCGGTTCGCACAAATCTTCGCCGTACAAAACCGCCTGCTTTTCCTCGCGCAACGCGGTGGCAAACACACGGTCTTCATAGTGCGCCAACCATATTTCCAAATCCGCCTGCGAATAAATGTCCAACAAGAAATGCGCGCCCATACCCGCGCGTAATACCTTGGGCGACCACGCGTCCGCACAACCCCTGCCCAAAACGACCGTACCTACCCCTGCCGCCGCCGCACTCCGTAAGACGGTGCCGACATTGCCCGGATCTTGCACGCCGTCCAAAACCGCACAGTCGCCTTTGTCCGGCAAGGTTCCGCCCAATGGGATATCAATCAGTGTAAGTATCTCGTCTGCACAACTCAAGCTGCTGATTTTTTTCAATATGCCGTCTGAAACGGAAAAAATCCCGTCTTCCGGCAAAACTGCTGTCAATTTAAGGACTTCTTCAGACGGCATTTTAGCTTCGGGAATATATACCCCGACCGGCTTTCTGCCGGATTGCAGGAAAACCTGAAGCAGGTGCACGCCCTCCAAAACGGTTTGGGCATACTGCCGTCTGAACTTTCCTTGCGACAACAGGCGGTGCAGGTGTCTGATATGTTCATTATTGGTCGAACTGATGTGTTTCACTTCACAAGCCTTTTAGAAATATGCAACCGGACAATACCCGACTGAACGCCGCCGAAATCTGTTTGCGATATTATCAAAATAAAATGGGAAAGTCAGGATGTACGGGCAAAATGCCGTCTGAAACCGAGATTTGAAAATCCGCACAACAGTTTGCCAACGCCAATGGACGGTTTCCGCTGTCGGCAACGAGCGGCCAAATTGGGCGCAGGAAAGGCAGAACCCGTTTCCCCTGAAGGATTTTTTTCACATTTTTATGGATGCCGCCGACAGCCAACGTATCCGATGCCGCTACCGTCCTCAAAATCCCGTCCTGTTCCAACATGGCTTCAGGAAGTCCGAACGGATGCCGCTTCAACACAAATCTATGTTCTGTCAGTATTTTTTTGAGATTTCCGCTTATCGTCCCATCTTTCAGAAAAGCCGGTTTTGCCAACTGTTCCGACGCAAACACAAACAGCCTGCCTGCATAATGATGCAATTCAAAGCCTTGCAAGTTCCAACGTCCGGTTTTTGCCTCCGTCAAAACGCGGGCAATGTCGGCAAGTGCGTTCTGATTCGGCACGGGGATGCCGTTTTCCTTTAGAAAATTCCGCAAAATATGGGTTTTCCGGCGCGGGGAAAACGTCAGCCACCGCGCCGTATCGAAATAACCGGCCCCGCAAACCCAACGGCAGTCTTGAACGACGACCTCTTCCAACAAAGCCAAATCTTCCTGCAAAGCGCGGACATTGTTCAGCACATGCCGCCCAAAATGGGGAATCTGCGCCGAAAGTTCGGGCAAAATACGGTGCCGGAAGCGGTTTCGCAAATAAGCCGTATCGGTATTGCTTTCATCCTCGATATTCGGCAAACCGTGTTTTCGGGCATAATCCCATATGTCTTGGCGCGAAAAAGGCAGCAAAGGCCGCCAGATAATGCCGTTTTCCCCCAAAGGGCGGACGGCGGGCATAGCCGCCAAAGCGCGCAAACCTCCGCCGCGCGCGACTGCCAGCATAAAGGTTTCGATTTGATCGTCCCTGTGGTGCGCCAACGCCAAAACGTCAAAGCCTTTTTCGGCAAACTCGGCATAACGCTTTTGCCTTGCCGCCGCCTCGATGCCCAAACCGTTTTTTTCCACGCAGACCTTAACCGTTTCCAGCCCCACCCCTAGCATATCGCAATAATTCCGGCAGAAATCCGCCCAATCGTCGGCTCGGGGACTCAAGCCGTGATGGATGTGCAATGCCTCCGGCACAAATCCTGCCCGCTTCCCGGCACAAACCAGCAGATGCAGCAAAACGACGGAATCCAAGCCGCCGCTTAATGCCACTGCTGTTTTTTTTCCATTCAGACCTTGAGGAAAACAATCCTTCAAGCATTGCTCAAACGCATCTAAAGTCAGCACGGCTTCATCCCGATAAAGAAAAAGCAAGCAGTTTCAGACAACTGCTTGCTGCTTGTTCTACCCGAATTATTGTTCCGAAAATTTGCCGTAAGCCATAATGCGGTCGAAACGGCGCGAAAGCAAATCGGCAAGCGGGATGCTTTGCGCTTCGTGCAGTTGTTTTTCCAAAACGGCTTTTACGTTTTTCATGGTTTGCCCGAAATCCCTATGAGCACCACCCAAAGGCTCTTTAATGACGGTATCGACCAAGTCCAGCTTTTGCAGGCGGTCGGCAGTAATACCCAAAGCCTGTGCCGCATCAGCCGCCTTTTCGGCGGTTTTCCACAAAATCGAAGCACAGCCTTCGGGGGAAATAACGGAATAGGTCGAATATTGCAGCATATTGACGTAATCGCCTACGGCGACCGCCAACGCACCGCCCGAACCGCCTTCGCCGATGACGGTACACAAAACGGGAACGCGCAGTCGGGTCAGTTCGTACAGGTTTTTGCCGATGGCTTCCGACTGCCCGCGTTCTTCCGCGCCGATGCCGGGATACGCGCCCGGCGTATCGATAAAGGTCATGACGGGCAAGCCGAATTTTTCCGCCGTTTTCATCAGGCGCAGGGCTTTGCGGTAGCCTTCAGGACGGGGCATACCGAAGTTGCGGCGGATTTTTTCTTTGGTGTCGCGCCCTTTCTGATGCCCGACGACCACAACGCTTTGTCCGTTGAAACGCGCCAATCCGCCGACAATCGCATGATCGTCGGCAAAGTGGCGGTCGCCGTGCAGCTCTTCAAAATCGGTAAACAGCGCGTCAATGTAATCCAAAGTATAGGGACGCTGCGGATGCCGGGAAACCTGTGAAATTTGAGCGGGTGTGAGTTTGCTGAAAATCGATTTGGTCAAATCGTTGCTTTTTTTCTGCAAACGGTGTATTTCGTCCGAAATATCGACGGCAGACTCGTCTTGGACGAAACGCAGCTCATCGATTTTGTTGGTCAGTTCGGCTATGGGTTGTTCAAAATCCAAAAAAACAGGTTTCATAAAATGAAGCTCTCATCAACAGATTCTGCCGCTATCATACGCTATTTGTGCATATTCCGCAGTTAATTTATTGTCCAAAACGGCTTTTCCACACCCTCTTTTTGTGTTCGGACAGCATGGAAAACAGCGGATTAGTGCATATATACTAGTTATAAGGCGATGTATCTTATGCTAAACTCGAAACAAATTCAATTATTTCAAACAAAATCGTATGAAAGACAAGCACGATTCTTCCGCCATGCGGCTGGACAAATGGCTTTGGGCGGCACGTTTTTTCAAGACCCGTTCCCTTGCGCAAAAGCATATCGAACTGGGTAGGGTTCAAGTAAACGGCTCGAAAGTCAAAAACAGTAAAACCATAGACATCGGCGATATTATCGACCTGACGCTCAATTCCCTTCCCCATAAAATCAAGGTTAAAGGTTTGAACCACCAACGCCGCCCGGCACACGAGGCGCGGCTTCTGTATGAAGAAGACGCGAAAACGGCAGCATTGAGGGAAGAGTGCAAACAGCTCGACCAATTCAGCCGCATCACTTCCGCCCATCCCGACGGCAGACCGACCAAGCGCGACCGCCGCCAACTGGACAGGCTGAAAAAAGGAGACTGGTAAAACCATTCCCGCTGCAAACAGAAGCACGAACCGCGTACCGCCGCATTTCAGACGGCATTCCTGAAACTTATTCCGCCTCGTCTATCCATGCCTGCTGCACGGCTTCAAGGATGCGTTCGCCGCAACGGGCGGGATCGTCGTCAAATTCGGGCAATGCCATAATCAGGTCGCGCAGTTGGGTAAAGCGCACGGTTTTGGGATCGATGGCTTCGCCGTGCAGGTCGTAGAGTTCTTCGGCGATGCGCCGGGTATCGGTCCATTTCATATAAATTTCCTTTTATCGTCCGGCATTGAAGCCGTGTAGAATATGTTTCGGCAAAACTGCCGCCCCTTGAGGATGGCTGAATGTTTCAACTCGCCGGACGGCACATCAAGCACCACCTTATGTGTCGTCCTGATCCGGGAGGAGTTACCCCTCCCAAACAAATCTGATTCTACCGCCCTGAAGAGCGGGGTTTCAACCGATAAGGAAGATTGATGAACAATATGTTTGCCGCAAAATTGTCCGAACTGGTTTATACCGCTTCCGACCATCCCGACTCCCTGTCGGAGATGGAGGAGTTTGACCGCCTGATTCTGCTGATACGCAAACTGTATCAAATATTGGACGGGCAACATACCCTCTACAGAGTAACGGTTTGCCTTAACTACCGGAGCAGGCGCGGTCTGATTGCTTTGGATAAAGCGGCTGTCGGTTGCGATGCGGCAATGTTGCGCGCCCGGCGTTGGCGCATCTGCATGCAGATTGCGGAACGCCTTTCCGAGTCGGTCGGGCGGCTTCACGGTTGCGGCAGAAAGCGTGTCCGCCGCCTGCCCCGAGCTTGAAGGACGCTATCTCGACCTTGTCCGCCGCGCCGCCGTCTCTTTCGGTTTCGCGCAAGGACAGGCAAATCCGGCAGGCGGGCAGGAAGAAACGCAAGCCGCCTCAGATGCCGTATCGGGTCGTTCCGTCAAAAAACCGATAAAAATCAATATAGAATCGAAAGTTCCGTCTTCACAAACGTCTGTTTTTCGGTAATTGCGCCTTATCCGCGCAACAATGCCGTCTGAAGCGTGCCGGCTTCAGACGGCCTGTTTTCAGTGTTCTTCGCGCGCGTGGTTGATGGTGTATTTGGGGATTTCCACAATCAAATCCTCGCCGGCAACAACCGCCTGACAACTCAGGCGCGAATCGGCTTCCAAACCCCAAGCCTGATCGAGCAGGTCTTCTTCCAATTCGGCCGGCTCTTCCAAACTGTCGAAACCTTTGCGGATAATCACGTGGCAGGTGGTGCAGGCGCAGGATTTTTCGCAGGCGTGATCGACTTCGATGTCGTGGTCGAGCAGCACGTCGAGGACGGTTTTGCCTTCGGGCGCGTTATCGATGACTGCACCCTCGGGGCATAATGTTGCGTGTGGAAGTACGGTGATTTTGGGCATTTTTATTGTCTTTCTGTAAAAAGTATTTGTGTCCGTTTTTAGGAAAACTGTCTGCCTAATGTCGCGGTTCGAGCAGGTCGGCAACATTTTGCCAGCCCGTCAGGCGGGCAAAATCGAGGGCGGTATAGCCTTCCGATGTCTTTGAGGCAGGATTTGCGCCGTATTCAAGCATGGCTTGAACCATAAGTGCATTTCCTGCCATGGCTTCATGATGAAGCGGCGTATAGCCGTCTTCGTCCTGCTCATGCAGAAAATCCGGATTTTGGGACAACTGTTGCCGAAAATCGTCAATACAGTTCCGGCACATCGGATGCTCTTCCAAATTTTCGGGATGTTCTTTTTCTTCATACACCGGCAATACCTGCCCGGGATCGCCGAAATCGATTCCCCAGGCGGTATCGTGTTCGGTACGCTCCTCTTCCGTCATCTGTCCGCGCATTGCCTGTACGGTAAAGCCGCCGTAGGGGATGCCGTTGCACACGAACATCCAGTCGCTGATGTCGCCAACCGGAACGCAAACGCTTTCGCCTTGTTCGACATTGGTCAGTCCGCCGGGTTCATTGTTCAGCACACCGTAAATATAAAGACCGTCAAAATAAATATCGTCGATCCACATATGTTCGCAAATTTCGCCGTCTTCGCCGTCTTGGAAAAAAGGGACTTTGACCATGGCAAAATCCAAGGCGGAAATAATGCGGCGGCGTTCCCAAAAAAGCTCGCGCCAAAAGTATTTGAATGTTTTACGGGCGCGTTCGCCGGCACGGTTTACCGGTTCGTCTGCCTGTTCTACATAATAAATGACGGAATCGCCCATCATACTGCTCCTCAACGTGTACGGTATCTGTTTGCACCTTACCGCGGTTTTCTACCTCCGGCATCCGATTCGGATTTGAAAAGTTCCAAATATTCGGAATAGGCTTTTTCCAAATCCGCCCGCGAAAAACAGGTGTAAATATGGATGCCGTCTGCAATTTCGTCGGTCAGCCTCGTGCCGCTTTTGCCGAAATATGCTTCTTTAAAAAGGCGGATTTTCGATTTTTTCGGCTTGTAGGATGCCGCGTCCGCCAAAAGCCGGGGCAGCGCGTAAGGGTATTCCCGGTGTCCGCGCCGTACCAAATCAAGCAGTTGTTTGCGGCCGGACCCGGCATTCCCTTCCTGCCGGCGTTCGTGGACGCTTTTTTCAAATTCCGATTCCGCCGTTTCGTTTTTCGGGAACACGATTTCGCCGCGAAGCGATAAAAACAAACGTTTCACAAGGTTTTCGTCCACGGCGAACAATTCGGTATCGCCTATCCTGCTTTTGCTGAAAATTTCATGGAGCAGGTTTTTTTTCTTTGTAATTGTCGGTTTTGACGGCGAGGAGGCGTTCCAACCCGGCAACGTTCGCATAGCCGTTGTTTTCCAAATGGCGCATTCTGCCTTCAAAATTGCTTACGTCCGAAATGCCGATTTTATATAGTGAATTAACAAAAATCAGGACAAGGCGGCGAGCCGCAGACAGTACAAATAGTACGGCAAGGCGAGCCAACGCCGTACCGGTTTAAATTTAATTCACTATACACGCCCTTGATGACGGTTTTCATCGAATAGACAATGCCTGACTTTTCCATATCGATGTTTTTCAAGTGTTTTCGATCCTTCAGACGGCATCAGGTTATATCTATGCCGTCTGAAACCGTTTAAGTATCAAATATTATCGACACTCTGACCTGTCAGCGCACGTTGGATGTTGCGGTTCATGCGCTTGGCGGCGAAATTGTCGGTGCTGCGGCTGAGTTTGGCGACAGCTGCACGGATGTCTTCAGCTTTACCGTCTTTCAGACGGCCTTGCAAATCGGCGATGTCTCGCTGGATTTGTGCAAACTCTTCGGCATCCAGCAAATCGCTGTCCAACTCGAGGGCGGCGTTGACGGCATCGGTCAGGCTTTCGGCTTCGATCACGGCTTCGGCGCGGGCGCGGGCCGCCATATCTTCGGCGGCGTTGCCCATGCTGTCTTTGAGCATTTGGGTGATGGTGTCATCGTCCAAACCGTAGGAGGGTTTGACTTCGATTTGCGCCTGTACGCCGGTGCTTTGTTCTTGGGCGGAAACGGACAGCAAACCGTCGGCATCGATTTGGAAGGTAACGCGGATACGCGCCGCACCCGCCGCCATAGGCGGAATGCCGCGCAGGGTAAATTTGGCAAGGCTGCGGCAGTCGGAAACGAGCTCGCGTTCGCCTTGCACGACGTGTATCGTCATCGCGGTCTGACCGTCTTTGAAGGTGGTAAAGTCCTGCGCGCGCGCGGTGGGGATGGTGGAATTGCGCGGGATGATTTTTTCCGCCAAGCCGCCGTAGGTTTCCAAACCGAGCGACAAGGGGGTAACGTCCAACAGCAGCCATTCGCCGTCGGCTTTGTTGCCTGCGAGGACGTTTGCCTGTATGGCTGCGCCGAGCGCGACGACTTCGTCGGGATTGAGGTTGTTCAGCGGGGTTTGTCCGAAAAAGGTGGCGACTGCCTGTTGGACGTGCGGCATACGGGTCGAACCGCCGACCATAACCACGCCTTTGACTTCGTTTTTACCGACACCGGCATCTTTCAACGCCTGTTTGACCGGCTCGAGCGTTTTCATCACCAAATGCTGCGTCAGGTTGTGGAACTCGGCGCGACTGATGCTTGTGTCGATTGCCATACCGTCTGAAAGCGTCGCCTGAATGCGCGCTTCGGTTTGCGTGGTCAATTGTTCTTTGGCGGCGCGGACGAGCGAGAGCAGGAGTTGGCTGTCTTGTTCGTTGAGTTGGGAGAGTCTGTTTTGTTCGAGCAGGCGGCAGAACAGGCGGTGGTCGAAGTCATCGCCGCCCAACGCGCTGTTGCCGCCGGTGGCTTTGACTTCAAACAGTCCTTTGGTCAGTTGCAACACGGATACGTCGAATGTGCCGCCGCCCAAATCGTACACGACAAACGTGCCTTCCGAGGCGTTGTCCAGCCCGTAGGCGATTGCGGCGGCGGTAGGTTCGTTGAGCAGGCGCAATACGTTCAAACCGGCCAGACGCGCGGCATCTTTGGTGGCCTGGCGTTGCGCGTCGTCGAAATAGGCGGGGACGGTAATCACCACGCCGACCAAATCGCCGCCCAAGGTTTCTTCGGCACGCAATTTGAGGGTTTTGAGGATTTCCGCCGACACTTCGACAGGCGTTTTCATCCCCTGCCGCGTATGCAGTTCGATAAAGCGTTGATTGTCGCCGAAACGGTAAGGCAGGTAATGCGTATTTTGATGCAGATCGGCAAGAGTCCGCCCGATAAGGCGTTTGGCGGAGCTGACGGTGTTCAGCGGGTCGGTTTTTTGGGCGGACAGGGCGGTTTTGCCGACTTCAATGCCGCCGTTTTCCAGATAGCGGACGACGGAAGGCAGGGTAACGCGCCCGTCGGCATCGGGCAGGCAGGCGGCACTGCCGCTGCGGACGGTGGCGACCAAGCTGTTGGTCGTACCCAAATCGATGCCTGCCGCCAAACGGTGCCGGTGCGGGGCGGCGGACATACCCGGTTCTGAAATCTGCAAAAGAGCCATAAATTCTGCCTGTCGGTGCGGTGTGTAAAGGAAGGAAGGCGGCATTTTAACAGAATTTGCGCCGATAGTTGAGCAAACGGCTAAGGATTGGGCCGTGCCGCCGAAATTGCCCTCTACCGCCAAATACCGATAAAATCCGCCTTTCCCGCCCATCATTAGGAATATAAATCGTGAAAGGACTCGACTATTGCCGCCAAAAAGCAGAGGAAAGCCGCTCCAGTTTTTTGTCGGGCTTCCGTTTCCTGACTCAGGAAAAACAGGATGCGGTAACGGTTCTGTATGCCTTTTGCCGCGAATTGGACGATGTGGTTGACGAATGTTCCAACCCCGATGTTGCACAGGCAACATTGAACTGGTGGCGCGGCGATTTGGACAATGCGTTCGGCGGCGCGATGCCGGAACACCCCGTCAATCAGGCCTTGCGGCAGGTTAAGGAAACCTTCAAGCTGCCGAAATATGAACTGGAAGCCTTAATCGACGGGATGCAGATGGATTTGGTTCAGGCGCGTTACGGCAGTTTTGAGGAATTGAAACTGTATTGCCGCCGCGTCGCGGGCGTGGTCGGCTGCCTGATTGCGCGGATTTTGGGGTTTTCAGACGGCAAAACGCTGGAATACGCGGATAAAATGGGTCTTGCGCTGCAACTGACCAACATCATCCGCGATGTCGGCGAAGATGCGCGCAGGGGACGGATTTACCTGCCGATGGAGGAAATGCAGCGGTTTGACGTACCCGCAAGCGTGATTTTGCAATGCAGCCCGACGGGCAATTTTGCCGAATTGATGGCGTTCCAAATCAAACGCGCCCGTGAAACCTACCGCGAAGCCGTATCGCTGCTGCCTGATGCCGATAAAAAAGCCCAAAAAGTCGGACTGGTTATGGCGGCGGTTTATTACGCGCTGTTGAACGAAATCGACCGAGACGGCGCGCAAAACGTCCTCAAATACAAAATCGCCCTCCCTTCGCCGCGCAAAAAACGCATTGCCCTGAAAACCTGGTTATTCGGATTCAAACCGCGCCCCGGCACGCCGGAACGGGCATAAGGCGCATACTGCCCTTCAGGAAAACCCAACCCCCGCCGCCCCGAAAAACGGGGTTTCAACCATTGGAGGAATAAATGATGAACACGCCGCATCCGCGCCCGAAAATCGCCGTCATCGGCGCAGGCTGGGCCGGCTTGTCCGCCGCCGTCACCTTGGCGCGGCACGCCGACGTTACCCTGTTTGAAGCCGGCCGGCAGGCGGGCGGAAGGGCGCGCACACTGGCCGGAAATACCGACGGTTTCGGTTTTTTGGACAACGGGCAGCACATTTTGCTCGGCGCATACCGGGGCGTGTTGCGCCTGATGAAAACCATCGGTTCAGACCCCCGTGCCGCCTTTTTGCGCGTACCGCTGCACTGGCATATGCACGGCGGTTTGCAGTTCCGCGCCCTCCCCCTGCCCGCGCCGCTGCATATTTTGGGCGGCGTGCTGCTTGCCCGGCGCGTACCGTCCGCATTCAAAGCCAAACTGCTTGCCGATATGTCCGATTTGCAGAAGTCCGCACGCCTCGGACAGCCCGACACGACAGTTGCACAATGGCTGAAACAGCGGAACGTGCCGCGTGCCGCCGTAATGCAGTTTTGGCAGCCCTTGGTCTGGGGCGCGCTCAACACGCCTTTGGAAACCGCAAGCCTGCGCGTGTTGTGCAACGTTTTGTCCGACGGCGTGCTGACGAAAAAATCCGGCAGCGACTATCTCCTACCCAAACAGGATTTGGGCGCAATCGTCGCCGAACCCGCCTTGGCGGAGCTTCAACGGCTCGGCGCGGACATCCGCCTCGAAACGCGCGTATGCCGTCTGAACACCCTCCCGGACGGAAAAGTCCTCGTCAACGGCGAAGCCTTCGATGCCGCCATACTTGCCACCGCGCCCTACCACGCCGCCGCGCTCCTGCCCGAAGGCACGCCCGAACACGTTCAGACGGCATATCAAAACCTTCGCTACCACGCCATCACCACCGTCTATCTGCGCTACGCCGAACCCGTCCGCCTGCCCGCCCCGCTGACCGGCATTGCCGACGGCACGGCACAATGGCTGCTTTGCCGGGGCAGGCTCGGACTGCCCGAAAACGAAGTCTCCGCCGTCATTAGCGTTTCCGACCGCGTCGGCGCGTTTGCAAACCGGGCGTGGGCGGACAAAGCCCACGCCGACCTCAAACGCATCCTTCCGCATTTGGGCGAACCCGAAGCCGTGCGCGTCATCACCGAAAAACGCGCCACAACCGCAACCGATGCCCCGCCGCCGGATTTGTCGTGGCTGCACCGGCACCGTATCTTCCCCGCCGGCGACTACCTCCACCCGCACTACCCCGCCACGCTCGAAGCCGCCGTACAATCAGGTTTCGCGTCGGCGGAAGCCTGCCTGCAAAGCCTGAACGATGCCGTCTGAAAACGCCGGCCGGCATCGGGACGCTTTACAAGGTGCGGCAAAACGCTAAAATACATTAACCGTCAAACCCAAAGGACAACCATGCCGACACTGACCGACAAAACCATCTTAGTTACCGGCGCATCGCAAGGCTTGGGCGAACAGGTCGCCAAAGCCTACGCCGCCGAAGGGGCGACCGTAATTCTGGTGGCACGCCATCAGAAAAAACTGGAAAAAGCCTATGACGCGATTGTCGAAGCCGGACACCCCGAACCCTTCGCCATCCGTTTCGACCTGATGAGTGCGGAAGAAAAAGAATTCGAACGGTTTGCCGCCACCATTGCCGAAGCCACGCAAGGCAAACTGGACGGCATCGTCCACTGCGCCGGCTATTTTTACGCCCTCTCGCCGCTGGATTTCCAAACCGTCGCCGAATGGGTCAACCAATACCGCATCAACACCGTCGCCCCGATGGGGCTGACCCGCGCCCTGTTCCCGCTGCTGAAGCAGTCGCCCGACGCGTCCGTCATCTTCGTCGGCGAAAGCCACGGCGAAACACCCAAAGCCTACTGGGGCGGCTTCGGCGCGTCCAAAGCCGCGTTGAACTACCTGTGCAAAGTCGCCGCCGACGAATGGGAACGCTTCGGCAACCTGCGCGCCAACGTCCTCGTCCCCGGCCCCATCAATTCCCCGCAACGCATCAAATCCCATCCGGGCGAAGCCGGAAGCGAACGCAAAAGCTACGGGGACGTACTGCCCGCATTTGTCTGGTGGGCAAGTGCCGAAAGCAAAGGGCGGAGCGGCGAAATCGTTTACCTCTAAATCCGGAAAAGGCAGGCATCCCGCCCGCGCCGCGCTTCCGTTTTGAAAAATATCCGTACCTTCCGCGCGCATCCGTCCCGCACAGACAAACACCTTGACTTAAATTTACATAAGGACAATAATGATAACCCGTTATTTCCCTAACTGGACCTTAGGGTAAATTTTATGAAAACCGTTTCCGCCGCCATCGCTTTTGCCGCCGCTGCCGTTTCACTGACCGGCTGTGCGACCGAGTCCTCACGCAGCCTCGAGGTTGCAAAAGTCGCCTCCTGCAATACGCAATATCACGGTGTTCGCACCCCGATTTCCGTCGGAACATTCGACAACCGCTCCAGCTTCCAAAAAGGCATTTTCTCCGACAGTGAAGACCGTCTGGGCAGCCAGGCAAAAACCATCCTGGTAACACACCTGCAACAAACCAACCGCTTCAACGTACTGAACCGCACCAACCTTAGCGCATTGAAACAGGAATCCGGCATTTCCGGCAAAGCGCAGAACCTGAAAGGCGCAGATTATGTCGTTACCGGCGATGTAACCGAATTCGGACGCAGAGATGTCGGCGATCATCAGCTCTTCGGCATTTTGGGTCGCGGCAAATCGCAAATCGCCTATGCAAAAGTGGCTCTGAATATCGTCAACGTCAATACTTCCGAAATCGTCTATTCCACACAGGGCGCGGGCGAATACGCACTTTCCAACCGCGAAATCATCGGTTTCGGCGGCACTTCCGGCTACGATGCGACTTTGAACGGCAAAGTTTTAGACTTGGCAATCCGCGAAGCCGTCGACAACTTGGTTCAGGCTGTCGACAACGGCGCATGGCAATCCAACCGTTAAGGAGAAATGATGAATCCGAAAACCTTGGGCCGTTTGTCGCTGTGTGCGGCGGTCTTGGCTCTGACCGCCTGCCGGCGGCGGGCATAAAAACCTGTATTATTACGGCGGTTATCCCGATACCGTCTATGAAGGTTTGAAAAACGACGACACTTCGTTGGGCAAGCAGACCGAAAAGATGGAAAAATACTTTGCGGAAGCCGCCAACAAAAAAAATGAATGCCGCCCCGGGTGCGCACGCCCATTTGGGACTGCTGCTTTCCCGTTCGGGAGACAAAGAGGGCGCGTTCCGCCAATTTGAAGAAGAGAAAAGGCTGTTTCCCGAATCGGGCGTATTTATGGACTTCCTGATGAAAACCGGTAAAGGAGGCAAGCGATGAAACCTTTGATTTTAGGGCTTGCCGCCGTGTTGGCTCTGTCTGCCTGCCAAGTTCGAAAAGCTCCCGACCTCGACTACACGTCATTCAAAGAAAGCAAACCGGCTTCAATTTTGGTGGTTCCGCCGCTGAACGAGTCGCCTGATGTCAACGGCACTTGGGGGATGCTGGCTTCGACCGCCGCGCCGATTTCCGAAGCCGGCTATTACGTCTTTCCCGCCGCAGTCGTGGAGGAAACCTTCAAAGAAAACGGCTTGACCAATGCCGCCGATATTCACGCCGTCCGGCCGGAAAAACTGCATCAAATTTTCGGCAATGATGCGGTTTTGTACATTACGGTTACCGAATACGGCACTTCATATCAAATTTTAGACAGCGTGACGACCGTATCCGCCAAAGCACGGCTGGTCGATTCCCGCAACGGGAAAGAGTTGTGGTCGGGTTCGGCCAGCATCCGCGAAGGCAGCAACAACAGCAACAGCGGCCTGTTGGGGGCTTTGGTCGGCGCAGTGGTCAATCAGATTGCCAACAGCCTGACCGACCGCGGTTATCAGGTTTCCAAAACCGCCGCATACAACCTACTGTCGCCCTATTCCCGCAACGGTATCTTGAAAGGTCCGAGATTCGTCGAAGAGCAGCCCAAATAAGCATATGCCGTCTGAACCTCTCCGAGCTTCAGACGGCATATGCGAATCTTGATACTTGCAAGCCGCACCGCCCAAAATCAGGCGACCGGTTTCAATATCCGAACAAGGTTCGGGTTCTGTATTTTGCAGAACCCGAACCTTTTATTCAAATTTAAACTTAATTCCGGCGTGGTTGTATGGTAAATTATAGTGGATTAAATTTAAACCAGTACGGCGTTGCCTCGCCTTGCCGTACTATCTGTACTGTCTGCGGCTTCGCCGCCTTGTCCTGATTTTTGTTAATCCACTATAACAAGCAATATGCCCTGACCGGCAAAACTTCCCCAAACTTCATCAAAAAATCAACTGTACCCGTCTTTTTCAGACGGCATTGATACCGTAAGAGATTTCCCATGCAAAACCGGCAAACCGAGCTTTATTCCACGCCGTCTTGGCTGTTGCAGACCTTATTGATGATTACCGCCGCCTCGGCGGTGATTCTGTTTTTCGCGCGCAACACGCGCTTGGGGCGGGAGTTTGCCTATATCCTGCGCCTTTGCCTGACACCGAAAAGCACGGTCAAAGTATTGCTGCTGATTACGGCAATGGTTACGCTGCTGTTAACCGAAGTGCGGTTGAATGTGTTGAGTACCTTCATGTCCAAAGGACTTTACGATTCGATGCAGGATTTGAATGCTTCGGCATTTTGGATGTTTGCAGCGATGAACGCCGGCGTGGTACTGATACGGGCGTTTAACAACGTCGTTAACGACTTTCTCGATTAAGGCTTGGCGATTAAATGGTCGGAACGGCTCAATGAAGTTTTGACTTCGCGCTGGCTTGCCGACAAAAACTACTACCGCCTGCAAATGCGCCGCCACGCGCCGGACAACATCGACCAGCGTATCCAACAGGATGCGCAGGAATTCATCGCTTCGACCATCGAATTTGTGCGCGGCATGGTCAATTCGGTCGTTACTTCTCTGGAATTTGCCGTTGTTTTGTGGGGCTTGGCAGGCATCCTGACCGTGTTCGGCTTCGACATTCCGCACGGCATTGTTTGGTTTGTCTTTATTTTCATGATTTTGGCGATCTTTATCGCCATGTGGATAGGCAACCCTTTGATTCGTTACAATTATGAAAACAAAAAACTCAACGGCGACTACCGTTATTCCCTCATCCTCGTACGCGACCACGCCGAAAGCGTGGCGTTTTACAGCGGCGAACAACACGAACACGACCGGCTTTCCGACCGCTTTAAAGCCATTATCCGCAACCGTTGGCGCATCGCGCGGCAAAGCGTCTGCTTAAGCGGCTTTAACGATATGTTCACCAACGGCATCAAACTCTTCCTGATTATTTTGCAAGCTCCGCGCCTGTTTGCCGGACAAATCAAAATCGGCGACATCCAGCAGACCGTCCAAGCCTTCGCGCGACTGCAAAACGCGCTGTCTTTCTTCCGAATGTTCTACAACAAATTCACCGCCTGCCACGCCCGACTGGAGCGTCTGTACGGCTTTTTGCTGAGTACCGAAGAACAACACGGCGCGCAGCAACCCGAGATTAGCGAAGTTTCAGACGGCATTGCACTGGAAAACGTCGCCCTGTTCCGCCACAACGGCGAAGTTTTATTGGACGGCATCAACATCAAACTCAAAAGCGGCGATTCCCTGCTGATACGCGGCCCGAGCGGTTTAGGCAAAACCTCGCTGCTGCGCGCGCTGGCGGGGCTTTGGCCGTTCGGCAGCAGCGGCAAAGTCAGCCGTCCGCCGCATCAAGGCATCCTCTTCCTGCCGCAACGCCCGTACACGGCACAAGGCAGCCTGCGCGACGCGGTTTGTTACCCCGATATCGACAAACAGCATCCCGAGTTAGCCGAAGCCATGAACACCTGCCGCTTGGGTTATCTGATTGACAAATTGGATAAAACAGACGGCTGGCAGCACAAACTCTCCCCCGGCGAACTGCAACGCGTCGCCTTCGTCCGCGCCCTGCTCTCCAAGCCCAAAATCGTCCTGCTCGACGAAGCCGCCGCCTTGGACGAACCGGCCGAAGCCTAGCTCTACCGCGCCTTAAAGCAAAAACTGCCCGACAGCATCATCAGTATCGGACACCGAAGTACGCTCAACGCGTTCCGCAATATGCACCTCGATGTCGGCAACGCTGCCTGCGGCTGAACGATGCCGTCTGAAGCCGTTTTCAGACGGCATCGTTCAAATTGGAAAGACACGCGAAAACAACGTACAATAAACCCGATTCCAACCCATCCGGTATGCCTTTGTGAACCAGCTTATTTTCGACTTTGCCGCACACGACTATCCGAGTTTCGACAAATTCCTCGGCACGGAAAATGCCGAACTGGTCTATGTGTTACAGCATAAACACGACCCGTTTATCTACGTCTGGGGCGAAGAAGGCGCGGGCAAAAGCCATCTGTTGCAGGCGTGGGTCGCACAGGCGCTCGAAGCCGGCAAAAACGCCGCCTATATCGATGCCGCCTCCATGCCGCTGACCGATGCCGCGTTTGAGGCAGAATACCTCGCCGTCGATCAAGTCGAAAAACTGGGCAACGAAGAACAAGCCCTGCTTTTTTCCATCTTCAACCGCTTCCGCAACAACGGCAAAGGCTTTTTGCTGCTCGGTTCGGAATACACGCCCCAGCAGCTCGTCATCCGCGAAGATTTGCGGACGCGTATGGCATACTGCCTCGTTTACGAAGTCAAGCCCCTAACCGACCCAGAAAAAATCGACGCGCTCGCCAATATGGCGGCGGCACGCCAAGTAACCGTCGATTCCGAAATTTTCGAATACCTGCTCAAACACTGGCGGCGCGATATGGACAGCCTGATGATGATGCTCGACACGCTGGACAACTACGCCGTAACCATGGGCAAACGCATTACCCTGCCGCTGCTTCGCCAGCTTTTGAAACAACAGGAAACCCAATGAAAAACCTCGCCATCTTCGACCTCGACAACACCCTCATCAACACCGATTCCGACCACGCCTGGCCGCAATACCTCATCAAAAAAGGGTTGGTTGACGCTGCCGAAACCGAAGCGCAAAACGAAAAATTCTACCGCGACTACCAAAACGGCTGCCTCGACATCGACGCATTCCTCAAACTCCACCTCGCCCCGCTCGCCCGTTACAGCAAAGAAGAGCTGGCGGAGTTTCACCGCGAATTTATGGCGGAATACATCATCCCCCACATCTCGCCTATGCAGCGTATGCTGGTGCAGAGCCACCAAATGGCAGGCGACGAAACCCTCGTGATTTCCTCAACCAACGAGTTCATCATCACCCCCGTCTGCCGCCTTTTCGGCATCGCCAACATGATCGGCACACAACTCGAGACCGGTCCCGACGGCCGCTACACCGGCAATTACATCGGCACGCCCAGCCTCAAAGAAGGCAAAATCACCCGTCTGAACCAATGGCTCGCCGAACGCGGCGAAACGCTCGAAAGCTACGGCAAAACCTATTTTTACAGCGACTCCAAAAACGACCTGCCGCTGCTGCGCCTCGTCAGCGAACCCGTCGCCGTCAACCCCGATGCCGAACTGGAAAAAGAAGCCAAAGAAAAAGGCTGGCCGGTTTTGAATTTCAAATGACGCAATGCCGTCTGAAGCCCGATTCGGCGTTCAGACGGCATTGAGGCTGAAATCCCAAAAACCCAAAGCCACAGGAATTCATCGGGAAAAACAACAATCTTTCCACCGTCATTCCCACGAAAGTGGGAATCTTGATCCGTCCGCACGGAAACTTATATTTCGTCATTCCACCAATCCCACACCACCCTTACCGGTTCAAATCCGCACAAAAATCCACATCCCGTCATTCCCACGAAAGTGGGAATCTAGGACGTAAAATCTAAAGAAACCTTTTTTTCCCGATAAGTTTCCGTGCCGACAGGTCTGGATTCCCGCCTGCGCGGGAATGACGAAATTTCAAAGTTATGGCGTTATCGGAAAAACAGAAAATCAAAGCCGGAGAATTTATCCAAAACAACCGGATTTCAAAAAAACCAAATTCCCGGCGGGAATGACGGATTTTAGGTTTCTGTTGTGGTTTCTGTTTTCTCGGGAATAACAACTTAGAAATTGCCCGAAACCCAAAAAGCAGAAACCGGCTTCCCGCCAAAGCCGGCATTTTCCGACTTTGCTTCAGGCATCTTCCCCTCTGCCTAAAATCATCGACCCGATACCGGCATCGGTAAAGATTTCCAGCAAAAGCGCGTTGGGCAACCTGCCGTCGATGATGTGCGTGGCTTTCACACCGTTGGCGGCGGCTTCGACCGCAGAAGCGATTTTCGGCAGCATACCGCCATACAGCGTGCCGTCGGCAATCAGCCCATCAATCCGTTTCGGCGTGAGTTTGGTCAGCAGATTGCCCGTTTTGTCCATCACACCGGCGATATTCGTCATCATCAAGAGTTTTTCGGCGTTCAATTCTTCCGCCAATTTGCCTGCCACCAAATCGGCGTTGATGTTGAACGCTTCGCCTTTTTCACCTACGCCGACGGGGGCGACGACGGGAATGCAGCCGCGTTCTATCAGCCCTTTAACCAAACCGGTATCGATGCTTTCCACCGTACCGACCTGTCCGATGTCCACGCTATTCTGTTCGGGCGTATCGACCAAAAGTTTCTTCGCCTTAATGAAATGGTCGTCGCGCCCGCTCACGCCGACCGCGTGCCCTCCATATGTGTTAATCATCGACACGATTTCCTTGTTGACGTGCCCGCCCAATACCATTTCGACAATATCCATCGTCTCTTTGTCGGTAACGCGCATTCCTTGGACAAATTCGCCCTTTTTGCCGACTTTTTCAAGCATCGCATTGATCTGCGGCCCGCCGCCGTGAACGATGACGGGATGAATGCCGACCAGCTTCAGCAGCACGACATCGCGGGCAAACCCTTCTTTCAAGGCAGGTTCGGTCATCGCGTTGCCGCCATACTTGATGACGGCGACCGAACCGGAAAACCGGCGGATGTAAGGCAGTGCTTCGGCAAGGATACGCGCCTTGTCGGCGGCGGAAATAATGTTTTCAAACTCCATAACGGCTCCATATTGTTGACAATTTCGGCTTATGTTAACGCCAAACGCCGTCTGAAACAATCTTCAGACGGCGTTTGGCACACCTTCGGGCAGGTTGAAGCCTTGCGATACGGGCGGTAAAATCGCGGTTTATCCGGTTCGAGAAACCGGCGACAGCAAGGACTTTCCCATGATTAAAATCAGCACCCGCTTCGATGCCGGCTCGGTCGTCGTCAAAGACCTGACCGACCCTTCCAACATCCGCCTCGCCCTGCGTTCCGACAACGCCTCCGATTTCGCACAATGGTTCTACTTCCGGCTGCAAGGCGCGGCCTATCAAAACTGCATCATGCATTTTGAAAACGCGGCAGAAGCCGCCTACCCGAAAGGCTGGGAAGGCTATCAGGCGTGTGCCTCATACGACCGCCGCAACTGGTTCCGCGTACCGACTTCCTACGAAAACGGCGTACTGACCGTCAATCATACGCCGCTGTCCAACAGCGTGTATTACGCCTATTTCGAACCCTATTCCGAAGAGCAGCACCTCAACCTCCTCGGCGACGCGCAAGGCAGCGGCCTGTGCCGCATCGACGACTTGGGCAGCACCGTGCAAGGCCGCGACATCAATCTGCTGACCATAGGCAACCAAGTCGAAAGCGACATGAAAATCTGGATTACCGCCCGCCAGCACCCGGGAGAAACCATGGCGGAATGGTTTGTCGAAGGGCTGCTCGGCAGGCTGCTCGATTCGCAAGACCCGACAGCACGCACCCTGCTCGACCGCGCCACGTTCTACATCGTCCCCAATATGAATCCCGACGGTTCGGCACTGGGCAACCTTCGTACCAACGCCGCCGGTGCGAACCTCAACCGCGAATGGGAAAACCCGACTTTGGAAAAAAGCCCCGAAGTGTTCTTCGTGCGCGGAAAAATGCTGGAAACCGGCGTGGATTTGTTTTTGGACATCCACGGCGATGAAGGTCTGCCCTTTGTCTTTGTTGCAGGAACGGAAGGTGTGCCGAACTACAATCCGCGCATTTCCGCGTTGGAAGCGCAGTTCAAAACCGCCCTTTTGAACGCCAGCCCCGATTTCCAAGACGAATACGGTTACGAAAAAGACGCGCCGGGCAAAGCGAATATGACCTTGGCGACCAACTGGGTCGGCAACCGTTTCAACTGCCTTGCCTACACGCTGGAAATGCCGTTCAAAGACAACGCCAACCTGCCCGACGACGACTTCGGCTGGAACGGCCAGCGTTCTTTGCGGCTTGGGGAAGCGGTGCTTTCCGCCATTTTGAACGTCGCCGGCGATTTGCGCTGACACTCCCCACTGAAAATGCCGTCTGAAAGCCCTTTTGCGTCTTTCAGACGGCATTTGAAAACGAAAGCCCGTTATGATTATCCATCACCAATTCGATCCCGTCCTCATCAGTATCGGCCCGCTTGCCGTGCGCTGGTATGCCTTAAGCTACATCCTCGGATTTATTCTTTTTACCTTTCTCGGCAGAAGGCGCATCGCGCAAGGCTTGTCCGTTTTTACCAAAGAATCGCTCGACGACTTCCTGACATGGGGCATTTTGGGCGTGATTTTGGGCGGACGCTTGGGCTATGTCCTGTTTTACAAATTCTCCGACTACCTCGCCCATCCGCTTGATATTTTCAAGGTATGGGAAGGCGGAATGTCGTTCCACGGCGGCTTTTTGGGTGTAGTTATTGCCATATGGTTGTTCAGCCGCAAGCACGGCATCGGCTTCCTCAAACTGATGGACACGGTCGCGCCGCTCGTTCCGCTGGGTCTCGCTTCGGGACGTATCGGCAACTTTATCAACGGCGAACTTTGGGGACGCATTACCGACATTAACGCATTTTGGGCAATGGGCTTCCCGCAAGCGCATTACGAAGATGCCGAAGCCGCCGCGCACAATCCGCTTTGGGCAGAATGGCTGCAACAATACGGTATGCTGCCGCGTCATCCCTCGCAGCTTTATCAGTTTGCCCTTGAAGGCATCTGCCTGTTCGCCGTCGTTTGGCTGTTTTCCAAAAAACCGCGCCCGACCGGGCAGACTGCCGCGCTTTTTCTCGGCGGCTACGGCGTGTTCCGCTTTATTGCCGAATTTGCGCGCCAACCCGACGACTATCTCGGGCTGCTGACCTTGGGGCTGTCGATGGGGCAATGGTTGAGCGTCCCGATGATTGTTTTGGGTATCGTCGGCTTTGTCCGGTTCGGCATGAAAAAACAGCACTGACCGCCTGTGAAAAATACCGTCTGAAACATGGAAATCCGGTTTCAGACGGCATTTTTACGTTTGGTTCAGATGAAAACAAACGCTTCAATTCTTACCGCAACACGCCTTGTATTTCCTGCCGCTGCCGCACGGACAGGGATCGTTCCTGCCGGTTTTTTCCCCTTCCCTGCGGACGGTTTGCGGTTTGTTGATGACCGCCTGCCAGTAGCGGTAGATGTCTGCCAGCGCGTAAGGCAGTTCGGACGCAAGTTCCGCCAGCTCGCCTTCGGTGAATTGCAGGCGGATAGCGCCGTTTTCCTCTTCGTCGTAAATGCCGCCCAATGCCATCACGGGGTAAAACAGCTCTTCAAACGCTTCATCATCGGCGGCTTCAAACCAATCGGTCGGCACAATGTCCAAACCGTAAAGATAGGCGTTGCACCAAGTGTAAAAATCGCTGCCGCCCTCGCCGTCGTCGTAGAGCCACAAATCGGGCAGCTTTTTATCCGACATCGCGGCGGTTGTTTCCATCGCCATTGCCAAAACCAGCCGTTCGATTTCGGAACGTTCGGCGGCGGTAAATTGCGATTCGTCGCCCAACACTTCGGGCAGCCAGTCGAGCGGTGCCAATTTGTCCGGCCCGCTCAACAGCGCCGTCATAAAACCTTGAACCTCGTCGCAACGCATCGTGTTGCCTTGTTCGCTTTTGGCATCCAACAATTCGCCCAACCGCCGTTTGGATGCTTCGGTAAATTTTCGGGAATCCATCATTTTCCTTTTCAAATGGGTTTTGCGCCCTATTATAGTGGATTAAATTTAAATCAGGACAAGGCGGCGAGCCGCAGACAGTACAAATAGTACGGCAAGGCGAGGCAACGCCGTACCGGTTTAAATTTAATCCACTATATCGCCGCAATGCCGTCTGAAGCCTTTTTATGCTTCAGACGGCATCGTCTGTTTTCACGCTCAAATCGTACCGCTGCCCTGCGCCTTCGGTTTGGCGGCACTAAATTCCAGCTTGCTCAAAGCGGAAAGGTAAGCTTTGGCGGTCGCCGCCAAAATGTCGGTATCCGCGCCCTGACCGTTGACGACGCGGTTGCCGCGCGCCAAACGGACGCTGGTTTCGCCTTGGCTTTCCGTACCTTGCGTGACGGCGTTGACGGAATAAATCTGCAAAGTCGCGCCGCTTTGCGCCACGCTCTCAATCGCTTTGAAAATTGCATCAACAGGACCGGAGCCGGTTGCGGAAGCGCGTTTTTCTTCGCCTTTGATGCCGAACACGATGTCGGCGCGCGGCTCTTCGCCGGTTTCGGTGCTGATTTTTTGAGAAATGAATTTATAGCTTTCGGCATTCATATTGCCCATTTCGTCCGACACCAGCGCGTGCAGGTCTTCATCGAAGATTTCGCGTTTTTTGTCGGCGAGTTCTTTGAAGCGTGCAAATGCCGCGTTCAGTGCCTCTTCGCTTTCCAACTCGATGCCCAAATCCGCCAGCTTGGTTTTGAAGGCGTTGCGGCCGGACAATTTGCCCAAGCTCAATCGGTTTGCCGACCAACCGACCGATTCGGCAGACATAATCTCGTAAGTTTCGCGGTGTTTCAGCACCCCGTCCTGATGGATGCCCGATTCGTGCGAAAAGGCATTCGCGCCGACAATGGCTTTATTGGGCTGCACGGGATAGCCCGTAATGGTGGACACCAGTTTGGACGAAGGCACGATTTGCGTGGTATCGATGCCGGTTTCCAAGCCGAACAAGTCGTGGCGCACCTTCAACGCCATCACGATTTCTTCAACCGAAGCATTCCCCGCGCGTTCGCCCAAACCGTTAACGGTACATTCCACCTGACGCGCGCCGCCTTTTAATGCGGCAAGCGAATTGGCAACCGCCAAGCCCAAATCGTTGTGGCAGTGTGCCGACCAGACGACTTTGCCGCCGTTGGGCGTTTTGGCAATCAGTTCGCGGAAAAATTCTTCGGTTTTGTACGGGATGGAATAGCCGACGGTATCGGGAATATTGATGGTGGTCGCGCCCGCTTCAATCACCGCGCCGCAGATTTCGGCAAGGAAATCGATTTGCGAACGCAACGCGTCTTCGCAGGAAAATTCCACATCGTCGGTGTATTCACGAGCGATTTTTACCGCTTTGACCGCCGCCTCAATCACCTGCTTCGGCTTCATCTTCAGCTTGTACTCCATATGGATGGGGCTGGTGGCGATGAAGGTGTGGATGCGTTTTTTCGGCGCGGGCGCAACGGCCTTACCCGCCTGACGGATGTCCCGCTCGATGGCGCGGGACAATGAACAGACCGTTGATTTGGTAATGGTTTTCGCAATCGCATTGACCGCCTCGAAATCGCCCGGGCTGGCGGCGGCAAAACCCGCTTCGATGATGTCCGCGCCCAATTTTTCCAACTGGCGGGCAACGCGGATTTTTTCCTCTTTGGTCATAGCGGCGCCGGGCGATTGTTCGCCGTCGCGCAGGGTGGTGTCGAAAATAATAACGCGGTTGGCCTGTGTCATTTCTGTTCTCTCCAGAGATTCGTTTTTTTGTAAAAAAGCATTCAAATCCAGCGGTCTTCCTTGCGATTCGGCAAGCGCGGTCAATTTTTGCAGTTGCGCCAAAGGCAGCGAGCCGCGTGTGCGCCATTTGTAGATGGCGGCGGTCGTCGCGGCATTTTCAGGATCGTGCCGTTTCAACGCTTCGGCAAGCGCGTTCACGCCGCCGAAATAGGCGACCAGACGGTCTATATCTAATTGCATGGTAGTCCTTGTCTAAAATAAATCAGCCCGCAGCAGAAATATGGACAGGATTATACGCATTTTGGACAAAACGGCAATATTAATTTGAAAAAATCTCAATAAGTTGCTATAAATTTTATTAATTTTATACATTTTGTCTATTTTATTGCAGATGCGGCGTGATTGTTGACAATTGCGACAGAACAGGGCAAATTCGGCGGTACAAGGCGGCAACGAGACAGGACAAACCAACAAGGACGGAAACAATGAAATACAAAAGAATCGTATTTAAAGTCGGCACATCTTCGATTACCCATTCGGACGGCAGCCTCTCGCGCGGCAAAATCCAAACCATCACCCGCCAGCTTGCCGCATTGCATCATGCGGGACACGAGCTGGTCTTGGTGTCTTCCGGCGCGGTTGCTGCAGGGTTCGGCGCGCTGGGTTTCAAAAAACGTCCGGTCAAAATCGCCGACAAACAGGCTTCCGCCGCCGTCGGGCAGGGGCTGCTGATGGAAGAATATACGGCAAACCTGTCTTCAGACGGCATCGTGTCCGCACAAATCCTGCTCAGCCGTGCCGACTTTGCCGACAAACGCCGCTACCAAAATGCCGGCGGCGCACTTTCCGTGCTGCTGCAACGCCGCGCGATTCCCATCATCAATGAAAACGACACGGTTTCGGTTGAGGAGTTGAAAATCGGCGACAACGACACATTGAGTGCGCAAGTGGCGGCGATGATACAGGCAGACCTCTTGGTGCTGCTGACCGACATAGACGGTCTTTACACCGGCAACCCGAACAGCAATCCCGATGCCGTACGGCTGGACAAAATCGAACACATCAACCATGAAATCATCGAAATGGCGGGCGGCTCGGGTTCGGCAAACGGCACGGGCGGTATGCTGACCAAAATCAAAGCGGCAACCATCGCCGCCGAATCCGGCGTACCGGTGTATATCTGTTCCTCACTCAAACCCGATTCATTGGCCGAAGCCGCCGAACATCAGGCGGACGGCTCGTTTTTCGTCCCCCGTGCCAAAGGTTTGCGGACACAGAAGCAATGGCTGGCGTTCTATTCCGAAAGCCGGGGCAGCGTTTATGTGGACGAAGGTGCGGAACACGCTTTGTCCGAACAAGGGAAAAGCCTGCTGATGTCGGGCATTGCCGGAATCGAAGGGCATTTTTCCCGTATGGACACCGTAACCGTGTACAGCAAGGCAACCAAACAGCCCCTGGGCAAAGGGCGCGTCCTTTTCGGCTCCGCCGCCGCCGAAGACCTGCTCAAATCGCGTAAGGCGAAAGGCGTGTTCATCCATCGGGACGATTGGATTTCCATCACGCCCGAAATACGCCTGCTTCTGACCGAATTTTAGAAAAGGAAACCCATGTCAAACACACAAAAACAGCTTGCCCTTGCCAAAGCGGCAAAAAAATCCGTCAACACGGCGGATGCGGAAGAAAAAAACCGCGCGCTGCTTGCTATGGCGGACAGTCTGGAAGCGGCGGCGGAAGATATTTTGGCGGCAAACCGTTTGGATTTGAAAGCGGCGGCAGGCAAAATTCCCGACAGCATGACCGACCGCCTTTTGTTGGACGGCAAACGCATTTGCGCGATGGCGGACGGCATCAGGGCGGTTGCCGCGCTGCCCGACCCCGTGGGCGAAATACTGGAAACCTCGACTCTGCCCAACGGCTTGGAAATCGTCAAAAAGCGCGTGGCGATGGGCGTTATCGGCATTATTTACGAAAGCCGCCCGAACGTTACTTCCGATGCGGCGGCTTTGGCACTGAAAAGCGGCAGCGCGGTCGTACTCCGCAGCGGCAAAGATGCATTTCAATCCGCACGCGCCATCGTTGCCGCCCTGAAAACGGGGTTGGCACAAACCCGCATCGACCCCGAAGCCGTACAGCTCATCGAAGACACAGGGCGTGAGGGCAGTTACGAAATGATGAGGGCGAAAGATTATCTAGACCTGCTGATTCCGCGCGGCGGGGCAGGGCTGATACGGGCGGTGGTTGAAAATGCCGTCGTGCCGGTCATTGAAACGGGGACGGGCATCGTCCACATTTATATCGACAAGGACGCGGATTGGGACAAGGCACTCCGTATCGTGTACAACGCCAAAACCGGCCGCCCGTCCGTGTGCAACTCGATGGAAGTGCTGCTGGTGCATGAAGGCATTGCTGCCGACTTCCTGCCCAAGCTCGAACGGCTGTTGGTTCGCGGCCGTATAGAAGCCGGACTGCCGCCCGTCCGCTTCCGTTTGGATCCGCAGGCGGCGCGGTATATCGGCGGCGAAGCGGCGGGTGCAGACGATTTCGATACCGAGTTTTTAGACTACATCCTCGCCGTGAAAACCGTCGCTTCGGTTGAAGAGGCGGTCGGGCACATCGAAGCCCGCGGCACGCACCATTCAGACGGCATCGTTACCGAAAACCGCCACGCTGCGGACTATTTCACGACCCATATCGATTCTGCCGCCGTGTATATCAACGCGTCCACGCGCTTCACCGACGGCGGCGAATTCGGCTTGGGTTGCGAAATGGGCATCTCCACGCAAAAACTCCACGCCCGGGGCCCGATGGGTTTGAAAGAGCTGACGAGTTACAAATACATCGTACAAGGCACGGGACAGGTTAGGGAATAATCCGAATTCAAACGTCTGATATAGTGGATTAAATTTAAACCGGTACGGCGTTGCCTCGCCTTGCCGTACTATCTGTACTGTCTGCGGCTTCGCCGCCTTGTCCTGATTTTTGTTAATCCACTATAAAAATGCCGTCTGAAACAGTCTTCAGACGGCATTTTTATTTGCAAAAAAATCAAGCATTGTCCAAGGGGACGAGAATCGTACGGTTGCCGTTGTGTTCCGGTGCGGACACAATGCCTTCCGCTTCCATTTGGTCAATCAGACGCGCGGCGCGGTTGTAGCCGATACGCAAGGCGCGCTGTACGCCCGAAATGCTGGCTTTGCGCGTTTTCAGGACAACGGATACGGCCTCGTCGTACATCGGATCGGTTTCGCCGTCGCCGCTGCGCCCGATACCGGGCAGCTCTTCGCTGCCGCCGCCGCTCAAAATATCGTCAACATAGTCCGGCTCGCCAAACTGCTTCAGATATTCGACCACGCGGTGCACCTCTTCATCCGAGGCAAACGCGCCGTGAACGCGCTGCGGATAGGCAGTACCCGGCGGCAGGAACAGCATATCGCCCTGACCGAGCAGGTTTTCCGCGCCCATTTGGTCGAGAATCGTGCGGCTGTCGATTTTGCTGGACACTTGGAACGCGATACGCGTCGGGATGTTCGCCTTAATCAGACCCGTGATGACATCGACGCTGGGGCGTTGTGTGGCAAGGATAAGGTGGATGCCTGCCGCGCGGGCTTTTTGGGCGAGGCGCGCAATCAGTTCTTCGATTTTCTTGCCTGCCGTCATCATCAAATCGGCAAACTCATCGACCACGACCACGATAAACGGCAGTTTTTCCAAAGGTTCGGGATCGTCGGGCGTGAGGCTGAACGGATTGCCGATTTTTTCTCCCCTTGCTGCGGCTTCGGCGGTTTTTTGGTTGAAGCCCGCAAGATTGCGCACGCCCATAAAGCTCATCAGGCGGTAGCGTTTTTCCATTTCGTTAACACACCAGTTCAGCGCGTTTGCCGCCAGCTTCATATCGGTAACGACAGGGGCGAGCAGGTGCGTGATGCCTTCGTAAATGCTCAATTCCAGCATTTTCGGATCGATCATAATCATACGCACGTCTTCCGGCGCGGCTTTGAAAAGCATAGACAGAATCATCGCGTTGACACCCACCGATTTGCCCGAACCGGTCGTGCCGGCAACCAGCAAATGCGGTGCTTTGCCCAAGTCGGTTACGACGGGCTGTCCGGTAATGTCCTGACCGAGCGCGAGCGTCAGCTTGGATTTGGATTCGGCAAACTCGGGCGAATTGAAAATTTCGCTCAGGCGTATCATTTGGCGTTTCGGGTTCGGAAGTTCCAAACCCATGCAGGTTTTGCCGGGGATGGTTTCGACAACGCGGATGGAAGCCACGCCGAGCGAACGCGCCAAGTCTTTTTCCAAATTCAGAACGGAATTGCCGCGCACGCCGACATCGGGTTCGATTTCATAACGCGTAATCACGGGGCCGGAATAAGAATCGACAACCTTGACCTTGACTTTGAACTCCGCCAATTTTTCTTCGATGGTGATGCTGTTTTCCAACAGTTCTTCTTCGGTTTGCGTCGCCTCGGGATTGAACAGCGGAGGCAGAAGCAGGTCGGTTGTCGGCAGGTGTTCGGATACCGCACCGGTCTCTTCCGATTGGAACGCCCCTTCATCCGCTTCCGTATCCGATACCCGGCAGGACGGGCGTTCAGACGGCACATCTTCAAACGGACAAACCGCCTGACTGTCATGCCCGAACGCTTCGGTTTCCGACAGATATTGCCCGCTTGACCGCTCTGCCGCACCCTCACTGCCGTCATCTGCAATAGCGGCGGTTTCCTCCTGCCAACCTCCATTCAAAACATCAGCGGCAAGATGGTCGGTTTCGGCAATGCGGCTGCGTTGCGCCTGCTCGAATCCTGCCGGCGGCTCATAGGTACGGTTGTAGATTTCCGATACGGGAGGCGGCGGCAGAATATCGATTTCGGGTACGGCTACCTCCGGCACTTCGGGTGGTTCGACCACCCAAGCATCGGGCGCGGCAGGCTCTTCAATATGGATATCGGCAGCTTCATCATAAACCGGACCGCCGTATCCCACAGACGAAACGGTTTCCGTGAAAACATTTTCGGTTTCAGACGGCATTTCGACATCCCGTTTCCCGACAACCGTCCGACTTTCCGGAATCAGGCGCGAAATCCGCGCCTCCGCAGAAACCGTTGCCTTGTTCGGTTCTTTCAAATTGACGGAAACGCGGCGGCGGGCATCGCGGACGGCTGTGCCGTCTGAAACGGACTGCCCTTGGGAAACATCCGGGGATTTTGCCTCCGCCTGCCCTTTCTCCTGCCCTGCATGACGGCGGAACGGCGCATTCCGTGCATTTTCGGCTTTGACTGCAGAAAAGGCAGACGGATGCTGCTTCTCAAAATACGGCTCAAATCCGTAATCCGCAGACTCGGAAAACGCTTCTTTGTCCGCATCAAACATACGGGAATACGTGCGTTGAAGCACAGGGTCGTCCAAACCGATAATCTGCAGCCCTTCCATCGGGGTATCGGACACGCGTACTTTGGGGACGGCTGTTCCGTTTTTCTCAAATGCATCGATATAGCGTTTTTTCGTTTCCCTTAAAGCCGCGCTGCTTAAAGCACGCGTTGCTTCTTCCAAAGTGATTTCCTTAAAAACCGGACGGACGGGCGAAGTTTTGCTTTCAGACTGCATCAACCCTTCAGCAATACTCCGGTCGAATGGGATGCGGCGGTTGTCGATTACGGCAGTTGCAATGTCTTCCGTATCGGCAGCCTCTTCCTCCGCAGCTTCTGCTGCTTCCGTTTCCGCTTCTTCCGTCCCGTTTCCACTGTCTGAATACCCGTCGGATGCGGTCGGAACATCCGCACGGTTTGCAGAAGCAGGCGGAACGGGCCTGTCCGGTTCGGATTCGTGCGCCAGATAGTTTCGGCAGAAACGGACGACACCGACAAACAGCCAATACACTGCCGTTTTGACGGCATGGAAAAGCATCAGGGAAAACTCGGGAAAATCGGGCATACCGTCTTTGATTTCAGGCAGCTCCGCCTGTTTTTCCCCTTTCTTTTCCTGCCACGCAGAAACCTCGCGCATCCACTCGCGTTCGGATTGTGCGCGGACAAAAAACAGGCCGGCAAGCGCAAGCAACAAAATAACGATCAAAACTATCCAAAACATATGCCGTTTCCCGCAAGACAAACGATTAACCGAGTTTATTTTAACGTGTTTCCAGCCCAAAAAAAACAACCGGCCGACAATTCTGCCGAAACCGATTCGGCTTTCGGTTTGCCCCCGCCGACAGTATAATAGCCGCCCCTTCCCTTAATCTTTGCGGCATTACCATGATTTTCCAAACAGTCTGGTTTTCAGATGTGGTACTGTCGGTTTCGTGGATTGTCCTTATCCTGATACTGGCAGCTTCCGCGCCGTCGGCATTCCGTTCGCTTGCCCGCTACCGTTCCGCCCTTCCCCTGTGTACCGTAATTTTTTCCGCAGCATGGTGTCTGAACGCCTCTGTCGGCGGCGGACAGCTTGCCCAGATGAACTACCACCTGCTTGCCGTCAATCTGGTTACACTGATGGTGGATACCTCCGCCGCCCTTTGGCTTGCCGCGCTGCTGATGCTGCCCTACTGCCTGCTGTTTGCCGGTTCTGCCGGCGCATATCCGCCGAACGCTTTGGTGCTGATACTGCCCGCGCTTGTCGTCAACCGCCTGTCGCGTATGCTGGTCAACCGTCTGCCGCCCAATATTTTCATCTTTATTTTCGTCAACGGCTTTCTCGCTTCCGCCGCCGGCATTCTGCTGACCGGGCTGGTGCTGATCGGTATTTTGGATGCCGCAAACGCTTTTCCGTCCGAAATATTGTGGACGACCGCCCTGCCCGTCTTTATTCTGCTGGCGTGGGCGGAAGCCTTCCTCAGCGGCATTTCAACTGCCATTTTCGTGGCACTGAAGCCCCATTGGATCAACACTTTCGACGACAACCGCTATCTGAAGTCCGAGCGCGGCATATGGCTGTAGCCTTCAGACGGCATAGGCAGACAAAACCATGCTTTCCAACATCCTCCCCCTTTCCATCGGTGCAATATTCGGCACAACGGCGCGTTGGCTGCTCAACCTCGCCGTCCCCGCATCGTTGTCTCCCGCCACAGGCAACCTGTTTGCCAACTGGACGGGCGCGCTGCTCATCGGCATCTTTGCCGAAACCGTCAGCCATCCGCAATGGAAGCTGCTGCTGATTACCGGTTTTTTCGGCAGCCTGACCACGCTTTCCGGATTTTCACTGGAAACCGTAACCCTGCTCCAATCGAACCGTCCCGCTTCGGCACTTGCCAATATTTTCCTACACACGGCAGGTTCGCTGCTGCTGACTTGGCTCGGGCTGAAGATAGGGACGGCAGTCAAATAACCGCAAAAAATTGCTTCCTTTGGTTTTGACATAATCTATAAATTGGCTTCGCTTGTTTAAATACTGCCTGTGCCAATTATAGTGGATTAAATTTAAATCAGGACAAGGCGGCGAGCCGCAGACAGTACAGATAGTACGGCAAGGCGAGGCAACGCCGTACCGGTTTAAATTTAATCCACTATACCGTTCTCAAATTCAAATTGGGCTTTTAGGTCTATAACAAAGAAAAAGCCTTGGGAGGATAAACCTACCAAGGCTTTTTCTTAAAAAACGCTCTATCACTGTGCCTAAAAATGCAAAAAAGTAACCGTCATAATCCTTTTGCCAAAATCAATATCATCATCCGATGAATGAACGGACGGTATATAAGAAAGCGTTAATAAACTCATAAACCAGTAAGAAAAATCAGTAACGAAGATATTCATTATTACCCATTCTTAAAAATTATCACGTTCGTTTGGGTAATTATCATACCCTTTTCCCTCTTATTACTAAAGCACGAATTACTTTAAAGTACGCACCCAGAGACAAGCCGAAAAGGCATATCCGATCCGCCAAACAAAATGCCCGCCGACTTACTCCGGCGGGCGGTTCCAACATCCTGTCAATCCTTCATCAGCCAGTATTGCAAACCGATTAATGTTTTACCGTCTTTAATTTCATCGTTTGCCAATGCCTGACGGACTTCATCTTTCGACATCAGCACGGTTTCCGTTATTTCATCTTCATCATTAGAAAGCGTACTGCCCAAGCGCACGCCTTCCGCCTCGAACAGATACATTTTTTCATTGCAAAAACCGACCGCCGTATAAAAACTGTACAGCAGGCGCACGCTGTCGGCAACATAAGGCGTTTCCTCCGCCAATTCTCGCAGCGCACACGCTGCCATATCCTCGCCCGCCACATCCAGCTTGCCCGCAGGAAGTTCCAATGTCGCCTGATTTGCCGCATAACGCCACTGCCGCACCAAAACGACCTTTTCGTCATCCGTTACCGCCAACACGCACGCCGCGCCCGGATGCCGGATGACGATGCGCTGCCCTTCATTGCCGTTGGGCAGCCTGACCTTATCCCTGCTGATACTGACGAAACCGCCCTCGTAAATGGTTTCGCCGCCTAATTTTACTTCCCTCAAATCCACTTCATATCTCCTTTCCGTTTCCTATTCTGCCGTTCAATCTTCACGCTTGCCGCGCTCGATTTCCACTCCAACCTCGCGCACGCCTTCCAAAATACCCGGCTTGACGATTTTCACGTGCACCCACACCGCGCCGAAATATCCCAAAACCAAATCGGCAATATATTCCGCCAACGCTTCCAAAAGCAGGAAATCCTGTTCTTTCAGATGTCGGCGCAGCGTTTCGCATACCTCGGCATAATGCACCGTATTGGCAATATCGTCGTCCGAACCCGCTTTCTCGGGAACGCCGATGTCCAAATCGACAATCAGGGTCTGCAACCGTTCGCGTTCCCAGCCGTACACGCCGATAAGCGTATCCGCCTTCATGCCGTGCAAAAAGATTTTATCCATAATCCGCCCCGTTTTTTGCTAAAATAACCGCACCATTCTAAGTAAAGTACCGCAAATGTTCAACATACCGGCCGTCGCCGTTTCCTATTTAATCGGTTCACTTTCTTTCGCCGTCATCGTTTCCAAGTATTACGGGATGGACGACCCGCGCACCTACGGATCGGGCAATCCCGGCGCGACCAATGTTTTACGCAGCGGCAAAAAAAAGGCGGCCGCGCTGACGCTCTTGGGCGATGCCGCCAAAGGTTTGGTTGCCGTTTTGCTTGCACGCGTGCTTCAAGAACCGCTCGGTTTATCCGACAGCGCAATCGCCGCCGTCGCACTCGCCGCGCTGGTCGGGCATATGTGGCCGGTGTTTTTCGGATTTAAGGGCGGCAAAGGCGTGGCAACGGCATTGGGCGTGCTTCTGGCACTCTCTCCTGCAACTGCCTTGGTCTGCGCGTTGATTTGGCTTGTGATGGCATTCGGCTTCAAAGTATCCTCCCTTGCCGCGCTGGTCGCCACAACCGCCGCCCCCCTTGCCGCACTGTTTTTTATGCCGCATACTTCTTGGATTTTCGCAACCCTCGCAATCGCCATATTGGTGTTGCTCCGCCATAAGAGCAACATCCTCAACCTGATTAAAGGCAAAGAAAGCAAAATCGGCGAAAAACGCTGATTCGGCATTTGTTTTCCATTACGTCATGCCGTCTGAAACCATGTTCCCGCGTTCAGACGGCATTTCCGCACAAACGGCTTTCATACATACCATGCTCAGTTACAGACACGCATTTCACGCCGGCAACCACGCCGATATGCTCAAACACTTCACCTTGTTTTTAGTGCTGCAATATTTCAACCGCAAAGACAAGCCCTACTGGTACATCGACACGCACGGCGGCGCGGGTTTGTACAATCTCGAAGGCAGCGAGGCGCAGAAAGTCGGCGAATACCGGCAAGGCATCGCCCTGCTCCGACAGGCGCAAAACCTGCCTGCCGAACTCTCTGACTTTGCCGCGCACATACAAAAAATCCTGCCCTCGCCCGAACTTTACTGCGGCTCTCCGTGGCTGGCGCAATCGCTGATCCGCATCGGCGACAAATTGCGCCTGTTTGAGCTGCACCCCACCGACTTTGTCCATCTGCAAAACAATATGGGCGAAGCGGGATTGGGCAAACGCGGACAAGTGTTGCGCGAAGACGGTTACAAAGGGCTGATTTCCCTGCTGCCGCCCCCGCCGCGACGCGCTGTTATTCTCATCGACCCGCCCTATGAGGAAAAACAGGACTACCGGCGTGTAACGGAAACGCTGAAAGCCGCTTTAAAACGGTTTGAGTCCGGCTGTTATCTCATTTGGTATCCCTGCCTCAGCCGCGAAGAAAGCCGCAAGCTGCCGGAAGAATTGAAAAAACTCCTGCCCGACAACTACCTTTACGCCGAACTGCACGTCCACGCGCCGAAAACCGACGGTTTCGGTATGCACGGCAGCGGAATGTTCGTGATTAATCCCCCTTACCTTTTAGCCGAACAATTGGCGGCAAACCTCCCCGCCCTGACACGGCTGCTGGCGCAAGACGAAGGCGCGCGCTACCTGTTGGACAACAAAATCCGCTGACCCCGATGCCGTCTGAAACCCTTCAGACGGCATCTTCCGTCAAACAAACAAAACCGGGCGATACACACTCCATATCGTCCGGTTCTGCATAAAACCAGTATTCAAAAATCAGAACACGCTTTTCATTACACCCACGGTACCAACCACACCGTTCAGCAGCATCAGACCACCGGCAGCCGTACCCATACCTTGACGGATTGCGTCATGCTTATTGGCACGTTTTTCACGTTCCAAAGCCAACTCCTCAGAAACATTTTTACGTTGACGGCGGTGTTGCGCCAGTTCCGCACGGCTAATTCGCGCTTCGGCACGGTTACGACCAGCCTTGATTACGGCCGAATCGTCGCCGATAGCATAGTTGGCTACAGAATTTTCAGAAGCGCAGGCAGCAAGCAAAACGGCACACACAGCAACAACGGAAATATTTTTCAAGTTTTTCATACCTGTCCTATTATCTCAAAATAAAGAAAAAACTAATCCAACTGGAGTTTTATCGGATAAAATAAATATTGGGTGAATTTTCGTTTGCCTTTTTGATGGCGCGTGCCGCATCCATCATTTCTTCCCGGCGTTCTTTACGGTATTCGGCACGCTCGGCACGCTCGCTTATCTGAATGGCACGACTTTTCGCCTGTATTTCCGCTGCAGATTCTTGAGTTACAAAACGGCGGTCTGCGTAAGTACATGCCGTCACCAACATCGCAGCCACCGACAACAAAATCAGTTTCTTCATTTTCATCTACCTATATTTAAGTTTATTTGTAAAATATGTTATCACTATATATATATATAATGTCAATATTTTTTAAAAATAAATTTGGCATCTTGTACTTCTCGATCCGCCTGCCGCGTTCCGACTTGCCCCGCGCCGTTTTTTTCCACTACAATCCCACGCGATATCCGGCGAAACGCACCAAAGGAACGCCCCGCAGCAATCTGCCGCCTTTCAGACGGCACAAACCTTTCCGAAACGAGCAAACCATGGACACACTGACCCGATTCCTCCCCGAACACCTGCAACAAAACCAACTGCCCGAAGCACTCGGCGGCGTTTTGCTGTCCGTCGTTTCCGCCTGTACCGAAATCAACGCCAAAGTCCGCCTCGGCGCACTTGCCGGCGTATTGGGTATGGCGGGCACGGGCAATATTCAGGGTGAAGACCAGAAAAAACTGGATGTTATCGCCAACAACATTATGATTGACACACTCAAAGCCAACCCTGCCGTTGCCGGTTTGGCAAGCGAGGAAGAAGACACTTTCGTAAGTGCCGGTGAAAACGGACGCTATCTCGTCCTATTCGACCCTTTAGACGGATCGTCCAATATTGATGTCAACATTTCCGTCGGTACGATTTTCTCCATTCTCGCCAAACCCGAAGGCGCATTGGCAACCGAATCATTCCTTCAAACGGGCAGACAGCAGCTTGCCGCAGGCTATGTCCTCTACGGGCCTCAAACCCAGCTCGTATTCACATTCGGACACGGCGTGTACGTATTTACACTCAATGCCGAAAACGAATTTGTGCTGACCAAAGAAAACCCGAAAGTACCCGAAAGTACCAAAGAATTCGCCATCAATATGTCTAACCGCCGCCACTGGCTACCCCCCGTTCAACAATACGTCGACGAGCTCTTGGCGGGCGAAACCGGTACGCGCGGCAAAAACTACAATATGCGCTGGGTAGCCAGTATGGTTGCCGAAATCCACCGCATCCTGATGCGCGGCGGCGTGTTCATGTATCTGCAAGACAAACGCGACCCGTCCAAACCCGGCAAACTGCGCCTGATGTACGAAGCCAACCCTATGGCCCTGATACTCGAACAGGCGGGCGCATCGGCAAGCAACGCATATCAAGCCATGCTCGATATACAGCCCGAAAGCCTGCACCAACGCGTCGCCGTCATTATGGGCAGCAGCGAAGAAGTGGATTACCTCAACCGTCTGCATTCAAAATAGGCAGAGACCGTACTGATAAAGACCGGCGGCAGCGTGAATCCGATACTGCGCCGATATTTCAAGCATACCCTCCGGAAAAACAGAAAACTGCCTTTCCGAACGATAAAAATACCGTCTGAAAAATTTTCAGACGGTATTTTAAAAATTAAAGCTCAAATTTATTTGCCCGCCGCTTTTTGCAGGATGGCGTACAACTCGTCTTTCAGTTTCAATTTGGCTTTTTTCAGCTCATCGATGGTTTCCGCACCGCTGGTAACCGGATTGTTGGCCAGACCGGTAATTTTATCGTCCAGCTCGTTATGCTCGTCGAACAGACGGGCGAAGCGGGAATTTTCCTGTTTCAATTTGGAAATCAAATCACGGTATTCTGGGAACATAATCGCTTTCCTCTCTTGGTTTACGGTTAAAAAGTCAAATTGAATCTTTACATTAATTATAACAAAGATAATATTTTTATCCAGTGTTTTGTTATACACGGCAACACCGTCCGCAGAAAACCGCCCCACCGTCCGATAAAATCGTTGACAATCTTCCGCTTTACGCATAAATTTTCAGCCCTTCCTACTGCATATGAAAGGCACGCCCCAGTTTCCCCAATGTGGATTTTCAGCGCGCGCAGTAGAGGTGCCGACCCAAATTGGCAGACCCTTTGCTTTTGTTAATATCCTAGAAAATCCAGAAATTCGCAGTACTCTACCACTCATCGCCAATTGGCCAACCTTTCCACGGCTTTGGGTTAATGGTGAGTTAATCGGTGGTAGTGATATTATCCTACAAATGTACCAATCAGGTGAGCTAAAACCACTCATTGAAGAGCATAGCCCAAAGGTCTGATTACTTAATATCTTAAAATAAATATCAAAAAAGACTGCTGATGACATTAGCGGTCTTTTTTTGATGGTCAAGATTGATAGTTTGGATTGAATTATTTAGCCATATTACATACAATAATCAGCATGCTTTGTATGAATTATCAATCAAACTCAGGCGAAGGAGTGCTTGTAGCTAAAACATATTTATTGACTGCATTGATAATGTCTATGGTAATCTCCGGATGTCAAGTCATCCATGCCAATCAAGGTAAGGTTAATACTAATTCTGCTGTCATCGCAGGTGCAGACGCTCACACGCCTGAACATGTAACGGGACTGACCGAACAAAAGCAGGTGATTGCAAGTGATTTTATAGTAGCGTCAGCCAATCCATTAGCAACACAAGCTGGCTATGATATCTTAAAGCAAGGCGGTAGCGCTGCAGATGCGATGGTGGCGGTGCAGACGACACTAAGCTTGGTAGAGCCACAGTCGTCAGGCTTGGGCGGTGGTGCATTTGTGTTGTATTGGGACAATACCGCCAAAACATTGACCACATTTGATGGGCGTGAGACGGCACCGATGCGTGCGACGCCAGAATTATTTTTGGATAAAGATGGTTAACCATTGAAATTTATGGAAGCGGTGGTCGCTCGGTAGGTACGCCTGCTATCCCTAAACTGACGGAGACAATACATCAGCGATACGGTGTATTGCCTTGGGGAAAATTATTTGATACGCCGATCCACTTGGCAAAACAAGGCTTTGAGGTGTCGCCAAGGCTTGCCATCTCGGTTGAGCAAAATCAGCAGCATTTGGCACGCTATCCAAAAACAGCCGCTTATTTTTTGCCGAATGGTGTGCCGCTACAAGCAGGCAGCTTGCTGAAAAATTTAGAATTTGCTGACAGTGTTCAGGCGTTAGCAGCTCAAGGTGCAAAAGCTCTGCATACTGGTAAATATGCCCAAAATATTGTTTCAGTTGTCCAAAATGCTAAGGATAACCCCGGTCAATTATCCTTGCAAGATTTATCTGATTATCAAGTGGTGGAACGCCCGCCTGTTTGTGTGACTTATCGTATTTATGAAGTATGCGGTATGGGTGCACCAAGCTCAGGTGGGATTGCTATGGGTCAGATTTTGGGGATTTTAAATGAATTTTCACCCAATCGGGTGGGGTATGATGCTGAAGGTTTGCGTTTGCGGATCGTGATGTATATTTGGGCGACCCTGATTTTGTACCAGTACCCATTCGCCAGTTGATTTCTAAAGACTACCTAAAACATCGCAGCCAGCTGCTTGAGCAGTCGGATAAGGCATTGCCTAGCGTATCTGCAGGCGATTTTATTCATGAGTGGGCGTCCTCACAAGCGATTGAGTTACCTTCTACCAGTCATATATCAATTGTGGATAAGGCGGGCAATGTGCTATCAATGACGACTTCCATTGAAAATGCGTTTGGCTCAACTTTGATGGCAAATGGCTACCTGCTGAATAATGAGCTGACAGACTTTAGTTTTGAGCCAATAAAGCAGGGCAAACAGGTCGCCAATCGTGTCGAGCCTGGCAAGAGACCACGCTCCTCAATGGCACCAACCATCGTATTTAAAGCAGGCAAGCCTTATATGGCAATCGGCTCTCCAGGTGGTAGCCGTATCATTGGCTATGTCGCTAAGACGATTGTGGCACATAGTGACTGGAATATGGATATCCAAGATGCCATCAGTGCACCCAATTTATTAAATCGCTTTGGTAGCTATGAACTAGAAACGGGTACAACCGCCGTCCAGTGGCAACAAACATTAAATGATTTGGGCTATAAGACTGATGTGCGTGAGCTAAATTCAGGTGTTCAAGCCATTATTATCGAGCCAAGCAGGCTGGTTGGTGGTGTCGATCCACGCCGAGAAGGTCGAGTGACGGGTGATTAGAGGTGAAGCTTGTATTTTGTGAATTTGACCGCATTAAGTTAATTATTAAAATAGGGGGAAATTGTGAGTAATCAAACAAAAATACAAGCCATCAAGCAAACTTCTGAGCAGATCTTGGCAATTTGTGAGACGCCAAACACAGCATTACAAGCCATTCATCTGATTTTAAGACATGGCGGGGCAGGAAGAATTGTCTTGGCAAGTGGTGTATCAGCGGGTTATGGCTGATAAAGATGTGGTTGGTGCTGGTTATTTGATTGATTTTGCACAAACTGCCGAAAATTTACCATTTGATGTATTGCCTTTGATTAGCCTTGTGCTAAATAAAGGTGATGAGACGCTAAAAACCGGCATGTTAAATAAATTACCTGATAATGCCAAAGAAAATTTACGCATTATGGGCTATCTGCCTTAGGTTTTGAAGTATTTTTTTATACGAAAAACGCTCATGATACCCTGATTACACAAAGGAGCCGAGAATATGTTTTCAAAAAGCGTTACCCTCGCACAATATGACCCCGATTTGGCAGCAGCCATTGCCCAAGAAGACCGACGCCAGCAAGACCACGTCGAGCTGATTGCCTCTGAAAACTACGTCAGCTGCGCCGTGATGGAGGCACAAGGTTCGCAATTGACCAACAAATACGCCGAAGGCTATCCCGCAAAACGCTACTACGGCGGCTGCGAATACGTCGATATTGTCGAACAATTGGCAATCGACCGCGTAAAAGAACTGTTTGGCGCAGCCTATGCCAACGTTCAACCGCACTCCGGTTCCCAAGCCAACCAAGCCGTATATGCTTCCGTTTTAAAACCGGGCGACACCATTTTGGGTATGTCTCTGGCGCACGGCGGACACCTGACCCACGGCGCGAGCGTTAATATTTCCGGCAAACTCTACAATGCCGTTACTTATGGCTTGGATGAAAACGAAGTCCTCGATTATGCCGAAGTCGAACGCCTCGCGCTCGAACACAAACCCAAAATGATTGTGGCGGGCGCGTCTGCCTACGCGTTGCAAATCGACTGGGCAAAATTCCGCGAAATCGCCGATAAAGTCGGCGCATACCTCTTTGTCGACATGGCGCACTATGCCGGACTGGTTGCCGGCGGCGAATATCCTAACCCCGTGCCATTCTGCGACTTCGTAACCACTACCACCCACAAAACCCTACGCGGCCCTCGTGGCGGTGTGATTTTGTGCCGTGACAATACCCACGAAAAAGCGCTGAACTCTTCCATCTTCCCAAGCCTGCAAGGCGGTCCGTTGATGCACGTTATCGCCGCCAAAGCCGTAGCGTTTAAAGAAGCGTTGCAACCCGAGTTCAAACAATACGCAAAACAAGTGAAAATCAATGCTGCCGTCATGGCGGAAGAGTTGGTTAAACGCGGTTTGCGCATCGTTTCCGGCCGCACCGAAAGCCACGTTTTCCTCGTCGACCTGCAACCGATGAAAATCACCGGCAAAGCCGCCGAAGCCGCTTTGGGCAAAGCGCACATCACCGTCAACAAAAACGCCATCCCGAACGATCCGGAAAAACCGTTCGTTACCTCCGGCATCCGCATCGGTTCCGCCGCCATGACCACTCGCGGCTTTAACGAAACCGACGCTCGCGTATTGTCGAACTTGGTTGCCGATGTATTGGCTAATCCCGAAGACGAAGCCAACCTCGCCAAAGTCCGCGGACAAGTGACTGCCTTGTGCGACAAATACCCCGTTTACGGAAACTAAACGCCCGATGTTTCCATACAAAATGCCGTCTGAACATTTTCCAGACGGCATTTTTTGTTTTCGGTAACATTGCTATTTTTTCTCTTCCAGCAAAATGACCAACTTTTTCAATACTGCGATTTCACTATCTTTCTGCCTGATCAATTCATCCTTTGCATCCAGCAGCGACCTCAATTTTTCATTTTCAAACACCAGCATTTCATCAGAGCCGATAATATTATGATGGTTATTGGTATTGTCGCCGATAGAGAAGAAAAACGATCGGTTCTGCTCCGCCAGCAGCTCAACCACATCGATATTGAAAATCTGGGCAATCTGGCGCAGCTTGTCGAGATTGATACCGCTTTTCCCGCGTTCTATTTTCGAATACCCGTTAACCGACATTTCCAATTTTTCCGCCATCTCTTCCTGCGTCCACTGATTGACTTCCCTTAACGTCCGAATCTTGTCATGCACTTCCATCCTGCCCTCCAAGGTTAATTTTCACCACTCAAACAACCGTAACCGGTATCTTCAGTTGATGGTCGGATATTTTAAAAATAAATAATATAACACAATAGTATTTTGATAAAAATTTACCTAACGAGGTACAGACATGTATTCAGAAAACAAGCCTAAACGCACCGTAAAAATGAAAAAATACTGGCAGCCTGCACCCTTTCCCTGTCCCTTTCTGCCTGTACTTCGACTCAAGTAACTTCTTTTGTCGAGGGACTCTCCGAGGGACTCGTAGATGTCAGCGAAGCCTTTATCACAACAAAGGCAGAATCATATTCTGCCCCGTCTCTTCAGGATAAGCAAATTTTCATAAATCGCGTCTCAGAACGAGCACAAAAAAATTACAAAGAAAGAAGGAAAAAGAAAGAAGCAGACTTACTAAATTCAGCATCGTTATTAAATGAATCAACATCAGAAGCCCTATCTGCCCTTAAAAACGCTATCGTAATTCCTAAACGCCCTAAACGCTCCTTGGGCAAAAAATATAAAAACGGTTTTCATCCTGTAAATACGTGTGCGGATGTGGAAGCTCGGTGGGCAAACGGAGCAATGAGAGATGTTAGGGACATAGAAAGGCTAATAAGCCGAAACGTCCCTTTACGTCGTATCGGAGACGCCATTCAAAACATGTGCATGGAAACCAATGTGTCCATTAGGATGTATCGCCAGGAGTGTCGTTCAGAATCGTCAGATTTTTATGACGAAATGCTTGAGCATCACGAGAATTTCATAGGATCCTCCAAATCATTCGCATCATCACTTCTTCCCCTTAGCGTTACAAACTTTACAACAGACATGGCGTGTACTCCCGAATTTTAATCTAATCACACTCCACAACTCCCTATCAATATAACTGCTACTTCTCTGAGTAGTATCAACCAACCCTTAACAAAGGACTAAAAAATGAAAAAAGCACTGCTTGCACTGACTATTGCCGCCATCTCCGGTACTGCTATGGCCCAGTTGCCCGACTTTCTGGGTAAAGGCGAATATACCGTCCGTACAGACATCTCCAAACAAACGCTGAAAAATGCCGATTTGAAAGAAAAACACAAAGTACAAAAAAACATCGGTTTCCGTGCCGATATGCCGTTTGACGATATTCACCACGGCATGCGTTTCGAAGTATCACACAGCCGAGACAAAAAAGACATGTACGTTGTGACCGAAAGTACTACTAAACCATTCGGCAAAGACGTTAAAGAAAAACGCACCGACGTGTATGCCGGTTACACCTACACCCAACCGCTCAGTGAAGCCACCAAACTGCGTGCCGGTTTAGGTTTGGGCTATGAAAAATACAAAGATGCGGTAGCTAATGAGAAAGGAACAGTCAGCACCGAGCGCGAAGCCTTCTATACCAAAGCGCACGCCGACCTGACTTCCGATTTGGGCGGCGGCTGGTATCTGAATCCTTGGGCAGAGGTTAAGGTTGACCTGGACGCCAAATTGAAACACAACGCAACTGTAGCCGGTGTCTCAGCCGACATTAACGCAAAAACACGCGGATGGGGCGTGGGCGTAGGTGCGAATATCGGCAAACAAATTACCGATACCGTCGGCATCGAAGCCGGTCCGTTCTACAAACACCGTCACTTCAAAGCATCCGGCAGCTTCGTTTTAGACGGCGGGAACATCCGAGTCGATCCTACCAAAATCAACGAATACGGTGTTCGTGTCGGCGTGAAATTCTAATCGCGGCGATATGCCCCAGACACAAAACCGCAAGCCTTTTGGTTTGCGGTTTTTGATGTTGTAGCAGACCCTAATACCGTCTGAAACTTTTCAGACGGCATTTTTCCAATCGGTTAAAATACCGCCTCGACATTGTGTTTTGGAAAACCCGTGCTTGCTTCTGTGATTGATTTTATCCTGCATATCGACCAACACCTGCTCAGCCTGTCGGCGCAATACGGTGTGTGGATTTATGCGATTCTGTTTTTGATTGTTTTTTGCGAAACCGGTCTGATTGTTACGCCCTTCCTGCCCGGCGATTCGCTCTTGTTTGCCGCCGGCGGGATTGCCGCGCTGGGCGGTATGGATATTCATTTGATGGTTGCATTATTAAGCCTTGCCGCCATACTCGGCGACGCGCTCAATTTTACCGTCGGCAAATATTTCGGCGGCAGGCTGTTCGCCAACCCCGATTCTAAAATCTTCCGGTGCGAATACCTCGGCAAAACCCGCCGTTTTTACGAAAAACACGGCGGCAAAACGATTATCATCGCGCGCTTCGTGCCCATCGTCCGCACCTTCGCCCCCTTCGTCGCCGGTATGGGAAAAATGCACTATGCCAAATTTATCCGCTACAACATCATCGGCGGCTTGTTGTGGGTTATCTTGTTTTCTTACGCGGGCTATTTCTTTGCCAACTTCCCCGTCGTAAAAAACAATCTGGGCTTGGTGATGGGCGGCATCATTATTGTTTCCGTCCTGCCCGGCATCATCGAAATCGCCCGCGCCAAACTTGCGGCAAAATCCGAACGTTAATTGTTGGAAATTGACATTATGAATATATTATCCGTAGAAAACGCTTCCTTTGCCGTCGGACATGTCGCCCTGCTCGACAAAACGTCCTTCCAACTCGACAGCGGCGAAAAAGTCGGCTTGATCGGACGCAACGGCGCAGGCAAGTCTTCGTTTTTAAAAATCCTCACCGGCGTGCAAAAACTCGACGACGGGCAGATTATTGTTCAAAACAATCTCAAAATCGTTTATGTGCCGCAGGAGTCCTTTTTTGATAAGGACGCAACCGTATTTGATACTGTTGCCGAAGGTTTGGGCGAAATTCGCGATTTATTGCGCCGTTATCATCATGTCAGCCATGAGTTGGAAAATGGTTCGAGTGAGCTCTTATTGAAAGAGCTTAACGAATTGCAACTTGAAATCGAAGCGAAGGACGGTTGGAAACTGGATGCGGCAGTCAAGCAGACTTTGGGGGAACTCGGTTTGCCGGAAAACGAAAAAATCGGCAACCTTTCCGGCGGTCAGAAAAAACGCGTCGCCTTAGCGCAGGCTTGGGTACAGAAGCCCGATGTATTGTTACTGGACGAACCGACCAACCATTTGGATATCGACGCGATTATTTGGTTGGAAAACCTGCTCAAAGCGTTTGAAGGCAGCTTGGTCGTGATTACCCACGACCGCCGTTTTTTGGACAATATCGCCACGCGCATTGTCGAACTCGATCGCGGTATTTTGCGCTCCTATCCCGGCTCGTTCTCCAAATACAGCGAGAAAAAAGCGCAAGAGTTGGCGGTTGAAGCCGAACACAACCGCCTCTTCGACAAATTCCACGCGCAGGAAGAGGCGTGGATACGCAAAGGCATCGAAGCGCGCCGTACCCGCAACGAAGGCCGCGTGCGCCGTTTGGAAGAACTGCGCCGCCAGCGTGCCGAACGCCGCAATGTACAAGGACAGGTCAACTTCAAACTCGACAGCGGCAAGAAAAGCGGCAAAATCATCGCCGAACTGGAACACGCTTCGTTTGCCTATGACGACAAAGTTATCATGGATAAATTTTCCGCCATCTTGCAGCGCGGCGACAAAATCGGCTTAATCGGCCCAAACGGTATCGGCAAAACCACCTTCCTTAAGCTGATTTTGGGCGAATTGCAGCCGACCTACGGCAGAATCCGTATCGGCAGCAAGCAGGAAGTCGCCTATTTCGACCAGTTCCGCAGCGCCTTGAATGAAAACGATACTGTGTTTTACACGCTCGGACAGGGCAACGATTACGTCGAAGTCGGCGGCAAGAAAAAGCATGTGATGAGCTATTTGGAAGATTTCCTGTTCCCCCCTGCCCGCGCGCAAAGTCCTGTTTCTTCACTCTCCGGCGGCGAACGCAACCGCCTTTTGCTGGCAAAACTCTTTACTCGTCCCGCCAATATTTTGGTTTTGGACGAACCGACCAACGACTTGGACATCGACACCCAAGAATTGCTTGAAGATCTGTTGCGCGATTACCAAGGCACGGTCTTCCTCGTCTCGCACGACCGTATGTTCCTCGACAATGTAATTACCCAAAGCATTGTTTTCGAAGGACAAGGCCGTCTGAAAGAATACATCGGCGGCTATCAGGACTATATCGACGCAAAATCGCGGGAAAATAAAATTCAGACGGCATCCGCACCCAAAGCATCCGATGTCGAACCCGCCAAAGAAAAACCCAAAGCCAACCGTACGGTCAAACTTTCCTACAAAGAACAGCGCGAACTCGACGCCCTGCCCGACGAAATCGCCGCCTTGGAAACCGAACAGGCAGAAATCAACGCGCAGCTTTCCGATCCCGGAATTTTCAAAGATTACGAAAAAGCAGGAGCATTGCAAAACCGCGCCGAAGAAATCGAAATGCTGCTTTTGGAAAAGCTGGAACGCTGGGAGCTGCTGGAAACCAAACAGAACGGCAATGCCGTCTGAAATCAAACAGGAAGAAAAAAAATGTTCAAACGACCTGAAGAAATCATCGTCCTGATACTTGCCGTCCTCTGGATTGCCGGTACGTATTTTCTCGCCGCCCTGTTTGGAGCGGATGCTTATACCGTGTTAAAAATCACTGCCCTTACCCTGCTTTGGTCTGCCGCATCATTCCTCCTTTGGCAAAAAAAACCTCAGCCGGCATATCTGGCCGCTGCTGCTCGGCTGCCTGACTGCCTGTTGGTGGCCGTATCTGAATCAATCGGTCGCACCCGGTTCTTTACCTTGGCATGCATCATGGACGTTCAAAACCATCTTAGCCCTGATTCCCGCAACCGCAGGTTATCTGTTTAAATGGAAACAATACCGGCAGCGCAAAACAAAGCCGTAAGCCCGTCTTTTTTCAGACGCCATCTCCGGTCAGACTGTCAACAATTCCGATAAAATGTTATACTCGCGCCCGTTGCCGCGCCGTCCGAAACCGCCTTTTGGGAAAGCAGAAATGATCAGCAAACAAGAATACCAAGCCCAAGCCGCCCAAGGCTACAACCGCATCCCGCTCGTGCAAGAACTCCTTGCCGACTTGGATACGCCGCTTTCCCTCTATCTCAAACTCGCCAACCGCCCCTATACCTACCTGCTCGAATCCGTTGTCGGCGGCGAACGTTTCGGCCGCTATTCCTTTATCGGCCTGCCTTGCAGCCACTATCTCAAAGCCGGCGGCAAACACGTCGATGTTTATCAAAACGGCGAAATCGTCGAACAATACGACGGCAATCCGCTACCCTTTATCGAAGCTTTCCACAACCGTTTCAAAACACCCGAAATCCCAAGCCTGCCGCGCTTTACCGGCGGCTTGGTCGGCTACTTCGGTTACGAAACCGTCTACAATTTCGAACACTTCGCCCACCGCCTGAAAAACACCGCCAAAGCCAACCCGCTCGGCACGCCCGATATTTTGCTGATGCTGTCGCAAGAGTTGGCGGTAATCGACAATTTGAGCGGCAAAATCCACCTCATCGTTTATGCTGATCCCTCGCAGCCCGACAGCTACGAACGCGCCCGCGAACGCCTCGAAGACATCCGCACCCAGTTGCGCCAAAGCTGCGCCATCCCACTTTCCCTCGGCAGCAAACAAACCCAAGCAGTCAGCGAGTTCGGCGAAGAACCTTTCAAAGCCTGCGTCGATAAAATCAAAGACTACATTTTCGCAGGCGACTGTATGCAGGTCGTCCCCAGCCAACGCATGAGCATGGAATTTACCGACAATCCGCTTGCCCTCTACCGCGCCCTGCGCACGCTCAACCCTTCGCCTTACCTCTTTTACTACGATTTCGGCGATTTCCACATCGTCGGTTCCTCGCCCGAAATCCTCGTCCGCCGCGAACGCGACGACGTCATCGTCCGCCCCATCGCCGGCACGCGCCTGCGCGGCAAAACCCCCGCCGAAGACCTTGCCAACGAACAAGATTTGTTAAGCGACGCCAAAGAAATCGCCGAACACGTTATGCTTATCGATTTGGGGCGCAACGATGTCGGACGCATCAGCAAAACAGGCGAAGTCAAAGTCACCGACAAAATGGTGATTGAAAAATACTCCCATGTGATGCACATCGTTTCCAACGTCGAAGGCTGTCTGAAAGAGGGCGTTACCAATATGGACATCCTCGCCGCCACCTTCCCTGCCGGCACACTCTCCGGCGCGCCAAAAGTCCGCGCGATGGAAATCATCGAAGAAATCGAACCGGAGAAACGCGGCATCTACGGCGGCGCCGTCGGCGTATGGGGCTTCAACAACGATATGGATTTGGCAATCGCCATCCGCACCGCCGTGATTAAAAACAATACCCTCTTCATCCAAAGCGGCGCGGGCGTGGTTGCCGACTCCGACCCAACTTCCGAATGGCAGGAAACTCAAAACAAAGCCCGCGCAGTGGTTCGGGCGGCGCAGATGGTGCAGGAAGGGTTGGATAAATAAATTTCAGACAACCTTTGCAGATGAAAAGAAGGTCGTCTGAAAATCACAAAACAACATCAGAGATACTTACATAAAAAATCACAATGCAATTCACATCATTAGAAATTTGTGCCGGAGCAGGCGGACAGGCTTTGGGCTTAGAAAGGGCAGGCTTTTCCCATGTTGCGTTAATCGAAATCGAACCGTCGGCTTGTCAAACCCTACGTTTAAACCGTCCTGATTGGAACGTTATTGAAGGAGATGTCCGCTTGTTTCAGGGCGAAGGATATGACGGTATTGATTTATTGGCCGGCGGCGTGCCTTGCCCTCCTTTTTCCAAAGCTGGAAAACAACTGGGAAAAGATGATGAACGCGATTTATTCCCTGAGGCTATTCGTCTAGCTAAGGAAACTGACCCTAAAGCCATCATGTTAGAAAATGTGCGGGGGTTACTTGACCCAAAATTTGAAAATTATCGCAACCATATTACAGAACAATTTGCCAAGTTGGGTTACCTTGGACAATGGAAACTACTTTATGCTGCCGATTACGGAGTATCGCAACTCAGACCCAGGGTTTTATTTGTTGCGTTGAAAAACGAATACACCAATTTTTTCAAATGGCCTGAACCAAATTCGGAACAACCGAAAACCGTTGGAGAACTGCTTTTTGACTTAATGTCAGAAAATAACTGGCAGGGGGCGCATAACTGGCGTTTGAAGGCCGCGCAGATTGCACCGACCTTGGTCGGCGGTTCAAAAAAACACGGCGGTGCTGACTTGGGGCCTACACGATCCAAACGCGCATGGGCGGAGTTGGGTGTGGATGGTTCAGGTTTGTGGGATAGTGCGCCGCCTGAAGACTTTTCGGGAATGCCTAGATTGACTGTCCGAATGACGGCGCGTATCCAAGGATTTCCTGATGACTGGCAATTTTTTGGTAAAAAAACGCCTATGTACCGCCAAATCGGCAACGCTTTTCCCCCGCCGGTAGCCGAAGCGGTGGGCAGGCAGATTATCAAAGCCTTAAAAAAGGAAAATTGAATGAATCCGCTTTTTACCCAAGAACGCAGGATTTTCCATAAGAAATTATTGGATGGCAATATTCTTGCAACCAACAATAGAGGCGTAGTCAGCAATGCGGATGGGAGCAATACCCGAAGTTTCAATATAGCCAAGGGGATTGCCGACTTACTGCATTCGGAAACGGTTTCGGAAAGATTACCCGGTCAGACATCGGGAAATGCTTTTGAAGCAATATGCAGTGAGTTTGTCCAATCTGCTTTTGAGAAATTGCAGCATATCAGACCCGGCGACTGGAATGTTAAGCAGGTCGGTTCTCGCAACCGTCTGGAAATCGCACGTTATCAGCAATACGCACATCTGACAGCCTTAGCCAAGGCTGCCGAAGAAAACCCCGAATTGGCTGCCGCCTTGGGCAGTGATTACACCATTACTCCCGATATTATCGTTACCAGAAATTTGATTGCAGATGCAGAAATCAACCGTAATGAATTTTTAGTTGATGAAAATATTGCCACATATGCCAGTTTGCGTGCGGGTAATGGCAATATGCCGCTGCTCCACGCCAGTATCTCTTGTAAATGGACGATTCGCAGCGACAGGGCTCAAAATGCCCGTTCTGAAGGATTGAATTTGGTTAGAAACAGAAAAGGCAGACTGCCGCACATTGTTGTCGTAACGGCAGAACCAACGCCAAGCCGCATTTCATCTATTGCCTTGGGTACAGGGGAAATAGATTGCATTTACCATTTTGCCTTATATGAGCTGGAACAAATTTTACAATCATTGAATTATGAAGACGCTTTGGATTTGTTTTACATCATGGTCAATGGTAAACGATTAAAAGATATTTCCGACCTTCCCTTAGATTTGGCAGTTTAAACAGAATTATTCCACTATGAACACACCCCCCATCCTTCCTCCCGCCATGCTCGGCATCCTCGGCGGCGGACAATTAGGCAGAATGTTTGCCGTTGCCGCTAAAACCATGGGCTACAAAGTAACCGTTCTCGATCCCGACCCGAATGCGCCGGCGGCGGAATTTGCCGACCGCCATTTGTGCGCGCCGTTTGACGACCGGGCCGCGTTGGACGAATTGGCAAAATGCGCGGCGGTTACGACCGAATTTGAAAACGTCAATGCCGACGCGATGCGCTCTCTGGCAAAGCATACCAACGTTTCCCCCAGCGGCGACTGCGTGTCCATTGCACAAAACCGCATTCAGGAAAAAGCGTGGATACGCAAAGCAGGCTTGCAAACCGCGCCGTATCAGGCGGTTTGCAAGGCCGAAGACATTACTGAAGCAAGCGCGCAATTTTTGCCCGGCATCCTGAAAACGGCTACGTTGGGCTACGACGGCAAAGGTCAAATCCGCGTCAAAACGTTGGACGAACTCAAAGCCGCGTTTGCCGAACACGGCGGCGTGGATTGCGTTTTGGAAAAAATGGTGGACTTGCGCGGCGAGATTTCCGTGATCGTATGCCGTCTGAACGATGAAAACGTGCAAACCTTCGACCCCGCCGAAAACATCCACGAAAACGGCATCTTGGCTTATTCCATCGTCCCCGCGCGGCTGAGTGCCGACGTGCAGCAACAGGCGCGGCAGACGGCGCAACGCTTGGCGGACGAATTGGATTATGTCGGCGTATTGGCGGTAGAAATGTTTGTTGTCGGCGACACACATGAATTGCTCGTCAATGAAACCGCCCCGCGCACGCACAATTCCGGCCACCATACGATAGATGCCTGCGCCGCAGACCAGTTCCAACAGCAGGTACGCATTATGTGCAACCTGCCGCCCGCCGACACCAAATTATTATCCCCTTGCTGTATGGCGAATATTTTGGGCGACGTTTGGCAGGAAGATGGCGGCGAACCGGATTGGCTGCCGTTGCAAAGCCGGCCGAATGCACACCTGCACCTATACGGAAAAAAAACCGCACAGAAAGGTCGGAAAATGGGACACTTTACCGTTTTGACCACCGATTCGGACACCGCATTTCAAGAAGCAAAAAAACTGCATCAGTCCCTATAATCCGACCAACGGCACAGATGCCGTCTGAAGCCGCCGACATACCGCCATGAGCCTGCTGACACTGTTACGCCCCGCCACCGTGCAAGACTGCAAAGACATCTTCAAAGTCCACCTGCACTCCGTCCAATACACCTGCATCCTCAGCTACAACGAACACGCCCTAAAAGTATGGGAAGGCTTGTTAAACACAGAAAGCTACCTGCCGACCATTTCCGATCCCGACAAAGCACTTTGGGTTGCCGAATACAAAGGCAACATACAGGGATTTTTCCAAATCGACTGCCAAGAAGCACAACTCGATGCGCTTTACGTCCACCCCCTGTTCCACAATCTCGGACTGGGCACTGCCCTGCTCCGTCAGGCAGAAACCATCGCCCACAAATCCGGTTTGAGCTTTCTGAAACTCTACGCATCTCTCAACTCCGTCCCGTTTTACCTTCTCAACCGCTACGAATCGCTCGGTTCGGCAGTATTGCAGCTTGACCCCAGCATCAAAATCAAATGCGAACTGATGCGCAAACACCTCTAATCCCGCCTTATAACCAAAACTGATAATCTTCAAATCAAACATTATTTCCACAAGCGCAGACAGCCGTATAAAGTTGCCCCATCTACCAACCGACAGGACAAGCATATGAAAACCTACGCACAGGCACTCTATACCGCAGCCCTGCTTACCGCCTGCAGCCCCGCAGCCGATTCAAACCATCCGTCCGGACAAAATGCCCCGGCCAATACCGAATCCGACGGAAAAAACATTACCCTGCTCAATGCCTCATACGATGTGACACGGTATTTTTACAAAGAATACAACCACTTATTTATCAAAACATACCAATCCGAACACCCCGGCACATCCGTCAGCATCCAACAATCCCACGGCGGCTTCAGCAAACAGGCATTATCCGTAGCCAACGGCCTTCAAGCCGATGTCGTAACCATGAACCAATCTTCCGACATCGACCTGCTCGAAAAAAAGGACTGGTAGAAAAAGGCTGGCAACAAGCCCTCCCCGATCACGCCGCACCCTACACCAGCACTATGGTTTTCCTTGTCCGAAAAAACAACCCCAAACAGATCCGCGATTGGAACGACCTTGCCAAAGACGGCGTTAACATCGTCATCGCCAAGACCTCGGGCAACGGACGCTACGCCTTCCTCGGCGCATACGGTTACGGTCTGAAAGCCAACAACGGCAACGAGCAGGAAGCCCAAAAACTCGTCGCATCCATCCTCAAAAACACACCCGTTTTTGAAAACGGCGGACGCGCCGCCGCCACCACCTTCACACAACGCAACATCGGCGACGTACTCATCACTTTTGAAAACGAAGCCAACTACGTCAGCAAAAAACTGACCCAAGGACAGTTTGAAATCGTCTATCCGAGCTACACCATTTCCGCCGAAAGCCCCGTTGCCGTCGTCAACAGCGTCGTCGCGAAAAAAGGCACGCAAAAAACCGCCCGCGCCTATCTCGAATACCTTTGGAGCGAACCGGCGCAAGAACTCGCCGCCTCACTCTACCTGCGTCCCCGCAACCCCGAAGTATTGGCACGACACAAAGCCGACTTCCCCGACTTAGACACCTTCCCTCCCGAAGAAAAATTCGGCGGATGGGACAACATCATGAAAACCTACTTCGCCGACGGCGGCGTATTCGACCGCCTGACCGCACAAAAATGACCATTATGCCGTCTGAACCGCCTTTCAGACGGCATTTCACACATCAAAACAGAAAACCGCACCCAAAATCATCATCACAAGACACAACGGCAAACCGGATACAAAACCCAACACCGCCGCCAAAATGCCGTCTGAAGCCGTCGGCGCAACCATCCTTATCTGGGGCGCGCCTCATCAAAGGGGCGCATAACTTTCCTTAACCATCCCTTTTGACAGCCAAATAAACAGTGCTTTTGCCTGTCAGAAACAAAACCAATATTTTGCGGTTCGTATCGGAACATTTATAAAACATCAGATTTCCGTGTTTCGCGTTTCCGGCAATTCAAGATTAGCAAAACCATTAACCTGCTTCGCAAGGCAGGTTTTTAAAACTTTATCAGGCGTTCGAGCATATCGGTTCGACCGACCCGCATTTCCGGCAATCAACACTGCCGACGGTTGCCGCATTTCTTTTTGATATACAATCACACTTTCAAAAAACATACGACGGCAACAAAATCATCCTCCCCCCGCTTGGCAAACATCCGGCAAATTAAAACCCCGCCCGAAACAGCCATCGGACAAATAACAGGAAAAAATATGAATACCGACTTCCAAAAGATCCTCAAACAACTGGGCAAACAGGCCAAAAAAGAAGCGGCAGAAAAACAGGAAGCCGAAAAAAACAAGCAAAAACAAGAATATGATTTGGATTTTTCACAAGCAGTCGGACAAGTCTCCCCATTAAAAAACCGGCAGCAATATTATGCGCAGTCCGACAAAACCCCCATCAAAGCCCGTCCCAAAGACAACCGCACCGACGAAGAAAACTACTTCTACATAGGCAGCACATACAACGACCCACCCGCCAGCTTCTGCAAAAACGGACAGGGAAAAAACGACATCCAACGCCTGAAAAACGGATACTATCCCGTCGTTACCGATGTCGACCTGCACGGCTACACCCAAGAAGAAGCACAAAAAGTCCTCAACGAATTCATCGCATTCACCCAAAAACGCGGCGTATGCGGCGAAATCATCCACGGCAGCGGATTAGGTTCCAAAGGCTACAAACCCGTTCTGAAAAACATGACCCGAAACTGGCTGATGCAACACCCCGACGTACTCGCCTACGTCGAACCCCGGGAAGGCAACGACGGCTGCGTCCGCATCCTGCTCAAACGCAAATTAAGGCAGCAAGACTGACAAATTTCTCCGACAGACTTGGCAGCACCGCACAATATCCGTATAATTTGCAAACCATTTCTGGGGGCGACCTTGGTTTCGACGGGGGTTGCGAAGCAGATGCGGGCATACCGGGGTCTCAGATTCCCGTAAAACACTGAATTCAAATAGTCGCAAACGACGAAACTTACGCTTTAGCCGCTTAAGGCTAGCCGTTGCAGCAGTCGGTCAATGGGCTGTGTGGCGAAAGCCACCGCAACGTCATCTTACATTGACTGGTTTCCAGCCGGGTTACTTGGCAGGAAATAAGACTTAAGGTAACTGGTTTCCAAAAGGCCTGTTGGTCGGCATGATGGAAATAAGATTTTCAAATAGACACAACTAAGTATGTAGAACGCTTTGTAGAGGACTTTCGGACGGGGGTTCGATTCCCCCCGCCTCCACCATGCCCTATTTTCAGCAGTATCCTGCAACACAAAAAATCCTTGAACTTCAAAAGTTTCAAGGCTTTTTTATTGCCTTGAATATGATGGCGTATGCTTGAGTTTTCGCAATTTATGGGGTAACTTTTGGGGTAACTTTTCAGGAATCACCCTAAAAAATATCTTAAAAATACAAAAGCCATCACGCATTTTTTAAAAAGGTTACCCAAAACTTAAATGAAGCCTTTATTTATAAGGCTTGCAGCTTTCCAAACAAGTTACCCCCAAACGGATAAAAAATGCCGAAGCTGAACTGCACCCCAAAAAGTCGGACAGTTTAATCAAGCGGCTTTCAGGGACTGAATTCTGTACTGAACAGGGCTCAGTCCTTTTAATTTCAACTT
>NZ_QNRU01000002.1:168713-170714 GCF_003315235.1 Neisseria gonorrhoeae | reverse complement strand
ACGCCGGCTACCGCTACCACAACTGGGGACGCCTGGAAAACACCCGCTTCAAAACCCACGAAGCCTCATTGGGCGTGCGCTACCGCTTCTGATTCGCCGATTCCGATGCCGTCTGAACCTTCAGACGGCATTTTTGACGCGCTCGCCGTTTACGGGCGCGGGGCAGGTGCGGGGAAATACCCGTACCGCCATTGCCGATACACCGTAACCCTAAAACCCGCCATTCCCGCGCAGGCGGGAATCCGGATTTGTCGGGATTCGCTCAAATCGGGCGGCGGCGGGATGGTGTTGCAGATTAACGATGTGGATACCAACAGCGGGGAATTTGCAATCTATACCGCTCAGGATGCATCGGTAAAGCTGGATTTGTTAAAAATGGAATTAAAACACTGTAAAGAAATGTTGGAACAAAAGACAAAGAAATCGAGCTGCTCCGCAAGCTGACCGAAACCGTTTAAACAGATATGCCGTCTGAAAAAAGTTTTCAGACGGCATATTCTTTGACAGGTCTTGTATAATACCGTTTGAACTTACAGGTTTTTGATTATGGCGGCAGGCAAACATACCAAACACAGCAACCGGGTACGCATTATCGGCGGGCAATGCCGGGGCAGGAAATTGAGTTTTGCATCCGCCGACGGACTGCGCCCAACCCCCGACAGCGTGCGTGAAAAGCTGTTTAACTGGCTGGGACAGGATTTGACGGGAAAAACGGTTTTGGATCTCTTCGGAGGCAGCGGCGCACTCGGCATGGAGGCGGCATCGCGTAATGCAAAACGGGTCGTGATTGCAGACAACAACCGTCAAACGGTGCAAACCCTTGAGAAAAACAGCCGCGAACTGGGTTTGGGGCAGGTGCAAACCGTCTGTTCGGACGGCATTGCCTATTTGGCAAACCTAAAAGAGAAATTCGATGTCGTCTTCCTTGATCCGCCGTTTGCGTGGCAAAGTTGGGAAAGTCTTTTCAATGTATTGGGCACACGCCTGAATGACGGCGCATATGTTTATATCGAGGCAGGCAGGCAGCCGGACAAACCTGATTGGCTGACGGGATATAGGGAGGGGAAGTCGGGGCAGGGTACATTTGAATTAAGGGTTTTCCAAGTGGCTGAATAATATGCGCTTTGATAATCATTTCCGGGTTGTAAACATTCGTTTGCAACCGTCCGGTTCAAAAAAACCTTGTGCTATAATCCGCGCCCGCCCGGTTTTGATAATTTAGTGGAAAAGGAAAAGAAATGTCGCTTTTTATTACCGACGAGTGCATCAACTGCGACGTATGCGAACCCGAATGCCCCAATGATGCCATTTCCCAAGGCGAGGAAATTTACGAAATCAACCCCAACCTCTGCACGCAGTGCGTCGGACACTACGATGAGCCGCAGTGCCAGCAGGTTTGCCCGGTGGACTGCATCCTGATTGACGAAGAACATCCCGAAACCCATGACGAGTTGATGGCGAAATACGAAAAGATTATCCAGTTTAAATAAATTCTTTTTAAAACATCAAATTATGTCTGTTTTGAAATAAAATCAAAAAAAAACTTGACGGAAAAGCAAGCCGCTAATAAACTAGTGTTCTCTTTTGGAGGGATTCCCGAGCGGTCAAAGGGGGCAGACTGTAAATCTGTTGCGAAAGCTTCGAAGGTTCGAATCCTTCTCCCTCCACCAAAATTCTTACTTGGGGCAGTAGCGAGTAATGCGGGTGTAGCTCAATGGTAGAGCAGAAGCCTTCCAAGCTTACGGTGAGGGTTCGATTCCCTTCACCCGCTCCAAACAATTAGGCCCATGTAGCTCAGGGGTAGAGCACTCCCTTGGTAAGGGAGAGGTCGGCAGTTCAAATCTGCCCATGGGCACCATCTCTCGATTATTCATTTCTTTAAGGCTTAGATATATAGGATATTGCCATGGCTAAGGAAAAATTCGAACGTAGCAAACCGCACGTAAACGTTGGCACCATCGGTCACGTTGACCATGGTAAAACCACCCTGACTGCCGCTTT
>NZ_QNRU01000002.1:0-168614 GCF_003315235.1 Neisseria gonorrhoeae | reverse complement strand
CATGGCTAAGGAAAAATTCGAACGTAGCAAACCGCACGTAAACGTTGGCACCATCGGTCACGTTGACCATGGTAAAACCACCCTGACTGCCGCTTTGACTACTATTTTAGCTAAAAAATTCGGCGGCGCTGCAAAAGCTTACGACCAAATCGACAACGCACCCGAAGAAAAAGCACGCGGTATTACCATTAACACCTCGCACGTAGAATACGAAACCGAAACCCGCCACTACGCACACGTAGACTGTCCGGGTCACGCCGACTACGTTAAAAACATGATTACCGGCGCCGCACAAATGGACGGTGCAATCCTGGTATGTTCTGCTGCCGACGGCCCTATGCCGCAAACCCGCGAACACATCCTGCTGGCCCGTCAAGTAGGCGTACCTTACATCATCGTGTTCATGAACAAATGCGACATGGTCGACGATGCCGAGCTGTTGGAACTGGTTGAAATGGAAATCCGCGACCTGCTGTCCAGCTACGACTTCCCCGGCGACGACTGCCCGATCGTACAAGGTTCCGCACTGAAAGCCTTGGAAGGCGATGCCGCTTACGAAGAAAAAATCTTCGAACTGGCTACCGCATTGGACAGCTACATCCCGACTCCCGAGCGTGCCGTGGACAAACCATTCCTGCTGCCTATCGAAGACGTGTTCTCCATTTCCGGCCGCGGTACCGTAGTCACCGGCCGTGTAGAGCGAGGTATCATCCACGTTGGTGACGAGATTGAAATCGTCGGTCTGAAAGAAACCCAAAAAACCACCTGTACCGGCGTTGAAATGTTCCGCAAACTGCTGGACGAAGGTCAGGCGGGCGACAACGTAGGCGTATTGCTGCGCGGTACCAAACGTGAAGACGTAGAACGCGGTCAGGTATTGGCCAAACCGGGTACTATCACTCCTCACACCAAGTTCAAAGCAGAAGTGTACGTATTGAGCAAAGAAGAGGGCGGCCGCCATACCCCGTTTTTCGCCAACTACCGTCCCCAATTCTACTTCCGTACCACTGACGTAACCGGCGCGGTTACTTTGGAAAAAGGTGTGGAAATGGTAATGCCGGGTGAGAACGTAACCATTACTGTAGAACTGATTGCGCCTATCGCTATGGAAGAAGGTCTGCGCTTTGCGATTCGCGAAGGCGGCCGTACCGTGGGTGCCGGCGTGGTTTCTTCTGTTATCGCTTAAGTTTAGAGGCCAATAGCTCAATTGGTAGAGTATCGGTCTCCAAAACCGAGGGTTGGGGGTTCGAGACCCTCTTGGCCTGCCAAATAAAAAATTAACCGGCCTTGTGCCGGTTAATTTTTTTGTATTTGTTATTTAGTAAACTCTCTTGCCATTTACATGGATTGAGAATAGACAGATGCTATGATGGATAAATAATATGACAGAACATACGCCTGAAAAAAAGAATGTTAAAGTGAATCAACTGGTTGTTCAAGATAAAGAATCTGCATCTAATTCCGGTAAGGAGGGTTTTTTTGCATATTTCTCAAATTCTTGGTCCGAATTCAAAAAGGTGGTTTGGCCTAAGCGTGAAGATGCCGTCAGAATGACTGTATTTGTTATAGTGTTTGTTGCTGTGCTTTCTATATTTATCTATGCGGCAGATACAGCAATTTCGTGGTTATTTTTTGATGTATTGCTGAGAAGGGAAGGTTGAGATGTCGAAAAAATGGTATGTTGTACAGGCGTATTCGGGGTTTGAGAAGAATGTCCAACGAATATTGGAAGAGCGAATTGCCCGTGAGGAGATGGGAGATTATTTCGGACAAATTCTGGTGCCTGTAGAGAAAGTTGTTGATATCCGCAATGGTCGTAAGACTATTAGTGAAAGAAAGTCATATCCTGGTTATGTGTTAGTTGAGATGGAAATGACAGATGACTCTTGGCATCTTGTAAAAAGCACTCCCCGTGTTTCTGGTTTTATTGGAGGGAGGGCTAATAGACCCACGCCGATTAGTCAGAGAGAGGCTGAAATTATTTTACAGCAGGTTCAGACCGGCATAGAGAAGCCGAAACCAAAAGTTGAATTTGAGGTCGGTCAACAGGTTCGTGTAAATGAAGGACCGTTTGCGGATTTTAACGGGGTGGTTGAGGAGGTCAATTATGAACGGAATAAGTTACGCGTGTCTGTTCAGATATTTGGTAGAGAAACACCCGTTGAGCTGGAGTTCAGCCAGGTTGAGAAGATTAACTGATTTTTATACTTGAAAAAAAAGCAATAAGAGGATAGAATCAAAAACTAACTTGGGGAGCGGAAATGGTTCCGCGTCTTACCCGTTTTTAGGAGTCCGTTAAGTGGCAAAGAAAATTATCGGCTATATTAAACTGCAAATTCCTGCAGGCAAAGCCAATCCATCCCCCCCAGTTGGTCCTGCTTTGGGTCAACGTGGTTTGAATATCATGGAATTCTGTAAAGCATTTAATGCTGCAACCCAAGGTATGGAATCTGGTTTGCCAATTCCGGTTGTGATTACTGCATTTGCAGATAAATCATTCACATTTGTGATGAAAACTCCTCCGGCTTCTATTCTGTTGAAAAAAGCCGCCGGTTTGCAAAAAGGTAGTTCTAATCCTCTGACAAACAAGGTAGGTAAATTGACCCGTGCCCAGTTGGAAGAAATTGCTAAAACTAAAGAGCCTGATTTGACTGCTGCTGACTTGGATGCGGCTGTTCGTACTATAGCAGGTTCTGCTCGCTCAATGGGCTTGGACGTGGAGGGTGTTGTATAATGGCTAAAGTATCTAAACGCTTGAAAGTTCTTCGCTCTTCTGTTGAAGCTAACAAACTGTACGCAATCGACGAAGCAATTGCCTTGGTTAAAAAAGCTGCTACCGCTAAATTTGACGAATCTGTTGACGTATCTTTCAACTTGGGCGTTGATTCTCGTAAATCTGACCAAGTTATCCGTGGTTCAGTCGTTCTGCCTAAAGGTACTGGTAAGACAACCCGTGTGGCTGTATTTACTCAAGGTGTAAATGCAGAAGCTGCTAAAGAGGCTGGTGCGGATGTCGTCGGTTTCGAAGATTTGGCTGCTGAAATCAAAGCAGGCAATCTGAACTTTGATGTTGTTATTGCTTCTCCTGATGCAATGCGTATCGTTGGTCAATTGGGTACCATCTTGGGTCCTCGTGGTCTGATGCCAAACCCTAAAATAGGTACGGTTACCCCTAATGTTGCCGAAGCGGTAAAAAATGCAAAAGCAGGTCAAGTGCAGTACCGTACCGACAAGGCAGGTATTGTTCATGCAACGATTGGTCGTGCTTCATTCGCTGAAGCTGATTTGAAAGAGAACTTTGATGCGTTGCTGGACGCTATCGTTAAAGCCAAACCTGCTGCTGCTAAAGGTCAGTACCTGAAAAAAGTTGCTGTATCCAGCACTATGGGTTTAGGTGTTCGCGTTGATACATCAAGCGTGAATAACTAATCTAAGAAATTTTCAAGCAACTCTGTTTTTGAGTTGCTTGAATTTGGGCTACTTAAAATTAAGTAGATGTCCAAGACCGTAGGGATCGTAAGATTTAATCGTAACTGCCCTACGCAGACGGTAGTCCTGAAACACATTGCAAGATTGCTTGTAAGATGTCTTTTTAGGTTACCGCGCTGGTGGGATATCGTTTTGGTATCCTGTTTATAAACAGTGGGAGGTAGACCTTGAGTCTCAATATTGAAACCAAGAAAGTGGCGGTCGAGGAAATTAGCGCGGCAATTGCTAATGCTCAAACCCTCGTAGTCGCTGAATATCGCGGTATCAGTGTTTCCAGTATGACTGAGCTTCGTGCGAATGCACGTAAAGAAGGCGTTTATTTGCGCGTTCTGAAAAATACTCTGGCTCGTCGCGCAGTGCAAGGTACTTCATTTGTAGAATTGGCCGATCAAATGGTTGGTCCGTTGGTTTACGCTGCTTCTGAAGATGCTGTTGCTGCTGCTAAAGTGTTGCACCAATTCGCGAAAAAAGATGACAAAATTGTCGTTAAAGCCGGTTCTTACAATGGCGAAGTAATGAATGCTGCTCAGGTTGCTGAGTTGGCTTCTATTCCGAGCCGCGAAGAGCTGTTGTCCAAACTGTTGTTCGTTATGCAAGCTCCTGTATCGGGCTTTGCGCGCGGTTTGGCTGCTTTGGCAGAGAAAAAAGCCGGCGAAGAAGCTGCTTAATCGATTTTGTTTCTGTTAATCAATTATTTTTTAATACAATATTTGGAGTAAAATAGCATGGCTATTACTAAAGAAGACATTTTGGAAGCAGTTGGTTCTTTGACCGTAATGGAATTGAATGACCTGGTTAAAGCTTTTGAAGAAAAATTCGGTGTTTCTGCTGCTGCTGTTGCAGTTGCAGGTCCTGCTGGTGCCGGTGCTGCCGATGCTGAAGAAAAAACCGAATTTGATGTCGTTTTGGCTTCTGCCGGCGATCAAAAAGTCGGCGTGATTAAAGTTGTCCGTGCAATTACTGGTTTGGGTCTGAAAGAAGCTAAAGACATCGTTGACGGCGCACCTAAAACCATTAAAGAGGGTGTTTCTAAAGCTGAAGCCGAAGACATCCAAAAACAACTGGAAGCAGCAGGCGCTAAAGTCGAAATCAAATAATTTGATGCTTCTTATGAAGGCTGGCAGTTTTCTGCCAGCCTTATTTTGCTTCTTAAAATAAGCATTAAGTATTGTTTACATTTATTTGCATAGTTTTTATCAAATCATTGCAAATAAATGTAAATATCAGATTGATGCGTACCGTTGTTTTCAGACGGCCTATTATTGAAAATTACTTTTCGGAGTGTGTATGAACTATTCGTTTACCGAGAAAAAACGTATCCGTAAGAGTTTTGCAAAGCGGGAAAATGTTTTGGAAGTTCCTTTTCTACTGGCAACCCAAATTGATTCTTATGCGAAATTTTTGCAGCTGGAAAATGCTTTTGACAAACGTACCGATGACGGTCTGCAAGCGGCATTTAATTCTATTTTCCCGATTGTGAGCCACAACGGTTATGCTCGTCTGGAGTTTGTATATTACACGCTGGGCGAGCCTTTGTTCGATATCCCTGAATGTCAATTGCGCGGAATCACTTATGCTGCCCCTCTGCGCGCGCGTATCCGTTTGGTGATTTTGGATAAGGAAGCGTCTAAACCGACGGTAAAAGAAGTTCGTGAAAACGAAGTGTATATGGGCGAAATTCCGTTGATGACCCCGAGCGGTTCTTTTGTGATTAACGGCACAGAGCGTGTGATTGTTTCCCAGTTGCACCGTTCGCCCGGTGTGTTCTTCGAGCATGACAAAGGTAAGACACACTCTTCCGGCAAATTGTTATTCTCCGCCCGCATCATTCCCTACCGTGGTTCATGGTTGGATTTTGAATTTGATCCGAAAGATTTGCTGTATTTCCGTATCGACCGCCGCCGTAAAATGCCGGTAACGATTTTGTTGAAGGCTTTGGGCTACAACAATGAGCAAATCTTGGATATTTTCTACGACAAAGAAACGTTTTATTTGTCTTCAAACGGTGTTCAAACCGATTTGGTCGCAGGCCGTCTGAAAGGCGAAACTGCCAAGGTCGATATCTTGGATAAAGAAGGCAATGTATTGGTTGCCAAAGGTAAGCGCATTACTGCGAAAAATATCCGTGATATTACCAATGCAGGCCTGACCCGTTTGGATGTAGAACAGGAAAGCCTGCTGGGCAAAGCATTGGCTGCCGATTTGATTGATTCGGAAACCGGCGAGGTATTGGCTTCTGCCAATGATGAAATTACAGAAGAGTTGTTGGCCAAATTTGATATTAACGGCGTAAAAGAAATTACGACCCTTTACATCAATGAGTTGGATCAGGGTGCTTATATTTCCAATACCTTGCGCACGGATGAGACTGCCGGCCGGCAGGCGGCGCGTGTTGCGATTTACCGTATGATGCGTCCGGGCGAACCGCCCACCGAAGAGGCGGTCGAGCAATTGTTTAACCGCTTGTTCTTCAGTGAAGACAGCTACGATTTGTCCCGCGTAGGCCGTATGAAATTTAATACGCGCACATACGAACAAAAACTGTCCGAAGCCCAACAAAACTCTTGGTACGGCCGCCTGTTGAACGAGACGTTTGCCGGTGCTGCCGACAAAGGCGGTTATGTCCTGAGCGTCGAAGATATTGTCGCCTCGATTGCGACTTTGGTCGAGTTGCGTAACGGCCATGGCGAAGTGGACGATATCGATCACTTGGGCAACCGTCGAGTACGGTCGGTAGGCGAGCTGACTGAAAACCAATTCCGCAGCGGTTTGGCTCGTGTGGAACGTGCCGTAAAAGAACGTTTGAATCAGGCGGAATCAGAAAACTTGATGCCGCACGACTTGATTAATGCGAAACCCGTTTCTGCCGCCATCAAAGAATTCTTCGGCTCCAGCCAATTGAGTCAGTTTATGGATCAGACCAATCCCTTGTCTGAAGTAACCCATAAACGCCGTGTATCTGCATTGGGCCCGGGCGGTTTGACCCGCGAACGTGCCGGCTTCGAAGTGCGGGACGTGCATCCGACCCACTATGGACGTGTATGTCCTATTGAAACGCCTGAAGGTCCGAACATCGGTTTGATCAACTCATTGTCTGTTTACGCGCGCACCAATGATTACGGTTTCTTGGAAACGCCTTACCGCCGCGTTATTGACGGCAAAGTAACCGAGGAAATTGATTACTTGTCTGCCATCGAAGAAGGCCGCTATGTGATTGCACAGGCGAATGCCGATTTGGATTCAGACGGCAATCTGATTGGCGATTTGGTTACCTGTCGTGAAAAAGGCGAAACCATTATGGCAACGCCCGACCGCGTCCAATATATGGACGTGGCAACCGGTCAGGTGGTATCCGTTGCGGCATCCCTGATTCCGTTCTTGGAACACGATGACGCGAACCGCGCATTGATGGGTGCCAACATGCAACGTCAGGCAGTGCCTTGTCTGCGTCCTGAAAAACCGATGGTCGGTACCGGTATCGAGCGTTCCGTTGCCGTTGACTCTGCTACTGCAATCGTTGCCCGCCGAGGCGGCGTGGTCGAGTATGTCGATGCCAACCGCGTTGTGATCCGTGTCCATGACGACGAAGCGACTGCCGGCGAAGTGGGTGTCGATATTTACAATTTGGTTAAATTCACCCGTTCCAATCAATCTACCAACATCAACCAACGTCCGGCTGTCAAAGCAGGCGATGTTTTGCAACGCGGCGATTTGGTGGCCGACGGCGCGTCCACCGATTTGGGCGAATTGGCTTTGGGTCAAAATATGACCATCGCCTTCATGCCGTGGAACGGTTACAACTACGAAGACTCGATTCTGATTTCCGAAAAAGTGGCTGCGGACGACCGCTATACTTCGATTCACATTGAGGAATTGAATGTCGTTGCCCGCGATACCAAGCTGGGTGCGGAAGACATTACCCGCGATATTCCGAACTTGTCCGAGCGTATGCAAAACCGTTTGGACGAATCCGGTATCGTTTACATCGGTGCGGAAGTAGAAGCCGGCGATGTGTTGGTAGGCAAGGTAACGCCTAAAGGCGAAACCCAGCTGACGCCGGAAGAAAAACTGCTGCGCGCCATCTTCGGCGAAAAAGCGTCTGACGTAAAAGATACTTCATTGCGTATGCCTACCGGTATGAGCGGTACGGTTATCGACGTTCAAGTCTTTACCCGCGAAGGCATCCAACGCGACAAACGCGCCCAATCCATTATCGATTCCGAATTGAAACGCTACCGTTTGGATTTGAACGACCAATTGCGTATTTTCGACAACGACGCATTCGACCGTATCGAGCGTATGATTGTCGGTCAGAAAGCCAACGGCGGCCCGATGAAGCTGGCCAAAGGCAGCGAAATCACGACCGAATATCTGGCGGGTCTGCCGAGCAGGCACGATTGGTTCGATATCCGTTTGACCGATGAAGATTTGGCCAAGCAGTTGGAACTGATTAAATTGAGCCTGCAACAAAAACGCGAAGAAGCGGATGAGTTGTATGAGATCAAGAAGAAAAAACTGACCCAAGGCGACGAGCTGCAACCCGGCGTACAAAAAATGGTGAAAGTCTTTATCGCCATCAAACGCCGTCTGCAAGCCGGTGACAAAATGGCGGGCCGCCACGGTAATAAAGGTGTGGTATCTCGCATTCTGCCTGTGGAAGACATGCCGTACATGGCGGACGGCCGTCCTGTGGACATCGTACTGAACCCGTTGGGCGTACCTTCCCGTATGAACATCGGTCAGATTTTGGAAGTTCACTTGGGTTGGGCGGCAAAAGGTATCGGCGAGCGCATCGACCGTATGCTGAAAGAGCGACGCAAAGCCGGCGAGCTGCGCGAGTTCTTGAACAAACTCTACAACGGCAGCGGTAAGAAAGAAGATTTGGACAGCCTGACTGATGAAGAAATCATCGAATTGGCTTCCAATCTGCGTAAAGGTGCATCTTTCGCCTCTCCTGTATTCGACGGTGCGAAAGAGTCTGAAATCCGCGAAATGTTGAACTTGGCTTACCCAAGCGAAGATCCTGAGGTTGAGAAACTGGGCTTCAACGACAGTAAAACTCAAATCACGCTGTATGACGGCCGTTCAGGCGAAGCATTTGACCGCAAGGTTACAGTCGGTGTGATGCACTATCTGAAACTGCACCACTTGGTTGACGAAAAAATGCACGCGCGTTCTACCGGCCCGTACAGTCTGGTTACTCAACAACCTCTGGGCGGTAAAGCTCAGTTTGGCGGCCAACGTTTCGGTGAGATGGAGGTTTGGGCATTGGAAGCATACGGCGCGGCATACACGCTGCAAGAGATGCTGACTGTGAAGTCTGACGACGTGAACGGCCGTACCAAAATGTACGAAAACATCGTCAAAGGCGAACACAAAATCGATGCCGGTATGCCCGAGTCCTTCAACGTATTGGTCAAAGAGATTCGCTCACTGGGTTTGGATATCGATTTGGAACGCTACTGATACGGGTTTCAGACGGCATAAGGGGAGCTGTTCTGCAGGTATGCGGGGCAGCCCGACAATGTTTAAAAACGAAATGCCGTCTGAAAGCACTGTACCTTTATCCATATCGAAAATCCGCCACGCGGTAAAAATATTTCCTTCAAGGAGCAGAAATGAATTTGTTGAACTTATTTAATCCGTTGCAAACCGCAGGTATGGAAGAAGAGTTTGATGCCATCAAAATCGGTATTGCCTCTCCCGAAACCATCCGCTCATGGTCTTATGGCGAAGTTAAAAAACCTGAAACCATCAACTACCGTACGTTCAAACCCGAGCGCGACGGCTTGTTCTGCGCCAAAATCTTTGGCCCGGTCAAAGACTACGAATGCTTGTGCGGAAAATACAAACGATTGAAATTTAAAGGCGTAACCTGTGAAAAATGTGGCGTAGAAGTTACCCTGTCCAAAGTGCGCCGCGAACGCATGGGCCATATCGAATTGGCTGCACCCGTTGCCCATATTTGGTTCTTGAAATCCCTGCCTTCCCGCTTGGGTATGGTATTGAACATGACGTTGCGTGATATCGAACGCGTATTGTACTTTGAAGCATTCGTGGTGACCGATCCCGGCATGACTCCGTTGCAACGTCGTCAATTGCTGACTGAAGACGATTACTACAACAAACTGGACGAATACGGCGACGACTTCGATGCCAAAATGGGTGCGGAAGGTATCCGCGAATTGTTGCGAACCTTGGATGTAGCAGGCGAAATCGAAATCCTGCGCCAAGAGCTTGAATCGACCGGTTCTGACACCAAAATCAAAAAAATCGCTAAACGCTTGAAAGTATTGGAAGCCTTCCATCGTTCCGGTATGAAGCTGGAGTGGATGATTATGGATGTGCTGCCGGTATTGCCGCCTGATTTGCGTCCGTTGGTTCCGTTGGACGGCGGCCGTTTTGCCACTTCCGATTTGAACGATTTGTACCGCCGCGTCATCAACCGCAACAACCGTCTGAAACGCCTGCTGGAACTGCATGCGCCTGACATCATCGTCCGCAACGAAAAACGTATGTTGCAAGAAGCGGTTGACTCGCTGTTGGATAACGGCCGTCGCGGTAAAGCCATGACCGGAGCCAACAAACGTCCGCTGAAATCGTTGGCAGATATGATTAAAGGTAAAGGCGGCCGCTTCCGTCAAAACCTGTTGGGCAAACGTGTGGACTACTCCGGCCGTTCCGTGATTACCGTAGGCCCATACCTGCGTCTGCACCAATGCGGTTTGCCGAAAAAAATGGCGTTGGAACTGTTCAAACCATTTATTTTCCACAAATTGGAAAAACAAGGTTTGGCGTCTACCGTTAAAGCTGCGAAAAAATTGGTAGAACAAGAAGTACCTGAAGTATGGGATATCTTGGAAGAAGTCATCCGCGAACATCCGATTATGTTGAACCGTGCGCCGACCCTGCACCGTTTGGGTATTCAAGCGTTCGAGCCTATTCTGATCGAAGGTAAAGCGATTCAGTTGCACCCATTGGTGTGTGCCGCATTTAATGCCGACTTTGACGGTGACCAAATGGCAGTACACGTTCCATTGAGCTTGGAAGCGCAAATGGAAGCACGCACGCTGATGCTGGCTTCAAACAACGTATTGTCTCCTGCCAACGGCGAACCGATTATCGTACCTTCCCAAGACATCGTATTGGGTCTGTACTACATGACCCGCGACCGTATCAATGCCAAAGGCGAGGGCAGCCTGTTTGCCGATGTGAAAGAAGTGCATCGTGCATACCATACCAAACAGGTCGAGCTGGGTACAAAAATCACCGTACGTCTGCGCGAATGGGTGAAAAACGAAGCAGGTGAGTTTGAGCCTGTCGTTAACCGTTACGAAACAACCGTCGGCCGTGCATTGTTGAGCGAAATCCTGCCGAAAGGCCTGCCGTTTGAATATGTCAACAAAGCGTTGAAGAAAAAAGAAATTTCCAAGCTGATTAACGCATCGTTCCGCCTGTGCGGCTTGCGCGATACGGTTATCTTCGCCGACCACCTGATGTACACCGGTTTCGGATTTGCGGCAAAAGGCGGTATTTCCATTGCCGTTGACGATATGGAAATTCCAAAAGAAAAAGCGGCCTTGCTGGCTGAAGCCAATGCCGAAGTTAAAGAAATCGAAGACCAATACCGTCAAGGTTTGGTTACCAACGGCGAACGCTACAACAAAGTGGTCGATATTTGGGGTCGTGCCGGCGATAAGATTGCTAAAGCGATGATGGACAACCTGTCCAAACAAAAAGTTATCGACCGTGACGGCAACGAAGTCGATCAAGAGTCATTCAACTCCATTTATATGATGGCGGACTCCGGTGCCCGTGGTTCTGCGGCTCAGATTAAACAGTTGTCCGGTATGCGCGGTTTGATGGCGAAACCTGACGGATCGATTATTGAAACGCCGATTACCTCAAACTTCCGCGAAGGTCTGACCGTATTGCAATACTTTATTGCGACCCACGGTGCGCGTAAGGGTTTGGCGGATACCGCGTTGAAAACCGCGAACTCCGGTTACCTGACCCGTCGTCTGGTGGATGTAACTCAAGACTTGGTCGTTGTTGAAGACGATTGCGGTACTTCAGACGGCTTTGTCATGAAGGCAGTGGTACAAGGCGGTGATGTGATTGAAGCATTGCGCGATCGTATTTTGGGTCGTGTTACCGCGTCTGACGTTGTCGATCCGTCAAGCGGCGAGACTTTGGTTGAAGCCGGTACGTTGTTGACTGAAAAACTGGTGGATATGATTGACCAATCCGGTGTCGATGAAGTCAAAGTCCGTACTCCGATTACTTGTAAAACCCGCCACGGTCTGTGCGCGCACTGTTACGGCCGCGACTTGGCGCGCGGCAAACTGGTCAATGCCGGCGAGGCAGTCGGCGTGATTGCGGCTCAGTCTATTGGTGAACCGGGTACCCAGTTGACCATGCGTACGTTCCACATCGGTGGTGCGGCATCCCGTGCGGCAGCAGCCAGCCAAGTCGAAGCCAAATCCAACGGTACGGCACGTTTCAGCAGCCAAATGCGTTATGTTGCCAACAACAAAGGCGAGTTGGTTGTCATCGGCCGTTCTTGCGAAGTCGTGATTCACGATGACATCGGCCGTGAACGCGAACGCCACAAAGTACCTTACGGTGCCATCCTGCTGGTACAAGACGGTATGGCCATTAAAGCCGGTCAAACCTTGGCAACTTGGGATCCGCATACCCGTCCGATGATTACCGAACATGCAGGTATGGTGAAATTCGAGAACATGGAAGAGGGCGTTACCGTTGCAAAACAAACCGATGATGTAACCGGTTTGTCCGCTTTGGTAGTGATTGACGGTAAACGCCGTTCCTCTAGTGCTTCCAAACTGCTGCGTCCGACTGTGAAACTCTTGGACGAAAACGGCGTGGAAATCTGTATTCCCGGTACGTCCACTCCGGTTTCGATGGCATTCCCCGTTGGTGCGGTGATTACCGTACGCGAAGGTCAGGAAATCGGTAAAGGCGACGTATTGGCGCGTATTCCGCAAGCCTCTTCCAAAACCCGCGACATTACCGGCGGTCTGCCGCGCGTTGCCGAGCTGTTTGAAGCACGCGTGCCGAAAGATGCCGGTATGCTGGCGGAAATTACCGGTACCGTTTCCTTCGGTAAGGAGACCAAAGGCAAACAACGTCTGATTATCACTGACGTGGACGGTGTAGCATACGAGACTTTGATTTCCAAAGAGAAACAAATTCTGGTACATGACGGTCAAGTGGTAAACCGAGGCGAAACCATTGTGGACGGCGCGGTCGATCCGCACGATATTCTGCGTCTGCAAGGTATCGAAGCACTGGCACGCTACATTGTCCAAGAGGTGCAAGAGGTTTACCGCCTGCAAGGTGTGAAGATTTCCGATAAACACATCGAAGTCATCATCCGTCAAATGTTGCGCCGTGTGAACATTGCGGATGCCGGCGAAACCGGGTTTATTACCGGAGAGCAGGTCGAACGCGGCGATATGATGGCGGCCAATGAAAAAGCTTTGGAAGAAGGCAAAGAGCCGGCACGTTACGAAAACATATTGCTGGGTATTACCAAAGCCTCCCTGTCCACCGACAGCTTCATTTCTGCCGCATCGTTCCAAGAAACCACCCGTGTGTTGACCGAAGCTGCCATCATGGGCAAACAAGACGAACTGCGCGGTCTGAAAGAGAATGTCATCGTCGGTCGCCTGATTCCTGCCGGTACCGGTTTGACTTATCACCGCAGCCGTCATCAGCAATGGCAAGGGGTAGAGCAGGAGACTGCTGAAACCCAAGTAACGGATGAATAATCTTCGGCGCGTTCATTCAATAAAAAACCGCAAGCCTTGAGCTTGCGGTTTTTCTTTGTCCGATTAAGGCAAAAACAAGCGTTTTCGTCATTTTGAGGCGTGTGGATATAAGCCCGATAAGTGTCCCATATCTTCGTGCCGTCAAATTATGCATCGAATAGAACGAGTTAAATCCGAAGGTTATTGTGTTAAATATTGCAAAAATACTTTAAAAATTTCGCACGGTGGGGGGGTAGAATTCCCAGACTTAAAGCTTAAGTTTTTTTAACAAAGTTTGGGGGAGTCTAAATGAAAGTATCTCAATCAGCAATGAATAAACTTGTTATTGCTGTTATTGCTTCTATGGGGCTAACAGCGTGCGCGGGTGGCGGTTCCGATTCATCTATGTCGGTTCAACCAAGCGTTTCGGAACAACTGAAAGACAATGCAAATGTTGATGCGAAAGATGAAAAAGTTATTGAATATCTGAAGAAATCATCATTAAAAGATGTACCAAAAGAATTGCAAGCCAAAGTATTAAAGGTTAAAGGTGATGAATATACAGGAGTGCGAAAACAATATGCAGGTAAGCTCGGTAAGGGTGAATCTGTCAAGGCAATGCTATTTCTAGACGGCGAAGAGCCGTTTAGTAAGGAACAACTTCAGAAGATGGATGTATATGTTAATGGTAAAAAATACGAAGGTAGTAAGGGGGGGAACTAGATGTTCTCCCCAAAGGTTTGAGTGAGCAAAAGATTGAGTTTTACGGTGCGGATAAAGAACAGAATTATGCGCTATTAAAAACTTGGGTTTATGAGCAACCGTATTCTGTGGTTAGAGGCTATTTTGGCTACAGTCGAAAAGACGGTAATCCTATAGAAGAGGATGGACAAAATCCTGAAGAGATTCCTTTTGACTTGTATCTGGGCGACATTAGAGGCGTGGCAACAGATGAAGACAAATTACCCAAGGCTGGGAGCTTTCAATATGAAGGTCGGGCATTTGGCGGTAATGGGGTTTTATCCAAAGAATCGTTAGATAACCATAATGGCGTATTTAGATACACAATTGATTTTGATCGTAGAAAAGGCTCTGGCTCAATTGAAGGAATGGAACAATATGGCAAGATCAAATTAGAAGAAGCTGCTATTGAGAGAATCCCTTATCGAGAGTCCGGCTCCAGCTTGGGGTTGAAAGACCGGGTTTCTTATTTCGGCGTGAACGAAGGGGTGGCTATGTTAGAGAAGGATAATGAGATTAAAAAGTATCATTTGGGTATTTTCGGCGAAGCGGCTAATGAAGTAGCAGGTGCTGTAAGCCAAGAGCATAAACATCAAGCTGTTATCGGTTTCGGCGGCGAGAAGAAATAGAGAAAGCACTATTTCTATTTAGTGCCGTTTGTCCGGGCAAGATGCCGTCTGAAGTTTCAGACGGCATTTTCTTCAAAAAACAGTCCGCCAAATCGAATACTGCCAAGCGGCAATGCAATACCTCAAAACAGCAATAATTTCTTTTAAAACAGTTGATTCTTACTGAACATAAGGCCGGGCAATACGAAAAGAAAAATGGCGTTGCTGGGCATTTTATTTGAATTTGTTATGAAATTGATGAAATCTAAAAATATCTTTTTTATGGGATACCTAATCGCTTCGGCGACGTTTGCCGAGGATATCGGCGTGCCTGTCGAACCGATTAACGTCGGTAGTCGGGCTGCGATGCCGTCTGAAGGGGAAAGCCTCGCCCTCCTGCCGTTTGCAGAGGATGTGCCGCCGGTTCGCGATGCAATGCCGTCTGAAGTTCCTAAAAGCGCGGCAGGCGGCGATGTTCGAGGCGGCCGATCTATACCGTGAGTTGTTGTCGGAAAGACCCGATCTTGTTTATCCCCGTTTTGATTTGGGCGTGATGCTGTTTGAAGACAAACAATATCGTGAGGCATTGGTTCAGTTGCACCGGGCCGAGGAGGTGTTGCCGCCCGATATGCGGCAGCTTGCACGGGAATATATCCGTCAGGCGGAAGCGGTGCAGGCGTGGCATCCTTCGTTCAATATGAACTATGAACAAACAGATAATGTAAACAATGCGTCCCTTTCACGGGACATCGTCATCAACGGCCGGAAATGGATAAAATCGGAAGACAGCCTGCCCAAACGCGCCAACGGGATAAGGTACGAACTGGGCGTTGATCGGATGTTTAACATGGCAGGCAATCACTTTGCCCGCTTAGGCATCAGCGGTTCCGGTGTGCATTATTGGAATGCCCGGGATTTTAGCGAACAGGCGTTTCATGCCGAAGTAGGCTACCGTTATCGGAATAGCCGTCTAGAGTGGGGATTCCGGCCCTTTGTCAAACAAAACCGGCTGGGCAATAACCGTTATACGGCAAATACGGGTATTGTGTTGGATTACAGCCGCCGTCTGAATGAAAAATGGCGCAGCACCCAATCTTTCCAGTATGGCCGCAAACAATACCATGACGAATATTTGGCAAAACGTTACAACAGTAAAACGATTTCGGTGAGCGGTACGTTCAGCTATTACGCTATGTCGGCTTGGCAGTTGTACGGGGGTATTAGCGGTATGTTTGATAATACTGTGGAGAAAGAGCAGGCTTCACGGCGTTATGGTGTAAGTTTGGGTACGGTGAAAATATTAGACGGCGGTCTTGGACTGAAGTTGGGTGCGGGTTACACGAAACGGATATTTAAAGCCCCTGCAACATTAATTTACAATTTTACTCGGCGTGATGATTAACATCGGATGAGCGCGGCTTTATGGCATAAAAAACTGTCGTGGAAAGGATTTACACCCCAAATAAATTTCCGTTACAACAAGAACAACAGCAATATGCCCGCCTTTTATTCGCACAGCGGCAAGGGATGGTTTGTCAGTATGGAAAAAACGTATTGACAGTATTTTCTCCAGCCGTCCGACTGATTGTGAGGGATGTCGGTAAATATTTATCGGCAAACAAGAAAATCATCTTTTTTCTTGTCGTTATGCTTGACTGTCTGCTTGCAATAAAAATATAATTCCACTCTTGCCGACATGGTGTCGGCAAGTATTTAACTCAACAGGACGAGAAAATATGCCAACTATCAACCAATTGGTACGCAAAGGCCGTCAAAAGCCCGTGTACGTAAACAAAGTGCCCGCACTGGAAGCCTGCCCGCAAAAACGCGGCGTGTGCACCCGTGTATACACGACTACCCCTAAAAAACCTAACTCTGCATTGCGTAAAGTATGTAAAGTCCGCCTGACCAACGGTTTTGAAGTCATTTCATATATCGGCGGTGAAGGCCACAACCTGCAAGAGCACAGCGTCGTACTGATTCGCGGCGGCCGTGTAAAAGACTTGCCGGGTGTACGTTACCACACTGTACGCGGTTCTTTGGATACTGCAGGTGTTAAAGACCGCAAACAAGCCCGTTCTAAATACGGTGCTAAGCGTCCTAAATAATTACCGGGACTCAAATAGGCACGTCGGCCGCCTAAGCTGAACAACGGCCGAGTAAGTGAATACTCAATTGGGTATTCATGGGAATAGACCCGACTGAATAGATTAAAGGAAATTAAAATGCCAAGACGTAGAGAAGTCCCCAAGCGCGACGTACTGCCAGATCCTAAATTCGGTAGCGTCGAGTTGACCAAATTCATGAACGTATTGATGATTGACGGTAAAAAATCCGTTGCCGAGCGTATCGTTTACGGTGCGTTGGAACAGATTGAGAAAAAAACCGGCAAAGCAGCAATCGAAGTATTTAACGAAGCCATTGCAAACTCCAAACCTATCGTGGAAGTGAAAAGCCGCCGTGTAGGTGGTGCAAACTACCAAGTTCCTGTTGAAGTTCGTCCTTCACGCCGTCTGGCTTTGGCAATGCGTTGGGTTCGCGACGCGGCCCGCAAACGTGGTGAGAAATCCATGGATCTGCGTTTGGCAGGCGAGTTGATTGATGCGTCCGAAGGCCGTGGCGGTGCGTTGAAAAAACGTGAAGAAGTACACCGTATGGCTGAAGCCAACAAAGCATTCTCTCACTTCCGTTTCTAATTTTGAAAGGCTAATAAAATGGCTCGTAAGACCCCGATCAGCCTGTACCGCAACATCGGTATTTCCGCCCATATCGATGCGGGTAAAACCACGACGACAGAACGTATTTTGTTCTATACCGGTTTGACCCACAAGCTGGGCGAAGTGCATGACGGTGCGGCTACTACCGACTACATGGAACAAGAGCAAGAGCGCGGTATTACCATTACCTCCGCTGCCGTTACTTCCTACTGGTCCGGTATGGCGAAACAATTCCCCGAGCACCGCTTCAACATCATCGACACCCCGGGGCACGTTGACTTTACCGTAGAGGTAGAGCGTTCTATGCGTGTATTGGACGGCGCGGTAATGGTTTACTGTGCGGTGGGCGGTGTTCAACCGCAATCTGAAACCGTATGGCGGCAAGCCAACAAATACCAAGTTCCGCGCTTGGCGTTTGTCAATAAAATGGACCGCCAAGGTGCCAACTTCTTCCGCGTTGTCGAGCAAATGAAAACCCGTTTGCGCGCAAACCCCGTACCTATCGTCATTCCGGTAGGCGCGGAAGACAGTTTCACCGGTGTTGTCGATTTGCTGAAAATGAAATCTATCATCTGGAATGAAGCCGATAAAGGTACAACCTTTACCTATGGCGATATTCCTGCCGAATTGGTCGAAACTGCCGAAGAATGGCGTCAAAATATGATTGAAGCCGCAGCCGAAGCCAGCGAAGAACTGATGGACAAATACTTGGGCGGTGAAGATCTGGCCGAAGAAGAAATCGTAGGCGCGTTGCGTCAACGTACTTTGGCAGGCGAAATTCAGCCTATGCTGTGCGGTTCTGCATTTAAAAACAAAGGTGTTCAACGTATGTTGGACGCAGTTGTAGAATTGCTGCCAGCTCCTACCGATATTCCTCCGGTTCAAGGTGTTAATCCTAACACTGAAGAAGCCGACAGCCGTCAAGCCAGCGATGAAGAGAAATTCTCTGCATTGGCATTCAAAATGTTGAACGACAAATACGTCGGTCAGCTGACCTTTATCCGCGTTTACTCAGGCGTAGTAAAATCCGGCGATACCGTACTGAATTCTGTAAAAGGCACTCGCGAACGTATCGGTCGTTTGGTGCAAATGACTGCCGCAGACCGTACTGAAATCGAAGAAGTACGCGCTGGCGACATCGCAGCCGCTATCGGTCTGAAAGACGTTACTACCGGTGAAACCTTGTGTGCGGAAAGCGCGCCGATTATCTTGGAACGTATGGAATTCCCCGAGCCGGTAATCCATATTGCCGTTGAGCCGAAAACCAAAGCCGACCAAGAGAAAATGGGTATCGCCCTGAACCGCTTGGCTAAAGAAGACCCTTCTTTCCGCGTTCGTACAGACGAAGAATCCGGTCAAACCATTATTTCCGGTATGGGTGAGCTGCACTTGGAAATTATTGTTGACCGTATGAAACGCGAATTCGGTGTGGAAGCAAATATCGGTGCACCTCAAGTGGCTTACCGTGAAACTATCCGCAAAGCCGTTAAAGCTGAATACAAACATGCAAAACAATCCGGTGGTAAAGGTCAATACGGTCACGTTGTGATTGAAATGGAACCTATGGAACCGGGTGGTGAAGGTTACGAGTTTATCGATGAAATTAAAGGTGGTGTGATTCCTCGCGAATTTATTCCGTCTGTCGATAAAGGTATCCGCGATACGTTGCCTAACGGTATCGTTGCCGGCTATCCTGTAGTTGACGTACGTATCCGTCTGGTATTCGGTTCTTACCATGATGTCGACTCTTCCCAATTGGCATTTGAATTGGCTGCTTCTCAAGCGTTTAAAGAAGGTATGCGTCAAGCATCTCCTGCCCTGCTTGAGCCGATTATGGCAGTTGAAGTGGAAACTCCGGAAGAATACATGGGCGACGTAATGGGCGACTTGAACCGCCGTCGCGGTGTTGTATTGGGTATGGATGATGACGGTATCGGCGGTAAAAAAGTCCGTGCCGAAGTACCTCTGGCAGAAATGTTCGGTTACTCGACCGACCTGCGTTCTGCAACCCAAGGCCGCGCTACTTACTCTATGGAGTTCAAGAAATATTCTGAAGCTCCTGCCCACATAGCTGCTGCTGTAACTGAAGCCCGTAAAGGCTAATCAGGCAAATAGGCCGTCTGAAAGGCTGAAATGATTTTTCAGATGGCATTGTTCTTTAATCGATCTTTAATGTAAAGGAATTAGCTCATGGCTAAGGAAAAATTCGAACGTAGCAAACCGCACGTAAACGTTGGCACCATCGGTCACGTTGACCATGGTAAAACCACCCTGACTGCCGCTTTGACTACTATTTTAGCTAAAAAATTCGGCGGCGCTGCAAAAGCTTACGACCAAATCGACAACGCACCCGAAGAAAAAGCACGCGGTATTACCATTAACACCTCGCACGTAGAATACGAAACCGAAACCCGCCACTACGCACACGTAGACTGTCCGGGTCACGCCGACTACGTTAAAAACATGATTACCGGCGCCGCACAAATGGACGGTGCAATCCTGGTATGTTCTGCTGCCGACGGCCCTATGCCGCAAACCCGCGAACACATCCTGCTGGCCCGTCAAGTAGGCGTACCTTACATCATCGTGTTCATGAACAAATGCGACATGGTCGACGATGCCGAGCTGTTGGAACTGGTTGAAATGGAAATCCGCGACCTGCTGTCCAGCTACGACTTCCCCGGCGACGACTGCCCGATCGTACAAGGTTCCGCACTGAAAGCCTTGGAAGGCGATGCCGCTTACGAAGAAAAAATCTTCGAACTGGCTACCGCATTGGACAGCTACATCCCGACTCCCGAGCGTGCCGTGGACAAACCATTCCTGCTGCCTATCGAAGACGTGTTCTCCATTTCCGGCCGCGGTACCGTAGTCACCGGCCGTGTAGAGCGAGGTATCATCCACGTTGGTGACGAGATTGAAATCGTCGGTCTGAAAGAAACCCAAAAAACCACCTGTACCGGCGTTGAAATGTTCCGCAAACTGCTGGACGAAGGTCAGGCGGGCGACAACGTAGGCGTATTGCTGCGCGGTACCAAACGTGAAGACGTAGAACGCGGTCAGGTATTGGCCAAACCGGGTACTATCACTCCTCACACCAAGTTCAAAGCAGAAGTGTACGTATTGAGCAAAGAAGAGGGCGGCCGCCATACCCCGTTTTTCGCCAACTACCGTCCCCAATTCTACTTCCGTACCACTGACGTAACCGGCGCGGTTACTTTGGAAAAAGGTGTGGAAATGGTAATGCCGGGTGAGAACGTAACCATTACTGTAGAACTGATTGCGCCTATCGCTATGGAAGAAGGTCTGCGCTTTGCGATTCGCGAAGGCGGCCGTACCGTGGGTGCCGGCGTGGTTTCTTCTGTTATCGCTTAATTGAAGGATATTGATAAATGGCAAACCAAAAAATCCGTATCCGCCTGAAAGCTTATGATTACGCCCTGATTGACCGTTCTGCACAAGAAATCGTTGAAACTGCAAAACGTACCGGTGCTGTTGTAAAAGGCCCGATTCCTTTGCCGACCAAAATCGAGCGTTTCAACATTTTGCGTTCTCCGCACGTGAACAAAACTTCCCGTGAACAATTGGAAATCCGCACCCATTTGCGCCTGATGGACATCGTGGATTGGACCGATAAAACTACCGATGCGCTGATGAAGCTGGATTTGCCGGCCGGTGTTGATGTAGAAATCAAAGTCCAATAATTCGGACTGTCGAAAATCCCCAAGCAATCAATGCTTGGGGATTTTTTATGTTATGCCGTCTGAAAATATGCGGCGGCAAACAGATTTAAGGCAAAACAACAAAATCAAAAAACAGTGCGGTCGGTGAAATCGGCTTATTTTGTGCCTCAAGAATTTTCAGACGGCATTTTTTAGTGAACAAAACAGGATATTTTTTATCCATAACTTTCCTAAGGCTTGCCCCCCGAAAAAAGGTAGAATCGGGCTTGGTTTGGGCAGAAGCATCCATCTGATTCTAAGGATGGATGATGTTTTATTCTCAAGTAAATAAAGGAAAGATGATGAGCCTACTAATGTCTTTAAAGATATAGTGGATTAAATTTAAACCGGTACGGCGTTGCCTCGCCTTGCCGTACTATTTGTACTGTCTGCGGCTTCGTCGCTTTGTCCTGATTTAAATTTAATCCACTATATTTTAAACAACAAAGAATTGAATTTGGAAGAACGGCATGATTTGGAGCGGGCGGTTAAGATCTTGCAGGACACGCACGTCATCCCGGTTTGTCGGAGAAAGATGCATACGCCGTGATGGTCGGATACCGACACTTTAAAAGCATCCGACCCCATGCCTTCTGAAGATTCAAAACGCTTCAGACGGCATATTGAAGATATTTCTGATATTTCTGTTGATATTTCTTTGACTTGTCGGATATAATGTCAAGCTTGGTACATTTTTGCCAAGTTTAACTTTGTCTGAAAGACAGGCCAATCGCAGCCTGTCCCTTTACTTTAAAAGGAAAATAATCATGACTTTAGGTCTGGTTGGACGCAAAGTTGGTATGACCCGCGTGTTCGACGAGCAGGGTGTTTCTGTTCCGGTAACCGTTTTGGATATGTCTGCCAACCGCGTTACACAAGTAAAATCCAAAGATACTGACGGCTATACCGCCGTTCAAGTTACCTTTGGTCAGAAAAAAGCCAATCGTGTCAACAAAGCCGAAGCCGGACACTTTGCAAAAGCAGGTGTTGAAGCCGGTCGCGGTTTGATTGAGTTTGCTTTGACTGAAGAAAAACTGGCTGAATTGAAAGCCGGTGACGAAATCACCGTTTCTATGTTTGAAGTCGGTCAACTGGTCGATGTAACCGGTACCTCTAAAGGTAAAGGTTTCTCCGGCACGATCAAACGTCATAACTTCGGTGCCCAACGTACTTCCCACGGTAACTCCCGTTCTCACCGCGTTCCAGGCTCTATCGGTATGGCGCAAGACCCGGGTCGCGTGTTCCCCGGTAAGCGCATGGCCGGCCAATACGGCAACACCAAAGCAACTGTTCAAAAATTGGAAGTTGTCCGTGTTGATGCAGAACGCCAACTGCTGTTGGTTAAGGGTGCTGTTCCGGGTGCGGTCAACAGCGATGTTGTAGTTCGTCCCAGCGTGAAAGTAGGTGCGTAATGGAATTGAAAGTAATTGACGCTAAAGGACAAGTTTCAGGCAGCCTGTCTGTTTCTGATGCTTTGTTCGCCCGCGAATACAATGAAGCGTTGGTTCACCAGCTGGTAAATGCCTACTTGGCAAACGCCCGCTCTGGTAACCGTGCTCAAAAAACCCGTGCCGAAGTAAAACACTCAACCAAAAAACCATGGCGTCAAAAAGGTACCGGCCGCGCCCGTTCCGGTATGACTTCTTCTCCGCTGTGGCGTAAAGGCGGTCGCGCGTTCCCGAACAAACCCGACGAAAACTTCACTCAAAAAGTAAACCGTAAAATGTACCGTGCCGGTATGGCGACTATCCTGTCCCAATTGGCGCGTGACGAGCGTTTGTTTGTGATTGAGGCGTTGACTGCCGAAACTCCCAAAACCAAAGTTTTTGCCGAACAAGTAAAAAATTTGGCTCTGGAGCAAGTGCTGTTTGTAACCAAACGGCTCGACGAGAATGTTTACTTGGCTTCACGCAACTTGCCAAACGTATTGGTTTTGGAAGCTCAACAAGTTGATCCTTACAGCTTGCTGCGTTATAAAAAAGTAATCATCACTAAAGATGCGGTTGCACAATTAGAGGAGCAATGGGTATGAATCAACAACGTTTGACTCAAGTAATCTTGGCGCCTGTCGTTTCTGAAAAAAGCAACGTATTGGCTGAAAAATGCAACCAAATGACGTTTAAAGTCTTGGCAAATGCAACCAAACCTGAAATCAAAGCTGCTGTCGAGCTGCTGTTCGGTGTTCAAGTTGCTTCTGTAACTACCGTTACCACTAAAGGCAAAACTAAGCGTTTTGGTCGTATTTTGGGTCGCCGCAGCGATGTTAAAAAAGCTTATGTAAGCTTGGCTGACGGTCAAGAGTTGGATTTGGAAGCCGCTGCTGCAGCTGCAGATAAGGAATAAACAAAATGGCAATCGTTAAAATGAAGCCGACCTCTGCAGGCCGTCGCGGCATGGTTCGCGTGGTAACAGAAGGTTTGCACAAAGGTGCACCTTATGCACCCTTGCTTGAAAAGAAAAATTCTACTGCCGGCCGTAACAATAATGGTCATATCACCACCCGTCACAAAGGCGGCGGTCATAAACACCATTACCGTGTTGTAGACTTTAAACGTAACAAAGACGGCATTTCTGCTAAAGTAGAGCGTATCGAATACGATCCTAACCGTACTGCCTTCATCGCACTGTTGTGCTATGCAGACGGCGAGCGTCGTTACATCATCGCTCCTCGCGGTATTCAAGCCGGTGTCGTATTGGTTTCCGGTGCTGAAGCTGCCATCAAAGTAGGCAACACCCTGCCGATCCGCAACATTCCCGTTGGTACGACTATCCACTGTATCGAAATGAAACCCGGTAAAGGTGCTCAAATCGCACGTTCTGCCGGTGCTTCTGCGGTATTGTTGGCTAAAGAAGGTGCATACGCTCAAGTCCGTCTGCGCTCTGGCGAAGTTCGTAAAATCAACGTAGATTGCCGTGCGACCATCGGTGAAGTCGGTAACGAAGAGCAAAGCCTGAAAAAAATCGGTAAAGCCGGTGCTAACCGTTGGCGCGGTATTCGTCCGACCGTACGCGGTGTTGTCATGAATCCCGTCGATCACCCGCATGGTGGTGGTGAAGGCCGTACCGGCGAAGCCCGCGAACCGGTTAGTCCATGGGGTACTCCTGCTAAAGGCTACCGCACTCGTAATAACAAACGCACGGATAATATGATTGTTCGTCGCCGTTACTCAAATAAAGGTTAATTAGTATGGCTCGTTCATTGAAAAAAGGCCCATATGTAGACCTGCATTTGCTGAAAAAAGTAGATGCTGTTCGCGCAAGCAACGACAAACGCCCGATTAAAACCTGGTCTCGTCGTTCTACCATTCTGCCTGATTTTATCGGTCTGACCATTGCCGTGCACAACGGTCGCACCCATGTGCCTGTGTTTATCAGCGACAATATGGTTGGTCATAAATTAGGCGAATTCTCATTGACCCGTACCTTTAAAGGCCACCTGGCCGATAAAAAGGCTAAAAAGAAATAAGGTGAATCATGAGAGTAAATGCACAACATAAAAATGCCCGTATCTCTGCTCAAAAGGCTCGTTTGGTAGCTGATTTGATTCGTGGTAAAGACGTTGCCCAAGCTTTGAATATTTTGGCTTTCAGCCCTAAAAAAGGTGCCGAGCTGATCAAAAAAGTATTGGAGTCAGCTATTGCTAATGCTGAGCATAATAACGGTGCGGACATTGATGAACTGAAAGTGGTAACTATCTTTGTTGACAAAGGTCCAAGCTTGAAACGTTTTCAAGCTCGCGCCAAAGGTCGCGGTAACCGCATCGAAAAACAAACTTGTCATATCAATGTGACAGTGGGTAACTAAGGAAAAGCTATGGGACAAAAGATTAACCCTACAGGCTTTCGCCTGGCGGTAACTAAAGACTGGGCTTCAAAATGGTTTGCTAAAAGTACCGACTTTTCTACTGTTTTGAAGCAGGATATCGATGTTCGCAATTATTTGCGTCAAAAATTGGCCAATGCTTCGGTTGGTCGAGTAATTATTGAACGCCCTGCAAAATCTGCACGCATTACCATTCACTCCGCTCGTCCGGGTGTGGTTATCGGTAAAAAAGGTGAGGATATCGAAGTTTTGAAACGTGACTTGCAAGTCTTGATGGGTGTACCTATTCATGTAAATATTGAAGAGATTCGCCGTCCTGAGTTGGATGCTCAAATTATTGCTGACGGTATCGCCCAGCAGTTGGAAAAACGCGTTCAATTCCGTCGTGCTATGAAACGAGCAATGCAAAATGCAATGCGTTCTGGTGCTAAAGGCATTAAGATTATGACTTCAGGCCGTCTGAATGGTGCGGATATTGCCCGTAGCGAATGGTATCGTGAAGGTCGCGTGCCACTGCATACTTTACGTGCAAATGTAGATTATGCAACCAGCGAAGCGCACACCACATATGGTGTATTGGGTCTGAAAGTTTGGGTTTATACGGAAGGCAATATTAAATCTTCCAAACCTGAACATGAGAGTAAACAAAGAAAGGCAGGTAGACGTAATGCTGCAGCCAACTAGACTGAAATACCGTAAGCAACAAAAGGGTCGCAATACCGGCATCGCTACTCGCGGTAATAAGGTAAGTTTCGGTGAGTTCGGCTTGAAAGCCGTAGGTCGTGGTCGTTTGACTGCCCGTCAAATCGAAGCTGCTCGTCGTGCAATGACCCGTCACATCAAACGTGGTGGTCGTATTTGGATTCGTGTATTCCCTGACAAACCGATTACTGAAAAGCCTATTCAAGTTCGTATGGGTGGCGGTAAAGGTAACGTGGAATATTACATTGCCGAAATTAAACCAGGTAAAGTGTTGTATGAAATGGATGGCGTTCCAGAGGAACTGGCTCGTGAAGCATTCGAGTTGGCTGCTGCCAAATTGCCTATTCCTACAACCTTTGTAGTAAGACAGGTGGGTCAATAATGAAAGCAAATGAATTGAAAGACAAATCCGTTGAGCAGTTGAATGCAGATTTGTTGGACTTGTTGAAAGCTCAGTTTGGCTTACGTATGCAAAACGCTACCGGTCAATTAGGCAAACCAAGTGAATTGAAACGTGTACGTCGCGATATTGCTCGTATTAAAACCGTTTTAACTGAAAAAGGTGCTAAGTAATGAGCGAAACTAAAAATGTTCGTACTTTGCAAGGCAAAGTAGTAAGCGACAAAATGGATAAAACCGTAACAGTATTGGTTGAGCGTAAAGTAAAACATTCGCTGTATGGTAAGATTATTCGATTATCTACTAAAATCCATGCCCATGATGAAAATAATCAATATGGAATTGGTGATGTGGTTGTTATATCGGAATCCCGTCCATTGTCAAAAACTAAATCTTGGGTTGTCAGTGAGTTGGTTGAGAAAGCACGTTCTATTTAAGAATTAAAGCAACGTGCTTGGAATGGGAAACGAAGTATTGCAGCAAATTTAATTTGCGTGTAAACTTCGTTTCCTGTCTTCCAGTTTCTTCTGGAAGTTTCTTCCCTTTCGGGATCCAAGACTGGTTTACTTGAACCGCAAGGTTTCATTTAATAAGCAGCGGCTTTGCTGTAAGTTATCTGAAAGTGGTAAATTAAGTTGGTTAATTTAAAGGTAATAATATGATTCAAATGCAGACCATCTTAGATGTGGCTGATAACTCTGGTGCGCGTCGCGTAATGTGTATCAAGGTATTGGGCGGATCTAAGCGTCGCTACGCTTCTGTTGGCGATATTATTAAAGTGGCAGTTAAAGATGCGGTTCCGCGTGGCCGTGTCAAAAAAGGCGATGTATATAATGCGGTAGTTGTTCGTACTGCTAAGGGTGTGCGTCGTCCTGATGGTGCGTTAATTAAATTCGATAACAATGCCGCCGTGTTGCTGAATAATAAACTTGAACCTTTGGGTACTCGTATCTTTGGTCCGGTAACCCGTGAATTGCGTACTGAGCGATTTATGAAAATCGTTTCATTGGCACCTGAAGTATTATAAGGAATAGCACGATGAATAAAATCATTAAAGGCGATAGGGTTGTAGTAATTGCTGGTAAGGATAAAGGTAAGCAGGGTCAAGTAGTTCGAGTGTTGGGTGGTAAAGTTGTTGTTGAGGGCGTTAATGTTGTAAAACGCCATCAAAAACCTAATCCAATGCGTGGCATTAAGGGCGGTATTATTACTAAAGAAATGCCTTTGGATATTTCTAATATCGCAATCCTGAATCCGGAAACTAATAAAGCGGACCGTGTTGGTATTAAGCTGATTGAAAATGAAGGCAAAGTTAAACGCGTTCGTTTCTTCAAATCAAATGGCTCTATCATTGGAGCATAAGGAGATAACATGGCTCGGTTGAGAGAGTTTTATAAAGAGACAGTTGTTCCTGAATTGGTTAAACAATTTGGTTACAAATCAGTAATGGAAGTCCCGCGTATTGAAAAAATCACCTTGAATATGGGTGTGGGTGAGGCTGTTGCTGACAAAAAAGTTATGGAACATGCTGTTTCCGATTTAGAGAGAATTGCCGGTCAAAGACCGGTTGTTACTGTTGCCCGTAAATCTATCGCAGGTTTTAAAATCCGTGATAACTATCCGGTTGGTTGCAAAGTAACATTGCGTCGTGATCAAATGTTTGAATTCTTGGATCGTTTGATTACTATTGCATTACCTCGCGTACGTGACTTCCGTGGTGTGAGCGGTAAATCATTTGATGGCCGTGGCAATTACAATATGGGTGTTCGTGAGCAAATTATTTTCCCGGAAATTGAATACGATAAAATTGATGCTTTGCGTGGTTTGAATATTACTATTACTACTACAGCAAAAACCGATGAGGAAGCGAAAGCTTTATTGTCATTGTTTAAATTTCCGTTCAAAGGATAATCATGGCTAAGAAAGCACTTATTAATCGTGATCTGAAACGTCAAGCTTTGGCTAAAAAATATGCGGCTAAACGCGCGGCAATTAAAGCGGTAATCAATGATTCGAATGCAACTGAGGAAGAGCGTTTTGAGGCTCGTTTGAGGTTTCAATCCATTCCTCGTAATGCGGCACCTGTGCGTCAACGTCGTCGTTGTGCTTTGACAGGTCGCCCTCGTGGTACTTTCCGTAAATTTGGTTTGGGTCGTATTAAAATCCGTGAAATCGCCATGCGTGGCGAAATTCCGGGTGTTGTTAAAGCCAGCTGGTAATAGGAGTAATTAAGAATGAGTATGCATGATCCTATTTCCGATATGTTGACTCGTATCCGCAATGCGCAACGTGCTAATAAAGCAGCAGTTGCAATGCCTTCTTCAAAATTAAAGTGTGCTATTGCAAAGGTATTGAAAGAAGAAGGATATATTGAGGACTTCGCAGTTTCATCTGACGTAAAGTCTATATTGGAAATTCAATTAAAATACTATGCAGGTCGTCCTGTAATTGAACAAATCAAGCGTGTATCTCGCCCCGGTTTGCGTATTTATAAAGCGTCTAGTGAGATTCCAAGTGTTATGAATGGCTTGGGTATTGCTATCGTTAGTACTTCTAAAGGTGTAATGACTGATCGTAAAGCACGTTCTCAAGGTGTTGGTGGTGAGTTGTTATGCATTGTAGCCTAGTGGAGGAAAAGAAATGTCACGTGTCGCAAAAAACCCAGTGACGGTTCCCGCTGGTGTAGAAGTAAAATTTGGAACAGAGGCATTGGTTATTAAGGGTAAGAACGGTGAATTGTCTTTTCCTTTGCATTCTGATGTAGCCATTGAATTTAATGATGGCAAATTGACTTTTGTTGCGAATAATAGCAGTAAACAAGCAAATGCAATGTCTGGTACTGCTCGCGCATTAGTCAGCAATATGGTTAAAGGTGTTTCAGAAGGTTTTGAGAAGAAATTACAATTGATAGGCGTGGGTTATCGTGCTCAAGCACAAGGTAAAATCTTGAATCTGTCTTTGGGTTTTTCTCATCCGATCGTATATGAAATGCCTGAAGGTGTCTCCGTTCAAACTCCTAGCCAAACAGAGATTGTTTTAACTGGCTCGGATAAACAAGTTGTTGGTCAAGTTGCTTCTGAGATTCGTGCGTTCCGTGCTCCTGAGCCTTATAAAGGTAAAGGTGTTCGCTATGTAGGCGAAGTAGTGGTAATGAAAGAAGCCAAGAAAAAATAATTGAGGTTCACTAATGGATAAACATACAACCCGACTCCGTCGTGCACGCAAAACCCGTGCTCGTATTGCGGACTTGAAAATGGTAAGATTATGTGTGTTCCGAAGCAATAATCATATTTATGCTCAAGTAATTAGTGCTGAAGGTGATAAAGTATTGGCTCAAGCCTCTACATTGGAAGCTGAGGTGCGCGGTAGTCTGAAATCTGGAAGCAATGTTGAAGCAGCTGCAATAGTTGGTAAACGTATTGCTGAGAAGGCTAAAGCAGCAGGTGTAGAAAAGGTTGCTTTTGATCGTTCAGGTTTCCAATATCACGGTCGTGTGAAGGCTTTGGCTGAAGCTGCTCGTGAAAATGGTTTAAGCTTCTAAATATTTGGAGACTTTCAGATGGCAAAACATGAAATTGAAGAACGCGGTGACGGTCTGATTGAAAAGATGGTCGCAGTTAACCGTGTAACCAAAGTAGTTAAAGGTGGTCGCATTATGGCTTTCTCTGCGCTAACTGTTGTTGGTGATGGAGATGGTCGTATTGGTATGGGTAAAGGTAAGTCAAAAGAAGTGCCTGTTGCAGTCCAAAAGGCGATGGATCAAGCACGACGCTCTATGATTAAGGTACCATTAAAAAATGGTACGATCCATCATGAGGTTATTGGTCGACATGGTGCTACTAAAGTATTTATGCAGCCTGCTAAAGAGGGTAGTGGCGTAAAAGCCGGTGGACCTATGCGTTTGGTTTTTGATGCTATGGGCATTCATAATATTTCCGCCAAAGTGCACGGATCTACTAACCCATATAATATCGTACGTGCAACATTAGATGGTTTGTCTAAGTTGCATACTCCTGCTGATATCGCAGCCAAACGTGGCTTGACAGTGGAAGACATTTTGGGAGTTAACCATGGCTGAACAAAAAAAGATTAGGGTTACATTGGTTAAAAGCCTGATTGGTACAATTGAATCTCATCGTGCATGTGCACGCGGTTTAGGTTTGTGTCGTCGCGAGCATACGGTAGAGGTTTTAGATACCTCTGAAAACCGTGGTATGATTAATAAAATCAGCTACTTGTTGAAAGTGGAGTCTTGATATGTTTTTGAATACAATTCAACCTGCTGTTGGTGCTACGCATGCTGGTCGTCGTGTTGGACGCGGTATTGGTAGTGGTCTTGGCAAAACGGGTGGTCGTGGTCATAAAGGTCAAAAGAGCCGGTCTGGTGGGTTTCATAAGGTGGGTTTCGAGGGTGGTCAAATGCCCTTGCAACGACGCCTCCCTAAAAGAGGTTTTAAATCTTTAACAGTATCAGCTAATGCACAGCTTCGTTTAAGTGAACTGGAATCAATTGCTGTTAATGAGATTGATATTTTAGTCTTAAAGCAAGCAGGTCTGATTGCATCTACAGTCTCTAATGTTAAAGTTATTGCTTCTGGTGAAATTTCTAAGGCAGTTGCTTTGAAGGGTATTAAAGTTACCAAAGGTGCGAGAGCTGCTATCGAGGATGTTGGTGGTAAGATTGAAATGTAAGGTTTAATATTGTGGCTAATCAACAAACGTCATCAGGTTCATCCAAGTTTGGAGATCTTAAGAAACGTCTTTTGTTTCTATTTGGAGCATTGATTGTTTTTCGAATTGGTGCCCATATACCCGTACCTGGGGTTGATGCTGTTGCTTTAGCTAAATTATACGAAAGCGCTGGAAACGGCATCCTGGGAATATTGAATATGTTTTCCGGTGGGTCGTTAGAGCGCTTTAGTATATTTGCAATAGGAATTATGCCATATATTTCAGCTTCTATTATTGTACAGCTCGCTTCTGAAATTTTGCCATCATTGAAGGCTTTAAAAAAAGAAGGGGAGGCTGGTAGAAAGGTAATTACGAAATATACTAGGTATGGTACTGTTTTGTTAGCAATTCTTCAAAGTCTAGGTGTTGCATCTTTCGTATTTCAGCAAGGAATTGTTGTAACAAGTTCATTTGAGTTTCATGTTTCCACGGTAGTTTCTTTGGTAACGGGAACCATGTTTCTTATGTGGCTTGGGGAGCAAATTACTGAAAGGGGTATCGGGAACGGTATTTCTTTAATCATTACGGCAGGTATTGCTTCAGGTATTCCTTCGGGTATTGCAAAGCTGGTTACACTGACGAACCAAGGTTCTATGAGCATGCTTACGGCGTTGCTTATTGTATTTGGTGCCTTATTATTAATTTATTTGGTTGTATACTTTGAAAGTGCACAGCGGAAGATTCCTATTCATTATGCAAAACGCCAGTTTAATGGTAGGGTGGGTAGTCAAAATACGCATATGCCTTTCAAGTTGAATATGGCTGGTGTTATTCCCCCAATTTTTGCTTCCAGTATTATTCTATTTCCATCTACTCTTTTAGGTTGGTTTGGTTCGGCTGATACAAATAGTGTTTTGCACAAAATAGCTGGATTGTTACAACACGGTCAATTGCTGTATATGGCTTTATTTGCAGCGACAGTTATTTTCTTTTGTTATTTTTATACGGCTTTGGTTTTTAGTCCTAAAGAAATGGCAGAGAATTTAAAAAAGAGTGGTGCTTTTGTTCCTGGGATTAGACCTGGTGAGCAGACCTCTAGGTATTTAGAAAAAGTTGTATTACGTTTGACATTGTTTGGAGCTCTTTATATTACAACTATTTGTTTAATTCCAGAGTTCTTAACTACGGTTTTAAATGTACCTTTTTATTTGGGTGGCACGTCTTTGTTGATTCTAGTTGTTGTAACGATGGATTTTAGTACACAAATAAATTCGTATAGGCTTACTCAACAGTATGATAAGTTAATGACTCGTTCAGAAATGAAATCATTTTCTCGGAAATAGAATTATGGCGAAAGAAGATACTATCCAAATGCAAGGTGAAATTCTTGAAACTTTACCTAACGCAACATTTAAAGTAAAACTTGAGAATGACCATATTGTATTGGGTCATATTTCTGGGAAGATGCGGATGCATTACATTCGTATTTCTCCGGGAGATAAGGTCACAGTAGAGCTGACACCTTATGATTTAACTAGGGCTCGAATCGTTTTCAGAGCAAGATAAACCAATAAAAGGAAAATAAAATGCGTGTACAACCATCTGTTAAGAAAATTTGCCGAAATTGCAAGATTATTCGTCGAAATCGTGTAGTTCGTGTGATTTGTACTGATCCCCGTCACAAACAGCGTCAAGGTTAATGGAATATTTCTTTTAATGTGATTCTGTGATATAGTGACAAAATTTGCTCTAAAAAGGAAAAAACATGGCTCGTATTGCAGGGGTAAATATCCCTAATAACGCACACATCGTAATTGGTCTTCAGGCTATTTACGGTATTGGTGCTACTCGTGCTAAATTGATTTGTGAGGCTGCAAATATTGCGCCTGATACTAAAGCAAAAGATTTGGACGAGACTCAATTAGATGCTTTGCGTGATCAAGTTGCCAAGTATGAAGTAGAAGGTGATTTGCGTCGTGAAGTAACTATGAGTATCAAACGATTGATGGACATGGGCTGCTATCGTGGCTTCCGTCATCGTCGCGGCTTACCATGCCGCGGTCAACGCACTCGTACAAATGCGCGTACTCGCAAAGGTCCGCGTAAAGCGATTGCTGGTAAGAAATAAATTTTAAGGAATTTTATTAATGGCTAAAGCAAACACAGCTTCACGTGTACGTAAAAAAGTACGTAAAACCGTGAGTGAGGGTATTGTGCACGTTCATGCATCTTTCAACAATACCATCATTACAATCACTGACCGTCAAGGCAATGCGTTGTCTTGGGCTACCTCTGGCGGCGCTGGTTTTAAAGGTTCTCGTAAAAGTACACCATTTGCAGCACAAGTTGCAGCAGAAGCAGCTGGTAAAGTTGCCCAAGAGTATGGCGTTAAAAATTTAGAGGTTCGTATTAAAGGTCCAGGTCCAGGTCGCGAATCCTCTGTACGTGCTTTGAATGCTCTTGGTTTCAAGATTACCAGCATTACTGACGTTACCCCGTTGCCTCATAACGGTTGCCGTCCGCCTAAAAAACGTCGTATTTAATATTGGAGTGATTTGAAACATGGCACGTTATATTGGCCCTAAATGTAAGTTGGCACGTCGCGAAGGTACGGATTTGTTTTTGAAGAGTGCGCGCCGCTCTTTGGATTCTAAATGTAAAATTGATTCCGCTCCCGGTCAGCATGGTGCAAAAAAACCGCGTTTGTCAGACTATGGTTTGCAGTTGCGTGAAAAACAAAAAATCCGCCGTATTTATGGCGTATTAGAACGTCAGTTCCGTCGTTATTTCGCAGAAGCTGATCGCCGTAAAGGTTCTACCGGCGAGTTGCTGTTGCAGTTGCTGGAATCTCGTTTGGATAATGTCGTTTATCGTATGGGTTTCGGTTCTACCCGAGCTGAAGCAAGACAGCTTGTTTCTCATAAGGCTATAGTTGTAAATGGACAAGTTGTCAATATTCCTTCTTTCCAAGTGAAAGCTGGTGATGTTGTCTCAGTTCGTGAAAAAGCCAAAAAACAGGTACGTATTCAAGAAGCATTGGGTTTGGCAACTCAAATCGGCTTGCCGGGTTGGGTTTCTGTAGATGCAGATAAACTTGAGGGTGTGTTCAAAAACATGCCGGATCGCTCTGAATTGACCGGTGATATTAATGAACAGCTGGTGGTAGAGTTCTACTCTAAATAATGCTAGCTCAGTGAGGGACAGTTAAATGCAGAATAGCACAACCGAATTTTTGAAACCTCGTCAAATTGATGTAAATACTTTTTCTGCAACTCGTGCAAAAGTATCTATGCAGCCATTTGAACGTGGTTTCGGTCATACCTTAGGTAATGCTTTGCGCCGTATCTTACTGTCATCCATGAATGGTTTTGCTCCTACTGAAGTAGCTATTGCCGGTGTATTGCACGAATATTCTACTGTTGGTGGTGTTCAGGAAGATGTTGTTGACATTTTGCTGAATATTAAAGGTATTGTGTTTAAACTCCATGGTCGTAGCCAAGTTCAACTTGTGTTGAAGAAATCAGGTTCAGGTGTCGTATCTGCCGGTGATATTGAGTTGCCGCATGATGTAGAAATTCTGAATCCTGGTCATGTCATTTGTCATTTGGCTGATAACGGTCAAATTGAAATGGAAATTAAAGTAGAGCAAGGTCGTGGTTATCAATCTGTTTCAGGTCGTCAGGTAGTTCGTGATGAGAACCGTCAGATTGGTGCAATCCAGTTGGATGCGAGCTTTTCGCCCATCAGCCGTGTTAGCTTTGAGGTTGAACCTGCACGTGTAGAGCAGCGGACGGATCTTGATAAATTGGTTTTGGATATCGAAACCGACGGTTCTATTGATCCTGAGGAAGCTGTACGCAGTGCGGCACGTATTTTGATTGATCAGATGTCTATTTTTGCTGATTTGCAGGGTACTCCTGTGGAGGAGGTTGAAGAAAAATCACCTCCTATCGACCCTGTTCTTTTGCATCCGGTGGATGATCTGGAATTGACAGTACGTTCAGCTAATTGTTTGAAAGCTGAGGATATTTATTATATTGGCGATTTGATTCAACGCACTGAAACCGAGCTTCTTAAAACGCCGAATTTGGGACGTAAATCTTTGAATGAGATTAAGGAAGTATTGGCATCTAAAGGTTTGACACTGGGTTCTAAGTTGGAAGCATGGCCACCTGTAGGCTTGGAAAAGCCTTAATGAAGAATTAAAGGATAATTGATATGCGTCATCGTAATGGCAATCGCAAATTAAACCGTACCAGCAGTCATCGTGCTGCAATGCTGCGTAATATGGCGAATTCATTATTGACTCACGAAACTATTGTAACAACTCTGCCTAAGGCCAAGGAATTGCGCCGTGTAGTAGAGCCGTTGATTACATTGGGTAAAAAGCCGTCATTGGCAAGCCGCCGTTTGGCATTTGACCGTACTCGCGACCGTGATGTTGTAGTAAAACTGTTTGGCGATTTGGGTCCTCGTTTTACTGCTCGTAACGGTGGTTATGTTCGAGTGTTGAAATACGGATTCCGTAAAGGTGATAATGCACCTCTGGCACTGGTTGAATTGGTTGACAAACCGGCTGCTGAGTAATTTTAGTCATATAACGCCATCTGCCGAAAAGCAGGTGGCGTTATTTTTGCAATATCTGATAGATAATATGGTATTGGCTATTATGTTTAAAATATTAATTGAATAGCTAAGGTTTGCGCGGTAAACTTACATCATTAAAAAATTCTATGATGGTTTATATAATGAATGCCTTCGATATAAAGTCGACAAAGATGGACGTATTGTCTATATCTTTGCATACATCAGACTTGTTTGATTTGGAAGATGTGCTGGTCAAATTGGGCAAGAAGTTTCAAGAGTCTGGTGTTGTTCCATTTGTTCTGGATGTTCAAGAATTTGATTATCCCGAGTCTTTGGATCTTGCTGCATTGGTTTCGTTGTTTTCAAGGCATGGTATGCAAATTTTGGGTCTGAAGCATTCTAATGAACGTTGGGCTGCTGTGGCTATGAAGTATCATTTGCTGTTTTGTCTGTCTCATTCGGAAAATGTTAAAGAACTGGGTCAGGTTGAGGTGCAGAAAACGGAGGATGGTCAGAAAGCAAGGAAAACAGTATTGATTACATCCCCTGTCCGTACCGGTCAGCAGGTTTATGCCGAAGATGGCGATTTGATTGTTACGGGGGCGGTCAACCAGGGGGCGGAATTGATTGCAGATGGCAATATGCATATTTATGCGCCGATGAGAGGGCGTGCTTTGGCCGGCGCCAAAGGTGATACTTCTGCCCGCATATTTATCCACTCCATGCAGGCGGAGTTGGTTTCTGTCGCGGGGATTTACCGTAATTTTGAACAGGATTTGCCGGACCATCTGCACAAGCAGCCGGTACAGATATTGTTGCAGGATAACCGATTGGTTATCAGTGCAATTGGCTCAGAGTAATTGTTTGATATTTTAAAAAGGAAATATTGTGGCAAAAATTATTGTAGTAACTTCAGGCAAGGGCGGTGTCGGTAAAACGACTACCAGTGCAAGTATTGCAACAGGTTTGGCATTACGCGGATATAAAACTGCGGTAATTGATTTTGATGTGGGTTTGCGCAACCTCGACCTCATTATGGGTTGCGAGCGTCGTGTCGTTTATGACCTGATCAATGTCATTCAGGGTGAGGCGACGCTCAACCAGGCTTTGATTAAAGATAAAAATTGTGAAAACCTGTTTATTTTGCCGGCTTCCCAGACTCGGGATAAAGACGCTTTGACACGCGAGGGCGTAGAAAAAGTGATGCAGGAGCTGTCCGGCAAGAAAATGGGCTTTGAGTATATTATTTGCGACTCTCCTGCTGGTATTGAGCAGGGTGCATTGATGGCGTTGTATTTTGCTGATGAAGCCATTGTAACGACCAATCCTGAGGTTTCCAGTGTGCGTGACTCCGACAGGATTTTGGGCATTTTGCAAAGCAAATCCCGTAAGGCGGAGCAAGGCGGTTCGGTTAAAGAACATCTGTTAATTACGCGTTATTCTCCCGAACGTGTGGCAAAAGGCGAAATGCTGTCTGTACAGGATATTTGCGATATTCTGCGTATTCCTTTGCTGGGTGTGATTCCCGAATCCCAAAACGTCTTGCAGGCATCCAATTCCGGAGAACCGGTCATCCATCAGGACAGCGTAGCGGCTTCCGAGGCATATAAGGACGTTATTGCCCGTCTTTTGGGCGAAAACCGTGAAATGCGTTTCTTGGAAGCTGAGAAAAAAAGCTTCTTCAAACGTCTGTTCGGAGGATAAGGTATGTCATTGATCGAACTTTTATTCGGTAGAAAGCAGAAAACGGCAACCGTTGCCCGCGACCGCCTTCAAATCATCATTGCCCAAGAGCGCGCCCAAGAAGGTCAGACTCCGGATTACCTGCCGACTTTACGTAAAGAGTTGATGGAAGTCCTGTCCAAATATGTGAATGTTTCATTAGACAATATCCGTATTTCCCAAGAAAAGCAGGATGGTATGGATGTGCTTGAGTTGAACATCACTTTGCCGGAACAGAAAAAGGTATAGGACATGACCTTAACCGAATTGCGGTACATCGTCGCAGTCGCCCAAGAACGTCATTTCGGCCGGGCGGCGCGGCGTTGTTTTGTCAGCCAGCCCACTTTGTCTATTGCCATTAAGAAATTGGAAGAAGAGCTTGCCGTCTCTTTGTTTGACCGGAGCAGCAACGATATTATTACGACCGAGGCGGGGGAACGTATCGTTGCACAGGCGCGTAAGGTATTGAAAGAGGCGGAGCTTATCAGGCATTTGGCAAATGAAGAACAAAACGAGCTGGAGGGTGCGTTCAAACTCGGGCTGATTTTTACGGTTGCGCCATACCTGCTGCCGAAACTGATTGTCTCTTTGCGCCGTACTGCACCGAAAATGCCTTTGATGTTGGAAGAGAATTACACGCATACTTTGACCGAGTCGCTCAAACGCGGGGACGTTGACGCGATTATCGTTGCCGAACCGTTTCAAGAGCCGGGCATTGTTACCGAACCCTTGTATGACGAACCGTTTTTCGTGATTGTCCCGAAAGGGCATTCATTTGAGGAACTGGATGCCGTTTCGCCCCGGATGCTGGGTGAGGAGCAGGTTTTGCTGCTGACGGAAGGCAACTGTATGCGGGATCAGGTACTCTCAAGCTGTTCCGAATTGGCGGCGAAACAGCGCATACAGGGGCTGACCAATACATTGCAGGGCAGCTCGATCAATACAATCCGCCATATGGTCGCCAGCGGTTTGGCAATCAGCGTGTTGCCGGCAACCGCGCTGACCGAGAACGATCATATGCTGTTCAGCATTATTCCGTTTGAAGGTACGCCGCCAAGCCGGCGGGTCGTATTGGCGTATCGCCGTAATTTTGTCCGTCCGAAGGCGTTGTCGGCGATGAAGGCGGCGATTATGCAGTCGCAGCTTCACGGGGTAAGTTTTATCCACGACTAGGCGCAGAAAATGCCGTCTGAAACGGGTTTCAGACGGCATTTGTTATCTTTGCCGTCAATCAGGCAAACCTATCCGACCTACAGTTGCTTCGAATCGTCATTCCCGCGCAGGCGGGAATCTAGGTCTGTCGGTGCGGAAACTTATCGGATAAAACGCTTGCTCCAATCTCGCGTTCCAGATTCCCACTTTCGTGGGAATGACGGGATCAGGTTTCCGTATGGATAGATTCGTCATTCCCGCGCAGGCGGGAATCTAGGTCTGTCGGTGCGGAAACTTATCGGATAAAACGCTTGCTCCAATCTCGCGTTCCAGATTCCCACTTTCGTGGGAATGACGGGATCAGGTTTCCGTATGGATAGATTCGTCATTCCCGCGCAGGCGGGAATCTAGGTCTGTCGGTGCGGAAACTTATCGGATAAAACGCTTGCTCCAATCTCGCGTTCCAGATTCCCACTTTCGTGGGAATGACGGGATCAGGTTTCCGTATGGATAGATTCGTCATTCCCGCGCAGGCGGGAATCTAGGTCTGTCGGTGCGGAAACTTATCAGGTAAAACGGTTTCTCCGGTCCCGAGTCCTAGATTCCCACTTTCGTGGGAATGACGGCATATTTTGACATTGAATAAAAAAGACTAAAAACAGAAAACGGAAAACGGAAAACGGAAAACGGAAAACAGAAAACAGAAAACAGAAAACAGAAAACAGAAAACAGAAAACAGAAAACAGAAAACAGAAAACAGAAAACAGAAAACAGAAAACAGAAAACAGAAAACAGAAAACAGAAAACAGAAAACAGAAAACAGAAAACAGAAAACAGAAAACAGCCTGTCTGACGACAGGCTTTTTGTTGATACCGATCTTTGCAGATTAGAATTTGTGGCGCAGACCGACACCGCCGACAGTCGCTACGAATTTTTCTGCGCCTTTGCCTTTTTGCAACCAACCGGCAGAAACCAAGGCAGAAGTGCGTTTGGAGAAGTCGTATTCCGCACCGACAACCACTTGGTCGTAAGTATTGTCGTGATCTGCATCATAAACCGAACCTTTGAAGCCGTGGGCGTAAGAAACGCGGGGCGTTACGTTGCCGAAGCGGTATGCCGCGGTAGCGGCAACTTCGGTTTGAGAGTTGTGCGAATTATCGTCGCGCCAAGTCAATTTCGCGTCTTGTTGCTGTACGGCTACGGAAGCGTACAGGGCATCATGGTCGTAACCGCCGACCAAACGGTGAACCTGGTGTTTCTCAGTCGTGTAATTATGTCTTTTATAGGAGCCGGCATATTGCACGAAGAAGCCGCTGTTTTTGTAGTTGAAGCCTGCATGGTAAGATTCGCTGCGATTTTTGCCCGAATTGTCGTTAGGCACGTATTGTACGCTGCCGCTGAAGCCGGCAAATTCGGGAGAATCGTAGCGTACGGAAACGTGGCGTTCTTCGGGTTGGGCAATGTTGCTTAAACCCGAATAGTAGCTTTTACCCTCCCAAGGATTGAAGCCGCCGGTGTCTTTCAGGATGTTGTTCAAACGGCCGACGCGCACTTTACCGAAGCCGCCTTTCAAACCGATGAAGGATTGGCGGTTGCCCCAGCCTGTGTCAGTACCGCTGACGTAGGCTTTTTGTTCCAACTGCCAAATGGCTTTCAGGCCGTTGCCGAGGTCTTCTTGACCTTTAAAGCCGATTTTCGAACCCAAATCAGCGATTTCGGTAGTGGTTTTAACGCGATCCGCCTGAGCTCCATGGTGAGCTACGGAGCGGGAAGTTTCTACGCCGGCTTTGATGGTGCCGTACAGGGTAACGTCAGCCATTGCTGCAACAGGAAGGGCTGCCAAAGTCAGGGCAATCAGGGATTTTTTCATTGCTGTATTCCTTTTTTGGTTAAGAAATTTAAGCGGGCCGGGCCTTCCGAGCCGCTTAGCTTTGCATTTACCGCCGAGGGGCTCGGCGATTACATGTCTGAAACTATAGATGTTCCTGTCTGAAAAAACAAACTTCTGCCTGTTTTTGTGTGGAATCCGATGTGCATTTTGAAGGGCGGATAGAGATATTACGGGTATTTTTTGTTTTGTAACATATGGTTATTTTAAATTTTTAAGATTTGCATTTTTACAACACTTACTCGGGAGGGTATTGGAGGGCATTGCAAACCGGGGGTTATAGCGGATTAACAAAAACCGGTACGGCGTTGCCCCGCCCCGGCCCAAAGGGAACGGTTCCCTAAGGCGTCCAAGCACCGGGCGAACCGGTTCCGTACTATTTGTACCGTCTGCGGCCCGCCGCCTTGTCCTGATTTTTGTTAATCCGCTATAGTGTCAACATTGAAAAAGATTGCCTGACAGTTTGTCCGATTTCAAAATCTCCGCGACAAGAATGTTTTAAAGCCATTCGGGGATTTGGGGGCGGATGATGCCGTATGCCCCGGGATAGTCGACGCCGGTCAGGTAAAGCCCGTCGGGCATGAAGGTCGGTGGGGCTTTGAGGCGGCTGCGTTCTTGAATCAGTGCGGCGAAGCCTTCGACGCTGAGCCTGCCGCTGCCGACATAAACGAGCGCGCCCATGATGTTGCGTACCATGTGGTGCAAAAAGGCGTTGCCGTGCAAATCGAGGCGGATCAGTCCTGCGCTTTGGGTAAGCCCGGCGCGGTAGATGGTTTTGACGGGGGATTTTGCCTGGCACCCGGCGGCGCGGAAGCTGGAGAAGTCTTGTTCGCCGATCAATAAGGTGGCAGCCCGGCGCATCGGTTCGATGTCGAGTTTGAGGTGTGTCCAGCCCGCCCTGTTTTTGAGCAGGGGGGAACGGACGGGGGCGGATTCGAGCAGGTAGCGGTAGTGCCGTCCGTATGCGTCGAAGCGGGCGTGAAATCCGGGTGCGGTCTGTCGGGCGTGCAAAACGGCTATGCCTTCGGGCAGGTGGGCGTTTACGCCGCGCACCCATGCCTGTTGGGGACGGGCGGCAGTTGTGTCAAAGTGGACGACTTGGGCGGCAGCGTGCACGCCGGTGTCGGTCCTGCCGGCAACTGTGGTGGCGACAGATTCTCCTGCGATTCGGGCGAGTGCGGTTTCCAATGCCGCCTGAACGGTCGGTACGCCGCCCGCCTGTTTCTGCCAGCCGTAAAAGCGGCTGCCGTCGTAGGATAGGGTTATTGCCCAGCGTTGTTTTTGTGCGGTATCCATTGGGTTTGGGATTCGGATAAATGTTCAGACTGCATTGTATCTCAGATTTTGCAGGGAAACGGCAAACGCCCGGGGCGCGCAGCGTTGTTTGGGGAGTTGTTCGGGGGGTTGGATGCAGTTGCTACGAATCGCTATCCTGTGAATTCACCCTGTCAGGAGTGCCCGAACCGTCATTCCCGCGCAGGCGGGAATCTAGGACGTAAAAATCTAAAGAAACCATTTTATCCGATAAGTTTCCGCACCGACAGGTCTGGATTCCCGCTTATGCGGGAATGACGGCGGCGGGAATCGGTGGATTCGGCGGAGTTGGTGGATTTGGCGGGCTGAAGCCCGCCCTTGTATATCGGAACTTCCGTATCATAGCGACAAACCGCCCGGCCGCCACCCGCGCCCGCCCAAGGCAGACAACCGTTGCGTAGCTCAGGGAGCGGCAGGGCAACCCATCGGCACAACCGGACAGTTGCCAACTGTATATGGCTGCCGCGGCAGCGACACGTTTTGAACCGCTTATTCGGGATTTCCACCAACGCCTGCTGTATAGCGGATTAACAAAAACCGGTACGGGTTGCCCCGCCCCGGCTCAAAGGGAACGGTTCCCTAAGGCGCCCAAGCACCGGGCGGATCGGTTCCGTACCATTCGTACTGCCTGCGGCCCGCCGCCTTGTCCTGATTTTTGTTAATCCGCCATACAAGGGTAAGCCGTATAAGGTTGCCGTTACGGCATGTATGCGCAAACTGCCGACGATATTGAATGCCCGGATGCGTGATTATTTTGCCGCAAACGATACCGCCGAAAACGGTATTCGGACGGCTTGATTTGAGTTTTGGTATTTTTGCCCGACGGGGTGGAAAATACAGTTGCTTTTCACTCCACTTTCGTACATGCCTCACGGGAAGTTCCGTCTTCGGACACTAATTTGCCTGATTTATCCAGTTGATACACATCATCTTTTCCGGGTTTGTCCATCTGCGCGACCAATCCGGTGTACATCATGCTTTCCAAGAGTCGTCCATCCTCCGACTTTTCTAACCACGCCAGCGTTTCGGGGCTGTGCTGTCGTGAAACTTCACCGTACTTGATTTGGCTTTGAGTTAAGGCATTGTTCGCAAAACGCCATTTACCTGCACCGACAACACGGTATGCCAAGATATTGCCGTCATCATCGATTTTGAGTATAGCATCGCCACGGAAGCTGCCGTCCTGAAGATATTTGACTTTTGTATCACTGTGAATGTTTTCATCAGTGCCGATGCAATGCCATGTACCGACAATCGGAGAAGCCAAGGCGGTTGTTGCGGATAAAAGCACCGGCAGAATAAAGCGTTTCATCTATTTCCTTTTTTAAAGGAGGCCGTCTGAAAACCCCGGTTTCAGGTTTTCAGACGGCCTTGTTTATTCAATCAAATCAGTCTTTCAACTTCGCCAACTGATTTTGCACTTTTGCCATTTTGTCTTCCAATTCCGCCAAATCGGCTTTGTCTTTTTCCACCAGATGCGCCGGGGCTTTTTCGGTGTAGCCGGGTTTGGAGAGTTTGGCATTGAGTTTGTCCAAGGCTTTTTGCAGCTTCTCGGCTTCTTTGCTCAAACGGGCGGTTTCGGCGGCTTTGTCGATTTCGACTTTCAGCATCAGGCGCGCGCCGTTGCAGACGGCGACGGGCGCGTCTCCGCTTTCGGGCAGGGCGGCGACTTGCCGTGCTTCGGTCAGGCGGGTCATCATCGGCAGGTATTTGAGGTAGTCCGCCAAGTCGTCCGCGCTTTCGACAAACAGCGGGGCTTTCACGTTGGGCTGGATGCCCGTTTCGCCGCGCAGGTTGCGGACTGCGCCGATCAAATCCTGCAACACGGTCATTTGCCCGAATGCCGTCTGAACAATCTCGCCGCCGTCGGTTTCGGGGAAGCGGGCGAGCATGATGCTGTCGGCGGTTTTGGCATCGCACATGGGGGCGACGGTTTGCCACAGTTCTTCGGTGATGAACGGGATAATCGGGTGCAGCAGGCGCAGGGCGGCTTCGAGTACGCGCAATAAGGTATGGCGTGTGGCGCGCTGGCGGCTGGCGCAGCCGGTTTGGAGCTGCACTTTGGCGAGTTCCAGATACCAGTCGCAATAATCGTTCCATACGAAGCTGTACAGGGTTTCCGCCGCCAAATCAAAGCGGTAGGTTTCGTAGGCTTGCGTAACCTGCTCGATGGTCTGATTCAGACGACCTATGATCCACATATCGGGGAAGGAATGGCCGCGCGGTTCGGCAGCGGTTGCGCCGTAGCCGCAGTCTTGGTTTTCGGTGTTCATCAAGACGAAGTTGGTGGCGTTCCAGATTTTGTTGCAGAAGTTGCGGTAGCCTTCGGCGCGTTTGAAGTCGAAGTTAACCGAACGGCCCAAGCTGGCGTAGCTCGCCATGGTGAAGCGCAATGCGTCCGCGCCCATGCTGGGGATACCTTCGGGGAAGAGTTTTTTCGTGGCTTCTTCCACTTTCGGCGCGGTTTCGGGTTTGCGCAGGCCGGTCGTACGTTTCATCAGCAGCTTGTCCAAGCCGATACCATCGATCAAATCCACAGGGTCGATGACGTTGCCTTCGGATTTGGACATTTTTTTGCCTTCGTGGTCGCGCACGATGCCGTGGATGTACACGGCTTTAAACGGTACTTTGCCGGTGAAGTGGGTGGTCATCATAATCATGCGCGCCACCCAGAAGAAGATGATTTCATATCCGGTAACCAAGACGTTGGACGGCAGGAAGGCTTTGAGCTCGTCGGTTTCAGACGGCCAGCCGAGCGTGGAGAACGGCACGAGCGCGGAGGAGAACCATGTGTCCAATACGTCTTCTTCGCGGGTCAAACCTGTTTTGCCGGCTTGTTTTTCGGCTTCAGCCTGATTGCGGGCGACGTAAACATTACCTGCTTCGTCGTACCACGCGGGGATTTGATGCCCCCACCACAGTTGGCGCGAAATACACCAGTCTTGGATGTTGTTCATCCATTGGTTGTAGGTATTGACCCAGTTTTCAGGGATAAAGCGCACTGCGCCGCTGTCGACGGCTTTTTTGGCTTTGTCGGCAAGGCTCAAGCCTTTGAATTCGTTGTCAGGCTCGCCGCCGTTCGGTGTGGCGGACATGGCGACAAACCATTGGCTGGTCAGCATCGGCTCAATCACTGAACCTGTGCGGTCGCCTTTCGGCGTCATCAGCGTGTGCGGTTTGATTTCGACCAAGAAGCCTTGCTCCTGCAAATCGGCAACCATTTGTTTGCGCGCGGCAAAGCGGTCCAAGCCTGCGTATTTTTCAGGCAGGGAAAAGCCTGGTTGCGCTTCGCCTTTGAAGTTGAACACTTCGGCGTTTGCCAGCACTTTGGCTTCTAAGTCGAACACGTTAATCAGGCGCGTGTCGTGGCGTTTGCCGACTTCGTAATCGTTGAAATCGTGCGCAGGCGTGATTTTCACGCAACCGGTACCGAAGTCTTTTTCAACGTATTCGTCGGCGATAACCGGAATGGTGCGACCGGTCAGCGGCAGGATTAATTCTTTGCCGATTAAGTGGGTGTAACGTTCATCTTCTGGATTGACGGCAACGGCCGCGTCGCCCAGCAACGTTTCAGGACGGGTGGTCGCCACGATAACGGCTTCGGTGGGATTGTCGGCCAGCGGATAGCGCATGTGCCACATAGAGCCTTGTTCTTCCATGCTTTCCACTTCCAAATCCGACACCGCCGTGCCAAGCACGGGATCCCAGTTCACCAAGCGTTTGCCGCGGTAAATCAAGCCCTGTTCATACAGGCGCACGAACACTTCGGTCACGGTTTCGGCGCGTACGCCGTCCATCGTGAAATACTCGCGCGTCCAGTCGGCGGAGCAGCCCACGCGGCGCATTTGCTGGGTAATCGTGCCGCCGGAAACTTCTTTCCACTCCCACACTTTTTCCAAGAATTTTTCGCGGCCCAAGTCATGACGGGACACGTTTTGCGCGGCAAGCTGACGCTCGACCACGATTTGCGTGGCGATGCCCGCGTGGTCGGTACCGGGAATCCAGGCGGTGTTGCAGCCTTTCATGCGGTAGTAGCGGGTCAGGCCGTCCATGATGGTTTGGTTGAAGGCATGACCCATGTGCAGCGTGCCGGTTACGTTGGGCGGCGGCAGTTGGATGGAAAAAGACGGTTTGGTCAAATCCATATCGGGCCGGAAATAGCCTTGGCTTTCCCAGTTTTGATAGTGTTTGGATTCGATTTCGGCGGGGGAGTATTTGTCTAACATATGAAGCCCTGAGAAATAAGATGATTTGATGGTTTGAATTATAGCGCAAATGCCGTCTGAAACGCTTTCGGGGTTTCAGACGGCCTTAAATTTAAATATTGCCTTTACAGTTTTTGATAGCGCGACAGGCTCAAATCGTCGCTGCGGATTTCGGTGTCTTTGCCGCTCACGATATCGGCGGTCAATTTTGCCGAACCCGGCGACATGGTCCAGCCCAAAGTACCGTGCCCGGTATTCAGAAACAGGTTTTCAAAGCGGGTGCGCCCGATTAACGGCGTACTGTCGGGCGTCATCGGCCTGAGGCCGCTCCAGGACAATGCTTGGCTCAAATCGCCGCCTTCCGGGAACAAGTCGTTGACGACCAAAGCCAAGGTTTCGCGGCGTTTTTCGGGCAGTTTGGTTTCGTAGCCGGACAATTCCGCCATTCCGCCGACGCGGATTCTGTTGTCAAAACGCGTGATGGCGACTTTGTAGCTTTCATCTAAAACAGTGGACACCGGTGCGCCGTCGGAATTTGTGACCGGCAGGGTCAAGGAATAGCCTTTGACGGGATAAATGGGCAGATTGAGATCCAACTGCGCCAACACAGTCCTGCTGAAGCAGCCGAGCGCGCAGACAACGGCATCTGTTTCAAACCGCCCTGTTTCGGTTTCAACGGCTTTGATGCGCAGCCCGTTGTGGTCGATGCGGCTGATGGTTTGGTTGAAGTAGAACCGTACGCCCTTCTCTTGACACAATTTGTACAGGTTTTCGGTGAAGAGGCGGCAGTCGCCGGTCGCATCCGCAGGCAGGTGCAGACCGCCGACAATTTTGGCGGTAACGCGTGCCAGCGCAGGCTCGAATTCTGCGCATTCTTCGGGCTTCAGACGGCGGTACGGCACGCCGTAGCGTTCCAAAACGGCAATGTCTTGTTTTGCCGCTTCGACTTCTTCGGTTTGGCGGAAAATCTGCAACGTCCCTTTTTTGCGTCCCTCAAAATTCATGTCGGTTTGCGCTTCAAAACGGCGGAACATTTCACGGCTGTATTCGGAAATCCTGACCATGCGCTCTTTATTGATTTGATAGCGCGTTGCCGTGCAGTTTTGCAGCATCCGCCACAGCCATTCGATTTGATACAGGCCGCCGTCAGGGCGGAACAGTAAAGGCGGATGGCTTTTAAACAGCCGTTTCAGTGCTTTGGTCGGAATACCGGGTGCAGCCCAAGGCGTGGTATAGCCGTAAGAAAGCTGGCCTGCATTGGCAAAACTGGTTTCCATCGCCACACCCTCGGTGCGGTCGATGACCGTTACTTCATGTCCGGCCTCTGCCAGATACCACACGGAGGATACGCCGGCAACACCCGCACCTAAAACAAGCACTTTCATGTTTCCCCCTCCGGCTTTTTCAAAACAGGCTTAATATGCCGTGCCGTCTGAATATTCGGATTCAGACGGTCTCGGATATTAATGCGGCAATTCGCCGTTTGTGATTTTTTGTTTGAAGTCGCGTGTTTCATTGACGATGACTTTCGCCATCAACAAAAGCGCAGTCAGGTTGGGCAATGCCATCAAGCCGTTGAATGTATCCGAAGCCAGCCATACCAAATCAAGGCTCAACACGGTACCCGGCATGACGGAAGAAACATAACCGACGCGGTACAAAGCGGCAAACTTCTCGCCGAAGACGTAAACCGCGCATTTCTCGCCGTAATAACACCAGCCGAGAATGGTTGAGTAGGCAAAGAAAATCAGGCCGATGGTCACAATCCAGCCGCCGATGCCGGGCAGCATTTTTTGGAAAGTGACGGTTGTCAGCGCCGCGCCGCTCAATTCAGGTTTCACAAACTCGCCGCCTGCGCCGAGCAGACCCATGACCAACACGATACCGGTAATCGAGCAGACAACAATGGTGTCCAAAAAAGTACCGGTCATGGAAACCAAAGCCTGACGAACGGGGTGGTCGGTTTTCGCGGCTGCGGCGGCAATAGGCGCAGAACCCATACCCGCCTCATTGGAGAACACGCCGCGCGCCACGCCGTAGCGGATGACCGTACCGATAGCGCCGCCTGCTACGGCCTGCGCGCTGAACGCATCGGAGAAAATCAGCTTGACGGCAGGCATCAGTGCATCGGAATTAATGACGATAATGGAAAGACCGCCCAACACATAAAACACCGCCATAGCAGGCACGATGAAAGAAGCGGCTTTGGCGATGCCTTTAATACCACCTAAAACGACAACGGCAGTCAGAACGGTCAACGTAATGCCGGTATAGGCAGGTTCGATACCGAAGCTGGTTTGCACAGCCTGTGCAACCGAGTTGGACTGCACCGAGCTGCCGATACCGAAGGAAGCGAATGTGCCGAACAGCGCAAATGCAACGGCCATCCATTTCCAGTTTTTGCCCAAGCCTTTTTCGATGTAATACATCGGGCCGCCGGACATTTCGCCTTTGGAATTGTTGACGCGGTATTTCACCGCCAACACGCCTTCGCCGTATTTGGTGGCCATGCCGAAAATAGCGGTCATCCACATCCAAAATACCGCGCCCGGGCCGCCGGTTACCACTGCAGTCGCCACGCCGGCGATGTTACCCGTACCGATGGTGGCGGACAGCGCGGTCATCAACGCCGCAAAATGGGAAATATCGCCTTCGTGGCCTGCGCCGCCTTCATACTTCTTTGACGGCACAAACGCCTGTTTCAGCGCATAGCCCAACATAGTGAACTGCAAGCCTTTCAGCATAACGGTCAGCACAATGCCGGTGCCGACCAGCAGCATCAACATAACAGATCCCCAAACCCAGCTGCTGACGGTTTCGAAAAAGGCTTTGAGATTGTCTAAAAATACTTGCATGGCTTTCTCCTTTGTCTGTTTTATTTTTAAAACACCACTTTTGTAGTGTCCGGTAATTTCAGCACAGAATATTCAATAAGACAATATGTTCTTTTGAAAAATACTTTTGGTTTTTTCACCGAAGACAGGCCGGTTCAAGCTGCGGAAATTGTTTGCAATTATTTAAAAGCAGAGGCGGAGGTCACAATGAAATGTCCGAATGGGGATGTGGCGGGCGGCAGAAATCATCAATGCTGCCGACTGCCATACTTTTGAAATCTATAGTGGTTTAAATTTAAACCGGTACGGCGTTGCCTCGCCTTGCCGTACTTCTTGTACTGTCTGCGGCTTCGTCGCCTTGTCCTGATTTAAATTTAAACCACTATACAAAATGATGCATCGATCAAACAACATACCGCTTTAAAAAAAACCGATGCCGTCTGAAACGCTTTCGGGGTTTCAGACGGCATTGAAAGGGTGCGGTCAGCGGATGATGCCGCGCGTCGATTGTGCGAAGAAGTCTTGAAATACGGCAAGCTCGGCTTGGGTTTCGGCGCGGCGGAGAATGTCCGCCTTGGCTTCTTCAAACGGAATGCCGCGATGGTAGAGGGTTTTGTATACGTCTTTGACGGCGGAAATCTGTTCTGCGGTAAAACCGTTGCGGCGCATACCTTCGCTGTTTAGGCCGGCCGGTTCGGCGCGGTAGCCCGATGCCATAAAGTAGGGCGGCACGTCTTTGTGTACGCCTGCGGCGAAGGCGGTCATGGCGTAGTCGCCGATGCGGCAGAATTGGAAGACCAGCGTGTAGCCGCCCAAAACGACGTAGTCGCCGACGGTAACGTGTCCGGCAAGCGAGGCGTTGTTGGCGAAAATGGTGTGGTTGCCGACCACGCAGTCGTGCGCGAGGTGGCAGTACGCCATAATCCAGTTGTCGTCGCCGATACGGGTTTCGCCGATGCCGGTTACCGTGCCTAAATTAAAGGTGGTGAATTCGCGGATGGTGTTGCCGTTGCCGATAATCAGCTTGGTCGGCTCGTCGCGGTATTTTTTGTCCTGCGGAATTTCGCCGAGGCTGGCAAATTGGAAAATGCGGTTGTTTTCGCCGATGGTGGTGTGGCCGTTGATGACGGCGTGCGGACCGATTTCTGTATTCGCACCGATTTGGACGTTGGGGCCGATGACGGTGTACGCGCCGACTTTGACGCCGGAGTCGAGTTCGGCTTTGGGGTCGATGACGGCGGTCGGGTGGATGAGGGTCATGTTTTGAATACTCCGCTGCTTGTTAAGACAAATAATAGAAAATCACAGTTTGTCGATTTCATCGCAGACCGCAATCACTTGATCGCTAAAATGGCTAAATACTGAAGCAGTATCTACATCCATGTAATTAAGCAGTTCAAAAATAGATTGGTAAATATTTCTAGCGTAGCCGGTATCTTTTATTGCACCTTTAAAACTAAAACAAATCGGTTCGTGATGTGCCAAACGATTACGGAAATTGTTAATATTGGAAAGTTCTCGAAAAATCCATTTTTGGTTATATTGCACACTTGGTGTAGATTTGGGCTTTTTTGGAAAAACTTTCATCAATACTTTTCCTGCAGCATCAAATTGAGCATCTTTCCCTCCCGCAAACAGATACCGCCAAAAACCGAATCCTAGTCCTGCAACCAATTGGTTGTGGTCAAACTTTCCTCCGCTATTATTTTGTATTTTAGATAATGCAACCTTGATTAATTCAGCAGATTCTTTCGTACCATTTCTTAAAAAGCAACCTTGATATTTCAATGCAGGATTCGTTTGTGGTTGTATGCTATCATATAACCGGTTTCTGTCTTTAAACTCCTGCCGAAAGCAAATATCAATTTTGTTTCTTAAAACGATCTCAAATATAGAAACAACATGAAAAAGTTCTCTTGATAAAGATAAATTCAATAAATACAATTCAGCTGCTTTGTCTTTCCTAACGGCATTTTTATACCGTTCCATTCTGAAATCAGAAAAAATACTACAGCATTCCTTATAATTCACGCTAACCCTTGATTCTTTATTTTTAAATTGACGTTTCAAACTATATTTGATATAGTTAGATAAAACTAATCCCCACCGTGTCCCTGGGTTTGAATAAACCTAAACCGGTGGGTTTTCTTTTTATTTAGGTCGTCTGAAACTTTCAGACGACCTTTTTCCGAACGCTCAAACCACGCGTTTGGCGCACATAATCACGGCTTCGACGGCGACTTGTCCGTCCACTTTGGCAACGGCGTTGAATTTGCCGATGCCGCGCCGGCTGGTCAGGAGTTCGACTTCAAAGACGAGTTGGTCGCCGGGGATGACTTGGCGTTTGAAACGGGCTTCGTCTATGCCGGCGAAGAAGAAAAATTCGTTTTCCTTGCGCCCGCCTTCGCTCAAAATCGCCAACGTGCCGCACGCCTGCGCCATCGCTTCGATGATGAGTACGCCGGGCATAACGGGCAGGTCGGGGAAATGGCCTTGGAATTGGGGTTCGTTTATGGTTACGTTTTTGATGGCGGTCAGGGTTTTCATCGGCTCGAAGGCGGTAATGCGGTCGAGCTGGAGAAACGGGTAGCGGTGGGGGATGAGTTTTTGGATGTCTTTGGCTTCGATGGGGAGTTGTACGTCCATGTCTGTCGTATTCCTTGAATAAAGTCGGTTTGGATTTATTGCGTGTCTTTGCTGTCTGAAAGCTGCTGTTCCAGCGTTTTGAGGCGTTTGTTCATTTCGCTTAAGCGGTGGATGTAAACGGCGTTGCGCGCCCATTCTTTATGGGTGGACATCGGGAAGATGCCGGCGATGTGTTTGCCGCTTTCGGTAATGCTGTGGGTAACGGACGTGCCGCCGCCGATGGTGGTTTTGTCGGCGATTTCGATGTGTCCGACCGTGCCGACTCCGCCGCCGATGATGCAGTAGCTGCCTATGGTTACGCTGCCTGAGATGCCCGTTTTGGCGGCGATGACGGTGTGCGAACCGATTTTGCAGTTGTGTCCGATTTGGACTTGGTTGTCGATTTTGGTGCCGTTGCCGACGGTGGTGTCGCTCATCGCGCCGCGGTCGATGTTGGTGTTCGAGCCGATTTCTACGTCGTCGCCCAGCGTTACCGCGCCGGTTTGCGGGATTTTGAACCACGAATCGCCGGCGAAGGCGAGTCCGAAACCGTCCGCGCCGATGACCGCGCCGCTGTGGATTTCGACGTGTCTGCCGAGTGTGCAGCCGTAATAAACGACGGCGTTGGGATGCAGGACGACTTCGTCGCCCAGTTTGCAATCGTGTTGGACGACGGCGTTTGCCAAGATGCGGCAGCCTTCGCCGAGCACGGTGTTCGCGCCGATGTAGGCGTTCGCGCCGATTTCACAGCTTGCGGGAACGGTCGCGCCCGGTTCGACGACGGCGGTCGGATGGATGCCGCCGCGCGCTTTGACGACGGGTGAAAACAGGCGCGCGACTTTGGCGAAATAGAGATAGGGATCGTCGGCGACAATCAGGTTGCGCCCTTCAAATCCGTCTGCTGCTTTGGCGGAAACGATGATCGCGCCCGCGCTGCTGTCGTGGACTTCGGCTTTGTATTTCGGATTGGCGAGGAAGCTGATGTGTTCCGCCTGCGCGTCTGCGAGCGGGCGCACGGCGGTAACGGAAATGTCCTCGCCGCGCCATTCGCCGCCGAGCCGCGCGGTGATTTGGGACAGGGTGCAGGTGGCCGGAATCATGGTTTTCCTGTTTGGTATGCCGTCTGAAAGGGTCAGCGGGCGTTCATTTCTTTAATGACGCTGTCGGTAACGTCGTATTGGGTGTTGACGTAAATCACGTCCTGCAAAATGACATCGTAACCTTCCTGTTTGGCGATTTTGACGATGACGCGGTTGGCGTTTTGCTGGAGGGAGGCAAACTCTTCGTTGCGGCGGAGGTTGTAGTCTTCTTCAAACTGCGCCTGTTTTTTGCGGAACGCTTCGACCAGCCCGCGCCATTTTTCTTCGGCTTGCGCCTTTTTTGCGTCCTTAAGTTTGCCGCCGGCGAGCTGCCTTTCCAAATCCAAGCCTTCGCGTTGCAGTTTTTGCAATTCGTCCTGACGGGCGGAAAATTCGCCGTCCAGCGTTTTTTGGATGTTGCGCGCCTGCTTGGATTCGAGGTAGATGCGCTCGGTGTTGATAAAGCCGATTTTTTGGAAGGTGTCGGCGTGCGTGCCTGTGGTGCAGCATAAACCGATCAGGGTGGCGGCAAACGCGCGGGTCAAACGGATCATGGTAAAACTCCTTCGGATGTTGCCGCGAAATGCCGTCTGAAGGGCTTCAGACGGCATTTGCGGGATTAGAACGTCGTGCCGAGCTGGAATTGGAAGCGTTGGATTTCGTCTTCCGGTTTTTTCTTCAGCGGGTAGGCGTAGCTGAATTTCATCGGGCCCAAAGGCGAGAGCCAGGTAACCGCGCCGCCGGCGGAATAGCGCAATTCGTTGGTAAAGGTGGATTTATGCGCGTTTTCCGAGTAAACCGATTTGTTGTTACCGTTTTCGGCGGCGGTATAGGTTCTGCCGTCCCACACGCTGCCTGCGTCGGCAAACAGGCTCAGGCGGACGGTGCGTGCGTCTTTCGCCCCGGGCATCGGGAAGAGCAGCTCGGCGGAGACGTTGGCTTTTTTGTTGCCGCCGTAGCTGATTTTTTCGCCGTATTCGTCATACACTTTCGGGCCGAGCGTGCCGCTTTCGTAGCCGCGCACCGAACCCAGGCCGCCGCCGTAGAAGTTTTCAAAGAAGGGGATTTCTTTGGTTCTGCCGTAGCCGCCCGCAATGCCGACTTCGCCGCCGAGCATCAGCGTGAAGGTTTTGCTTAAGGGGAAGAACCAGGTTTGGTTGTGGGTGGCGGAGTAGTATTGCAGTTTGCTGCCGGGCAGGGCGATTTCGGCATTTACGCCGGTCAGGTAGCCGCGCGTCGGCCATAAGGCGCTGTCGGTCTTGTTGCGCCCCCAGCCGACGGTGCCTTTGTACAGCAGGCCTTTGAAGCTGCCGTCTGCGCCGTCGGTTTTGCCGTATTGTTTGATAAAGTCGGCATAGCGTTTGGGTGCTTTGTTGTAGGTGTTGACGGTCAGGTGTTCCGCCGCCAGCCCGAAATTGACGCGGTCGTATTCGGTAACGGGGATACCCATCCTTACGCCGCCGCCGGCGGTGGTGGTTTTATATTGTTTGACGCTGGTCGATGCTTTGCGCGGGTCGAAGGCTTTTCCGTAAATATCGTAGCCCAGGCTGACCCCGTCTGCCGTGAAGTACGGGTCGGTAAACGACAGCGAGCCGTTGAGCGTGGTTTTGCTTCGCGAGGCGCGCAGGGCGGCCGACTTGCCCGTACCGAACAGGTTGTCCTGCGATACGCCGGCGGACATGACCAAGCCGGTATCCTGAACCCAGCCCGCGCTCAAGTCGAGCGAGCCGGTGGAGCGTTCGGTCAGGCTCATGTTCAAATCGACTTTGTCGGGCGTGCCGGCAAGCGGGACGGCATCAAACTGTACGTTGTCGAAGTAGCCCAAAAGCTCGACGCGCTCTTTGGAACGTTGCAGCTTGGAGGTGTCGTAAGGCGCGGATTCCATTTGGCGCAATTCGCGGCGGACGACTTCGTCGCGGGTTTTGTTGTTGCCGGTGATGTGGATTTCGTTGACGTAGATTTTCCGGCCCGGTTCGATGTGCAGGACGAAATCGACGGTTTTGGTTCCGGCGTTCGGCAGCGGCTGTACGCTGATTTCGCTGTATGCGTAGCCTGCCGAGCCCATGCGGTTCTGAATCTCACCCAAAACGGCGGTCATCTGCTGGCGTTCGTACCATTTGCCGGGCTTCATGGTCAGCAGTTTTTCCAGTTCGGCCTTGGGGACTTCGTTGGTGTCGCCTTCAATCGACACTTTGCCCCAGCGGAAACGTCCGCCTTCGTGGACGGTGATTTTGATGGTCTGCTTGGTTTTGTCTTCGTTGGTTTGGATGTCGGTATCGAGGATACGGAAATCGAAGTAGCCGTTGTTCTGGTAGAAGTCGGTTACTTTTTCCATGTCTTGGGCGAATTTCTGGCGGTCGAACCGGTCGCTTCGTGTCAGCCATGTCCAAATGCCGCCTTCGGTCAGCGACATCTGCCGCATCAGTTTGCGGTCGGAATAGACTTGGTTGCCTTCAAATTCGATGTCGGTGATTTTGGCGGATTTGCCCTCGTCAATCGTGATGTCGATGTCGACGCGGTTGCGGGCGAGTTTGGTTACTTTGGGCGTGATTTGGATATTGAGTTTGCCGCGCCCGAGGTATTCTTCTTTCAGGCCGGCGACTGCCTGGTTGAGTGTCGCCTGATTAAAGTATTGCGACTGCGCCAGCCCGAACGATTCGAGGTTTTTCTTGATGGCGTCGTTTTGCAGCATTTTGGCGCCGGTGATGTTGAGCGAGCCGATGGTGGGGCGTTCGATAACGGTCAGCAGAAGCTGCCCGTCCGCAGTTTCGACTCGTACGTCGTCAAAGAAACCGGTGGCGTACAGGCTTTTGATGATGGCACTGCCGTGTGTGTCGTTGTAGGTGTCGCCGACTTTGACGGGCAGGTAGTTGAATACGGTGCTCGGCTCGGTACGCTGCAAGCCTTCGACACGGATGTCTTGGATGGTGAAGTCGGCAAATGCCAAAGGCGATATGCCCAACATCATCAGTGCGGAGGCAATCTGTTTCAGTTTCATCGTAAGTTCCTTGTGGTGCGGAATGCGGTTTCAGACTGCATTCCGAAACGTAAAATCTAACCGATCAGCCGGGTAACGTCGTTGAAGAAGGCGGCCGCCATCATCAGCATCATCAGGGCGAGCCCGAAGCGCAAACCGATGTTTTGGACACGTTCGCCCAAAGGTTTGCCGCGTATCCATTCGACAGTATAAAACACGAGGTGCCCGCCGTCCAAAACGGGGACGGGCAGCAGGTTCAGCACGCCGAGGCTGATGCTGACCAACGCTAAAAATTCCAAATAACTTTGCAAGCCGAGTTCGGCGGACTGTCCGGCAATGTCGGCAATGGTCAGCGGCCCGGAAATATGGCTGACAGAGGCGTTGCCGCTGATTAGTTTGCCGAAAAATTTGAGGGTTGTCCACGAGTGGGAAACGGTTTTTTCCCAGCCCATGCCGAATGCGCGGACAACAGACGGACGGTAGCTGCGGCGGATTTGCGCGTCCCACGCCCTGTCCGGCTGCGGACGGAGGCCGACGCGCCCGATCAGGGTGTGGTCGGGCTGTTCGACAGTATCGGGGCGGATGTCGGCGGTATGGGTTTGTCCGGCGCGTTCGTAGGTCAGGGTGATTTTTTTGCCCGGGCTTTGGCGGGTCAGGTTTGCCCATTCCTGCCATGAGGCGATGGGTTTGCCGTCGGCGGCAGTCAGCCTGTCGCCCGGTTTCAGGCCTGCTTTTTCGGCGGGGCTGCCTTTTTCCACGCCGCCGGCAACGGTTGTGATTTTAAAGGGCATCAGTCCGATGTAGCCTTGGTTTTTTGCGATTTTACCGGCTTCCGGCGTGCCTGCGGCATCGATGGTGCGGACGGTTTGCGCGCCCGATGCCGTCTGAACGCCGACGGCGACTTTGCCGGCTTCGAGGTTGAGGACGATTTCGGTTTGCGCGCTGCTCCAGTCTTGGACGGAAACGCCGTTGACGGATTGTATTTTGTCGCCGCTTTGGAAGCCGGTGCGGGCGGCAATGGTGTCGGGTTCGACTGTGCCGACATAGGGCCGCAGTTCGGTTACGCCGAAGGAAAAGCTCAGTCCGTACAGCAAAACCGCCAGTGCGAGGTTGGTCAGCGGACCGGCGGCGACGATGGCGATGCGCTTGGCGGGGTGTTGTTTGTCAAAAGCGTAGGGTAAATCGGCTTCTGATACTTCGCCTTCGCGCGTATCGACCATTTTGACGTAGCCGCCCAACGGAATCGGGGCGAGGCACCATTCGGTGTCGCCGCGCTTTCGGGTGAAAAACGGTTTGCCGAAGCCGACGGAAAAACGCACAACCTTGACGCCGCACAACCTGGCGACGATGTAGTGTCCGAATTCGTGCAGGCTGACCAAAATCAGGATGGCGAAGATAAAAGCTAGAAGGGTTTGCAAATGGTTTTCCTTTGATAACGGTGTTCGGACGGTATCAGCGCAGTGTGCCGATAAATGCCCGCGCTTGTGCGCGTGTCCGGGCATCTTGCGCCAACAGTCCTTCTATATCGCCCATGCCGTTTGAAAAGTCTTGTGCAAGACAGTGGGCGACGGTTTTGGCAATGTCGGTAAACTTAATCTGTCCGTCCAAAAAGGCGGCGACGGCGGTTTCGTTGGCGGCGTTCAATACGCAGGGCGCGGCTCCGCCTGCGTTTATGGTTTCATAGGCGAACTTCAGGCAGGGGAAGCGGCCGAAGTCGGGCTTTTGGAAGGTCAGCGCGGACAATGCGCCGAAATCGAGTTTGCCGACACCCGAATCGATGCGCTCGGGCAAGCCCAAACAATAGGCGATGGGCGTTCGCATATCGGGATTGCCCAGTTGCGCCAGCACGGAGCCGTCGCGGTAGCGCACCATACTGTGTATCACGGATTGGGGATGGATGACGACTTCGAGTTTGTCGGGCGGACAGTTGAACAGCCAATGCGCTTCAATCAGTTCCAAGCCCTTGTTTGCCATAGTGGCTGAATCGACGGAGATTTTGCGCCCCATACGCCAATTGGGGTGTTTGACCGCCTGCTCGGGCGTAATGCTGTCGAACGTGCTTAAATCGGTTGTTAAAAACGGGCCGCCGGAAGCGGTCAGGATAATCGAATCGATGCCGTGTTCGTTCAGACGGTCTGTGTAATCGCGCGGCAAAACTTGGAAAATGGCGTTGTGTTCGCTGTCGACGGGCAACACTGCCGCGCCGTTTGCGCGGGCGGTTTCCATAAACAACGCGCCGGAAACCACCAGCGTTTCTTTGTTTGCCAGATAAATGGTTTTGCCTTTTTGCGCCGCTGCGAGCGCGGAAGGCAGCCCCGCCGCCCCGACGATGGCGCACATGACGCCGCTGACTTCGTCGGCAGACGCAACGGCAACCAATGCCTGCGCGCCGTGTAAAACCTGAGTCGCCGTGCCGTCGCGTTTCAACAGGGCTTCAAGCCGGGCGGCGTGTTCGGCATCGGCAACGACGGCATATTCGGGGCGGAACGTTTGACATTGAGCCGCCAGTTTCTCGACCTGCTTATGCCCTGCCAGCGCGAATACGCGGAATTTTTCGGGATGGCGGGAGACAACGTCCAGCGTGCTTTCGCCTATGCTGCCGGTACTGCCTAATATGGTCAGGACTTGTGGTGTCATAATGAGGATAACTTTATACCGGATGCCGTCTGAAGCGTTTTCAGACGGCATAGAATCAATTTAAAACCGACATTATCGCCGCATAGACGCTGATAACGGCAATCAGGCTGTCGGTACGGTCGAACACGCCGCCGTGTCCGGGCAGCAGGTTGCTGCTGTCTTTGATGCCTGCCGCGCGCTTGAGCCAGCTTTCCAACAGGTCGCCGCATACGCTGACAACGGTCAACACCAAACCGATTAACACGGTATCGAACCAGCCTGTATCGAATGCCAGCCAGCCGGCACTTCGTACGGCAGTCATGTACACTGCCACGCAAACCGCACCGCCGATTGCGCCTTCCCAGCTCTTGCCGGGGCTGATTGCCGGTGCGATTTTGTGTTTGCCGAGCGCCTTGCCGCTGAAATACGCGCAAACGTCGGCAACCCAGACCAAACCCATCACGGCGAGCAGCGGCAGGGCATCATCGGGATGCGGGCGCAGGGATACGAGCGCGAACCAAAACGGCATGAGCAAAAGCCAGCCGACGGCATAAACCTGCCAACCGCCGTTGAGCCTCCATTTGAATCTCAACCACAAAGGCATAACGGCGAGCCAAAATGCCAAAACAACATACCAAACCAAATTAGGCAGCATCCAGCCGCCCGCATAGGCAACTACGCCGAAAACCAAGGTTGCGGCGAGGTAATGGTTGGTTTCGGTTTTGCACAAACCGGCCATACGGGCATACTCCCACAAGGCGGTCAGGGCAATCAGCCCGCAAAATGCAGCCCACAGCCATTGCGGCGCGTAAAACAGCATGCCCAGCATCAGCGGCAGCAGCCACATAGCGGTTATTACCCGTTGTTTCAGCATATTCAGTTCCTTTGCTGTCCGATAGGCAGTTGCTCGGAAGTGCGTCCGAACCGCCGTTCGCGTTTTTGGAACGAAGCGACGGCGGCATCTAAGGCGGTTTCGTCGAAATCGGGCCACAGGATGTCGGTGAAATACAGTTCTGCATACGCCATCTGCCAGAGCAGGAAATTGCTGATGCGCGTTTCTCCGCCCGTGCGGATGAACAAATCCGGTTCCGGCGCGTCGCCCAGCATCAAGTGTTTGGCCAGCGTGTCTTCCGTAATCTCGGATACGCCTTCGGCAATCAGTTTGTTTGCCGCCTGCAAAATATCCCAGCGGCCGCCGTAATCCGCAGCAATGCTCAGGGTCAGACCGGTATTATTTGCCGTCAAGGCTTCCGCCTCTTCGATACCTTGCAGAATCTGCCGATTAAAGCGTTCGCGGCTGCCCAATATTTTCAGGCGCATATTGTTTTCGTGCAGGCGGCGTACCTGTTTTTGCAAAGCCTGTAAAAACAGCCCCATCAGGAACGAAACTTCGTCTTCGGGGCGACGCCAGTTTTCGGTTGAAAAGGCAAACACGGTCAGATATTGCACGCCCAGTTTGGCGCAATGCTTCACCATATTTTCCAACGCGTCCAAGCCGCGTTTGTGTCCCATTATACGCGGGAGAAAACGTTTTTTCGCCCAACGGCCGTTGCCGTCCATAATTACGGCGATGTGCCTCGGGATGGCGGTGTGTTCCAAAATGGTCTGCGTGCTGCTCTTCATATCTGCCTTTCGCGGTTCGGCGTTCAAATGCCGTCTGAACGCCGCGCCGTGAGATTTAAACCGCCATCAGGTCTTCTTCTTTGGCAGCCAAAACCTTATCGGCTTCGGCAATGTACTTGTCGGTCAGTTTTTGAACCGCCTCTTCGCCGCGACGTGCCTCGTCTTCGGAAATTTCTTTGTCTTTGAGGAGTTTTTTGATGTGGTCGTTGGCATCGCGGCGCACGTTGCGGATAGAGACGCGTCCTTCTTCCGCCTCGCCGCGCACGACTTTAATCAGGTTTTTGCGGCGTTCCTCGGTCAGCATGGGCATCGGCACGCGGATCAAATCGCCGACAGCTGCCGGGTTCAGTCCCAAGTTTGAATCGCGGATGGCTTTCTCGACTTTGGCCGCCATATTGCCCTCAAACGGTTTCACGCCGATGGTGCGCGCGTCCAAAAGGGTTACGTTGGCAACCTGGCTGACGGGGACCATGCTGCCCCAGTATTCGACTTCCACTTGGTCGAGCAGGCCGGTATGCGCGCGGCCGGTACGCACTTTCGCCAGATTTTCTTTCAGTACTTCGACCGAACGCTGCATCTTGCCTTCGGCTGTTTTTTGAATATCGTTGATCATATTGTTCTTTCGGTAAGATAAGGTAGGCGGGCAGCCGTTCGAACGCGCTCCAAGCCGTTCAGACGGCATAAAGACCGTTAACTGCGAATAGTACCGTTATTCGGGCATGACGACAAGGCAGATGCCTGTAGGAAGGGTGTTTCACCTTTCTAGGGTTTTTTTAATTGCCGCTGCAATTTCGTAGGCAAGGTTGACGGGGACGGCGTTGCCAATCATTTTGTATGCGTCGTTGACATTTTGATAGATGAATTTGAAGTTGTCGGGAAAGCCTTGGATTCTTGCGACTTCGCGTACCGTCATCCTCCGATATAGTGTTTCTTTGCCGGCAGCAAAACGGTAGTCGTTTGCCCCGTGCTTTTCCATCTTTGGGGCTTGCGGGTGCAGTTGGCACTGCCTGCCTGAAGCTTGGACGGTAAAACCCTGTTCATCCCACGCTTTAACTCGGTTCCGGCTCATAAAAATAGGGGAAAAACTGCCGGTAAAATATTCGTTGTTGTTGACTGCGTCGGGGTTGGTCTTGTTTTGCGGGGCGGAAGGTACGGCTGTGTCCTGCAAATCCCAAATAACGTCTTTCAATGTAATCTTGTCTTTGTCTTCGACCGTCGAACCTTTTGGAAAAGAAAATTTTATTTCCAAGTCTTTACGGAAACCGATGTAGAAGACCCTTTTGCGTTCCTGTGCTACACCGTAGTCTTTGGCGTTGGCCATAGTCAAGGTTACGTCGTATCCGCATCCGTCAAACATTTTCAGCAGGTTTTGTACGGCTCCGTTGTGGCGGTTTGCCAGCATTCCGCTGACGTTTTCCGCTAAAAAGAATTTTGGCTGTTTGCTTTTCAAAATACGGATGTAGTCGAAAAACAACTGTCCGCGCGCATCGTCGATGCCGCGCAAAGCTCCCGCTTCAGACCAAGACTGGCAGGGTGGGCCGCCGATAATCCCGTCGATTTCTTCAGGGAAATCTTCTTCTTTAATCTTGCGTATATCGCCTTCTATCAAATGGGTCTTTGGATGGTTTGCCTTGAAGGTTGCCCAAATGGTTTTATCGTATTCGTTGGCGGCGGGGATTTCAAATCCCGCTTTTTCGAAACCCAAATCCAAACCGCCGCAACCGCTAAACAAACTAATGATTTTCATAGGATTATAAGTGGTAGGTGATGAGTTTTGCATTTCTTAATCGCGCCGGGTTGTTGGGATTTTTAATTTTAATGTCGGAAATGGCCAGTTTGGAATCCTGTATGGCAAGCAGCTTGTCTGTATTGTTAAAACTGTTCCATTTGTCTTCGTTGATAATGGCCATGAAATTGAAACTTTTTTCCATATTCCGTTGGTAAATATAGTTGAAGACAAACCATGGATTTTCGATTCCCCACATACCCCGTACTCTCAGATAAGTTATGTTGAGCGGATCAATGCGGTTGACCCTGCCCAGCTCTTTGGTTTCTGCAAACTGTATGCCGCCGATGTTGCCGATTCCTTCCTTAATTTGATTTTTTATCTTCAAATAGCATTCGGCATCGGCGCAGTAGTCGATTCCGTAAACCATTGCCAAGTGTTTGAGGTTTTTCTTTTTGTCAACGACGCCGACAATTATAGATAATGTCTTTCTCTTCCCATTTTTCCGCATCTTTGCAGGCTTTTGTAAGCATGCTGTCATCAACAGAGAGCTTTGATTTTGGGTGGCTGCTATTCAGCGCCAGTGCGGAATCTTTACTTTCAATTTTCTTAACTTCGATGGCATCCCCGTTTCGCAACATGGCATCAGGAGGGTTGGAGTTGTTGCCCAAATATGAGAATACTTTTGCGTGTCGGGCTATGCGTTGGGTTTCATTTAGGTTGAAACTGCCGGAAAACAAGTCTTTTACATATTCTTCCAAAGCATCACCTGCCTGATTGGCACGATTGTTGCTTTGAGAATGGGATTCGACCCCGACAACAGGGTTGTTAGCCAAATTGATGATGGCATCGATAATGTTCATGGTTTTTCCTTGGGGTTTTGCGGCAGATTATAGCAAAACCGTCAGGGTGTTTATCGGACCGATGCCGTCTGAAGCGGCAGGCGTTTCAGACGGCATCGTGTCCGGCCGTCAGCCGTGTTCCCGTGTTTCAAGCAGGCTTTGGCGCAGGTGTTGGCGTTCGTGGGCATCCAGCCATTTGCGGCGGGTGCGTTGCAGCAGGATGACGAGGGCGGAAATTTCCTGACGCATATTGGTGCTGAGCCAGAGGAAGCCCTGCCATTGGTAGTGGAGGTGTTCGGCGAGGGCTTCCAGTTCGGGGTTGATGGCGGTGTCGATGCGGATGCGGCGGGCGTGTCTGCCGTTGATGAGGGCGGCGGTTTGTTGCAGGTCGGTTTGGAGCAGTGTGAAGTGGCGGTCGAGCAGCCGGATTTCGCTGCCGTTGAGTTTGGGAGATTGCAGCTTGGCGGCGGTGGTCAGGAGCAGCTCGGTGGTGTTGACGATTTTGCGGTGGGCGTGCTGCATGGCTTCCATCATGGAGGGGCTGATGCGGCTTTCGCCCGATGTGGCGGCGAGGTGGCTGCGGCTTTTGACCATGCGTGCGTTGATTTGGCGCATTTTGACCATATTCTGCTCCAAACGTTCGCGCGTCATACGCCTGCCGTTGCTGATTTCGGCAATCATTTTGCTGCAGTCGGCCAGGTTGTCGGCAAGCATGAAACGCCACATCAGTGTGGATTTCAGCGGCAGCAGTTTGGCGGCGGCAATGGCGATGGCGGCGCCGATGAGGACGTTCATCGCGCGCATCAGGCCGCTGTCGAGCCATTCGCTGCCGTTGTCGCCGATGAGCATGCACATCGTCAGCCCCGCCAGCATAGGGACGTAGCCGTTTTTGCCGACCGCCGCCCAGCCGGCCAGTGCGCTTGCCGTGCCGATGGTCAGGTAGAAGAGGAGGTTGCCGTGGAAATAATGCTGGTTCAGCCATAAAACGCCCAAACCCGCGCCCAGCCCGATGACCGTACCGAGCATACGTTCCACCGCCTTGGAGTAAATCGCGCCTTGGAACTGGAGCATGCCGAGGACGACGAAGACGGTCATCCCTATCCATTCGCCGTGTTGGAGGTGGAGTAGCCGGGCGAGTGCGGTGGCGAACAGGACGGCTCCGCCGAGCCGCACGGCATGTATGAGGCGGCGGTGGCGGTAGCGTTCGTAGGAGTTGAGCCAGCGGCCGGAAAGGCGTTTGCGTTGCGAGGAGTTCATATCGGATGCCGTCTGAAGCGGAAATGTGAAAAAGCACAGGCTTCCCGAGGGAGGGTCTGTGCTTGGTATTGGTGCCGGAGAAGGGAATCGAACCCCCGACCTTCGCGTTACGAATGCGCTGCTCTACCGACTGAGCTACACCGGCGTTTTTCGTTATGATATATATAAACGGTTGTTTGTGCAACTTTTCGGGCGGGCGGCAAGGCGGTGCGCGGTATAATGCGGCCTGCTTCGGAAGAGGGGGGACGGCGATGTTTGTGAACGAGAAATATCCTTATGCGACCCTGTTTGCGGGGCTGGTGTTTTTGACGCTGCCGTTTGCGTTGGCGGTGCATGATGCCTTTGCATGTGCGTTCGGACGGGCGGGGCTGCTGGTGTCGGTGTCGGACGGCGGATTCGGCCGGCGTGGCGGTTGGGACGGCACTGTTTGGTTTGTGTTCGGTGTGCTTGCGTTTTTGAATGTGGTTGTGTCGGCGGGCCTGACGAAACTGGCGTACAAAAAGATGATGCGGCGGCATTCGCGTTACGCGCTGTTTCTGTCGGGCGTGGCGGCTTGCGCGGCGGTGGCTTGGATTTTCAAGCTGTTGTTGGGCAGTGCCGCCTTGGGCGGGCTGAGCGGGGAGGCGGTGTCGGAATATGCGTTTGCCGTGTGGCTGGTGTCTATGCTGACGCTGCCGAAACGCCTGACGCGCGCGCCGGTGCAGCCTGTGGTGTTCCACAGGAAAAAATAGGACGGAACGGAAATGCCGTCTGAAACCCGATACGCGGTTTCAGACGGCATGTTTTTCCGCTAACATTACGCCTGAATATGGACAGGAAGCAGATATGGAACGTAAAGAACGCCTGCGTGCAGGCATTGCCGCGATGGGGCCGGATATTTCGGAAACGGCGCAGGACAGGCTTTTGGCCTATGTGGATTTGTTGAAAAAGTGGAACAAAACCTACAATCTGACCGCCCTGCGCGACGAGGAAAAAATGATTGTCCATCATCTTTTGGACAGCCTGACGCTGCTGCCCTATATCGAAGGCGCACAGACGATGCTGGATGTCGGTTCGGGCGGCGGCCAGCCCGGCATTCCGGCGGCGGTGTGCCGTCCGGATGTGCAGATAACCTTGTTGGATGCGAATACGAAGAAAACGGCTTTTTTGCGGCAGGCGGCTATCGAGTTGGGGTTGGACAATGTGCGCGTGGTGTCGGGGCGCGTGGAGGCGGTTTCGGACGTGCGTGCCGACGTGGTTACCAGCCGTGCGTTTGCGGAACTGGCGGATTTTGTGTCGTGGACGGCGCACCTGTTGAAAGACGGCGGCTACTGGGCGGCGATGAAGGGCGTATATCCGCAGGGGGAAATCGGCCGCCTGCCGCAGGATGTGTGCGTCGAAAAAGTCCAAAGGCTCGACGTGCCGGGCTTGGATGCGGAACGCCATATCGTCATCCTGAGCAAGCGTTGAGCGCGCTTCAGACGGCATGAATACCTTTTTTGTGCGGATAAAGGTAAAATTCCGCACTGTTTTTCTTTTTTTCAACATCAGACGGGACACGGGCGGGACATGAGTGCGAACATCCTTGCCATCGCCAATCAGAAGGGCGGTGTGGGCAAAACGACGACGACGGTAAATTTGGCGGCTTCGCTGGCATCGCGCGGCAAACGCGTGCTGGTGGTCGATTTGGATCCGCAGGGCAATGCGACGACGGGCAGCGGCATCGACAAGGCGGGTTTGCAGTCCGGCGTTTATCAGGTCTTATTGGGCGATGCGGACGTGCAGTCGGCGGCGGTACGCAGCAAAGAGGGCGGATACGCTGTGCTGGGTGCGAACCGCGCGCTGGCCGGTGCGGAAATCGAGCTGGTGCAGGAAATCGCCCGGGAAGTGCGTTTGAAAAACGCGCTCAAGGCAGTGGCGGAAGATTACGACTTTATCCTGATCGACTGTCCGCCTTCGCTGACGCTGTTGACGCTTAACGGCTTGGTGGCGGCGGGGGGCGTGATTGTGCCGATGTTGTGCGAATATTACGCGCTGGAAGGGATTTCCGATTTGATTGCGACCGTGCGCAAAATCCGTCAGGCGGTCAATCCCGATTTGGACATCACGGGCATCGTGCGCACGATGTACGACAGCCGCAGCAGGCTGGTTGCCGAAGTCAGCGAACAGTTGCGCAGCCATTTCGGGGATTTGCTTTTTGAAACCGCCATCCCGCGCAATATCCGCCTTGCGGAAGCGCCGAGCCACGGTATGCCGGTTATGGCTTACGACGCGCAGGCAAAGGGTGCCAAGGCGTATCTTGCCTTGGCGGACGAGCTGGCGGCGAGGGTGTCGGGGAAATAGGTCAATCCAAATCGGGCTGCCCGTGCCTTTATGCTGTTTGGCCGGGTGCGTTAATATGGCGGATTAAAATAAAAATACTTAATATCGTCATTTATAGCGGATTAACAAAAACCGGTACGGCGTTGCCCCGCCCCGGCTCAAAGGGAACGGTTCCCTAAGGTGCCCAAGCACCAGGCGAACCGGTTCCGTACTATCTGTACTGTCTGCGGCCCGCCGCCTTGTCCTGATTTTTGTTAATCCGCTATATCGTCATTCCCGCAAAAACAAAAAAATCAAAAACACAAAACTGAAATATCGTCATTCCCGTGCAGGCGGGAATCTAGGTCTGTCGGTACGGAAACTTATCGGGAAAAACGGTTTTTCCAACCCTGAGACTCCGGATTCCTGTTTTCGCGGGAATCCGGTTTTTTGAGTTTCAGTCATTTTTGATAAATTCTTGCAGCTTTGAGTTTCTAGATTCCCGCTTTTGCGGGAATGGCGGTTTGGAAGTTACCTGAAATTCAAAAAAAAAACGGAAACCGGACGGATTGGATTCCCGCCTGCGCGGGAATGACGGATTTTAGGTTTTTTTGATTTTCTGTTTTTCGCGGGAATGACGGTTGGGAAGTTTCCCGAAACTTAAAAACAACTGAAACCCAAAAAACTAAATTACCGCCTGCGGGGGAATGACGGTTTGGGTTCTTTCTCTTTGAAGTTGCGATGCTGGAAATGCCGTCTGAAGTTCAGACGGCATTTTTGTGCCGGTTTAAAACAAGGCCTGCTGCGCGAGCAGGTTTCTGACGGGGGCGAAGTCGCGGCGGTGTTCGGGCAGCACGCCGTATTGTTTGAGGGCTTCCAGATGCTGCTTTGTGCCGTAACCTTTGTGTTTGTCGAAACCGTATTGGGGACGGCGTTGCGCCAGTGCGTACATTTCCGCATCGCGTGCGGTCTTTGCCAAAACGGATGCGGCGGAGATTTCGATGATTTTGCTGTCGCCTTTGACGACTGCTTCGGCAGGGATGCCCAAATGTTCGGGAATGCGGTTGCCGTCGATGAATATTTTTTCGGGACGCGCAGCCAAACCGTAAACGGCACGTTTCATGGCGAGCATGGTGGCGTGCAGGATGTTGAGGCTTGCGATTTCTTCGGGCGTGGAGGCGGCGACGTGCCACGCGACCGCCTGTTCTTTAATCATTTCGGCAAGCGCGTCGCGTTTTTTCTCGCTGAGTTTTTTGGAGTCGGTCAGTCCGGGCAGGTCGAATGTTTCCGGAAGGATGACGGCGGCGGCAAACACGCTGCCGACCAAAGGTCCGCGTCCTGCCTCGTCCACGCCGGCGGTCAGTATGTGCATGATGTTTCCTGTCGGGATGGTACGATGCCGTCTGAAAATGGTTTCAGACGGCATCGTACCGATGTGTTTATTTCGCGTCTTTAAACCCGCGCTTCAAATGCACCATCAGCAGTGCGACGGCGGCAGGCGTAACGCCGGAAATGCGGCTTGCCTGCCCGACGGTTTCGGGTTTGTGCTGGTTGAGCTTTTGTTGCACTTCGGCCGACAAGCCTTTGACTCTGCCGTAATCGATGCCGTCGGGCAGCTTTAAGGTTTCGATGTCGCGGCGGCTGTCGATTTCTTCGTTTTGGCGGTCGATATAGCCTTGGTATTTGACTTGGATTTCGACTTGCTCGATGACTTCGGCAGAGAGGTTTTCAGACGGCATCGCGCCTTCGAGCGTCATCAGCGCGGCGTAATCGAGGTTCGGGCGGCGTAACAAATCGTGCAGGTTGGCTTCGCGGCTGAGTTTTTGTCCGAACACGCGGATTTGTTCGTCTTCGGCGAGTTTTTGCGGCGTGTACCACGTTGTTTTCAAACGTTGGATTTCGCGTTCGACGGCTTCGCGTTTTTCGTTGAACATGCGCCATTGCGCTTCACCCACCAAGCCGATTTTGTAGCCGTCTTCGGTCAGGCGCATATCGGCGTTGTCTTCCCTGAGTTGCAGGCGGTATTCGGCGCGGCTGGTAAACATCCGGTAAGGTTCGTTCAGGCCTTTGGTGATGAGGTCGTCCACCAATACGCCGAGGTAGGCTTGTTCGCGGCGCAGCAGGAGCGGATCTTGTCCGCGGACGTATTGCACGGCGTTCGCGCCCGCCAGCAATCCTTGCGCGGCGGCTTCTTCATAGCCTGTCGTGCCGTTGATTTGCCCGGCGAAAAACAGTCCCTCAATGGTTTTGGTTTCGAGGCTTGCTTTGAGGTTGCGCGGATCGAAGTAGTCGTATTCGATGGCGTAGCCGGGGCGCAGGATATGGGTGTTTTCAAGACCCTTCATACTGCGCACGAGCGCGATTTGGATGTCGAACGGCAGGCTGGTGGAGATACCGTTGGGGTAGTATTCGTGCGTGGTCAGACCTTCGGGTTCGAGGAAAATCTGGTGGCTGTCTTTGTCGGCGAAGCGGTTGATTTTGTCTTCGATAGACGGACAATAACGCGGACCCACGCCTTCGATTTTGCCGGTAAACATCGGGCTGCGGTCGAAGCCTGAGCGGATGATGTCGTGGGTTTGCGTGTTGGTATGCGTAATCCAGCAGGACACTTGGCGCGGGTGCATTTCGGCGTTGCCGCGCACGGACATGACGGGAACGGGCGTGTCGCCGGGCTGTTCGGTGAGTTGGGAAAAGTCAATCGTGCGTCCGTCAATACGCGGCGGCGTGCCGGTTTTCAGACGGCCTTGCGGCAGCTTCAATTCGCGCAAACGTCCGCCGAGCGATTTGGCGGCTGGGTCGCCGGCGCGGCCGCCTTCGTAGTTTTCCAAACCGATGTGGATTTTGCCGGACAAGAACGTGCCTGCGGTCAGCACCACGGCGCGTGCTTTAAACTCCGCGCCCATCGCGGTGATCACGCCGCTGATGCGTTCGCCCTCGAGTGTTACGTCTTCGACGGCTTGTTGGAAAAGGTCGAGGTTTTCTTGGTTTTCCAACATTTCGCGGATGGAGGCTTTATACAGGATGCGGTCTGCCTGCGAGCGCGTGGCTCGTACTGCCGCGCCTTTGCTGGCGTTCAGGCGGCGGAATTGGATACCTGATTTGTCGGTTGCCAACGCCATTGCGCCGCCGAGCGCGTCGAGTTCGCGTACCAAATGCCCTTTGCCGATGCCGCCGATAGAGGGGTTGCACGACATTTGTCCGAGCGTTTCGATATTGTGTGTGAGCAAAAGCGTCTGCGCGCCCATACGGGCGGCGGCAAGCGCGGCTTCCGTGCCGGCGTGTCCGCCGCCGACGACGATGACATCGTAGGTTTTGGGGTAAATCATGTGGGTCATGTGTGTATTGCCTATCGGTTTTTCAGACGGCATTCCAAGCAGGATGCCGTCTGAAAAACGAAACGGATTCAAAAGTAAAGGGTTGGGATTGTACGCCTGTTCGCCCTGTTTTTACAGTGCGCGGAAAGGGAAAAGCCGCTTCGCGGGGAAGCGGCTCCGGTAAGGGTGGGATTTACCAAACATCGGATTTGATGCGGCGTTTCAGGCCCGGATGTTCGGAAAGTTTGAACTCGGGGTCTTTGCCCATTTTCAGCTTGGCGGTGTAATCGCGCAGCAGCATAAACGCCAATGGCGAGAGCAGCAGGATGGCGACGAGGTTGATCCACGCCATGATGCCCATCGCCATATCCGCCATATCCCAGACCAAAGGCACATTGGCAACCGCGCCGAAATAGACCCACGCCAAAACCAGCATACGGAAAACGGCGGTAATCAGCCAATGGCTTTTGATGAATTGGACGTTGGACTCGGCATAGGCATAGTTGCCGATAACGGTGGAAAAGGCAAACATAAACAGGATGACGGCGAGGAAACCCGCGCCCCATTGCCCCACTTGGCTGACAATCGCCGCCTGCGTCAGCGCCGCACCGCTCAAATCGCCATAAGGCTGTTGGTAAATCAAGATGATGAAGGCGGTGCAAGAACAAACGATGATGGTATCGACAAACACGCCCAGCATTTGAATCATACCTTGCGAAACAGGGTGTTTCACTTCGGCGGCGGCGGCGGCGTTCGGCGCGGAACCCATACCCGCCTCGTTGGAATACAGGCCGCGTTTGATGCCCATCATCATCGTTTGCGAAATCAGACCGCCGAGTAAGCCGCCTGCTGCCGCGTCGAATTTGAACGCGCCCGAAAAAATCTGACCGAACACGTCCGGAATCATCGGAATATTGGTCAAAATGATGAAAAGCGCGATAAAGAGGTACAAAACCGCCATCAGGGGCACGACGATTTCCGCCGCTTTGGATATGCGCCTGATGCCGCCGAAGATAATCGGTGCGGTTAAAATCACCAGGGCGACGCCGACATAATGAGGCTCCCAGCCCCACGCCGCTTTGACGGTATCGGCGATGGTATTGGTCTGAACCGCTTCAAACACAAAACCGAAACAGAAAATCAGGCTCAGGGCGAACAACACGCCCAGCCATTTCTGCCCCAGACCGTGCGTGATGTAGTAGGCAGGGCCGCCCCGGAAATGGTGGTTGTCGCAGTCGCGGACTTTAAAGAGCTGCGCCAGCGAAGATTCGACAAACGCCGAACTCATGCCGATTAAGGCGGTTACCCACATCCAAAACACCGCGCCCGGCCCGCCGACTTTGATGGCGATTGCCACGCCCGCGATATTGCCCACGCCCACGCGGCTGGCAAGGCCGGTTACAAATGCCTGAAACGGCGTGATGCCGTGAGGGTCGTCCCCCTGTTTGCGGCCGCCGAGCATTTCTTTGATGCTGCGCCCGAACAGGCGGAATTGGACAAAGCCCGTGGTTACGGTGAAGAAAAGCCCCGTACCCAAAAGCATATAAACCAAGTATGACCACATCGGATCGTTGATGGCGCCGACCCAGCCGTGCAGCCATTCGGTAAAGTTCTCGTTCATATCGCTTCCTTAAAGTTGAAACCCGCACATATGGCGGTATGCAAGCAGGGTTTAAATTTTGTAAACGCCCATTCTAGCAGATTGTCAACAAAATCAGAAAAATTTACATCGCCGCGCGCCTGTGGCGTTAGAATCGCGTTTTGTTTGGAGCAAACACGATGAAACAGCCTGTTTTTGCCGTTACTTCCGGCGAGCCTGCCGGCATCGGCCCTGATATTTGTTTGGACTTGGCGTTTGCACGCCTGCCCTGCCGCTGCGCGGTATTGGGCGACAAACACCTGTTGCGCGCGCGCGCCGAAGCCTTGGGCAAAAGCGTCGTCCTGCGCGACTTCGATCCGGAATCAGGCGGCGCGCACGGAGAAGGCGGGCTGGAAGTGCTGCACATCCCTGCCGCCGAAGCGGTTGAGGCAGGGTGGCTCAATCCCGCCAACGCCGCCTATGTGCTGCAACTTTTGGACACCGCGCTCGCAGGCATTTCAGACGGCATTTTCGACGGCATCGTTACCGCGCCGCTGCACAAAGGCATCATCAACGCCGCGCGCGCAAGCACAGGTTTTTTCAGCGGACACACCGAATATCTGGCGGAAAAAAGCGGCACGGGGCAGGTCGTGATGATGCTTGCCGGCAAAGGCCTGCGCGTCGCCCTCGTAACGACCCACCTGCCGCTGAAAGACGTTGCCGCCGCCATCACGCAACCGCTGATTGAAAGCGTCGCACGCATTTTGCATCACGACTTAAAACACAAATTCGGCATCAAAAATCCCAAAATCCTAGTCGCCGGACTCAATCCCCACGCCGGCGAAGGCGGACACCTCGGACACGAAGAAACCGACACCATTATCCCCGCGCTCGAAAACCTGCGCCGCGAAGGGATAAACCTCGCCGGCCCGTATCCGGCGGACACATTGTTCCAACCGTTTATGCTCGAAGGTGCGGATGCCGTATTGGCGATGTACCACGACCAAGGGCTGCCCGTGTTGAAATACCACAGCTTCGGGCAGGGCGTGAACATCACGCTGGGGCTGCCCTTTATCCGCACCTCCGTCGATCACGGCACCGCGCTCGATTTGGCGGCAACCGGCAGGGCGGACTCCGGCAGCCTGATAACTGCCGTGGAGACCGCCGTCGAGATGGCGCGCGGCAGCCTTTAAAGATGATAAAAGACCCGTCATTCCCGCGCAGGCGGGAATCCGGACCTTCGGGCGGCGGCAATATTCAAAGGTTATCCGAAAGTTTGAGGTTCTAGATTCCCGTTTTCACGGGAATGACGAAAGGTGGCGGGAATCACGGGAATGGCGAAGTTTCAGACGGTATTGCAGGTATCCGAAACCATGCAAAAAGAGGTTCTGCGGAACAGAACCTCTTTTTGCCGCCGTCGGTTCAGCCTTGCCGGGTTTCGACTTGGATCATTTCTTCGGCAGGGACGGTTGCGGCTTCAGACGGTTTTGGCTGTTCGGAACGGCGCAAACCGCGTCCGGCTTGGACTTCGGGTTGTGCCGCCCATGCCTTCAATGCGGCAGGGTCGGTTTCGATCAGGACGAGTCCGCCGGTTTGTGCGGTTTCCCGTGCCTGTTCCGCCGCAGCCGTAAAGGTTGCGGTTTCAGACGGCATTTCCTGTGCTGCGGCTTTCGGTGCCGCGCCTTCGGGCAGGATGTCGGCGGCGGCACGGCGGATTTTTTCCGCCGCATCATAAATCAGTGCGTCGCCGTTTGAAACGGCGGAAGATGCCGTCTGAACGGGTGTGGCGATGAGCGGATCGGCAATGCTGACGGTAATCGGCGCGTTTGCGTCGGTTTCGCCGAAAACGTGCGCGGCGGCGGAACGGACTTTGTCGGCGGTGTCGTGAATATTCAGGTACTGCTCGATTTTGGCGGCAGACGGGATATTGCGTTTTTTGCCGTTTTGACGGCGGTCGCGCTGATTGTTGCGTTCGCGGCGTTCTTTGGCATCGCGGCTGTCGCGTTCGCGGCGGTTGCGTTCGGATTTGGGCTTGCTGCCTTTGTCTTCTGCGGTATACGGTTCGGGCGGCGTGTTTTCCGCTGTCTGAACGGCTGTTTCGGCAACGGCGGCGGTTTCCGGTGCGGTTTGGCCACGTTCGTTGCGGCTGCCGTTGCGGCGGCGTTTTCCGGTTTGACCTTCGGTTTCGGGCGGTGCGGCATCTGCAACGGGTGCGGCAGGCTGTACGTTGCGGCTTTGGATTTCCGCTTCGTTGGCGCGTTCGGTGGCACGGTCGCCGCGTTCGTTGCGGCGGCGGTTGCCGTTGTTGCGCGTTTCGGCTTTGTCGGCGCGCGCTTTCTGTCCGGCAGTTTTGCCCGCCGCTTCGCGGACTTCTATTTTGCTGCCTTCGCGTTTGCTGCGGCGCGGGTTTTGGCAGCGGTTGTTGGCGCGGCTGCCGCTGCGGTTTGCCGTGCTGCGTTTTTCGGAGGTTTCGGCAGCGGGTACGGCTTGGGTTTCGCTGCCGCCGAAAATGCGTTTGAGCCATGCTTTGAAGCTGTCCCACCAGGAGGTTTTTTTCTCGGGGGCGGCAGTCGGGGCGGGGCTGGTGTGGCGCACGCCTTTGACGGCGGGTTCGGGGCGGGCGGCTTTGGCTTTTTCGCCGCCGAAAGGTTTGGCGGATTCGTCTTCTTCAGGCTCGGCAACGCGCTTGTAGCTCGGTTCGCCGTCTTCTTCTACGTCGTCGGTGCGGATGCGGTTGATTTCGTAGTGCGGATTTTCGAGGTGGATGTTCGGAATCAGGACGACGTTCACATCCAAACGCTCTTCCATTGCAAACAGCTCGGCGCGTTTTTCGTTCAGCAGGAAGGTGGCGACATCGACGGGCACTTGGGCGCGCACTTCGCCGGTGTTGTCCTTCATCGCTTCTTCCTGAACCATGCGCAAAACGTGCAGGGCGGTGGATTCGATGCCGCGGATCACGCCGGTGCCGGCGCAGCGCGGACAGGCGGCGTGGCTGCTTTCGCCCAAAGCGGGTTTCAGGCGTTGGCGGCTCAATTCCAAAAGTCCGAAACGGGAGAGTTTGCCCATCTGTACGCGGGCGCGGTCTTTTTTGAGTGCGTCGCGCAGGACGTTTTCCACATCGCGCTGGTGTTTGGGGTTTTCCATGTCGATGAAGTCGATGACGACCAAGCCGCCCAAGTCGCGCAGGCGCATTTGTCGGGCGACTTCTTCGGCAGCTTCCATATTGGTTTTGAAGGCGGTGTCTTCGATGTCCGCGCCGCGTGTGGCGCGTGCGGAGTTCACGTCGATGGAGACGAGGGCTTCGGTGTGGTCGATGACGATCGCGCCGCCGGAGGGCAGGCTGACGCTGCGCGAGAACGCGCTTTCGATCTGGTGTTCGATTTGGAAGCGGGAAAACAGCGGCGTGTGGTCTTCGTAGAGTTTCAGACGACCTGCGTTGCCCGGCATGACGTAGCTCATGAACTCGGCAACTTGGTCGTAAACTTCTTGATTGTCCACCAAAATTTCGCCGATGTCGGGACGGAAGTAGTCGCGGATGGCGCGGATGAGCAACGAGCTTTCCATAAAGAGCAGGTAGGGGTCGTGATGCGCTTTTCCTGCTTCTTCAATCGCCTGCCAGAGTTGTTTGAGGTAGTTCAAGTCCCATTCCAACTCTTCCGCGCTGCGGCCGATGCCGGCGGTACGCGCGATGATGCTCATGCCGTTCGGAATGTCGAGTTGCGCCATCGCGGCTTTGAGTTCTTGACGCTCTTCGCCTTCGATACGGCGGGATACGCCGCCGCCGCGCGGATTGTTCGGCATCAATACCAGATAGCGTCCGGCGAGGCTGATGAAGGTGGTCAGCGCCGCGCCTTTGTTGCCGCGCTCGTCTTTTTCGACTTGGACGATGACTTCCATGCCTTCTTTGAGCACGTCCTGAATGCGCGCGCGCCCGCCTTCGTAGCCGAGGAAATACGAACGCGATACTTCTTTAAACGGCAAAAAGCCGTGGCGGTCGGTTCCGTAATCGACGAAACACGCTTCCAGCGACGGCTCGATGCGGGTAATGATGCCTTTGTAGATATTGCCTTTGCGCTGTTCTTTGCCCAGCGTTTCGATGTCCAAATCCAGCAGGTTTTGTCCGTCGACGATGGCAACGCGCAGCTCTTCGGCCTGCGTTGCGTTGAATAACATTCTTTTCATGATCACCTCGTGGACGGGCGGCATTCGGGCGCGCCGGTCCGGTTCGGCATTCCGTAAGGCTGGGTTTCCGATGTCTTCGGATAAAACCGGTAATCAGTTTTTGAGTTGAAAATCCGCAGGGATGCACGTTCCGGGGAACCGTGTGCGGAAGGGTCGGATAAAGAAGGCTATAAAGATCGATGCGGCGGTCTGCCTGCCGCGTTCCGAACGCTGCGGTCGGAAAAATGGGCGCCGGCTTCTTCTTGTTATCGTGATGCCTGTGTTTTCGGGCGGTTTGCGTTCGGGGCTTGGGGCTCCGCTGCCGTCTTACTTCCGCGCCGAAACGGCAAAATCAATTCAAACTTGACTACGTTCTGCGCCTGCCGGCTGGGAACAGGCGCAGGGAAAATGCTTTGCGGAGTGCGTTTTTAATATAAAATTCCGTTTTAAAGTAAACCGTTTCAGGGGGCGCGGCGGACGCGCTTTCTGCTGAAACGGATGTTCGGATTATAGATGAAAACGCACGAAATAAGCAAAGGTTCGGTCAGCCTGATAGGGGTTGCCGAACATGAGGCGGGTCAACGCCTTGATAACTATCTGATAAAAATCCTCAAGGGCGTGCCCAAGGGCTATATCCACCGCATTATCCGCGCCGGCGAGGTGCGGTTGAACAAGAAACGCTGCAAACCCGACAGCCGTATTGCGGAGGGAGATACGGTGCGGATTCCGCCTGTGCGCGTGGCGGAGAAGGAAATGCCGTCTGAAAGGCGTGCCGCCGTACCGGCGCGTGCGTTTGAGGTGGTGTATGAGGACGACGCGCTACTGGTGGTCAATAAGCCTTCCGGTGTGGCGGTACACGGTGGCAGCGGCGTGGGTTTCGGCGTTATCGAACAGTTGCGCCGCGCCCGTCCGGAGGCGAAGTATTTGGAGTTGGTCCACCGTTTGGACAAGGATACGAGCGGCTTGTTGATGGTGGCGAAGAAACGCAGCGCGCTCGTCAAACTGCACGAAGCTATCCGTAACGACCACCCCAAAAAAATCTACCTTGCGCTGGGGGTGGGCAAACTGCCGGACGACAATTTCCATGTCAAACTGCCCCTGTTCAAATATACCGGCGCACAAGGCGAAAAGATGGTACGCGTCAGCGAGGACGGGCAGTCGGCGCATACGGTGTTCCGTGTGTTAAGCCGTTTCTCAGACGGCATTTTGCACGGTGTCGGGCTGTCGCACCTGACTTTGGTGCGGGCAACGCTGAAAACGGGCCGTACGCACCAAATCCGCGTGCATCTGCAATCTCAAGGCTGTCCGATTGCGGGCGACGAACGCTACGGCGATTATCAGGCGAACCGGCGTTTGCAGAAATTGGGTTTGAAGCGCATGTTTTTGCACGCGTCCGAGCTGCACCTGAACCATCCGCTCACGGGTGATCCGCTGGTGTTGAAGGCGGAGCCGCCGCCGGATTTGGCGCAGTTTGCGGTGATGTTGGAAAACGGGACGAAAATGTGAACCCCGATGCCGTCTGAAGGCTTCAGACGGCATCGGGGCGTGAAAGTATAGTGGATTAACAAAAATCAGGACAAGGCGACGAAGCCGCAGACAGTACAGATAGTACGGCAAGGCGAGGCAACGCCGTACCGGTTTTTGTTAATCCACTATATGTGGGGACAGACGAATATGGTTGATAAAAAAAGCCCTTTGATTGCCGTCAGTGTCGGCGAAGCGTCGGGCGACCTGTTGGGGGCGCACCTGATACGCGCCATCCGAAAGCGTTGCCCGCAGGCACGGTTAACCGGCATCGGCGGGGAACTGATGAAGGCGGAAGGTTTCGAGAGCCTTTATGATCAGGAGCGGCTGGCGGTGCGCGGCTTTGTCGAAGTGGTCAGGCGGCTGCCGGAAATTTTACGGATACGCAGGGAGCTGGTACGGGATTTGCTGTCGTTGAAACCTGATGTCTTTGTCGGTATCGATGCGCCCGATTTTAATCTGGGTGTGGCGGAAAAGCTGAAACGGGCGGGCATTCCGACCCTGCATTATGTCAGTCCGTCGGTTTGGGCGTGGCGGCGCGAACGCGTGGGCAAAATCGTGCATCAGGTCAACCGCGTGCTGTGCCTGTTCCCGATGGAGCCGCAGCTTTATCTCGATGCGGGCGGACGTGCGGAGTTTGTCGGTCATCCGATGGCACAGCTTATGCCCTTGGAAGACGACCGTGAAACGGCGCGGAAAACTTTGGGCGCGGATGTCGGCATCCCCGTATTCGCCCTGCTGCCCGGCAGCCGCGTCAGCGAAATCGACTATATGGCGCCGGTGTTTTTTCAGACGGCATTATTGTTGTTGGAACGCTATCCCGCCGCCCGCTTCCTGCTGCCTGCCGCAACGGAGGCGACGAAGCGGCGTTTGGCGGAAGTTTTGCAGCGGCCGGAGTTTGCCGGATTGGCGCTGACGGTAACCGACAGACAGTCTGAAACGGTGTGCAGGGCGGCGGATGCGGTGCTGGTAACGAGCGGTACGGCGACTTTGGAGGTGGCGTTGTGCAAGCGTCCGATGGTCATCAGCTACAAGATTTCGCCGCTGACCTATGCTTATGTGAAACGCAAAATCAAAGTGCCGCATGTCGGCCTGCCGAATATCCTGTTGGGTAAGGAGGCCGTGCCGGAATTATTGCAATCTGAAGCAAAACCGGAAAAACTGGCGGCGGCATTGGCGGACTGGTACGAACACCCCGATAAGGTTGCCGCGCTGCAACAGGATTTCGGGGCGTTGCACCTGCTGTTGAAAAAAGATACGGCGGATTTGGCCGCGCGCGCGGTTTTGGAAGAGGCGGGATGTTGAGCGGTTAATGGATTATTTTCCCGAAGCAGCACGTATTACAAAAAAAGGGGGAGAAATTGTGATTAATGGCACATCAAACAATAAGTATTTAAGAGGAATTCCAAATGAAACAGAACTGGCCCGAATGGGATTAAGGTTAAAATATAATGGTTCGTTAACTGATTAATTTTATTATATATGATTATAGTTTATACTAATACGCTTACGTACCTTGTTTCATTTGTTCTTCGTAAATTTCTATTTTAGGCAATTGTGTCCTACACCAAATTACACAGACTGGGTAAAAATTAAATTCAAGCAGTTCAGCTATCTGAAATTTATCTATGGATACGCTACGGAGAACCAAGATAAAGATATCGATAATACCTTGGAGCTTGGAGAATTAAAGCAGGATGATGAAATCTTGGATTATGGAGGTGCACTGGCATTAATAGGGCGTAGGTATAATCTTCCGACCAGTTTTATCATAGATATAGTTTGCCGGGAAATAGAGTTGGAATTTTTAGATCAGGAGAGTTTCAATTAAACGAGCCGTAGCTTGTCATGCTGCACAAGCAACTTTATTGATATGCCGATACGAAGCCTGTCGGCAAAATGCCGTCTGAACAATATCTTTTCAGACGGCATTTTGTATGGGGGTTAACGGTTGTTCAGCCCGAGTACTTCCTGCATATCGTACAAACCCGTTTTGCCGTTTACCCAAACTGCGGCGCGGACGGCACCGGCGGCAAAGGTCATGCGGCTGCCGGCTTTGTGGGTGATTTCCACGCGTTCGCCGTCGGTGGCGAAGAGGGCGGTGTGGTCGCCGACTATGTCGCCTGCGCGGACGGTGGCAAAGCCGATGGTGGAAGGATCGCGCGGACCAGTGTGGCCTTCGCGGCCGTAAACGGCGCATTGTTTGAGGTCGCGGCCGAGCGCGCCGGCGATGACTTCGCCCATTCGTAATGCTGTGCCGCTGGGGGCATCGACTTTGTGGCGGTGGTGGCCTTCGATGATTTCGATGTCGTAGCCTTCGTTGAGGACGCGGGCGACGGTGTCGAGGATGTGGAAGGTGAGGTTGACGCCGACGCTGAAGTTGGCGGCGAAAACGATGCCTGTTTTTTCGGCGGCGGCGCGGATGGCGGCTTTGCCCGCATCGTCGAAGCCTGTTGTGCCGATGATGATGTTGACTTGTTTTTCAACGCATTTTTGCAGGTGCTTGAGGGTCGGCTCGGGGCGGGTGAAGTCGATGAGTACGTCGCTTTGGGCGAGAACGGCGTCAACGTCGTCTGAAATGGCGATGCCGGTTTTGAGTCCGACGGCGTAGCCCGCGTCCAGCCCGAGGGCTTCTGAGCCTGAGTGTTCGAGCGCGCCGGAAAGGACGGTGTCGGGATGGTTGTTGACGGCTTCGACGAGGACGCGTCCCATGCGGCCGTTTGCGCCGGCGATGGCGATTTTGAGCGGTGTCATGTGTGTTCCTTATTGTTTGTCTGCGTTTTGTTTCGCGCGGAGGGCTTCGGCGGCATTTTGGAGGGCGTCGCCTTCGGTGCGGACGAGTACGCCGTTTTCAAAATAGACGGTCAGGTTGCTGCGTTCTTTGATGATGCCGTTGCGGGAGGTGTTGAAGGTATAGTCCCAGCGGTCGGTATGGAAAGCGTCGCGCAGTATGGGGCTGCCGAGCAGGAGCAGGACTTGGTCTTTGGTCATGCCGGGGCGCAGGGCGGCAACGGCGCGCGGTTCGAGTTCGTTGCCTTGGATGATTTTGAGTTTGTAGGAGGGAAACAGCGAGACGCGTTCGACGCTGCACGCGGTCAGGCTGAACAGGGCGGAAAGGGCGAGGATGAGGGTTTTGTTCACGGGAGAACCTTTCTGTGCAAATCGGGATGTCTAGTGTAGCACTGCTTGAATATTTTATAAAAGCGAACGATAATCATACGCTTAAGCGGTATTTTACCCTGTCTGTGTCCGACTGCCCGTCCGCCGTTGCGGTTTTGCTATTGCGAACTGCTATGGTGTGATAGTGGGCAAGCAGGCTGAAATTGCGTATTATAGCGTCTATTATTTTACAGGGATATTGAATATTATGGAAAAATTCAGCAACATTGCGCAACTGAAAGACAGCGGTCTGAAGGTTACCGGCCCGCGTTTGAAGATTTTGGATTTGTTCGAGAAGCACGCGGAAGAGCATTTGAGTGCGGAAGATGTGTACCGCATTCTGCTGGAAGAGGGCGTGGAAATCGGTGTGGCGACGATTTACCGCGTGCTGACGCAGTTCGAGCAGGCGGGCATTCTGCAACGCCACCATTTTGAAACGGGCAAGGCGGTTTATGAGTTGGACAAGGGCGACCACCACGACCATATCGTCTGCGTGAAGTGCGGCGAGGTAACGGAATTCCACAATCCCGAAATCGAAGCCCTGCAAGACAAAATCGCCGAGGAAAACGGCTACCGCATCGTCGATCACGCGCTTTATATGTACGGCGTGTGCAGCGACTGTCAGGCCAAGGGCAAACGTTAAATCCGGACGGTTTGTTGTTCAGACGGCATTCATGATTTTGGATGCCGTCTGTGTTTTTGGAGAACTGCCATGCGTATTCCGCTGCTTGCCCCTGACAATTATGCCTTTCCCGATCCTGCCTATGCTTTGGCCCGGTGCGACGGGCTGGTCGGCGTGAGCAGGGATTTGGACGCGGGGCGGCTGCTCGAGGCGTATCGGAACGGCGTGTTTCCTTGGTTTTCGCGGGACGGTTGGTTTTTTTGGTATGCGGTCGGGCCGCGTGCGGTAATTGTTCCCGAACGTCTGCACGTTCCGCGCTCGCTGGCGAAAACGCTGCGTAACGGCAGCTATCGGGTTGCGGTCAACGGCTGTTTTGCGGAAGTTGTCGCGCATTGTGCGGCAGCGGCGCGCCCGAATCAGGATGGGACTTGGATTGCGCCCGAGTTTCAGACGGCATATTTGAAGCTGCACGAAATGGGACACGCGCATTCTTTCGAGTGCCATTATCCCGATGAAAACGGTAAAACGAGGTTGGCGGGCGGCTTTTACGGCGTTCAGATCGGCAGGGTGTTTTATGGCGAATCGATGTTTGCGTTGCAACCGGATGCGTCGAAAATCGCGTTTGCCTGCGCCGTGCCGTTTTTGGCGGATTTGGGCGTGGAACTGATAGACTGCCAGCAGGACACGGAACATATGCGCCGTTTCGGTTCGGAGCTGCTGCCGTTTGCGGATTTTGCCGAACGTCTGCGGATGTTGAACGCCGTGCCGTTGAAAGAGGAAATCGGGCGGCGCGAAGTGGCGTGCAAGGGGCTTTGATGGCGGCTTATGCTTCGGTCAGGTTCAAATATAGTGGATTATAGTGGATTAAATTTAAATCAGGACAAGGCGGCGAAGCCGCAGACAGTACAAATAGTACGGCAAGGCGAGGCAACGCCGTACCGGTTTAAATTTAATCCACTATAAAATTGGAAATGACGACAGCCGGGTAAAATCGCGGTCAAAAATGAAAAGTGCCGTCTGAAACTTGAAAACATCGGGTTTCAGACGGCATTTTGTTTGACGGTTTGTTGCTTATTTGAGCGGGCGCACTTCAAGTCCGAACATACGGCGTGCGGTGTTCAGCATTTGGCAGCTGAAGCCCCATTCGTTGTCATACCACGCGAACACTTTGACCATGTTGCCGTCGACGACTTTGGTCAGCGTTGCGTCGAAGTGGCTGGCTTCGGTGGTGTGGTTGAAGTCCATGGAAACCAATGGCAGGGTGTTGTAGCCCAAAACGCCTTTGAGCGCGCCTGCTTCCGAGGCGGCTTTCATCAGTGCGTTGATTTCTTCGACTGTGGTGTCGCGCGCGGCTTGGAAGCTCAAATCTACCAAGGATACGTTGACGGTCGGCACGCGGATGGCAAGCCCGTCGAGTCTGCCTTTCAATTCGGGCAAGACCAAACCGACGGCTTTTGCCGCGCCGGTTTTGGTCGGAATCATGTTTTCCACGCCGCTGCGGGCGCGGCGCAGGTCTTTGTGGCGCACGTCGGTAACGGTTTGGTCGTTGGTCAGTGCGTGGATGGTGGTCATTGCGCCTTTGACGATGCCGACGCTTTCGCTCAACACTTTGGCAACCGGCGAGAGGCAGTTGGTGGTGCAGGAAGCGTTGGAAACGACGGTCATGTCGGCGGTCAGGACGCTGTCGTTCACGCCGTACACGACGGTTGCATCGACATCGTCGCCGCCCGGTGCGGAAATGAGGACTTTTTTCGCGCCGCTTTCGAGGTGGATTTTGGCTTTTTCTTTGCTGGTGAACGCGCCGGTGCATTCCATGACCAAATCGACACCGAGTTCTTTCCACGGCAGTTCGGCAGGGTTGCGGGTCGAGAAGAAGGGGATTTTGTCGCCGTTGACGATGAGGTTGCCGCCGTCGTGGGATACGTCGGCTTCAAAGCGTCCGTGTACGGTGTCGAATTTGGTCAGATGGGCGTTGGTTTCAAGGCTGCCGCTGGCGTTGACGGCGACGATTTGGAGTTGGTCTTGAATCTGATAGTCGTAGATGGAGCGCAAAACCTGGCGGCCGATGCGTCCGTAGCCGTTGATGGCGACTTTGATGCCCATGGTTTGTTCCTTTGTTGAGGGTTGGGTAGATTTTCGGGGCGGATTATAGCAAATTTGTAGTGGCGTGTAATTAATATTTTATTGAAAACGGCACGGCCGGAAGGGTGGGCGGTAAGATACGGACGGCACGGGTACGGCGGACGGAGAGCTTGATAAAATGCCGTCTGAAGCGGCTTCAGACGGCATGTCGGGTAAGGGTCAGGAGGCGGTATTCTGTGCGGCTTCCTGTTTGGCTTTGTATTGTTTGAGGTATTCGAGGGCGGCGGCTTTTTCGCTGTCGCTGCCGTATTTCATATCGCGTTGGGCGCGGCGCAACTCGGCGCGTTCGCGGGCTTCGGCTATCTGTTTTGCCTGATAGCCTTGGCGGTTGTCGGCGGCGGCGAGGCGATCCTGTTGGGTTTGCGCTTTTGCCATGGCTTTGGCGATGAGGTCGGCGGGGTTGAACGCCGGTTTTTTCGGTGTGTCGGGCGTTTGCGGACGCGCGTTGCGGACGGCGGCTTCGCGTTCGGCAAGCATGGCCTTGCGTTCGTCGGCTTCGCGCTGTTTGCGTTCGTTGCGTTTGAGGTAGCGCGCACGCGCGTGTTCGGCGGCGGCAAAACGGCTGTCGTCGGACAGGCTGAAACGGCGCGCGCGCGGCAGGACGGTGTCGGCAACGGGCTGCATATGGATGCAGTCCACGGGGCAGGGGGCGACGCAGAGTCCGCAGCCGGTGCATTCGTCGGTGATGACGGTGTGCATAAGTTTGCCCGCGCCCATAATGGCATCGGCAGGGCAGGCGCGGATGCAGGCGGTGCAGCCGATACAGGCGGTTTCGTCTATCCGGGCGAGTGCTTTGGCTTGGGTTTTGGCAGGTGCGACAAGGGGTTTGCCGAGCAGGGCGGCAAGGTCGCGGACGACGGTTGCGCCGCCCGGGGCGCAGAGGTTGTGCGCCTCGCCCCGCAGCATCGCGCGGGCGTAGGGCAGGCAGCCTTCATAGCCGCATTCGCGGCATTGGGTTTGGGGGAGGAGTCGGTCTAAATCGGCGGCGGTGGCGGTCATTGTGCGGTGGTGCGGGTCAAAAGGGCGTATTTTATCAGAATTGTATGCCGCGCCCGTTTCGGATGGTGCGCGGTGTTTTGTTATAATACGGCGGCGTATGCCGTTTCAGACGGCATTTTTCTGTATTTTCCTGTTCGGACGGTCCATGAACGAATTTTCGCTTGCCCCTATTGTGGTTGTTCTGCTGGTGTCGGTCATTACGGTGATCCTGTGCCGCAAGTTCAACATTCCCTCCATGCTGGGCTACCTGCTGGTGGGCTTTTTGGCGGGGCCCGGTATGCTCAGCCTGATTCCGAAAAGCCATGCGACGGATTATTTGGGCGAAATCGGGATTGTGTTCCTGATGTTCAGCATCGGTTTGGAGTTTTCATTGCCCAAGCTGAGGGCGATGAGGCGGCTGGTGTTCGGTCTGGGCGGTTTGCAGGTCGGCGTTACGATGCTGTCGGTAATGGGCATACTGATGCTGACGGGCGTGCCGTTCAATTGGGCGTTTGCCGTATCGGGCGCGTTGGCGATGTCGTCCACGGCGATTGTGAGCCGGATTTTGTCGGAAAAGACGGAGTTGGGGCAGCCGCACGGTCAGATGGCGATGGGCGTGCTGCTGATGCAGGACATCGCCGTCGTGCCGCTGATGATTCTGATTCCCGCGCTGGCTGGCGGAGGGGACGGAAATATTTGGGCGGCCTTGGGTTTGGCGTTTGCAAAAATGCTGCTGACGCTGGGGCTGCTGTTTTTCGTCGGCAGCAAAATTATGTCGCGATGGTTCAGGATGGTGGCAAAACGCAAATCGTCCGAACTCTTTATGATCAATGTGCTGCTGGTAACCTTGGGTGTGGCTTATCTGACTGAGCTGGAAGGTTTGTCTATGGCGTTGGGCGCATTCGTTGCCGGCATGTTGCTTTCGGAAACGGAATACCGTTTCCAAGTCGAAGACGACATTCGCCCGTTCCGCGATATTTTGCTCGGCTTCTTCTTTATCACGGTCGGCATGAAGCTGGACATTCAGGCATTGATCGGCGGCTGGCGGCAGGTATTGATGCTGTTGGCAATGCTGCTGGTGTTGAAGGCATTGGTTGTGTTTGCCATTGCATTCAAAATGAAGCATTCGGTCGGCGACAGCCTCAAAACGGCTTTGTATCTCGCGCAAGGCGGCGAGTTCGGCTTCGTGATGCTGGCCATTGCCGGGCAGCTTGATATGGTTTCGCCAGAATTGGAACAGGCGGCGACGGCGGCGGTTCTGCTGTCGATGATTATCGCGCCCTTCCTCTTGGGCGGCAGCGATGCGCTGGTCGGGCGCTTGGTCAAGTCAAGCTGGGACATGAAGTCGCTCGATCTGCACAGCATGTTGGTGGAAGCGATGAGCAAGTCTGATCATGTGCTGATTGTCGGCTTCGGCAGGGGCGGGCAGACGGTCGGACGCGTCCTCGCCCAAGAGGATATTCCGTATTTCGCGCTCGACTTGGACATCGCACGCGTGCAGGTAGCCAGAAGTGCAGGCGAGCCGGTGTCGTTCGGCGATGCGAAACGCAGGGAAGTATTGGAAGCCGCCGGTCTGGGACGGGCGAAAATGGTGGTGGTTACGCTCAACAATATGCACGAAACGCAACACGTTTTAGACAATGTGCTGTCCATGCATCCCAATATGCCCGTATATGCGCGCGCCACCAATGACGATTATGTGAAAACGTTTACCGATATGGGTGCGGAAGAAGCCGTGTCGGACACCAAAGAAACCGGACTCGTGCTGGCAGGCTATGCGATGTTGGGCAACGGCGCGTCGTACCGGCACGTCTATCAGACGATGGCAAATATCCGCCACAGCCGTTATGCCGCGTTGGAGGGACTGTTTGTCGGTAGTGATGATGAGGCAGGATTCGGCGAAAATGGCGAAACCGTCCGCCACGCCTTTCCTTTGGCTGCAGAAGCATACGCCGTCGGCAAAACAGTCGGCACGCTTCCGATGGCGGCTTACGGCATCAAACTCTTGTTCGTCCGCCGCCGCACCGGCCGGATTGAAAACCCGGATGCCTCGTTTACATTGGAATGCGGTGACGTGTTGGTGGTCGCAGGCAAAAAAGAAGAAATTATCTCTTTTGAAAACTGGAGCTTGCAGGGAATATAAATGAAATGCCGAAATAAGGCTTGCGCCATTCCCGGTTATTTGGTCTAATAGCGTTTTCGCAAATCGCAAGGGTGATTAGCTCAGTTGGTAGAGCGTCTGCCTTACAAGCAGAATGTCGGCGGTTCGACTCCGTCATCACCCACCAAGTTTCCTTTCATTGTTGCAAACAATGGATGCGCGGTGGTAGCTCAGTTGGTTAGAGTACCGGCCTGTCACGCCGGTGGTCGCGGGTTCGAGCCCCGTCCGCCGCGCCAAGTTTCAAAATACTGACTCTGTCGGTATTTTTTATACACGGGTGATTAGCTCAGTTGGTAGAGCGTCTGCCTTACAAGCAGAATGTCGGCGGTTCGACTCCGTCATCACCCACCAAGTTTCCTTTCATTGTTGCAAACAATGGATGCGCGGTGGTAGCTCAGTTGGTTAGAGTACCGGCCTGTCACGCCGGTGGTCGCGGGTTCGAGCCCCGTCCGCCGCGCCAAAAGTTAAGAAATACCAACCTCCGGTTGGTATTTTTTGTTTGTACGCTTTGAAAAATGTTTGTTTCCGGATTTTGCCATTCCCATCCGGTTTTGCGCTGTACGATGTGTTTTAGCGCGGACTTGATCAAAATCGGATGTGGTTCCGGTATTTGAGGCTTTGATTAGGGATGCGGACTTTCAATATATTTTTCTCAGTTACAACAACGAAGTCTTGATGTCTGTCGGGCAGGTAAGGGAGATTTTTGAGTGTTTCGGCAAATATAATTTGGTTCAAACGGAATACCGGCGTTTTAAGGCGGATAAGACAGAAAACCGTAATCATAAGGCAAATTCGACATTCGAATATCTGCATATTTTAGAAAAGACCTTTTATAGTGGATTAACAAAAACCGGTACGGCGTTGCCTCGCCTTAGCTCAAAGAGAACGATTCCCTAAGGTGCTGAAGCACCAAGTGAATCGGTTCCGTACTATTTGTACTGCCTGCGGCTTCGTCGCCTTGTCCTGATTTTTGTTAATCCACTATAAAAATTCTTGCCGGATGCTGCAAACAACGCCGGTTTGCATTCCTGATGGCGGTGGTTTTCTTGGACGAACGCCCGAACACGCAGGAATGGATAGGCTTGGGGCTGGTTACGGCGGGCGTGTTGACGTTGGCGTTGAAGCGGTAAACCCGCAAAAAATAAATGAAATGCCGTCTGAAAAACTGTTTTCAGACGGCATTTTCGTTTCTGTCCATCCTCAGCACTCGACCACGCGCACGGATACGGGGACGGCTTTTTTCCGGAGCGTGGCGGCGAGTCCGGCAAGCGAGGTTTCTTTGTAGGTCGCCTTCATGTCCCGGCCGGTTTGCAGCATGGTTCGGATGACTTCGTCGAGCGAGACTTTTTTGTCCGTGCCGTCTTCCAAGAGCGCGAGCGTGCCGAGTTTGAGGGCTTTTTCGGCGGCGATGCCGTTGCGTTCGATGCAGGGGATTTGCACCAACCCGCCGACGGGGTCGCAAGTTAAGCCCAAATGGTGTTCCATTGCCATTTCGGCGGCGTTTTCCACTTGTTTGGGCGTGCCGCCGATGACTTCGGCGTATGCACCCGCCGCCATTGAACACGCTACGCCGACTTCGCCCTGACAACCGACATCCGCGCCGGAAATGGAGGCGTTGGTTTTGTAGAGGATGCCGATTGCGCCTGCGGTGAGCAGGAAGTTTTCGACACGTTCCTGTGTGGCGTGGGGGTTGAACTTGCGGAAATAATGCAATACGGCGGGAATGATGCCTGCCGCGCCGTTGGTCGGGGCGGTAACGACGCGTCCGCCGGCGGCGTTTTCTTCGTTGACCGCCATGGCGTACACCATCGGCCAGAGCTGGGTGTTGACGATTTCGGTTTCGCGCAGGACTTTGAGTTTGGCGGCAAGCTGCGGGGCGCGGCGGCGGACGTTCAATCCGCCGGGCAGTTCGCCGTCCGCACCCAAGCCGCGTTTGATGCAGCCTTCCATAACCTCGGCAACGGCAGCGACGCGGCGGCGGATTTCGGCTTCGCCGCATCCGGCAAGCGCGGCTTCGTTTGCCAACACGACTTCGGAGATGCCGAGCCGGTTCAGACGGCATCGGGCAAGCAGCCCGGCACAACTGTTGTAAGGATAAGGAACGGCTTTTTCCGTTTCCGACTGCCACTCGAAGTCTTCTTCGGTAACGACAAAGCCGCCGCCGACCGAATAATAAACCTGTTCCTTCAATACCGTGCCGTCTGAAGCATAGGCGGTAAATCGCAGGCCGTTGGGGTGTTTGGGCAGCACTTGATTGCCGCGTATGTTCAGGTCGCGGTCGGGGATGAAGCGGATTTCTTGCCCGTTGAGCCGGAGGATGTGCTGCGTGCGGATGCGTCCGAGGCGTTCGGGAATGCCGGCAAGCGGGATGTCGTGCGGCAGGCTGCCTTCCAAACCGAGCATCAGCGCGTCAAATGTGCCGTGTCCGTATCCGGTCAGGGCAAGCGAGCCGTAAATGTCGATGGCGATGCGGGCGGTTTGCGCGTCCAAGCCTGCGGCAAAGGCGGCGGCGGCCTTCATCGGGCCGACCGTATGCGAACTGGAAGGGCCGATACCGATTTTGAAAATATCAAAAATGCTGATCATGGTTTTGCTCCGAAAGGCGGTTTCAGACGGCATGGCTTCCGTTTGACAAACCAAAAGGAGACGCGGCAAGCTGCCCGTCTCCTTTTTTAAAACGGCACTTATGCGTCGATATTTTGCGCAATCAGCGCATTGTTTTCGATAAAGGCGCGGCGCGGTTCGACCTCGTCGCCCATCAGGGTAACGAACACTTCGTCGGCGGCAATGGCATCTTCGATGCGCACTTTCAACAGGCGGCGCACGGCGGGATCCATCGTGGTTTCCCAAAGCTGCTCGGGGTTCATCTCGCCCAAACCTTTGTATCGTTGGATGGACATACCTTTTTGGGCAACGCTCATCAAGATGTCCAAAGCGGTTTCAAAGCTGTCCGCGTCGTACTCGTTCTCGCCTTTGTAGAGCTTGGCGCCCTCGCCGACCAAGCCTTTGAGCGCGGCGGCGGTTTGGGTGAGGGTTTGGTAGGCTTTGCTGTTGAGGAACTTGGGTTCGATGTAGCTGACCATGACGTTGCCGTGCAGCTTGCGCGTGATTTTGATGAACCGGTGTCCTTCATGACCTTCGATGCGTTCGAGGGCGGCTTCTTTTTCGTCAAGCAAACCGGAAAGTTCGGCAACGGCTTTATCGGCGTTTTCAGACGACGTCAAATCAATGGGCGACGCGTGCAGCATGGCACGCAGGACGAGTTCGTCCACGAAGCGGCTTTCCTGTTCGATGACGGTTTTCGCCAACAAGAATTGTTTGGCGGTGTCGGCAAGTTCTGCGCCTTCGATGGTGCGGCCGTCTGAAACGATTTTGGCTTTTTCCAAGGCAAGGCCGAGCAGCCATTGGTCTTTTTCCAGTTCGTCTTTGAGGTAACGCTCCTGCTTGCCGTATTTGGCTTTGTAGAGCGGCGGCTGGGCGATGTAAATGTAGCCGCGCTCGACCAGTTCGGGCATTTGGCGGTAGAAGAAGGTCAGGAGCAGGGTGCGGATGTGCGCACCGTCCACGTCGGCATCGGTCATGATGATGATGCGGTGGTAGCGTAGTTTTTCAGGGTTGAACTCTTCTTTGCCGATGCCTGCACCCAGCGCGGTAATCAGGGTGGCGACCTCTTGGCTGGCGAGCATTTTTTCAAAACGTGCTTTTTCGACGTTCAAAATTTTACCTTTGAGCGGCAAAATCGCTTGGAATTTGCGGTCGCGGCCCTGCATGGCGGAACCGCCTGCGGAGTCGCCCTCGACGAGGTAGAGTTCAGACAGGGCAGGGTCTTTTTCTTGGCAGTCGGCGAGTTTGCCGGGCAGTCCCAAGCCGTCCATCACGCCTTTGCGGCGGGTGATTTCGCGGGCTTTGCGGGCGGCTTCGCGTGCGCGGGCGGCATCGACGATTTTGCCGGTGATGATTTTGGCTTCGTTCGGATTTTCTTCGAGGAAGTCGGTTAGTGCTTGGTTGATGACTTCGTTGACAACGGGGCCGATTTCGCCGGAAACCAGTTTGTCTTTGGTTTGGGATGAGAATTTGGGGTCGGGCAGTTTGACGGACAACACGCAGGTCAAACCTTCGCGCATATCGTCGCCGGCGGTTTCCACTTTGGCTTTTTTGGCGACTTCGTTAGCTTCGATGTAGCTGTTGATGGTGCGCGTCATCACTTGGCGCAGCGCGGTCAGGTGCGTACCGCCGTCGCGCTGAGGGATGTTGTTGGTGAAGCACTGCACGCTTTCCTGATAGCTGTCGTTCCATTGCATTGCGCATTCGACGCTCATGCCGTCTTTCTCGCCGAACGCATAGAAGATTTTTTCGTGCAAGGGCGTTTTTTTGCGGTTCATGTATTGCACGAAGCCCGCCACGCCGCCGGAAAGGGCGAAGCTTTCGTGCTTGCCGTCGCGCTCGTCGGTCAATTCGATGTCCACGCCGTTGTTTAGGAACGAAAGTTCGCGAATACGTTTGGCGAGGATGTCGAAGCTGTATTCGATATTGCCGAAGGTTTCCGTGCCGGCGAGGAAGCGCACGGTCGTGCCTTTTTTGTCGGAATCGCCGACAATTTTCAGCGGCTCTTCGGTTTCGCCGCGTACGAAGCGGACGAAGTGTTCTTTGCCGTCGCGGTAGATGGTCAGCGTTACCCAGTCGGACAGCGCGTTGACGACGGATACGCCCACGCCGTGCAGGCCGCCGGAGATTTTGTAGCTGTTGTTGTCGAATTTGCCGCCCGCGTGCAAGACGGTCATGATGACTTCGGCGGCGGAACGCCCTTCTTTCGGGTGGATGCCGGTGGGCATACCGCGCCCGTTGTCGGCGACGCTGACGGAATGGTCGGCGTGTATCGTTACCGTGATTTTGTCGCAATGTCCGGCGAGTGCTTCGTCGATGGCGTTGTCCAATACTTCAAACACCATATGGTGCAGCCCGCTGCCGTCCTGCGTGTCGCCGATGTACATGCCGGGGCGTTTGCGTACCGCTTCCAAGCCTTCGAGCACCTGGATGCTGTCGGCGCCGTATTCTTCGTGTTTTTGTTCAGTCATATTTTTTGCCGGATTTTGAAAAGATTTTGCGATGCCGCCAAAACAGTCCGCACCTTGTGGAAAAAGCGGGCGGGACGGCGCATATAATTGTGTATTATAGCCGATTTCGCCGCCTGATTCAGCGTTATCCGCATCCGGATGCCGTCTGAAAGGGCGTGCGGCGCATTTGCGGCCGGTACGGGCGCGGAATTTGCCGGCAAAGTGGCAAAAGCGTTTTTTTGCCACTAAAATCTACACCCTATACTTTTCGGACAGGGGCGCGGAAATGGAAATATGGAATATGTTGAACACTTGGCCCGATGCCGTCCCGATACGCGCGGAGGCGGCCGAATCCGTGGCGGCGGTCGCGGCTTTGCTGCTGGCGCGCGCCCTTCTGTTGAACATCCGCTTCAGACGGCATCCGGATTTCGGCATCGAAAGCAAGCGGCGGTTTTTGGTTGCCAGCCGCAATATAACGCTGCTTTTGGTGCTGTTTTCGCTGGCATTTATCTGGTCGGCGCAAATTCAAACGCTGGCTTTGTCGATGTTTGCGGTGGCGGCGGCGGTCGTCGTGGCGACAAAAGAACTGATTATGTGTCTGTCGGGCAGTATTTTAAGGTCTGCCACCCAGCAATACTCGGTCGGCGACTATATCGAAATCAACGGCCTGCGCGGGCGCGTGGTCGACATCAATCTGTTGAACACGCTGATGATGCAGGTCGGTCCGAACCCCTTGGTCGGACAGCTTGCGGGAACCACCGTTTCTTTCCCCAACAGCCTGTTGTTGAGCCACCCCGTGCGCCGCGACAATATTTTGGGCGACTATGTCATCCATACGGTCGAAATCCCCGTTCCCATCCATTTGGATTCGGATGAAGCCGTATGCCGTCTGAAAGCCGTACTCGAGCCCTTGTGCGCGCCCTACATCCCCGCCATTCAGCGGTATTTGGAAAACGTGCAGGCGGAAAAACTGTTTATCACGCCCGCCGCCAGGCCGCGCGTTACCCGCGTACCGTACGACGACAAGGCATACCGCATCATCGTCCGCTTCGCCTCCCCCGTTTCAAAGCGGCTGGAAATCCAACAGGCGGTTATGGACGAATTTTTGCGCGTACAATACCGCCTGTTAAATCATCCCGCCGGCTCCGAAACACTTTAACTTTCCCCGGCCGGCCCCATTTCTGGCTTCAGACGGCATATTGCCGATATGCCGTCTGAAGCACAACACGCAAAGGAAACCCATCTTATGATTGACAACGCACTGCTCCACTTGGGCGAAGAACCCCGTTTTAATCAAATCAAAACCGAAGACATCAAACCCGCCGTCCAAACCGCCATCGCCGAAGCGCGCGGACAAATCGCCGCCGTCAAAGCGCAAACGCACACCGGCTGGGCGAACACCGTCGAGCGTCTGACCGGCATCACCGAACGCGTCGGCAGGATTTGGGGCGTCGTGTCCCATCTCAACTCCGTCGTCGACACGCCCGAACTGCGCGCCGTCTATAACGAACTGATGCCTGAAATCACCGTCTTCTTCACCGAAATCGGACAAGACATCGAACTGTACAACCGCTTCAAAACCATCAAAAATTCCCCCGAATTTGCAACGCTTTCCCCCGCACAAAAAACCAAGCTCGATCACGACCTGCGCGATTTCGTATTGAGCGGCGCGGAACTGCCGCCCGAACAGCAGGCAGAACTGGCAAAACTGCAAACCGAAGGCGCGCAACTTTCCGCCAAATTCTCCCAAAACGTCCTAGACGCGACCGACGCGTTCGGCATTTACTTTGACGATGCCGCACCGCTTGCCGGTATTCCCGAAGACGCGCTCGCGATGTTTGCCGCCGCCGCGCAAAGCGAAGGCAAAACAGGTTACAAAATCGGCTTGCAGATTCCGCACTACCTTGCCGTCATCCAATACGCCGGCAACCGCGAACTGCGCGAACAAATCTACCGCGCCTACGTTACCCGTGCCAGCGAACTTTCAAACGACGGCAAATTCGACAACACCGCCAACATCGACCGCACGCTCGAAAACGCATTGAAAACCGCCAAACTGCTCGGCTTTAAAAATTACGCCGAATTGTCGCTGGCAACCAAAATGGCGGACACGCCCGAACAGGTTTTAAACTTCCTGCACGACCTCGCCCGCCGCGCCAAACCCTACGCCGAAAAAGACCTCGCCGAAGTCAAAGCCTTCGCCCGCGAACACCTCGGTCTCGCCGACCCGCAGCCGTGGGACTTGAGCTACGCCGGCGAAAAACTGCGCGAAGCCAAATACGCATTCAGCGAAACCGAAGTCAAAAAATACTTCCCCGTCGGCAAAGTATTAAACGGACTGTTCGCCCAAATCAAAAAACTCTACGGCATCGGATTTGCCGAAAAAACCGTCCCCGTCTGGCACAAAGACGGGCGCTATTTTGAATTGCAACAAAACGGCGAAACCATCGGCGGCGTTTATATGGATTTGTACGCACGCGAAGGCAAACGCGGCGGCGCGTGGATGAACGACTACAAAGGCCGCCGCCGCTTTGCCGACGGCACGCTGCAACTGCCCACCGCCTACCTCGTCTGCAACTTCGCCCCGCCCGTCGGCGGCAAAGAAGCGCGTTTAAGCCACGACGAAATCCTCACCCTCTTCCACGAAACCGGCCACGGACTGCACCACCTGCTTACCCAAGTGGACGAACTGGGCGTGTCCGGCATCAACGGCGTAGAATGGGACGCGGTCGAACTGCCCAGCCAGTTTATGGAAAACTTCGTTTGGGAATACAATGTATTGGCACAAATGTCCGCCCACGAAGAAACCGGCGAGCCCCTGCCGAAAGAACTCTTCGACAAAATGCTCGCCGCCAAAAACTTCCAACGCGGCATGTTCCTCGTCCGGCAAATGGAGTTCGCCCTCTTCGATATGATGATTTACAGTGAAAGCGACGAATGCCGTCTGAAAAACTGGCAGCAGGTTTTAGACAGCGTGCGCAAAGAAGTCGCCGTCATCCAACCGCCCGAATACAACCGCTTCGCCAACAGCTTCGGCCACATCTTCGCCGGCGGCTATTCCGCAGGCTATTACAGCTACGCATGGGCCGAAGTCCTCAGCACCGATGCCTACGCCGCCTTTGAAGAAAGCGACGACGTCGCCGCCACAGGCAAACGCTTCTGGCAAGAAATCCTTGCCGTCGGCGGCTCCCGCAGCGCGGCGGAATCCTTCAAAGCCTTCCGCGGACGCGAACCGAGCATAGACGCACTGCTGCGCCACAGCGGCTTCGACAACGCGGCTTGATAGTCAGGTTGATATAAAAAGCGGATTCGATGTAGAAATACCTGAATCGTTATCCCCGCGCAGGCGGGAATCCGGAACATAAAATTGAAGAAACCGTTTTACCCGATAAGTTTCTGTGCCGACAAGTCTGGATTCCCGCCTGCGTGGGAATGACGACAAAGATATTTTTATTTGAAATTTACTATAAAAGGCCGTCTGAAAATTTTTCAGACGGCCTTTTTATAATCTAAAACTGTCGGATTCGGGAATACAATCCAAACAGGCTATTGATTATCATAATGCCGAAGTACAAACCCCCAAAGCCGATGGTAATGGTAGCGCAAGAATATTGATTAATTATCCAAACGCATCATGGCTTACACAACGCAGCCATTGAATTAGGCTTCAGCCCACCAATCCCTCCGCCTACGCCGCGCATTCGTGAAAAACGCATAAGACCCGGACATGGTTGGTTGAATTGGTGGAAACGGCTGGCTGAAGCACACCCTACGGCATACCCTGCGTATCTGACGCGACGAAATATAAAATGCCGTCTGAAACAGATTCCCGTTTCAGACGGCATTTTTGCGTACCGGCCGGATTATTTGTTGTCCGGCTTAGATTCCATCGGTGCGGTCAGGGGCAGTTCCGGCATCGTGCGCGCTGATTCGGAAACATTGCCGGAAAGTGCATTCAGGAATACGACGATGTTATCCACATCTTCTTTCGGAATGTCTTTACCCAATTGCGCCTTACCCATGATGGTAACTGCCTTATCCAGCTCCCACACGCTGCCGTTGTGGAAATACGGATAAGTTTTAGCCACGTTACGCAACCCCGGAACACGGAAGAAAAATTCGTCTTCGGTTTTTTTGGTTACGTCAGCACGGCCTTTGTCGCGTTTCGGATCTTCAATGAATTTCCAATACGGCCCTTGGACCAGACCGAATTTCTGGAAGGTCGTGCCTCCAAGGTTGACACCGTTGTGGCAGGCAATACAGCCGTTGTCCATGAACGCGCGCACGCCTTTTCGTTCCTGTTCGCTCAGGGCGTTGACGTTGCCTTTGAGGTATTCGTCCCATTTGGTCGGCGTCAGCAGGGTACGCTCAAACGCACCCAATGCGGTAGTGATGTTTTTAAACGAAACCGCGCCGTCTTCAGGAAAAGCTTTTTTAAACATTTCTTGATATTCGGGAACTTTGGCGATTTTGGCTGCAGCCGCCTCTTGCGAATCATTCGCCATTTCCACCGGATTCACCAAAGGCCCGCCAGCCTGTTCTTCAACATCGGCGGCACGTCCGTCCCAAAACTGGCTGCCCAGCAGCGCAGCATTCAATGCGGTAGGCGAGTTGCGTCCGCCGAACTGCCCTTTGTGCCCCTGACTGGTCGGCATATTGTCCACACCGGCGGAAGCAAGGTTGTGGCAAGAGTTGCAGCTTACGGTATTGCCTTTGGAAAGGCGTGGTTCATACCAGAGTTGGTGTCCGAGTTTGACCTGTTCTTCGGTAAACGGACGGATTTTCTGCATTTCTTCGACAGTCGGCAAAGGTTGGAATACACCTTGCGCGCGTTTCAAAAGGTCTTGGTCTTCGGGCGAGGCCGATGAAGCGGAAGGAACGGCTTCCGAGGCCTGTACTTGGGAAGCCGCTTCGGTCTCGGAAGCAGGAGAAGCATCGCCTGCCGCAGACTTTTCCTGACCGCCGCATGCCGCCAACAGTGAAGACAATGCCAATACTGATGCGAGGTAACGGAGTTTGAAAGACATCGTGTATTCCTTATGGGAGGTTAAAATCATTGTTCAAACCGGCAGGCAAACCTGTTCTGCCGATTATTTCTTCAGTGTACCTATCGCACCTTTAGCCATCTTTGCGGAAAATCAATATTTTATTTTCAATAGCTTTACACAATAATACCGATAGAGAATCAAGTTTAACAAAATGCCGTCTGAAACCGGTAAAGCTTCAGACGGCATTTTATTTTCCGACATCATTGAATCAAACCCAAATGCGATAAGAGCGTCCATGTACCGATGGCAATCAACACCAAACCTCCGGCAAATTCCGCACGCCTGCCGAACAATACGCCAAAAGCCTTTCCCGCCGTCAGCCCGATGGTAACCATTACCGTAGCCGCCATACCGATTACGGCGGCGGCAAAGGCGATGTTTACCTCCATAAACGCCAAGCCCACCCCGACGATCATGGAATCAATACTGGTTCCAAAAGCAGTCAAAACCGTCATCCATAGGCTTTCCTGTTTGCTTTCGCGCACATCTTCCGCCTCGCCGGACAACCCTTCGCGCATCATTTTCAGACCCAGTCCGCCCAACAGGACAAAAGCCACCCAATGGTCTCATTCGCTGATAAACGGCTTGGCATAAAAACCGCCTACCCAGCCCGCCAGCGGCATGAACGCTTCAACCGTACCGAACACCAAAGCCGTTGCTGCAATTTTGCGCGGGGGCATCCTGACCGCCGCACCCTTTGCCAGCGCGACGGCAAACGCATCCATCGACATTCCCAGCGCAACCAAGAGCAAAGCGTAAAGACTCATACCGCACCCATCCTTAAAAAGGGCGGATTATAACAAAACAGCAAAGCGCGAAAAACGCCGCACGAAAACCCGCATCCCGTTATTCCCGCAAAAACAAAAAATCAAAAACAGAAATCCCGTCATTCCCACGAAAGTGGGAATCCAGCCCCGTCGGCACGGAAACTTATCGGGAAAACGGTTTCTTTAGATTTTACGTTCCGGATTCCCACTTTCGCGGGAATGACGCGGAAAAGTTTTCGTGCCGGTTTGAACCGGTGGGGATGGTGCGGGAATGACGGGATATTTTGCGTTTATAGTGGATTAACAAAAATCAGGACAAGGCGAGGCAACGCCGTACCGGTTTAAATTTAATCCACTATAATAAAAAACGCCCACTGAAACGGCGGGGCGAGGTGTGGAAATGCCGTCTGAAACGGTCAAACGACGTTTCAGACGGCATTTTTATGCCCGGTTATTTCCGGTATCGGACGGCGCGGGACAGGATTTCTTCAATTTCCATCCACATAATGCCCCCTTACAGCAAACCGGCCTGACCCAGTGCGGGATCGGTCGCGCGGGCGGCTTGTGCGTCTTCGACGGTCAGTCCGAGGGCTTTGGCTACGCCTTCACCGTATGCCGGGTCGCAACGGTAGCAGTTGCGGATATGGCGGTATTTGATGAAGTCGGGCGCATCGCCCATGGCTGCGGCGGTGTTGTCAAACAAAGCCTGTTTCTGCGCGTCGTTCATCAGGTTGAACAAGGCGCGCGGTTGGCTGAAGTAGTCGTCATCGTCTTGGCGGTAGTCCCAGTGTGCCGCGTCGCCGTTGATTTTCAAAGGCGGTTCGGCGAAGTCGGGTTGTTGCTGCCATTGGCCGAAGCTGTTGGGTTCGTAGTGCGGCAGGCTGCCGTAGTTGCCGTCGGCGCGGCCTTGTCCGTCGCGCTGGTTGCTGTGAACAGGGCAACGCGGACGATTGACGGGGATTTGGCGGAAGTTCACACCCAAGCGGTAACGTTGCGCGTCGGCGTAATTGAACAAACGGGCTTGCAACATTTTATCCGGGCTCGCGCCGATACCGGGAACGAGGTTGCTCGGTGCGAAGGCGGATTGTTCCACATCGGCGAAGAAGTTTTCGGGATTGCGGTTCAACTCGAATTCGCCCACTTCAATCAGCGGATAGTCTTTTTTCGGCCAAACTTTGGTCAAGTCAAACGGATGATAAGGCACTTTTTCGGCATCGGCTTCAGGCATGACTTGGATGTACATCGTCCATTTCGGGAACTCGCCGCGCTCGATGGCTTCGTACAGGTCGCGCTGATGGCTTTCGCGGTCGTCGGCGATGATTTTTGCAGCTTCTTCGTTGGTCAGGTTTTTAATCCCTTGCTGGCTGCGGAAATGGAATTTCACCCAAAAACGTTCGCCCGCTTCGTTCCAGAAGCTGTAGGTATGCGAACCGAAGCCGTGCATATGGCGGTAGCTGGCGGGAATACCGCGGTCGCTCATCACGATGGTAACTTGGTGCAGGGCTTCGGGCAGCAGCGTCCAGAAGTCCCAGTTGTTTGTGGCGGAACGCATATTGGTGCGCGGATCGCGTTTGACGGCTTTGTTCAGGTCGGGGAATTTGCGCGGGTCGCGCAGGAAGAACACGGGCGTGTTGTTGCCGACCACATCCCAGTTGCCTTCTTCGGTATAGAATTTCAACGCAAAACCGCGGATGTCGCGTTCCGCATCGGCTGCGCCGCGCTCGCCTGCCACGGTGGTGAAACGGGCGAACATCTCGGTTTTTTTGCCGACTTCGCTGAAAATTTTGGCGCGGGTGTATTTGGTGATGTCGTGTGTTACGGTAAACGTACCGAACGCGCCCGAACCTTTGGCGTGCATACGGCGTTCGGGGATGACTTCGCGCACGAAGTCGGCGAGTTTTTCATTCAGCCACAAATCTTGCGTCAGCAGGGGGCCGCGCGGGCCGGCGGTCAGGCTGTTTTGATTGTCGGCAACGGGCGCGCCGTTGTTCATGGTCAGATGGGTTACGGGGCATTTGGAGGTAGTCATCGCTCTTGTTCCTTTTCTCAGGTTGGTCAAATGGGGGGCAAACGGCTTACAGTACGATTTGGCGGAAAGCGTATTCGTAACCGGTTTCTTGATTGTAATAAATTTCTTGAATCGACATTTTATTTTCCTTTTGCAAAAACTATGGATGCGATTATACGCCAAGATTTTCGTTATTAAAACTATGAAATTGATTTAATATTGTTATAAGCAATCAAGTTTCCATTTTCGTTTGTTTTTTGTTATCGGACGGAATCCGAACCCGCTCATTAAAACCATTTATAATGCAATGACGCTTTGCGGCATTTTTTTGCGCCGACAGGCTGAAAATAACAATTTTCACCGCATTATCATTACCTTAATCGGAATAAAGCTCAAACAGACCCAGCAGCTCGACCAGCGGCTGCAACAATCTTTGCGCGTATTGCAGATGCCGGGTATCGAACTTGAACGCGAGGTCGAAAACTGGCCGTCGGACAACCCCCTGCTCGAACGCAAAGAAACGGATGAATTTTCCGATGCCGAATTCAGCCATTACACCGCGCCCGCGCGTCAAATCGGCGGAGACGAAGGCGAAGATATGCTGTCCAACATCGCCGGCGAAGAAGATTTCAAGCAATACCTGCACGCGCAAGCGTGCGAACACCCCCTTTCCGACCAAGAAGCCGCCTGCGTCCACATCCTTATCGATTTCCTTGACGAGCAGGGCTACCTGACCGACAGCATCGAAGACATCCTGGACCATACGCCCTTGGAGTGGATGTTGGATGAAGCAATGCTGAAACAAGCCCTGACCGCATTGAAAAAATTCGATCCGGCAGGCGTGGCCGCCGCCGATGTGACCGAATCGTTGATATTGCAGATAGAAAGATCGGGCGAATGTGCTGCCAAACCCGCCGCCCTGCATATCGTCCGAAACGCCCTCGACAGCATTGACGGCAACCGCAGCCAAACCCCGGCGCGAATAAAAAACGCCTGCCCCAAACCGACAGCGGCACACTCGAAGCCGCACTCGGCCTCATTGCTTCGCTCAACCCCTTTCCCGCCGCCGGTTTTGCCTCGTCCACGCCCAAGTCCTATTCTGACGAGGCACTCGCCAACCTGCTGGCTTTCCGCGGTATAGAGGTTTCCCGCCGCACCGTTGCCAAATACAGAGAATCCCTTGAGATTCCGGCAGCACACAAACGCAAAACCGCAGAATAATTACCGAATAATCTTATAAAGACAACAAACCAAAAGCCGACATTTCTGCGAAAGCGGGAATGCCGAATCCGTCCGCGCGGAAACCTGCATCCCGTCATTCCCGCGAAAGTGGGAATCTAGAACGTAAAATCTGAAGAAACTTTTTTTCGATAAGTTTCTGTACCGGCGGGGCTGGATTCCCGCCTGCGCGAGAATGACGGGATATAAGTTGCTGTGCCGGTTTGAGCCGGTGAGGTTGGTGGCGGGATTGGTTTCGGTGGGCTGAAGCCCACCCTACAGCCCGCCCTACACATCTGAAGCTCAACGAACCTGGATTCCCGCTTTCGCGGGAATGACGGGGTTTCGCGGGAATGGCGGGAGTTTGTCAGAAATCACCGAAACTCAAAAGCCGACCACCTTGTTTACGCCTTCAAAATATCGAGAAATTTCAAATCGACTTTTTCGGCATCGAATTTATCTTTGGCAATCGCATAACTTGCATTCCCCATCAGGCGGACGGCAGCCCTGTTTTCGATAAAATAAATCATTTTTTCGGCCAAGATGCGGGGATTCCAAGGTTCGATCAGGAAGCCGTTGACCTTGTCGGCAACCGTTTCCCTGCATCCGGGGACATCCGTCGTAATCACCGCCCTGCCGACGGCCATGGCCTCCTGGGTGCTCCGGGGAACGCCTTCCCTATAATAAGACGGCAATACGAATATATGGTGCGCCTTGATTACTTCGGAAACATTGTTTACAAAACCGGGGAAACGGATAATATCGCGGGCGATAAAGCGTTCTAAATCTCCCCCCCCCCCCCCCGCGCGCGTGATTTGTCGATTGCGCCCAAAACTGTAAAGATTGTTTCGGGGTATTTGCCTTTAACCCATTCCGCCGCCCGAATAAACTCATCAATCCCTTTTTCTTTCAACAATCTGCCGATAAAGAGAAATTTTACGGGTTCTTTTTCATCGGGAATATCCGCCTCGGAATAAGGATATTGCCGCAAATCCAAACCGATTCCCCCCAAAATATGAATGTTTTTTATTTTGATGCCGTATTGATGCAGCAGCTCGTCTTTGTCGTCGGGGTTTAATACGATCAGGCTTTCCAACATCGGCAGGGCAATGCGGTACAGGGCAATCAAAATGCCCTTTATTATTTTTGTTTTTAACGGTATGCCTTCCGGCTGCGGGGTAAATGCGAATCCCAAACCTTCCAGCATCCCGACGATTCTGGGCACGCCTGCCAATTTTGCGGCAAAAGTGCCGAAAATCACGGGTTTTGCGAAATAAGGGACAACCAAATCCGGCGATATTTTTTTGAGTGCTTTAAATATGAGGAAGGTGGATTTTATATCGGAAAACGGGTTTAGCCCGCTGCGGTTTGACCGGTAGGTAACGGGTGTAACCCCCATTTCCCTGATAATGTCCAACTCATTGTCGGAAAACTCCGATACAAAGGCATACACCTGATGGTTTTTGCCGATTAATTTTTTAATGACGGGGGCGCGGAAACCGTAAATGCTGGATGCGACTGTTGTGATAAAAACGATTTTCATAAGGCGGACACCTTGAATATAGGATTGGAAATGCGGTCTGCATTGATGAAATGCCGGATACGGGGCGCGGCGGGCAAACCTTTGCCAAGCGCGCCGCATCCGACGCTTCGCCCGCCCGGGCAGGGGCGGCTTCAGACGGCATTTTATCCTGAAATCCGCTGCATAACGCCCAGCGATATACAGTATCGCGTTTTGTGATGATTTTACACCCGAAGGGAAAACGGGCTTATTTGAATGGCGGTTTAATCGCGGCGGTTATTTGCGGTTTGATAAGGCTGATTTGCGTGCCGTGCAGTCCGGCAACGGGCGGGGTGTTTGGAAAATGCCGTCTGAAGGTTTCAGACGGCATTCTGTCATGCGGCGGTTCGGGGTTCGCGGACGGGCAGGACAAGCAGGGCTGCCGTGCCGGCGAGTACGGCATCGGCGTACCACATCCAGCCGTAGTCACCGAATTGTGTAATCACGATGCCGCCGATGTACGAGCCGAGGAATCCGCCGATTTGGTGGGTGAGCATCACCAGTCCGAACAGGGTGGCGAGGTAGCGCGTGCCGAAGAGTTTGCCGGTAACGGCGGCGGTCGGGGCGACGGTGGCGAGCCATGTGAATCCGAGTGCGGCGGCGAAAATGTAAAAGTTGAGGTCGGTTTTGGGTGAGAAGATGTAAATCAGCACCATGGCGACGCGTGAGGCGTAGAGTCCGAACAGGATGTGTTTTCCTTTGAAGCGTCCGGTGCATCAGCCTGAGAACACGCAACCGGCGATGTTTGCCAGTCCGATGATGGCGATGGATGTCGAGGCGACGGTGGCGGGCAGTCCGCACAGGGCGACTTCCGTGGGTAGGTGGGTTACGAGAAAGGCGATGTGGAAGCCGTAGGCGAAAAAGCTCAGGTGCAGCAGGATGTAGCTTGGGGTTTTGAAGGCGGTTTTGACTGCTTCTCCGAGGCTTTGTCCGTGTGTGGCTTGGGTGTGTTGGGTGTGGGCGGCGTTGTTGCCGCCGGCAAGCCACCATGAGACGGGCAGAATCAGCAGGGCGATTGCGCCCCAAACGTAAAATGTACCCGTCCAGCCGACTTCGGGCAGGACGAAGAGTCCTTGAACCAGCGGTGCGAACAGGAATTGTCCTGCCGAACCGCCTGCGTTGACCAGTCCGGATGCCAAGCCGCGTTTGTGTGTGGGGACTTGGGCGGCGACCTGTCCCATAATGATGGAAAACCCGCCGGAACCGGTGCCGAATGCGAGCAGCAGCCCGACGGCAATCATCAGCCCCCAATAAGTCGGGATGTTGGAGGCAATCAGGCAGGCGCAGACGAGCAGGAGGGCACCGCCGCTTAATACCCTGAACGCGCCGAAACGGTCGGCAAGCGCGCCGGACAATGGTTGCAATACGCCCCACATCAGTTGGAAAACGGCGATGATGAGGCTGAACTGGGCAATGCTCAATTCGGTGGTGTTGACGACGGGTTGGACGAACAGTCCGAGCGTCATCCTCATGCCGATGGTAATCAGCAGGATGAATGCGGCGGCGGCAATGACCGCCCAGAGTTTGGGTGTTTTCGATGCGGTGTGCGTCATAATATGTATTTTGAGTCGGTTAAGTTTGCGAATTTTAACAAACCGGATGATTCGGGCTAAATAATTCCTGATTCTTTGGATATAGCCAACGGTATGTCTGCCGATGCCGTCTGAAAGGGCTTGATGGGCGTTTGCGGTTCGGGTTAATATTTGTGCCGTATTTGTTAATTCCAGTTAGTATAGTGGATTAACTTTAAACCGGTACGGCGTTGCCCCGCCTTAGCTCAAAAGAGAACGATTCCCTAAGGTGCTGAAGCACCGGGCGGATCGGTTCCGTACCATTTGTACCGTCTGCGGCCCGCCGCCTTGTCCTGATTTTTGTTAATCCACTATAAAAATGCCGTCTGAAACGGTTTCAGACGGCATTTCGATGTCGGCGGCGGCTTTGCGGAATCAGCCTTTGAAGCGTTTGAAGACCAGCGTACCGTTGGTGCCGCCGAAGCCGAAGGAGTTGGAAATGGCAACGTCGATTTCCGCGTCGCGCGCTTCGTTGGCGCAGTAGTCCAAATCGCAGCCGGCTTCAACGTCTTGTTCAAAAATGTTGATGGTCGGCGGGATTTTGCCGTCGTGTATCGCCAAAATGCTGTACACGGCCTCCACGCCGCCCGCCGCGCCGAGCAGGTGGCCGGTCATGGATTTGGTCGAGCTGATGACGGTTTTGCAGGCGTGTTCGCCGAACGCGCGTTTGAGGGCTTTGGTTTCGTTGGCATCGCCCAAGGGGGTGGACGTGCCGTGCGCGTTGACGTAATCCACGTCTTCGGGATTGATGCCGGCATCTTTCAGCGCGCGGGTAACGGCAAGGGCGGGGCCTTCTTCGTTCGGCGCGGTGATATGGTAAGCATCGGAACTCATGCCGAAGCCGACGATTTCGGCGTAGATTTTCGCGCCGCGTTTTTTGGCGTGTTCTAATTCTTCCAACACCAATATGCCCGCGCCTTCGCCGATGACGAAGCCGTCGCGGCCTTTGTCCCACGGACGGGAAGCGGTGGCGGGGTCGTCGTTGCGGGTGGAGAGGGCTTTCATCGCAGCAAAACCGCCCACGCCCAAGGTGCTGATTGCGCCTTCCGCGCCGCCGGCAACCATTATGTCCGCGTCGCCGTATTTGATCAGTCGGGCGGAATCGCCGATGGCGTGCGCGCCGGTGGTACAGGCGGAAACCATGCCGTAGCTCGGGCCGCGGTAGCCTTTGAGGATGGTAACGTGTCCGGAAATCAGGTTGATCAGCGAACCGGGGATAAAGAAAGGGTTGATTTTGCGCGCGCCGCCTTCGATTACGGCTTTGCCGGTGGCCTCGATGCTGGGCAGTCCGCCGATGCCGGAACCGATGTTCACGCCGATGCGGTCTTTGTCGAGGTTTTCCACATCGTCCAAACCCGAATCGGCAATCGCCTGCAATGCGGCGGCGATGCCGTAGTGGATGAACACGTCCATCCGGCGCGCTTCTTTCGCGCTGATGTATTGTCCGATGTCGAAACCGCGCACTTCGCCGGCGACACGGCTGTTGATGTCGGATGCGTCAAAGCGGGTAATCGCGCCGATGCCGCTTTTGCCGGCGAGCAGGTTGTCCCAAGCCTCTGCGGCAGTGTTGCCGACAGGGGAAACCTGACCTAAGCCTGTAATGACTACTCTTCTCTGACTCATGATAACCTCGCTGTTGGTTGTCGGAATGGGGGGCATATGCGGCTGTCGTGCAGATGCCGTCTGTAATTTGCGGCAGGGGTTCAAACAGTTTGCCATATAAGGGAAAAGCCTCTATTGCGCGGTGCAGCAGAGGCTGTTGTGTCGGGCGACGACCGGTTAGCCGTTGTGGGCATTGATGTAGTCGATAGCCAGTTGGACGGTGGTGATTTTTTCGGCATCTTCGTCGGGGATTTCGCAGCCGAAGGCTTCTTCCAAAGCCATAACCAGCTCCACGGTATCCAAAGAATCCGCGCCCAAGTCGTCTTGGAAGGAAGATTCGTTTTTCACGTCGGCTTCGTTTACGCCCAGTTGTTCAGCAATAATTTTCTTAACTTGTTGTTCGATGTTTGACATATCAGTCGTTCCTTTATGCCTTGCGGCAGGTTGTTTAAGGGAAATAAATCGGTGGTATTGTACCGATTTTTAATAGAGTTTTCTATCTAATGCCTATTATATCAATATTTGCGGATTTGTACATTTTTGGGTGCGGCGGGTTTTGTCGTTCAAGTTTGACCTGTGTGCCGTATGTTTGGCGGGATTTCGGTTAAAATGGCGGCATTTCCATCTGAAGCAGAAAGCCCTGTCATGTATCCACTTGCCCGCCGCATCCTGTTTGCACTCGATGCCGAAAAAGCCCACCACTTCACGCTCGACGCGCTCAACACGGTTTATAAATTGGGCCTGATTCCCGTAACCGACAACCGTACCAAACCTATAAAACTGATGGGTATGGATTTGCCCAACCCTGTCGGGCTTGCCGCAGGTCTCGACAAAAACGGTGAATACATCGACGCTTTGGGCGCGCTCGGTTTCGGCTTCCTCGAAATCGGCACGGTTACGCGCAACCCGCAGCCCGGCAACCCGCAGCCGCGCCTCTTCCGCGTTCCCGAACACCAAGGCATCATCAACCGAATGGGTTTTAACAACCACGGCATCGACGCGATGATACGCAATATTGAAAAAAGCAAATATCAAGGCGTATTGGGCATCAACATCGGCAAAAACGCGGTTACGCCCATCCAAAACGCCGCCGATGATTATTTAATCTGCCTCGAAAAAGCCTACGCGCACGCAAGCTACATTACCGTCAACATTTCCTCGCCCAACACCAAAAACCTCCGCGCGCTGCAAGGCGGCGGCGAATTGGGCGCATTGCTCGAAGCCCTGAAAAACAAACAGGCGCAGCTTGCCGCCGCCCACGGCAAATACATCCCGCTAGCCGTCAAAATCGCCCCCGATTTGGATGAAGCACAAATCGAAGACATCGCCCGCGTCGTCAAATCCGTCGAAATGGACGGCATCATCGCTACCAACACCACCATCGACAAATCAAGCCTCGGCAGCCATCCGCTCGCAGGCGAGCAGGGCGGTTTGAGCGGTTTTCCCGTGCGCGAAAAAAGCAACCGGGTGCTGAAAAAACTGGCGGAACACATAGACGGCGCATTGCCGATTATCGGCGTAGGCGGCATTATGGAAGGCGGGGACGCGGCAGAGAAAATCCGCTTGGGCACGACCGCCGTCCAAGTGTACAGCGGATTGATATACAAAGGCCCGGCGTTGGTCAAAGAATGTTTGAAGGCATTGGCGCGATGACGCGCCCCACCCAAAATGCCGTCTGAACGCACGTTTTGCCGTTCAGACGGCATTTTCATAGATTGGTATCCGACTGTTGAAGAGGCAATCAGCCGTCATTTGGAAGACTTTTCGTAACAGGCGTCAATCGAAAGGGGCGGAATGACGGGGCAGGCAAACCGATGCGTGAACACGGAGCAGGCAACCGGAGTAAAAAATGAACCTTGATTTAACCGCGCAAAAAGTCCGCCTTTCTTGGAAGGATATTCTGTGGGGGTATGAGAATAAATACTTGGGTTGGGCTGATGTGGCAGCTTATGCCCGAAAAATGACGCTTTCAGATCATGATGAACGCGTGTTCAAGCTATCTTTAACCAACAAATCCAATATTTTTGAATTAAAGCCTGTTCTGGAAGATTTGGCTTCGGAAACGAGGGGTTATTCCCCTAAAAATTGGCTGTACATCCTCCTAAATGACGTATTCCATAGAAAAGAAGAATTTGAGGATCCTCTGGGGGAAGTTGAAAAAATTTATGCGGATTTTGATTACCCGGAAGAAATAGAATCATTTGTCAGGTATATGCCGCCCAAAGACGGCTATATCCCTTCTAATCATAGTTATGAAGAAAATATTGCCCGGTTATATTCTCACTGGGAACACTATTTGAACAACGGCGGCGGGCAGGGTTAAAACCGGCAATCCGATGCCGTCTGAAGCGTTATCCGGCGTTCAGACGGCATTTTGTTTTCCGACAGTTTATAAACTGTCGTTGTTTCTTGACAGAAACAACGACCTTATTTATTTGAAACGATTGGAGGACATGATTATGGGTTTTTGGGGTAGTGTGGGAAAAGCAGCAAAAGCAGTAGGCGAGGGATTGATTGAAGCCGGCAATCAGCATAAGGCGTTGAAAATGGAATATGCAGAGAAATCAAGTGAGGAGCTGCATGAAATCGTAAAGAGTGATGGTTTTTTTAAAAATTCCACACGGGAGAAAGGTGCGGCTTATGCTGTTTTAAAAGAGCGTGGCGAGGTTTGAACGGGAAACGGCGGCATTTGCCGCTGTTTTTTTATCGGCAGGCATCCGTCCGAATATCGGGGCAAGGTTTCAGACGGCATCGAAGGTTGCTATGATATAGTGGCTTGACTTTAAACCGGTACGGCTCCGCCTTGCCCTGATTTGAAGTTCATCCGCTATCACATTCCCGCCATCCTTTCAAACGGAATCCGAAATGTCCGACCACCGCCTCGACACCGCCCGCCGCCATTCCCTGTTCCTCGCCCGCCAGCTCGACAACGGCAAACTCAAGCCCGAAATTTTCCTGCCCATGTTGGACAAGGCGTTGACGGATGAGGATTTCCAAGCCTTTGCCGACTGGGACAAAATCCGCGCGGAAGAAAGCGAGGAAGAATTGGCGCGGCAGTTGCGCGAGTTGCGCCGTTATGTGGTGTCGCAGATTATCGTGCGCGATATAAACCGTATCAGCGATTTGAACGAAGTTACCCGCACGATTACGCTGTTTGCCGATTTTGCCGTCAATACCGCGCTGGATTTCGCCTACGCCTATTATCGGGATATGTACGGCACGCCGACCGGGCGTTATACCAAATCGCCGCAGCATTTGAGCGTGGTGGCGATGGGCAAGGCGGGCGGCTATGAGCTGAACGTGTCTTCCGACATCGATTTGATTTTCGTCTATCCCGAATCGGGCGACACCGACGGCAGGCGCGAACGGGGGAATCAGGAGTTTTTTATCAAAGTCGGGCAGAAACTGATTGCATTGTTGAACGGCATTACTGCCGACGGGCAGGTGTTCCGCGTCGATATGCGGCTGCGGCCGGACGGTGATTCGGGCGCGCTGGTGTTGAGCGAAACCGCGCTGGAGCAATATCTGATTACGCAGGGGCGCGAATGGGAACGCTATGCGTGGTGCAAAGGCCGCGTAGTCACGCCGTATCCGAACGACATCAAATCGCTGGTGCGCCCCTTCGTGTTCCGCAAATATCTGGATTACGGCGCGTATGAGGCGATGCGCAACCTGCACCGCCAAATCCGCAGCGAAGTCAGCAAAAAAGGCATGGCGGACAACATCAAACTCGGCGCGGGCGGCATCCGCGAGGTTGAATTTATCGCCCAGATTTTCCAGATGATACGCGGCGGCCAAATGCGCGCGCTGCAACTGAAAGGCACGCAGGAAACGCTGAAGAAAATTGCCGAGATGGGCATTATGCCGTCTGAAAACGTCGAAACCCTGCTTGCCGCCTACCGCTTCCTGCGCGATGTCGAACACCGCCTGCAATACTGGGACGACCGGCAAACCCAAACCCTGCCGATCTCGCCCGAACAGCGGCAACTGCTCGCCGAAAGCATGGGTTTCGACAGTTATGCCGCTTTTTCAGACGGCCTCAATGTTCATCGGAACAAAGTCAATCAGTTGTTCAACGAAATCTTGAGCGAACCTGAAGAACAAGCGCAAAGCAATAGCGAATGGCAATGGGCATGGCAGGAAAAACCCGACGAAGAAGAACGGCTAGGCCGTCTGAAAGAACACGGGTTCGATGCCGAAGCCGTCACCGCAAGGCTCGAACAAATCTGCCACGGACATAAATACCGCCGCCTTTCCGCACACGCCCAGCCGCGCTTTGACACCATTGTGCCGCTGTTCGTACAGGCGGCGGCAGAGCAAAACAACCCGACAGATACGCTGATGCGGCTGTTGGATTTTCTCGAAAACATCAGCCTCCGCTCCGCCTATCTCGCCTTCCTCAACGAACATCCGCAAACCTTGGCACAACTGGCGCAGATTATGAGCCAAAGCTCGTGGGTGGCGGCGTATCTGAACAAATATCCGATTTTGTTGGACGAACTCATCAGCGCGCAGCTTTTGGATACCGCGTTTGATTGGCAGGCACTCGCCGCCGCCCTTTCAGACGGCATCGAAGCCTGCGGCGGCGATACCGAAGCGCAAATGGACACGCTGCGCCATTTCCAACACGCCCAAGTCTTCCGCCTCGCCGTCCAAGACCTCGCCGGATTGTGGACGGTAGAATCCCTCTCTGACCAACTCTCCGCCCTCGCCGACACCGTCATTGCCGCCGCCCTTTCGTGCGCGTGGGCGGATATGCCCAAAAAACACCGCGACACCCCGCAATTCGCCGTCATCGGCTACGGCAAGCTCGGCGGCAAAGAACTCGGCTACGCCTCCGACCTCGACTTAGTCTATCTTTACGACGATCCCCATCCCGAAGCAGGCGACGTGTACAGCCGCCTCGCCCGCCGCCTGACCAACTGGCTTTCCGCCGCCACCGGCGCGGGCAGCCTCTACGAAACCGACCTGCGCCTGCGCCCTAATGGCGACGCCGGTTTCCTCGCGCACAGCATCGCCGCCTTTGGAAAATACCAGCGTGAAAACGCATGGACATGGGAACACCAGTCCCTCACCCGCGCCCGCTTCATCTGCGGCACACCCGAAATTCAGACGGCATTCGACCGCATCCGCACCGAAATGCTGACTGCCGAACGCGACCAAACCGCCTTGGCAGGCGAAATCATCGAAATGCGCGAAAAAATGTTCCCCACCCATCCGCCTGCCGACAGCAACGTCAAATACGCGCGCGGCGGCGTGGTCGACGTCGAATTTATCGTCCAATATCTGATACTTGCCCATGCCCGCCAGTATCCGCAACTCTTGGACAACTACGGCAACATCGCCCTATTGAACATCGCCGCCGACTGCGGTTTGATTGACAAAACCCTCGCCGGACAAAGCCGCACCGCCTACCGCCTCTACCGCCTCTACCGCCGGCAGCAGCACAACACCAAATTGCGCGACGCGGCAAAAACCGAAGTAAGCGACGAATTGCTGTCCCATTACGGCAATGTCAGGAAATTGTGGCGGGAAGTGTTCGGGGAGGAAGCGGCAACCGCCTGAACAAAAAATGCCGTCTGAAGCCTGACAATCCGGGTTTCAGACGGCATTTGTTTTTGGCTGTGTCTGAACAATCGGTACGATTTCGGTTGTTTGCAAATTGAAAGGCGGTTATTCCTATGTTCAGGCGGCAAACCGAAATATTTTCCCCAACCGATAGGGCGATATCAAAGCCTATTCGAATACCGCCTTTACGGGGAAGGGGCTTTCCGAGCTTGACCATGGTCAGGCTCGGCAAATCAGCCCGCATCCTGTCGATGCGTCCGTCCAAATCGGTTTGGAACGCCGCAATGTGATATCCGCCTATCAAGGTTTTGCGTGCGTGTGTCGGCGAGGGCTTTGCCAAAACCGAAATCAAAATCAAGTTGTCAGGCATCCTTCCGTTTCTATTAAAATAGCGCATTCCATTTTTCAGACGGCATCCTTATGTTTCCCGACCAATCCGCCCCCAATCTGCTGCAAGGCTTGAACCCCGAACAACTCTCCGCCGTAACCTGGCCGCCGCAATCCGCCCTCGTTTTGGCAGGCGCAGGCAGCGGCAAAACGCGCGTGCTGACCACGCGTATCGCATGGCTTTTGCAAAGCGGACAAGCCAGCGTACACAGCATTATGGCGGTAACGTTTACCAACAAGGCCGCCAAAGAGATGCAAACCCGATTCGGCGCAATGATTCCCATCAACGTCCGCGCTATGTGGCTCGGCACGTTCCACGGTTTGTGCCACCGCTTTTTGCGCCTGCACCACCGCGACGCAGGCCTGCCGTCTTCCTTTCAAATCCTCGACAGCGGCGACCAGCTTTCCCTCATCAAACGCCTGCTCAAAAGCCTCAACATCGCCGAAGAAATCATCGCGCCGCGTTCGCTGCAAGGCTTTATCAACGCGCAAAAAGAATCCGGTTTGCGCGCTTCCGTCTTGGGCGCGCCCGATCCGCACACGCGCCGTATGATTGAGTGCTACGCCGAATACGACAAAATCTGCCAACGCGAAGGCGTGGTCGATTTCGCCGAACTCATGCTCCGCAGCTACGAAATGCTGCAAAGTAACGAAATCCTGCGCCGGCACTACCAAAACCGCTTCAACCACATTCTGGTCGACGAGTTTCAAGACACCAACAAACTGCAATACGCCTGGCTCAAACTCATGGCGGGCGGTAACGCAGCGGTATTTGCCGTCGGCGACGACGACCAAAGCATTTACCGCTTCCGCGGCGCAAACGTCGGCAACATGACCGCACTGATGGAAGAATTCCACATCGACGCGCCCGTCAAACTCGAACAAAACTACCGCTCCGTCGGCAACATCCTCGCCGCCGCCAACGCCGTTATCGAAAACAACGACGAACGTCTCGGCAAAAACCTGCGCACCGACGCCGAAGCAGGCGACAAAATCCGCTACTACTCCGCCTTTACCGACCTCGAAGAAGCCCGGTTCATCGTGGATGAAACCAAAGCCCTCGAACGCGAAGGCTGGGATTTGGACGAAATCGCCGTCCTCTACCGCAGCAACGCCCAATCGCGCGTCATCGAACAAAGCCTGTTCCGCAGCGGCATCCCCTACAAAATCTACGGCGGCCTGCGCTTTTACGAACGCCAAGAAATCAAACACGCCCTCGCCTACCTGCGCCTCGCCGTCAATCCCGACGACGACAACGCCCTCTTGCGTGTCATCAACTTCCCACCGCGCGGCATCGGCGCGCGCACCGTCGAAAACCTTCAGACGGCCTCAAACGAACAAGGCATCACCCTCTGGCAGGCAGCCTGCAACGCCGGCGCGAAAGCCGCCAAAGTCGTCGCCTTCGTCCGCCTGATTGAAGCCCTGCGCAACCAAGTCGGACAAATGCACCTGTCCGAAATCATCGTCGGCATCCTCAAAGACAGCGGTCTGACCGAGCACTACCGAACCCAAAAAGGCGACAACCAAGACCGCCTCGACAACCTTGACGAACTCGTCAACGCCGCCATCGAGTTCAAACCCGAAGACAGCAACTTTGAAACCCTGCCCGAAAACATTTCAGACGATCCCGCCTTCCCCATCCTCGCCTTCTTGAGCAACGCCGCCCTCGAATCCGGCGAAAACCAAGCAGGGGCAGGCGAAAAAGCCGTCCAACTGATGACCGTCCACGCCGCCAAAGGCTTGGAATTCAACGCCGTCTTCCTCACCGGTATGGAAGAGGGGCGTTTCCCCAGCGAAATGAGCCTTGCCGAGCGCGGCGGCCTCGAAGAAGAACGCCGCCTCATGTACGTCGCCATTACCCGCGCCCGCAAACGCCTCTACATCACCATGGCACAGCAACGCATGCTGCACGGACAAACCCAATTCGGCATCGCATCCCGCTTCGTCGAAGAAATCCCGCCAGAAGTATTGCACTACCTGTCCGTCAAAAAACCCGCCTTCGACAGCTACGGCAACACGCGCCAAACCACCGTACAACGGGACAAAATCATCGATGACTTCAAACAGCCGCAAACCTACGCAGGCTTCCGCATCGGACAAAACGTCCGTCACGCCAAATTCGGCACCGGCGTGATTATCGATGCCGCAGACAAAGGCGAATCCGCCCGACTGACCATCAACTTCGGCAAACAGGGCGTGAAAGAGCTGGATACCAAGTTTGCGAAATTGGAAGCGATGTAAATTTGAAATGCAGGCCGGATATTCGTATCCGACAAAAAAACATTTGACGCGTTTATCGTTTCCGAAAAACCGCTGTTGGAAATGTCGGATTCGAGAATCCGACCTACGGCAAAAAACCGTAGCAAGGACAAGGCAAATAGTCGTCTGAAAACGGGAAGGGCAATTTTGCCGCAGCCGCCGCCGTCATTCCCGCGAACCTACATTCCGTCATTCCCACGAAAGTGGGAATCCGGAACGCAAAATCTAAAGAAACCGTTTTATCCGATAAGTTTCCGCACCGACAGGTCTGGATTCCCGCCTGCGCGGGAATGACGGCGGCGGGAATCGGCGGATTCGGCGGAGTTGGTGGATTTGGCGGGCTGAAGCCCGCCCTTGTATATCGGAACTTCCGTATCATAGCGACAAACCGCCCGGCCGCCACCCGCGCCCGCCCAAGGCAGACAACCGTTGCGTAGCTCAGGGAGCGGCAGGGCAACCCATCGGCACAACCGGACAGTTGCCGGACAACACAACCGAATGCAAGGCAGGTTGATGATGAGTACCCGATACCATTACGCAGGTATAGCGGATTAACAAAAACCGGTACGGCGTTGCCCCGCCCCGGCTCAAAGGGAACGATTCCCTAAGGTGATGAAGCACCGGGCGAACCGGTTCCGTACCATTTGTACCGTCTGCGGCCCGCCGCCTTGTCCTGATTTTTGTCAATCCGCCATACAAGGGTAAGCCGTATAAGGTTGCCGTTACGGCATGTATGCGCAAACTGCCGACGATATCGAATGCCCGGATGCGTGATTATTTTGCCGCAAACGATACCGCCGAAAACGGTATTCGGACGGCTTGATTTGAGTTTTGGTATTTTTGCCCGACGGGGTGGAAAATACAGTTGCTACGGCTCGATGAATCGTCAGAAATACCCGAACCGTCATTCCCGCGCAGGCGGGAATCTAGGTCTGTCGGTGCGGAAATTTATCGGGTAAAACGGTTTCTTGAGATTTTTCGTCCTGGATCCCCACTTTCGTGGGAATGACGGACGGTAAAAACAGGGTATGAACACCCGGTGTCTGTTATCACTGAATATCCAGAATGATTATTATTCTTGGGGCTGTCCTAGATAACTAGGGAAATTCAAATTAAGTTAGAATTATCCCTATGAGAAAAAGCCGTCTAAGCCGGTATAAACAAAATAAACTCATTGAACTGTTTGTCGCAGGCGTAACTGCAAGAACAGCAACAGAGCCTGACAGCATTGTTTATACGGATTGTTATCGTCGCTATGATGTATTGGATGCGGGCGAATTTAGCCATTTCCGTATCAATCACAGCACACATTTTGCCGAACGACAAAACCATATTAATGGAATTGGGAACTTTTGGAACCGGGCAAAACGTCATTTACGCAAGTTTGACGGCATTCCCAAAGAGCATTTTGAGCTGTATTTAAAGGAGTGCGAACGGCGTTTTAACAACAGTGAGATAAAAGTTCTTGTTCCATTTTAAAACAATTAGCAAAATCGAGTTTATCCTAGTTGTCCAGGACGGCCCCTTAATTTTTATAACGTCATGAAGCCGCACAGCAGTTTGAACAGTGATACGCCGTTTGCGGGCTTACGAGTTTATTTTCCCGGCCTGCAGTTTGAGCAATGCGGTGATTTCCTACGGCTAATACAAATGTTTACACATTAATACATTTCATTTATAGTTCCGCCTATTTGAAAATAGAAAATATGAATTCGACCGCAAGTAAAACCCTGAAAGGATTGTCGCTGGTGTTTTTCGCCTCTGGCTTCTGCGCCCTGATTTACCAGGTCAGCTGGCAGAGGCTTCTATTCAGCCACATAGGTATCGATTTGAGTTCGATTACTGTCATTATTTCTGTATTTATGGTCGGCTTGGGTGTAGGTGCGTATTTCGGCGGACGCATTGCTGACCGTTTTCCTTCAAGTATCATCCCCCTGTTTTGCATCGCTGAAGTATCCATCGGTCTGTTCGGTTTGGTAAGCAAGGGTCTGATTTCCGGCTTGGGGCATCTTTTAGTTGAGGCTGATTTGCCCATCATCGCTGCTGCCAATTTCCTCTTATTGCTGCTTCCTACCTTTATGATGGGCGCGACCTTGCCCTTGCTGACCTGTTTTTTTAACCGGAAAATACATAATGTTGGCGAGTCTATCGGTACCTTATATTTTTTCAACACTTTGGGTGCGGCACTCGGATCGCTTGCCGCCGCCGAATTTTTCTACGTCTTTTTTACCCTCTCCCAAACCATTGCGCTGACAGCCTGCCTTAACCTTCTGATTGCTGCTTCAGTATGGCTGCGTTACAGAAAGGATGGATATGGTGAACACTAAACCGAATACTAGTTTGATTTATATGCTTTCTTTCCTTAGCGGATTATTGAGCTTGGGTATAGAAGTCTTGTGGGTAAGGATGTTTTCGTTCGCAGCACAGTCCGTGCCTCAGGCATTTTCATTTACTCTTGCCTGTTTTCTGACCGGTATCGCCGTCGGCGCGTATTTTGGCAAACGGATTTGCCGCAGCCGCTTTGTTGATATTCCCTTTATCGGGCAGTGCTTCTTGTGGGCGGGTATTGCCGATTTTTTGATTTTGGGTGCTGCGTGGTTGTTGACGGGTTTTTCCGGCTTCGTCCACCACGCCGGTATCTTCATTACCCTGTCTGCCGTCGTCAGGGGGTTGATTTTCCCACTTGTACACCATGTGGGTACGGATGGCAACAAATCCGGACGACAGGTTTCCAATGTTTATTTCGCCAACGTTGCCGGCAGTGCATTGGGTCCGGTCCTTATCGGCTTTGTGATACTTGATTTCTTGTCCACCCAACAGATTTACCTGCTCATCTGTTTGATTTCTGCTGCTGTCCCTTTGTTTTGTACACTGTTCCAAAAAAGTCTCCGACTGAATGCAGTGTCGGTAGCAGTTTCCCTAATGTTCGGCATCCTCATGTTCCTACTGCCGGATTCTGTCTTTCAAAATATTGCTGGCCGTCCGGATAGGTTGATTGAAAACAAACACGGCATTGTTGCGGTTTACCATAGAGATGGTGATAAGGTTGTTTATGGGGCGAATGTATACGACGGCGCATACAATACCGATGTATTCAATAGTGTCAACGGCATCGAACGTGCCTATCTGCCACCCTCCCTGAAGTCCGGCATACGCCGCATTTTCGTCGTTGGATTGAGTACAGGTTCGTGGGCGCGCGTCTTGTCTGCCATTCCGGAAATGCAGTCGATGATCGTTGCGGAAATCAATCCGGCATACCGTAGCCTTATCGCGGACGAGCCGCAAATCGCACCGCTTTTGCAGGACAAACGTGTTGAAATTGTATTGGATGACGGTAGGAAATGGCTGCGTCGCCATCCTGATGAAAAATTCGACCTGATTTTGATGAATTCGACTTGGTACTGGCGTGCCTATTCCACTAACCTGTTGAGTGCGGAATTTTTAAAACAGGTGCAAAGCCACCTTACCCCGGATGGTATTGTAATGTTTAATACCACGCACAGCCCGCATGCTTTTGCTACCGCCGTACACAGTATTCCCTATGCATACCGCTACGGGCATATGGTAGTCGGCTCGGCAACCCCGGTAGTTTTCCCTAATAAAGAACTGCTCAAGCAACGCCTTTCCCGGTTGATTTGGCCGGAAAGCGGCAGGCACGTATTTGACAGCAGCACCGTGGATGCTGCAGCACAAAAGGTTGTCTCTCGTATGCTGATTCGGATGACGGAACCTTCGGCTGGGGCGGAAGTCATTACTGACGATAATATGATTGTAGAATACAAATACGGCAGAGGGATTTAACCGTCTTAAAGGGTTTCAGGCAACGCAGGTTTTAGGCAACGCAGGTTTTAGGCAACGCAGGTTTTAGGTAACGTCCTGCTAGTTCAAAAAAACCGCATCACAGCAGTCGGGACAAAATGGTTTAAACATTTTGTCCCGAATTCTTATTCCTATATATAGCGGATTAACAAAAATCAGGACAAGGCGGCGGGCCGCAGACAGTACGGATAGTACGGAACCGATTCGCTTGGTGCTTGGGCACCTTAGGGAATCGTTCCCTTTGAGCTAAGGCGGGGCAACGCCGTACCGGTTTTTGTTAATCCGCTATACCACGAATTACGGTGTAAAAATTTATATGACCTTATAAAATCAAATAAGAATCGTTATCATAACATGATTGTATTTATTGGGTTTTTTTGGGCGTTTTGCCGATATTTACCTTTTAATGGTTTTTGAAATTCGCTAAAATACGAAATTATTGTAGAAATTTTGTTAACGGATTTGGGTGTAACCATGTTGTCCGCTTATTTTCCCGTCTTTGTCTTTATCCTCGTCGGCCTCGCGGCCGGCGTACTGTTTATCCTGCTCGGCACGATTTTGGGCCCGAAACGCCACTATGCCGAAAAAGACGCGCCTTACGAATGCGGTTTTGAAGCCTTTGAAAACGCAAGGATGAAGTTCGACGTGCGCTATTACCTCGTCGCCATCCTGTTCATCCTCTTCGATTTGGAGGTTGCGTTTATGCTGCCGTGGGCAGTCGTGTTCAAAGATTTGGGCGCGTACGGCTTTTGGTCTATGCTGGTGTTTATCGTCGTCCTGACGGTAGGCTTTGTTTACGAATGGAAAAAAGGTGCGCTGGAATGGGAATAGAAGGCGTTTTGAAAAAAGGTTTCATCACCACCAGCGCGGATACGGTGTTGAACTATATGCGTACCGGTTCATTGTGGCCGGTTACTTTCGGATTGGCCTGCTGCGCCGTGGAAATGATGCATGCGGGTATGGCGCGTTATGACCTTGACCGTTTCGGTATCATTTTCCGTCCGTCCCCACGTCAGGCCGACCTGATGATTGTGGCAGGTACGCTGACCAATAAAATGGCGCCAGCCCTGCGTCGCGTGTACGACCAGCTCGCCGAGCCGCGCTGGGTATTGTCTATGGGTTCGTGTGCCAACGGCGGCGGCTATTATCACTATTCTTATTCCGTTGTGCGCGGTGCCGACCGTGTCGTGCCGGTGGACGTTTATGTGCCGGGTTGTCCGCCGACTGCGGAAGCTCTGATTTACGGCCTGATTCAGCTCCAACAAAAAATCAAGCGCACTTCCACCATCGCGCGTGACGAGTAAGGAGAGGACGATATGGCAAGCATTCAAAACTTATACGAGACCGTCGTCGGCGTGCTTGGCGATCAGGCAGGCAAAGTCATTTCAGCTTTGGGCGAGATTACCGTCGAGTGTCTGCCCGAGCACTATATTTCAGTCATGACCGCATTGCACGACCATGAAGATTTGCATTTCGAGCTTCTGGTTGACTTGTGCGGCGTCGATTACAGCACTTACAAAAACGAAGCATGGCAGGGCAAACGCTTTGCCGTTGTCAGTCAGTTGCTTTCCGTTAAAAACAATCAACGCATCCGCGTACGCGTCTGGGTTTCAGACGACGACTTCCCTGTAGTCGAATCCGTAGCCGATATTTACAACAGCGCGGATTGGTACGAGCGCGAAGCCTTCGATTTGTACGGCATCATGTTCAACAACCATCCCGACTTGCGCCGCATCCTGACCGATTACGGCTTTGTCGGACATCCGTTCCGCAAAGACTTCCCGATTTCCGGCTATGTGGAAATGCGTTATGACGAAGAGCAAAAACGCGTGATTTACCAACCTGTTACCATTGAGCCGCGCGAAATCACACCGCGTATCGTCCGTGAGGAGAACTACGGTGGCCAATAAATTAAGAAACTACACCATCAACTTCGGCCCGCAACACCCTGCGGCGCATGGCGTATTGCGTATGATTTTGGAGCTGGACGGCGAACAAATCGTCCGTGCCGATCCGCATATCGGCCTCCTGCACCGGGGCACCGAAAAACTGGCGGAAACCAAAACCTATCTGCAAGCCCTGCCCTATATGGACCGTTTGGACTACGTTTCCATGATGGTCAACGAGCAGGCGTATTGCTTGGCGGTAGAAAAACTTGCCGGTATCGATGTGCCTATCCGCGCCCAATACATCCGCGTGATGTTCGCCGAAGTAACGCGCATCCTCAATCACTTGATGGGCATCGGTTCGCACGCCTTCGACATCGGCGCGATGACCGCCATCCTCTACGCCTTCCGCGACCGCGAAGAGCTGATGGACTTGTACGAAGCCGTGTCCGGCGCACGTATGCACGCCGCCTACTTCCGTCCCGGCGGCGTTTACCGCGACCTACCCGGCTTTATGCCCAAATACGAGAGCAGCAAATTCCGCAATGCCAAAGTATTGAAGCAGCTCAACGAATCCCGCGAAGGCACGATGCTTGACTTTATCGATGCCTTCTGCGAACGCTTCCCCAAAAATATCGACACACTCGAAACCCTCCTGACCGACAACCGCATCTGGAAACAGCGTACCGTCGGCATCGGCGTTGTCTCTCCCGAGCGCGCCATGCAAAAAGGCTTTACCGGTGTGATGCTTCGCGGTTCCGGCGTGGAATGGGACGTGCGTAAGACACAGCCCTACGAAGTGTACGACAAAATGGATTTCGACATCCCCGTCGGCGTCAACGGCGACTGCTACGACCGTTACCTCTGCCGTATGGAAGAAATGCGCCAATCCGTACGCATCATCAAACAATGCGCCGACTGGTTGCGCGTCAATCCCGGTCCGGTCATTACCGCAAACCACAAATTCGCTCCGCCCAAACGTACCGAAATGAAAACAGGTATGGAAGACCTGATTCACCATTTCAAACTCTTTACCGAGGGTATGCACGTTCCCGAGGGCGAGACCTACACCGCTGTCGAACACCCGAAAGGCGAGTTCGGCGTTTACATCATTTCAGACGGCGCAAACAAACCCTACCGCCTGAAAATCCGCGCACCCGGCTTCGCCCACCTGCAAGGCATGGACGAAATGGCAAAAGGCCATATGCTCGCCGACGTCGTTGCCATCATCGGTACGCAGGACATCGTATTCGGGGAGGTTGACCGATAATGTTATCCGCAAAATCCTTAAAACAAATCGACATTGAGTTGGCGAAATATCCCGCCGACCAACGCCGTTCCGCCATCATGGGCGCGTTGCGTATCGCCCAAACCGAAAAAGGCTGGCTCGCCCCCGAAACCATCGCTTTTGTTGCCGACTACATCGGCATCACGCCGGCGCAGGCATATGAAGTCGCCACTTTCTACAATATGTACGACCTTGAGCCTGTCGGCAAATACAAACTGACCGTTTGTACCAACCTGCCCTGCGCTCTGCGCGGCGGTATGGCGACCGGCGAATACCTCAAACAAAAACTCGGTATCGGCTACGGCGAAACCACGCCCGACGGCAAATTTACCCTTGTCGAAGGCGAATGCATGGGCGCGTGCGGCGATGCCCCCGTTATGCTGGTCAACAACCACAGCATGTGCAGCTTTATGACCGAAGAGGCGATTGAGAAGAAACTGGCGGAGTTGGAGTAGGTCGTCTGAAACGACGATTTAAACGTAGGTCGGATACTTGTATCCGACAGAGTGGGTAAAAAGGCAAAATGTCGGATTTAAGAATCCGCCCTACTGAAATACTGAAATGCCGTCATTCCCGCGCAGGCGGGAATCCACCGGTAAGATTCGGTTTCTGAATTTAATAAGACATTGCTTACCATTGAGGATGGATTCCCGCCTGCGCGGGAATGACGGCAGACAAGCAAGTGGTCGAGATCCAACAAAAACGATTGAAGGTCGTCTGAAAATATCGATTTGATAAACTAGATTTTATTTCAGAAGACGTTACAAGCCGATACACAAAGACATCTTAAGGTCGTCTGAAACAGCGGCCGCAACCGATACGAAAACAAACAGGCACACCAAAAATGGCTATTTACCAATCAGGCGTGATTTTTGACCAAGTGGATACCGCCAATCCCGATTGCTGGACATTGGACGAATACGTCAAACGCGGCGGCTATACCGCCCTGCGTAAAATCCTGTCCGAAAACATCTCGCAAACCGATGTGATTGACGAAGTCAAAACCTCCGGCTTGCGCGGGCGCGGCGGTGCGGGCTTCCCGACCGGTTTGAAATGGAGCTTTATGCCCCGTTCTTTCCCGGGCGAAAAATATGTGGTTTGCAACACCGACGAAGGCGAGCCGGGTACATTTAAAGACCGCGACATCATCATGTTCAATCCTCATGCCCTGATTGAAGGCATGATCATTGCCGGTTACGCGATGGGCGCGAAAGCCGGCTACAACTATATCCACGGCGAAATTTTCGAAGGTTATCAACGCTTTGAAGCCGCTTTGGAGCAGGCGCGTGCCGCAGGCTTTTTGGGTAAAAATATTTTGGGTTCGGATTTTGAATTCGAACTCTTCGCCCACCACGGCTACGGCGCATATATTTGCGGCGAAGAAACCGCATTGCTTGAATCGTTGGAAGGCAAAAAAGGCCAGCCGCGCTTCAAACCGCCGTTCCCCGCCTCGTTCGGCCTGTACGGCAAACCGACCACCATCAACAATACCGAAACGTTCTCCTCCGTCCCGTTTATTATCCGTGACGGCGGACAGGCGTTTGCCGATAAAGGTATTCCGAATGCAGGCGGTACCAAATTATTTTGTATTTCCGGCCATGTCGAGCGTCCGGGCAACTATGAAGTGCCGTTGGGCACGCCGTTTGCCGAAGTCTTGAAAATGGCGGGCGGTATGCGCGGCGGTAAAAAACTCAAAGCCGTTATTCCCGGCGGTTCGTCCGCCCCCGTATTGCCTGCCGACATTATGATGCAGACCAATATGGACTATGACTCGATTTCCAAAGCCGGCTCGATGCTCGGTTCCGGCGCGATTATCGTGATGGACGAAGACGTGTGCATGGTCAAAGCCCTCGAACGCTTAAGCTATTTCTACTACGACGAATCCTGCGGCCAATGCACCCCCTGCCGCGAAGGTACCGGCTGGCTTTACCGCATCGTCCGCCGCATCGTAGAAGGCAAAGGCCGCATGGAAGACTTGGATTTGCTGGATTCTGTCGGCAACCAAATGGCAGGCCGCACCATCTGCGCCCTTGCCGATGCCGCCGTCTTCCCTGTCCGCAGCTTTACCAAGCATTTCCGTGATGAGTTTGCGCATTACATCGAACACGGCGGGCCGATGAAAGAGCATAAGTGGGGAGGGTGGTAATGGTGGAAGCTAAAATTTTTATTCTATACGGTGCAGCCAACAAAGGTAAGAGTACGACACTCAATACGCTTTTTAATCAGATTTGTCGGAAATTTTCTAAATTTCTAGTCTTTTTTGAAAGATATGGAAACGGCTTAGATTTTGTTGCAGTATTTGATCATGAAGGTCAGAGGATTGGTTTTTATTCATCTGGTGATAATGAATACGAGGTTAGGAGAAATTTATACAAACTTTATTCGCATAATTGTGATTTTATTTTGGCACGTCAAGGACACGGGGTGGTAGTTGCGATGCAGTAGGATATTGCATGGCGATGTAAATATAATTAATTGGTGTGAAAAGTTTGAGCCTACAGATGAAGACAATGAGCGTGCTGTTAAAGAGTTATTTAAGTCATTTAAAAATATAATAAATGAGTTATAGTTTTAGTTGGTTTTATATTGGTTAAAAGCAAAATGCTAAAAATTTAACTTTGCCGTCATTCCCGCACAGGCGGGAATCCATAGTGGAATTTACAGAACCCGATATTTGAAAAGCAGTTGCCGAAATTCAAAAAATGGATTCCCGCCTGTGCGGGAATGACGGCAAGGTGGCAGTAAACGTTTTAAACAGTATTGATTGTCAATGAAACTCAAAAGGCCGTCTGAAGCCCATTTTTCAGACGATCTCCATAAAAAATTATTTATCAAATACCCGTAACTAGGAACGAACCATGTTACAAATCGAAATCGACGGCAAACAGGTATCTGTGGAGCAGGGCGCGACGGTAATTGAAGCCGCGCACAAGCTCGGTACTTATATTCCGCATTTCTGTTACCACAAAAAGCTCTCTATTGCCGCCAACTGCCGTATGTGTCTGGTGGATGTGGAAAAAGCCCCCAAACCGCTGCCTGCCTGTGCCACGCCGGTAACGGACGGCATGATTGTGCGTACGCATTCGGCAAAAGCCCGAGAGGCGCAAGAAGGCGTGATGGAGTTCCTGCTCATCAACCATCCGCTTGATTGTCCGACCTGCGACCAGGGCGGCGAATGCCAGTTGCAGGATTTGGCGGTGGGCTACGGCAAAACCACCAGCCGTTATACCGAAGAAAAACGTTCCGTCGTCGGCAAGGACATGGGTCCTTTGGTTTCCGCCGAGGAAATGAGCCGCTGTATCCACTGTACCCGCTGCGTACGTTTCACCGAAGAAATCGCCGGTTTGCAGGAAATTGCGATGGTGAATCGTGGTGAACACTCCGAAATCATGCCCTTTATCGGCAAAGCGGTGGAAACCGAGCTGTCGGGCAACGTCATCGATTTGTGTCCCGTCGGCGCATTGACCAGCAAACCGTTCCGCTTCAACGCGCGTACTTGGGAATTGAACCGCCGCAAATCCGTTTCCGCACACGACGCTTTGGGCAGCAACCTGATTGTACAAACCAAAGACCATACCGTCCGCCGCGTGTTGCCGTTGGAAAACGAAGCCATCAACGAATGCTGGCTGTCCGACCGCGACCGTTTTGCCTACGAAGGCCTGTATCACGAAAGCCGTCTGAAAAATCCGAAAATCAAACAGGGTGGCGAGTGGATGGACGTGGATTGGAAAACCGCGTTGGAATATGTCCGCAGCGCGATTGAATGTATCGCCAAAGACGGCAACCAAAACCAAGTCGGCGTTTGGGCTAATCCGATGAATACGGTTGAAGAGCTGTATCTGGCCAAAAAATTTGCCGACGGCTTGGGTGTTAAAAACTTTGCAACCCGTTTGCGCCAACAAGACAAACGTCTTTCAGACGGCCTTAAAGGTGCGCAATGGTTGGGACAAAGTATTGAATCTTTGGCTGACAACGATGCCGTATTGGTAGTCGGTGCGAACTTGCGCAAAGAACAGCCGCTCCTGACCGCCCGCCTGCGCCGCGCCGCCAAAGACCGTATGGCCTTGAGCGTATTGGCCGGCAGTAAAGAAGAATTGTTTATGCCGCTTCTGTCTCAAGAAGCCGCACATCCCGACGAGTGGGCAGGCCGTCTGAAAAACCTGTCTGCCGATGCGGAACACGCCGTTACCGCCAGCCTGAAAAACGCTGAAAAAGCAGCGGTGATTTTGGGTGCGGAAGTGCAAAACCATCCTGATTACGCCGCCATTTATGCCGCCGCGCAAGAGCTGGCGGACGCGACCGGCGCAGTGCTGGGCATTTTGCCGCAAGCCGCCAACAGCGTTGGTGCGGATGTTTTGAATGTAAACTCCGGCGAGAGCGTTGCCGAAATGGCAAACACGCCGAAACAGGCAGTCTTGCTGCTCAACGTCGAGCCTGAAATCGATACGGTTGACGGTGCAAAAGCCGTAGCCGCGTTGAAACAGGCGAAAAGCGTGATGGCGTTTACGCCGTTTGTCAGCGAAACGCTGCTGGACGTGTGCGACGTATTGCTGCCGATTGCGCCGTTTACCGAAACATCAGGCAGCTTCATCAATATGGAAGGCCGTCTGCAATCTTTCCACGGCGTGGTACAAGGCTTCGGCGATTCACGTCCGTTGTGGAAAGTGTTGCGCGTATTGGGCAACCTGTTTGACCTGAAAGGTTTTGAATACCACGATACCGCCGCGATTCTGAAAGACGCGCTGGATGCGGAAAGCCTGCCGTCCAAACTGGACAACCGCAGCACATGGGCAGGGGAGGGCGTTCAGACGGCCTCAGACCGCCTCGTCCGTGTCGGCGGCGTCGGTATTTATCATACTGATTCTATCGTGCGCCGTTCCGCACCGTTGCAAGAAACCAGCCATGCCGCCGTGCCTGCCGCGCGTGTAAATCCGAACACATTGGCACGCTTGGGCCTGCAAGACGGACAAACCGCTGTCGCCAAACAAAACGGCGCAAGCGTATCGGTTGCCGTCAAAGCCGATGCCGGTTTGCCTGAAAACGTGGTGCATCTGCCGCTGCATACCGAAAATGCCGCGCTGGGTGCGTTGATGGGCATTATTGAACTGGCGGGAGCTTGATTATGCAGGAATGGTTCCAAAACCTCTTTGCCGCAACGCTCGGTCTGGGCGATTTGGGCATCACCGTAGGCTTGGTGGTATCCGTCATCGTCAAAATCGTGATTATCCTGATTCCGCTGATTCTGACCGTTGCCTACCTGACGTATTTCGAACGTAAAGTCATCGGCTTTATGCAGCTTCGCGTCGGCCCGAACGTAACCGGCCCGCGGGGTCTGATTCAGCCGTTTGCCGACGTGTTCAAACTCTTGTTTAAAGAGGTAACCCGTCCGAAGCTGTCAAACAAAGCCTTATTCTACATCGGCCCGATTATGTCGCTCGCCCCGTCTTTCGCGGCGTGGGCGGTGATTCCGTTTAACGAAGAATGGGTGCTGACCAATATCAATATCGGCCTTTTGTACATCCTGATGATTACCTCGCTGTCGGTTTACGGCGTGATGATCGCGGGCTGGGCTTCCAACTCCAAATATTCGTTCTTGGGTGCAATGCGTGCTTCCGCGCAAAGCATTTCCTACGAGATTGCCATGAGTGCCGCGCTGGTGTGCGTTGTGATGGTATCGGGCAGCATGAACTTCTCCGACATCGTTGCCGCGCAGGCAAAAGGCATCGCGGGCGGTTCTGTGTTCTCGTGGAACTGGCTGCCGCTGTTCCCAATCTTCATCGTCTATCTGATTTCCGCCGTTGCCGAAACCAACCGCGCACCGTTTGACGTGGCAGAGGGCGAGTCTGAAATCGTTGCCGGACACCACGTCGAATACTCCGGCTTTGCATTCGCGCTGTTCTTCCTTGCCGAATACATTTTCATGATTCTGATTGCCGCGCTGACATCGCTGATGTTCCTCGGCGGCTGGTTGTCTCCGTTCCCGCAAAGCTGGGGCATTGTCGGTACGCCTTCCGCATTCTGGATGTTCGTGAAAATGGCGGCGGTGCTGTACTGGTATCTGTGGATTCGTGCAACCTTCCCACGCTACCGCTACGACCAAATCATGCGTTTGGGCTGGAAAGTGCTGATTCCGATCGGCTTCGCCTACATCGTGGTTTTGGGCGTGTGGATGATTTCACCGCTGAATTTGTGGAAATAAGTTTCAGACGGCATCTTGAGGCCGTCTGAACAAAGCGATTTTGAATACCTAACGAAATCCCTGTTTTGAGGGAACATAATATGGCTAACTTAGTAAAAACCTTTCTGCTTGGCGAACTGGTCAAAGGCATGGGCGTAACGCTCAAAAACTTTTTTGCCCGCAAAGACACAATTTATTTTCCCGAAGAGAAAACGCCGCAATCCGTGCGTTTCCGCGGTCTGCACGCGCAACGCCGTTATCCGAACGGAGAGGAACGCTGCATCGCGTGTAAATTGTGCGAGGCGGTGTGTCCGGCAATGGCGATCAACATCGAATCGGAAGAACGCGAAGACGGCACCCGCCGCACCAAGCGTTACGACATCGACCTGACCAAGTGCATCTTCTGCGGTTTCTGCGAAGAGGCCTGCCCGACCGATGCGATTGTGGAAACCCATATTTTTGAATACCACGGCGAGAAAAAAGGCGACTTGCATATGACCAAGCCCATCCTCTTGGCAATCGGCGACAAATACGAAGCCGAAATCGCCAAACGCAAAGCCGCTGACGCGCCGTACCGCTAAGGAGCAGACGAATGACTTTTTCCGTGATTCTGTTCTATATCCTTGCCGCCATCGTTTTGTACGGTGCGGTTCGTACCGTTACCGCCAAAAACCCTGTCCATGCCGCTTTGCATCTGGTGCTGACCTTCTGCGTGAGCGCGATGATTTGGATGCTGATGCAGGCGGAGTTTTTGGGCGTGACGCTGGTGGTGGTTTACGTCGGCGCAGTGATGGTGTTGTTCCTGTTCGTCGTGATGATGCTGAATATCGACATCGAGGAAATGCGCGCCGGTTTCTGGCGGCACGCGCCTGTTGCCGGTGTGGTCGGTACGTTGTTGGCGGTTGCCCTGATCCTGATTCTGGTCAACCCGAAAACCGACCTGGCCGCATTTGGTCTGATGAAAGACATTCCGGCCGATTACAACAATATCCGCGATTTGGGCAGCCGTATTTATACCGACTACCTGTTGCCGTTTGAATTGGCGGCGGTATTGCTGCTGTTGGGCATGGTGGCCGCGATTGCATTGGTTCACCGCAAAACCACCAATCCGAAACGTATGGATCCAGCCGACCAAGTTAAAGTACGCGCCGATCAAGGCCGTATGCGTCTGGTGAAAATGGAAGCGGTCAAACCGCAAGTCGAATCTGCCGAAGAAAGCGAAGTTTCAGACGGCCTCAAGACGGAAGGGGAGGGCAAAGCATGATTACTTTGACGCATTATCTGGTATTGGGCGCTCTCCTGTTCGGTATCAGCGCGATGGGCATCTTTATGAACCGCAAAAACGTGCTGGTATTGCTGATGTCCATCGAGCTGATGCTTTTGGCGGTGAACTTCAACTTTATCGCCTTCTCGCAACATTTGGGCGATACTGCCGGACAAATTTTCGTATTTTTCGTATTGACCGTTGCCGCTGCCGAATCCGCCATCGGTTTGGCGATTATGGTGCTGGTGTACCGCAACCGACAAACGATTAATGTTGCCGATTTGGACGAGTTGAAAGGGTAATTATGAACGATATGACTTTATATTTGATAATTGCCCTTGTTCCGTTGGCAGGCTCGTTGATTGCGGGTTTGTTCGGCAACAAAATCGGGCGTGCCGGCGCGCATACGGTTACGATACTCGGTGTCGCTGTATCTGCCGTGCTGTCGGCTTATGTGCTGTGGGGATTCCTCAATGGCAGCCGTACCAAGTTTGACGAAAACGTCTATACCTGGCTGACAATGGGCGGTTTGGATTTCTCCGTCGGCTTCTTGGTCGATACGATGACGGCGATGATGATGGTCGTGGTAACGGGCGTGTCGTTGATGGTGCATATCTATACCATCGGTTATATGCACGATGAAAAAGTCGGCTACCAACGCTTCTTCAGCTATATTTCTTTGTTTACATTCAGCATGTTGATGCTGATTATGAGCAACAACTTCATCCAGCTCTTCTTCGGTTGGGAAGCGGTGGGCTTGGTGTCGTATCTCTTGATCGGTTTCTATTTCAAACGTCCGAGCGCGACATTTGCCAACCTGAAAGCCTTTTTGATCAACCGTGTCGGCGACTTCGGCTTTTTGCTCGGTATCGGCTTGGTGCTTGCCTATTTCGGCGGCAGCCTGCGCTATCAGGACGTATTCGCCTATCTGCCCAACGTACAAAATGCCACCATCCAACTGTTTCCCGGTGTGGAATGGTCTTTGATTACCGTAACCTGTTTGCTCCTGTTTGTCGGTGCGATGGGTAAATCGGCTCAGTTCCCGCTGCACGTCTGGCTGCCCGATTCGATGGAAGGCCCGACGCCGATTTCCGCATTGATTCACGCCGCAACGATGGTTACGGCGGGTCTGTTCATGGTGTCGCGTATGTCGCCGATTTACGAAATGAGCAGCACTGCGCTGTCGGTCATTATGGTTATCGGCGCGATTACCGCCCTGTTTATGGGCTTCTTGGGCGTGATTCAAAACGACATCAAGCGCGTGGTTGCGTATTCTACCCTGTCGCAATTGGGCTACATGACCGTGGCTCTGGGCGCGTCCGCCTATTCCGTGGCGATGTTCCACGTCATGACCCACGCCTTCTTTAAAGCCTTGCTGTTCTTGGCGGCAGGTAGCGCGATTATCGGTATGCACCACGACCAAGACATGCGCCACATGGGCAACCTGAAAAAATACATGCCGATTACTTGGCTGACCATGCTGATCGGTAACTTGTCGCTGATCGGTACGCCGTTCTTCTCAGGCTTCTATTCCAAAGATTCGATTATCGAAGCAGCCAAATACAGCACCCTGCCGGGCAGCGGCTTTGCCTATTTTGCCGTCCTCGCCAGCGTGTTCGTTACCGCGTTTTACGCGTTCCGCCAATACTTTATGGTGTTCCACGGCGAAGAAAAATGGCGCAGCCTGCCCGAACACCATTCAGACGGCCATGGTGAAGAACATCACGGCTTGGGCAAAAACGACAATCCGCACGAAAGCCCGCTGGTCGTTACCCTGCCTTTGATTCTGCTTGCAATTCCGTCCGTCATCATCGGCTATGTTGCCATCGAGCCTATGCTTTACGGCGATTTCTTCAAAGACGTGATTTTTATCAACGCCGACGCGCATCCGACCATGCACATCATGAAGGAAGAGTTCCACGGCGCATTGGCGATGGTGTCGCACAGCTTGACATCGCCTGTTTTGTATTTGGCGGCTGCCGGTGTTGCCGCCGCGTGGCTTTTGTACGTCAAACTGCCGCACCTGCCAGCGAAAATCGCACAGACGTTCCGTCCGATTTACGTTTTGTTTGAAAACAAATACTACCTCGATGCCCTGTATTTCAACGTTTTCGCCAAAGGCACGCGCGCATTGGGCACTTTCTTCTGGAAAGTCGGCGATACCGCCATTATTGACAACGGCATCGTCAACGGCTCCGCCAAACTGGTCGGCGCGATTGCCGCTCAGGTACGCAAAGCCCAAACCGGCTTTATCTACACCTACGCCGCCGCTATGGTGTTCGGCGTATTGGTCTTGCTCGGCATGACCTTCTGGGGCTTGTTCAGATAAAGGCGGAGTTTCAGACGACCTGTTCATAGTTTTGTAGAGGTCGTCTGAAAAGTTTGAGAAGTGGGCATTAAGTCAAAGGGTGGAACAAAATGGTACCCAACAGGCGTGAAATAGCCAACATGCAAATTATCTGTTTCCTAAATTTTTTAGGCAATCTCAACAAATATAGAGGAGTCAAAAGGGATGACACAGTTATTTTTACATTCAGATACACCAAATGAGAAGGAACTGATTTCAATATATGAGAAAGCTGTTTCAGAGGCAGTAGAGCTGTATATTTTCTCTGCGTATCTCACTCATTGGGATGTAAAAAATAAGCTCAATAGCAAATTGCAAGAGTTTAAATTTATTTTTGGACAAGATTTCGGATTGTCTAAAAAAGAGGCTATTCGGAAAGTGTTGAAATGGCTTCCGTCCCATTTGAAATTCACACTGATGGTAGCTCAAGGCATTCAGGGTTTTCATCCTAAAGCTGTATTTTGGAAGAATGATAAGAATGAATATTATGCTTTAATCGGTTCTTCAAATTTGACTCATGCTGCGTTTAATAGCAATTATGAAGCAAATATTTTGACTAAAATTTCCGAGCAGGATTTTATAAAAGTCAAATCTTGGGCTGATGAAATTGCGATGAAATCTATCCCGGTATCGGAAGATTGGCTTGAGGAGTATCAGGAAGCTGAAATTAACTATAAGAAATCAACTGTTAGACAATCAGTGATGGATAAGTTATTTATGGAGATGCCAAATTATAATCAAGAACTGATTGCGGCACGGAGAAAGCAGATGAGAAACCATCAAACTGTGTGTAATCAATTAAAAAATCTTATTAAGCAATGTGCAGCAGGAAAAATAGACAATAATGATTTTTATGGGGAATTTAATAAATTATGGTCTTGGAAAAGCGAAAATAAAGGAGAAGGGGTAGGCAATCGTTTTCAAGATAAAACGTGGAAAAGGACGGGTAAGTCTTCAGATTTTAGAAAATTATGCATTGCCATCCAATCAGTTTTTGATGCTCCACTTACTGAGAGAGATAATGTGGTTGCCAAGCAAATTGATTGGCTAAAAGAATGTGGGGTTTCCACTCGTGGTTCAGTTTTTTCTGAAATGCTTTGTCAAGAATATCCAGATAGATATCCTGTTTTAAATGCTCCCATTAAAAAATTTTTAGAAGAAAATAAATTTAAGTCTGCAAAAGGAGCAAGCGAAGGCTCCAAATATATTGATTTAAGTATGAAGTTAAGAGCTTTACTAGCTATGCAGTCAGAAATAAAAGATTTGGCTGAATTAGATGTTTTAGTACAGGCAGAATATCGCAATCGTACAGATATTGATTGGGAATAAGTAAAGAAGGGGGGAGAGTATTCATTCCTTCTTTCAGACGACTTCCTAAAACGCTGTCTGTAAAGACCAACCCATACAACTATATTTTTTATTTTAACCACAGGTTAACCACTATGTTTTCCAACTACCTACTCAGCTTGGCAATATGGATACCCATCGCCGCAGGCGTGCTGGTTTTGGCGACCGGTAAAGACAGCCGTGCGCCGCTGGCGCGTGTGCTTGCCTTCATGGGAGCGCTTGCCGGTTTCTTGGTAACGTTGCCCCTGTTTACCGGTTTCGACCGTTTGAGCGGCGGCTATCAATTTACCGAGTTCCACGAGTGGATTCCGCTTCTGAAAATCAACTATGCATTGGGCGTGGACGGTATTTCAGTGCTCTTTATCATCTTGAATGCGTTTATTACGCTGCTGGTGGTATTGGCCGGTTGGGAAGTCATTCAGAAACGTCCGGCGCAGTATATGGCGGCATTCCTGATGATGTCGGGTTTGATTAACGGCGCGTTTGCCGCGCAGGATGCGATTCTGTTTTATGTGTTCTTCGAGGGTATGCTGATTCCGCTGTACCTGATTATCGGTGTATGGGGCGGCCCGCGCCGCGTCTATGCGTCGGTCAAGCTGTTCCTCTATACGCTGACGGGTTCGCTCTTGATGTTGGTTGCCATGGTTTACCTGTACTATCAGACAGGCAGCTTCTCTATTGTCGATTTCCAAAACATCAAACAGATTCCGTTGGGCGTACAACAGCTTTTGTTTGTAGCGTTCTTCCTGTCATTTGCCGTAAAAGTGCCGATGTTCCCCGTACACACTTGGCTGCCGGATGCCCACGTTGAAGCGCCGACCGGCGGTTCGATGGTGTTGGCGGCAATTACGCTGAAACTGGGTGCGTATGGTTTCTTGCGCTTTATCTTGCCGATTATGCCGGACGCGGCTCGCTATTTTGCCCCCGTAATCATCGTATTGAGCCTGATTGCCGTAATTTATATCGGTATGGTGGCCCTGGTGCAAACCGATATGAAGAAACTGGTGGCGTATTCGTCCATCAGCCATATGGGTTTTGTAACGCTTGGGATGTTTTTGTTTGTTGACGGGCAGTTGGACGACTGGGCGTTGAAAGGCGCGGTCATTCAGATGATTTCGCACGGCTTCGTGTCGGCGGCGATGTTTATGTGCATCGGTGTGATGTACGACCGCCTGCACACGCGCAATATTGCCGATTACGGCGGCGTGGTCAATGTGATGCCCAAGTTTGCGGCGTTTATGATGTTGTTCGGTATGGCGAACGCCGGCCTGCCTGCGACTTCCGGCTTCGTGGGCGAGTTTATGGTGGTTATGGGCGCGGTTAAAGTGAATTTCTGGGTGGGCGCGCTGGCGGCTATGACGCTGATTTACGGCGCGTCTTATACCCTGTGGATGTACAAGCGCGTGATTTTCGGCGCGATTCACAATCCGCACGTTGCCGAAATGAAAGACATCAATTGCCGCGAGTTTGCGATTCTGGCGGTTTTGGCGGTTGCTGTTTTGGGGATGGGCCTGTATCCGAACGCATTTATCGAAGTGGTGCATCAGGCGGCAAACGATTTGATTGCCCATGTGGCGCAAAGCAAGATTTGAGGTGTGTAAATGAATTGGTCAGATTTGAATTTAATGCCCGCACTGCCCGAAGTCGCGCTGCTGTCGCTGCTGGTGTTATTGTTGCCGGCGGACTTGTGGGCCAGTGATGACAAATGCCGTTGGACGCATTACGGCGCGTTGGCAACGGTGGCGGTTACGGCGGCGGTGCAGCTTGCCGTGTGGGAACAGGGCAGCACGTCTTCGTTCAACGGGATGTATATTGCGGACGGTATGTCGCGTTTGGCAAAAATGGTTTTATATGCCTTGACGTTTGTCCTGTTTGTCTATGCCAAGCCCTACAACCAAGTGCGCGGTATTTTCAAAGGCGAGTTTTACACCCTGTCGCTGTTTGCCCTCTTGGGCATGAGCGTGATGGTGAGCGCGGGGCATTTTTTAACTGCCTATATCGGTTTGGAACTCTTGTCGCTCGCCCTTTACGCCCTGATTGCCCTGCGCCGCGATTCCGGTTTTGCCGCCGAAGCCGCCTTGAAATATTTTGTTCTGGGCGCGCTGGCATCCGGCCTGCTGCTCTACGGTATTTCTATGGTTTACGGCGCAACCGGTTCGCTGGAATTTGCCGGCGTGCTCGCCTCTTCCTTCAATGAAGAAGCTAACGAATGGCTGTTGAAACTGGGTCTGGTGTTTATCGTCGTCGCCGTTGCGTTCAAACTCGGCGCGGTACCGTTCCATATGTGGATGCCCGACGTGTATCACGGCGCGCCCACTTCTGTTACCGCCTTGGTCGGCACTGCCCCGAAAATCGCCGCCGTCGTTTTCGCTTTCCGCATCCTCGTTACCGGGCTGGGAACCGTGCATCATGACTGGTCTCTGATGTTTGCCCTGCTTGCCGCCGCCTCGCTGCTGGTCGGCAACCTTGCCGCCATCATGCAGACCAATATCAAACGTATGCTCGCCTATTCCACCGTATCGCATATGGGTTTCATCCTGTTGGCGTTTATGGCGGGCGCGGTCGGCTTTGCGGCGGGCCTCTATTACGCCATTACCTACGCGCTGATGGCGGCGGCAGGGTTCGGCGTGTTGATGGTGTTGTCGGACGGGGACAACGAGTGCGAAAACATCAGCGATTTGGCAGGGTTGAACCAACACCGCGTATGGCTTGCCTTTTTGATGCTGCTGGTTATGTTCTCTATGGCGGGCATTCCGCCGCTGATGGGTTTTTACGCCAAATTCGGCGTGATTATGGCGCTTTTGAAACAAGGCTATGTATGGTTGTCGGTGTTTGCCGTCGTGATGTCGCTGGTTGGCGCGTTCTACTACCTGCGCGTGGTCAAAGTCATGTATTTTGACGAATCCGGCCGCGCCCGTCCCGCCGCCGGCGGCAACAATGCCGCAAAATCCCTCTTAAGCGTCAACGCGCTGCTGTTGGTGCTGTGGGGCATTATGCCGCAAACCGTTATCGACTGGTGCGCCAAGGCGTTGGAGAACACGCTGTGAGCCGCCGAAACGGCAGCCGTGTCAGAGGCTGCCGTTTTTGTTAAGATATGCCGTTCCGCAATGCAGTTCAGACGGCATCGCCGCCGACAATGCCCAAACAGAAAGCCCACCATGACCGCATCCATGTACATCCTTTTGGTCTTGGCACTCATCTTTGCCAACGCCCCCTTCCTCACGACCAGACTGTTCGGCGTGGCCGCGCTCAAGCGCAAACATTTCGGACACCACCTGATCGAGCTGGCGGCAGGTTTCGCGCTGACCGCCTCTCTTGCCTACATCCTCGAATCCCGTGCGGGAGCGGTACACAATCAGGGTTGGGAGTTTTACGCCACCGTCGTCTGCCTGTACCTCATTTTCGCCTTCCCGTGTTTCGTGCGGCGGTATTTTTGGCACACGCGCAACAGGGAATAAACAAGCAAACAAGCATAGGAATGCCGTCTGAAACCCTTTCAGACGGCATTTGTTTCATTCAAGTGCAGGCCGGCATCGCTGTGCCGGCACGTTTCAGTCGGCGATATACGCCGGTTTTAATATTTGCGTGCGACTGCAAATTCTGCCAACTGCCGCAGGCGCAGGGCTTTGTCGCCGAAGGGTTCGAGCAGCGCGACTGCTTCGGCAACCAGTTTGTGTGCGTATGAGCGCGCCGCTTCCAAGCCCATCAGTTTCACATAAGTCGGCTTGTCGTTGTCGGCATCTTTGCCCGCCGTCTTGCCCAAAGTCGCCGTGTCCGCTTCACAATCCAACACATCGTCGATGACTTGGAACGCCAAACCCAGTTTTGCCGCGTAAGCGTCCAATACGGCAAGTTCCGCGTCGGACAGATCGGGACACGCCGTCGCCCCCAATAAAACCGCCGCACGGATCAACGCCCCCGTTTTCAGGCTGTGCATCCGTTCCAAATCGGCTTGAACCATTTGTTTGCCGACATTTGCCAAATCGATTGCCTGTCCGCCCGCCATACCCGCGCTGCCGCCCGCTTTTGCCAACACCGACAACATTGCCAACTGGCGTGCGGCGGGCAGTTCTGTCGGACGGCTCAACACGTCGAAGGCTTGGGTTTGTAAAGCGTCGCCGGTCAGAAGGGCGGTGGCTTCGCCATATTTGATGTGGCAGGTCGGTTTGCCGCGCCGCAGGCTGTCGTTGTCCATCGCCGGCATATCGTCGTGAACCAAAGAATAGACGTGGATCATTTCGATTGCCGCCATTGCCTGTCCGACCGCATCCGCCACGGCCCCGCCCAATTCCGAAGCCGCCAGCACCAGCATCGGGCGCAGACGCTTGCCGCCGTCCAAAGCCGCATAGCGCATCGCTTCGTGCAGCGTGTGCGGGATTTCGTTTCCAGACGGCAAAAAGCGTTCCAGCAGCAGCTCTGTCTGCGCCTGCGCCCTCTGTTGCCACGCTTTCAAATCATTCGTCGGATTCAAGGTTCAACTCCTTCGTCCCGTCCGCATCCAAAACCTGTAATTTTTGTTCGACTTGGGCCAGCTTGGTTTGGCAGTACCTGACCAGCTCGTTGCCTTCCTGATAGGCGGCAAGCGCGTCTTCCAAGGGCATTTCGCCCTGCATGGACTGCGTCAGCGATTCAAGGCGCGACAAGGCCTCTTCAAACGATTTCGGGGTGTTTTTCTTCATAGTTTCGGGTGTTCCGGTAAAAAGCGGATTGTAGCATTTTTGCAAAACGGATGCCGTCTGAAACCCGAATCCGGCTTCAGACGGCATTTTTTCCGCCCCGGTCGGCAAGGCGTTACCCGAGCAGTTCGTCGGTGATGCCCTGTAAAAAGGCGAGGCGTTCGGGGCTTGCCGCCCCGGTTTCGGCGGCGGCTTTGAAGGCGCAGCCGGGTTCGGCGCGGTGGGTGCAGTTGTGGAAGCGGCATTGCCCGACAAGGTGGCGGAAATCGGGGAAATAGTGCGGCAAATCGGCGGCTTGGAGGTGGTGTAAACCAAATTCTTGCAAACCCGGGGAGTCGATGAGTTGGGTTTCGCCGTTCAAATCATAAAGCCGGGCGTGGGTGGTGGTGTGTTTTCCCGAGTCGAGTGCGGCGGAAATGTCGCCGGTGCGGGCGGTTTGGCTGCCTAAAAGGGCGTTGGCCAGGGTGGATTTGCCCATACCGCTTTGTCCGAGCAGGATGTTGCTGTGCCCTTGCAGGACGGGGCGCAGGCTGTCGGCGTTTTCCAGCACGCGGGTTTCGATGACGGGGTAACCCAGCGTTTCGTAGAATTTGAGTTTTTCGAGCCAGAGGGCGGTTTCGGGCAGGTCGGCTTTGTTCAGGACGATGACGGCGCGGATGCCGGCGGCTTCGGCGGCAAGCAGGGCGCGCTGTAGCAGCCGCACGCTCGGACTCGGGACGGCGGCGGTTACGATGAGGAGTTGGGTAACGTTGGCGGCGATGAGTTTGGTTTTCCACGCGTCTTGGCGGTAGAGCAGGCTTTGGCGCGGTAAAAAATCTTCAATCACAACTTGTTCGGCGTTGACGGGGCTGATGCGGACGCGGTCGCCGCAGGCGAAATCGACGCGTTTTTTGCGGGTGCTGGCTTCGTAGGTTGTGCCGTCGGGCGTGCGGACGATGTAGCGGCGGCCGTAGCCGGCGGTAATTTGGGCGGTGTCGTTCATGGTTTCTTTGGGGTTGGGTGTGGAAATGCCGTCTGAAAAGGGGTGTTCGGACGGCATCGGTTCAGTCGTGCTGCCACTCGACGTGTTCGCTGAGGAAGCCGCCGCTCTGGTGCGCCCAGAGTTTGGCGTAAAGCCCGCGTTTTTCGAGGAGTTCGGCGTGTGTGCCTTCTTCGATGATGCGGCCTTTGTCGAGGACGACGAGCCTGTCCATCGCGGCAATGGTGGAGAGGCGGTGGGCGATGGCGATGACGGTTTTGCCTTCCATCATTTTGTCGAGGCTTTCTTGGATGGCGGCTTCAACTTCGGAATCGAGCGCGCTGGTGGCTTCGTCAAGCAGCAGGATGGGTGCGTCTTTGAGCATCACGCGGGCGATGGCGATGCGCTGGCGTTGCCCGCCGGAGAGTTTCACGCCGCGTTCGCCGACGTGCGCGTCGTAGCCGCTCCGCCCTTTGGCATCGGAAAGGTCGGGGATGAAGCCGGCGGCTTCGGCGCGTTCGGCGGCGGAAACCATTTCGGCATCGGTCGCGTCGGGGCGGCCGTAAATAATGTTGTCGCGCACGGAACGGTGCAGCAGCGAGGTATCTTGTGTGACCAAACCGATTTGGGCGCGTAAAGATTCTTGGGTAACGCCGCTTATGTCCTGCCCGTCGATCGAAACCGTGCCGCTTTGCGGTTCGTAGAAACGCAAAAGCAGGTTGACGATGGTGGATTTGCCCGCGCCGCTGCGTCCGATCAAGCCGACTTTTTCGCCGGGTTTGATATTCAGGTTAAAGCCGTTGAGCAGCGGTTTGCCGGCTTCGTAGCAAAAATCGACGTGTTCGAACTTGATTGCGCCTTGCGGCACGTTCAGCGGCAGGGCTTGGGGCTTGTCGAGGATGGTGTGCGGTTTGGACAGGGTCGCCATGCCGTCGTTGACGATGCCGATGTTTTCAAACAGCCGCGCGGATTCCCACATAATGTATTGCGACAGCCCGTTGGCGCGCAACGCCATCGCGGTGGCGGTGGCGACCGCACCCACGCCGACCTGTCCGTTGTGCCAAAGCCAGATGCCCAGTGCGGCGGCGGAGAGGGTCAGCGAAGTGTTGACGATGAAGCTGCACGAATGCAGCAGAGTCGCCAGCCGCATTTGGGCGCGCACCGTAACCATAAATTCTTCCATCGACTGCTTGGCATAGACGGCTTCGCGCGCGCCGTGGAAAAAGAGTTTGACGGTGGCGATATTGGAATAGGCATCGGTAATGCGGCCGGTCATCAGCGAGCGGGCATTCGCCTGCCGTGCGGCGGTTTGCCCCAATCTGGGAATCAGCAGGCGCATTACCGAAGCGAAACCGATTATCCAGCCGATAAAGGGCAGCAGCAGCCATGAGTCGAGCGAGGCGAGAATCACGCCCGAAGTGATGAAATACACCGACACATAAACGACCATATCGGCAACCGTCATCACCGCGTCGCGCAACGCCAGCGCGGTCTGCATGACTTTGGCGGACACGCGGCCGGCAAATTCGTCCTGATAAAAACCGAGGCTCTGGTTCAGCATCAGGCGGTGGAAGTTCCAGCGCAGGCGCATAGGGAACACGCCCTGAAGGGTTTGCAGGCGCACGTTGGACGCGGCAAACGCCCACACGACCGAAAACACCATCATCGCCGCCATTGCCGCCAGTTCCCAACCTTTTTCGGCAAACAGTTCGGCGGGCGCGTATTTGCCGAGCCACTCTACGATTTTGCCCATAAATTGAAAAATCAGGGCTTCCATAATGCCGATGCCGGCGGTCAGCGCAGCTAGGGCGGCTATCCATTTCCGCACCCCGTCCATACTGCTCCAGACAAACCGGCACAAGCCTTTTTCGGGCGTTTTCGGCGCGGCTTCGGGGTAGGGGTCGATTCGGGACTCGAACCAGGAAAATATTTTGTTCAACATTGTTTTCGATTTCGGTAAACACAGTTTCAGACGGCATCAAACACAATGCCGTCCGAAAGGAGGGACAATAACGCCATTTTACGGGAAAAGCCGTCGGGAAGACAGCGCGGGGCGGAAACGCAGGGTTTCGTCAGGGCAAACGCCGCGCCGCCTTCGGACGGCATTATTTCAGCAGGTTTTTCAGGGCAAGGCGCACGCCTTCGCCCACGTCCGTCCCCTTCGGAACGCCTTTGACCGCCGCTTTTGCCTCGCGTTCGTTGTAACCCAGCGCAAGCAGCGTGCTGACGATGTCTTCCGTTTCGTCGGCGGCGGGTGAGGCGGCAAACAGCCCGTCCGTTACCGTATGCGCGACCAGCTTGCCGCGCAGTTCCAAGACCATACGTTCGGCGGTTTTTTTGCCGATTCCCGGAGCGGAGGAGAGGCGTTTGACATCTTCTTCTGCAACCGCCCGCGCCAGCTCGTCTGCCGTCATCGCCGACAAAATGCCCAAAGCCGTTTTCGCGCCGATGCCGCCGACCTTAATCAGTTGGCGGAAGGTCTTGCGTTCTTCCGCAGTGGCAAAACCAAATAAAAGATGTGCGTCTTCCCGAATGATAAGCTGGGTAAACAGTTGTACGCTTTCACCCACGGGCGGCAGGTTGTAGAAGGTCTGCATCGATACGTCGGCTTCATAACCGACACCGTTGACATCGATGACGATTTGCGGAGGGTTTTTTTCAACCAGTTTGCCGGTCAGTCTGCTGATCATGTGTGCCGAATCCTGAAGTGTCGGGTGCAAAATGCCGTCTGAAACCGGTTCGGGCTCCAGACGGCACGGATTGTATCAAATTCAGTCGTCGCGGCGGGAGGAAATCACGCGGCCGGTACGGGCATCGACAACGACTTTGTATTCCTGTCCGTTTTTGACGATTTCGACATCATAGTGCGGACGGCCGTCGTCGTGTTCGAGATCGATGTCGGTGATTTTGCCGCCGACACGCGCCCAAGCCGCTTTTTCGGCTTGGGCGCGGCTGATGATTTTGTCTTGTTTGCCGTGTTGGTGTGCGGCGTGTCCGTGGTCGTCATCGCCGTGTCCGTCGTGGTGGGCGAGTGCGGGGGCGGAAATGCCCAACAGTGCGGTTGCGGCGGCGGTCAAGAGAAGGTGTTTGATGTTCATATTTGCCCTTGTAAATCAGGGGTTGAAAAATGGGGATATTAATAAGGTATCGAATAACCGTCAACCGGAGGTCAGTACCGCCCGAACCATACCGCGTGCCTGCGCTTCGGCTTCGGCGGCGCGTTCCTGCGAGGCAAACGGGCCCATTTTGACAACGTATTCGTAACGGCGTTTTTCAACCGAGAGGTTCGGGCTTGATGACGAAGCGGCGAAATTTTGGGCGGCTTGGTTCAGATAGGCTTGTGCTTCGTGTTCCGTACCGAAAGATTTCAAGTCGATAAAGATGTCTTTGTTTTCGGCAACCGGTGCGGATTGGCCCGGGACGATTTGTTCGATTTTGACGTGTGCCGTCCCTTGGCTGACAAAGCCCAATTTTTGCGCGGCGGCTTTGGATACGTCGATGATGCGGTTGCCGTGGAAGGGGCCGCGGTCGTTGACGCGGACGATGACGCTTTTGCCGTTTTTGGTGTTGGTTACGCGCACATGGCTGGGGATGGGCAGGGTTTTGTGGGCGGCGGTAAAGGCGTTCATATCGTAGCGGTCTCCGCCGGAAGTTTTGCGCCCGTGAAACCTGCCGCCGTACCACGAGGCGTTGCCGGTTTGCGTGAATTCGGCGACTTTGTAGCTGCGGTTGGCGGAGGCGTGCAGTTTTTCCGCCTTGACCACTGCGTCGGCGGATGCCGTCTGAAGGGAGTGTGTGCCGAACGCGGCGGTGAGGAGGAAAAGGGTTTTTCGGGTTAAAGTCAAAATGTGTTCCGTTCTTGAGTTGAAGACGGATGGGCATTATGCCCTACGGACGCGTTCCGAACCGCCGCACGCTGCGGCAGCGGTTCGGAATGTGTCCGAACGGTTTTCAGACGGCATGAACCTGCGTTCAAACGCCGCCTGCGTAACCGTGTTGCCGCCACGCTTCAAAGAGAATCACGGAGACGGTGTTGGAAAGGTTCATACTCCGGCTGCCGGGCCGCATCGGCAGGCGGATTTTTTGCGCGGCGGGCAGGCTGTCGAGGATGTCGGCAGGCAGCCCGCGCGTTTCCGGCCCGAACAGTAAAACGTCGCCTTTTTGAAACGCGGTTTCATCGGGGCGCGCCGTGCCTTTGGTGGTCAGGGCGAAAATACGTCGGCCTGCCAGCGACTTGAGGCAGTCGTCGAAGTTTTCGTGCACCGTCAGGCTGGCGAATTCGTGGTAGTCGAGCCCGGCGCGTTTCATTTTGGCGGAATCCAATGGGAAGCCGAGCGGTTTGACAAGGTGCAAATCCGCGCCGGTATTGGCGCACAGGCGGATGATGTTGCCCGTGTTCGGGGGGATTTCCGGCTGATATAAAACGATGGTAAGCATAAATATCAATCACTTATAGGCGCGTAACCTTGCCATAAGGCGGATGGGGTGTCAAAAAATTTAGTTATTTTTTCATTGGCGTGCGTGCCAGCGTCCAGCAGCAGATTCGGTTTGCGCCCGATTTTTTCAGTGTCTTTGCCAATTCGTCCAGCGTCGCGCCGGTGGTAAAGACATCGTCGATTAACAAAATATTACAGTTTTCCGGTATCGGTGTGCGGATTTCAAAGGCGTTTTTGATGTTTCGCCGCCGTTCGCCGCCTTTGAGCGTGCTTTGCGGCGGGCGGTGGTGTCGGAATACGGTGTGTCGGGGCAGTATCTGCCAGCCGTAGCGTTGCGCCAACAACCCGACGATGCTCTCGCTTTGGTTGAACCCGCGTTGCAGCAGCCGCTCCCTGCTTAGCGGAACGGGTAGGACGAAATCGAAACATTCGTCTGAAAGCCGGTCGGGCGGATTCTGCATCGTCAGGTCTGCCAGCGGCTGCGCCATGCCCAAATCAGCCAAGTGCTTCAGCGCGCGTATCATATTGCTGACGGGCGGTTCGTAATGCAGCGATGCCCACATCCGGTCGAATGCGGGCGGTTTTTTCTGACATCCGCCGCACACCGCGCCGCCTTGAACGTGCCTGAAACACAGGGGGCAGCTGTTTGCCGCGTCGGTGCGGTATGCCGCCAAATCGGTATTGCAGCCGGCGCAGATGCCGTCTGAAACGCCGGACGAACCGTGGCATAATACGCAACGCCTGATAGTGGGCGCGTCTGCGATGCGCCGCCAACAAGAGAGAAAATTCATGCCTGATGCTGCCAAAAAAGTTTACCTGATACACGGTTGGGGGGCGAACCGCCACGCGTTCGACGATTTGATGCCGCGCCTGCCCGCAACGTGGCCGGTGTCCGCCGTCGATTTGCCCGGACACGGGGACGCGCCCTTCGCGCAACCCTTCGATATTGAGGCAGCTGCCGACGGCATTGCCGCTCAAATCGATACGTCGGCCGACATTCTCGGCTGGTCACTCGGCGGATTGGTCGCGCTGTATCTGGCGGCGCGCCATCCCGACAAAGTCCGTTCGCTCTGCCTGACGGCGAGTTTCGCACGGCTGACGGCTGCCGAAGACTATCCCGAAGGGCTTGCCGCGCCTGCACTGGGCAAAATGGTCGGCGCGTTCCGAACGGATTATGCCAAACATATCAAACAGTTTCTACAACTCCAGCTTCTGCACACGCCTGATGCCGCCGAAATCATCGGCAGAATCCTGCCCGATTTGGCGCGCTGCGGCACGCCTCAAGCCTTACAGGAAGCTTTGGACGCGGCGGAAAGGGCGGATGCGCGGCATTTGTTGGACAAGATAGATGTTCCGGTACTGCTGGTGTTCGGCGGCAAAGACGCGATTACACCGCCGCGTATGGGCGAGTATCTGCATCGGCATTTGAAAGGAAGCAGGCTGGTTGTGATGGAAAAGGCGGCACACGCGCCGTTTTTGAGCCATGCGGAAGTGTTTGCCGCGCTGTACCGCGACTTTGTCGAAGGGGGTTTGACATGAATCCGCAGGACAAATGCTGGCAGGTTCACCGCCATCTTGCCGAACATACCGACCAACGCCTGACACTCGTCCGCAACGCGCCCGGGCATATCCTGCTTGCCGGTGCGGATGCGGACATCAGCCGCAGCCTGTTGGCGAAGCGCTATCCGCTGGCGGTATTTGAAGAATACGATTCCCGTGCGGATTTTTTGGCGGCTGCCGCAGCCGCGCGCAAGGGCGGTTTCTGGCAAAAACTGACGGGCAGGGGCGTGGTGCAGCACTGCCAATCCCCGACCGTGCCGCTGCCCGAAGCGTGTGCCGATATGTTGTGGTCGAACCTCGGACTGTTGGCGGCGGAACAAATCCTTCCCGTGCTGCACAACTGGGCGCGCGCGCTGAAGACGGACGGGCTGCTGTTTTTCACCTGCTTCGGGCGCGATACCTTGGCGGAACTGAAATCCCGTCTGAAAGAAAACGGCATTGAAAGCCGCAGCGTGATGTTTCCCGATATGCACGACTTGGCCGATATGCTCGCCGAAAACGGCTTTTACGATCCAGTTACCGATACGGCGAAGCTGGTGTTGGACTACAAAAAGGCGGAAACGTTTTGGGCGGATATGGACACGCTGGGCGTTTGGCGGGCGGTGGCGTGGGACGACGAAAACGCCGCGCGTTCGTGTGCCGGGGCGATATTTGAACGGGAAGGCGGTTTGGGCATTACGCTGGAAACGGTGTACGGACACGCCGTGAAAAAACTGGTGCTGCCGCAGGGGGAGAACGTGGTGCGTTTTTTTCCGAAGAGATGATGTGCAGATGACGTCTGAAGCCGTTTCCAAGTTTCAGACGGCATTTGTCTGTGAAAACCGACAGAAATAAAGGAAATGCCGATGTATAGTGAATTAAATTTAAACCGGTACGGCGTTGGCTCGCCTTGCCGTACTATCTGTACTGTCCGCGGCTTCGCCGCCTTGTCCTGATTTAAATTTAATCCACTATGTGCCGATGCCGGAGACGTATATTGCGTCTATAACATCAGACTGAAGCAGTACACTGCCTGCCAGGTTACCCGAGTTGAAGAACACGGTGGCAAAAAAACACATGCGACCCTGCTGGCTTTGGACTGGCGGGGCAACAAACCGCTTGGGGCGGCGGAGCTGGCGGATTTGAAACCGCTTTACAAAGACTTTATGTATTGGGAACGCGGTCTGCACATGTATAAGGCAAGTGCCGTCGTGCCGACGGGATATGTACGGGTTGGGAATACCGCGCCGCTGTGCGGCGAAGACACGCAGCGGTATGCCTCTTTTTGGGGCGACGGCTACGACGTGTACCGTCAGTTGAGATGGCGGCAGATACCCGAAAAACAGAGAAAGGCATTCAAAAAAGCCGCCAAAAGCAAAAATACCGTGATGTTTGCCGGACGGGAATACGGCATATCCAAACAGAATTTGAGCGATGTTTGGGATGATTTTGAAGACGCGATGGAACTGAAGGCGTTTCCCTGCCTGTCTTCGCTGTTTCTGACCAAGTGGCATAAAAATCTATATGAATATCTGGAGGAATATCCGTTTATCACCCGATTGTGTCTGGAAAACCACGGTCAGACCGTGCTGGATTTCAGCAATACGCGCATAACCGACCTTTCTGTCGATATGACCGGCGTGGAATCGCTTTATTTGAACGAAGGCTTGGACAGCCTGAACCTGAAAGGCGAAATCAAGGAAAACTGCAAGGTCTGTACCGCCGGAAAGGGCGCGGGTCTGATTTTGGAAGTGGGCAAAAGCGTTCCCAAAGTGCGGGGTTTGGAAAACCTGACCGCCGTCAACGTCATGGGCATTGCCGATTTCGATATGCAAAACCTGTCGGAAACGTATCCCAAGCTCAAAACCATACGGCTGTGGGGCAAACCGGGCAATATCGCCAATTTTTCCGCCGTATCGGGATTTGAGGATTTGGAAGTGTTCACTGCCGTAGATTTGTTCGGTTTCGGCGCGGACGACATCCCTCATCCCGACCGGCTGCCGAAGCTGCACAGGCTGTGGATGAGCAGCCTGCCCGAAGAGGCGGCGAAGGCAGTGAAGAAACTTTATAAGAAACGGAAGGAAGACGGGCTGGACCTGTGGATAGAAAAAGCCCGAAAACCCGAATGGCTGGCGCAAAATTTCGACAACCCCTTCCGCGATTGGGACGGCGCGGAGCATATCCCGAAAAGCCATGCCAAAAAAGCGGCGGAGCTGTACCGGAAAACCCGTGCCGGCGTGGTCAAACTGCTCGGCAATCCGCCTGAAAACACAGGGGAGGGGCTGGCAGAGGCGGTCAAAGCCTATACCGGAGGTTTCAACAAAATGGACAAAAAACACTTTATCGACACGGTAGAGCGGGAAGATATTGCCGAGGCGTTGGAAACGATATTGGACCTGATACCGGATGGGTCTTGTGCCGACAAGGAAAAACTGTTTGAAATATTTGATAAAAACAGGAATTTTTAAACAGAGGCAATGCCGTCTGAAACTTGGTAACGGGCTTCAGACGGCATCCCGTTCCAACACCGCCAACACCGCCGCACCGTAACGTGCGGCTTTTTCTTCGCCTACGCCGTATACGGCGGCAAGCTCCGCCAAACCTTCCGGCTGTTTGGCGGCAATGGCGCGCAGGGCGGCTTTGCTGAGAATGCGGTAGGGTTCGGACTGTTCGTGTTTTGCGGTTTCGTTGCACCATTGAATCAGGGCGCGCATCAGGCAGCGTTTGTGTTTGGCGGTTTCATCGATGCCGTCTGAAAACGGACGGCAGACGGCGAGGATGTCCCGTCCGTATTTGGCGGCGCGTACGCTGCCCAAGCCGTGTACGGCTTCGAGGTCGGTTTCGGTTTCGGGCGTGGCGGCAAGCATATCGGCAAGGCTTTCGTCGGAGAGGACGGTATGCAGGGCGCAGTTTTCCGCCCTTGCCTGTTCATACCGCCAGGCTTCGAGTTTTTGACGCAGTTGTTGTTCGCGTTCGGTTTGCGGACGGATGACGGCATCGTGGCTAAAGTCGGCAGCGTTTTGGCAGACTTTGAGTATGCCGTGTCCGAAACGTTCGGTTTTGGCTTCGCCCAAGCCGTAGATGTCGTGCAGCCCGTTGAGGTTTTGCGGCATTTTTTCGACAAGGTCGCGCAGGGTTTTGTCGCCGAAAATCATATAGGCGGGGATGCCTTCGGCTTCAGCCTGTTTCATGCGCCAAACGCGCAATGCCTGCCACAGGCGTTCTTCGCGTTCGGTACGCAGCCAGTTGTCTTTGAGGGTGCGGGTGGCGGGCTTGTCGCGCTTGAGCGGGCGCAGCATCACTTCGGTTTCGCCTTTGAGGACTTTTTTGGCGGCTTCGGTCAGTTGCAATGCCTGATATCGGGCAATGTTGACGGTGAGGTAGCCGAGGCTGATGCACTGGCGGATGACGCTGCGCCATTCTTTGTCGGACAATTCCGCGCCGATGCCGAATGTGGACAGTTGCTCGTGCCGGTTGCCGCGTATCCAATCGTCGCTTTTGCCGCGCAAAAGGTTGGTGATGTAACCGGCGGCAAAGCGTTGTCCGGCGCGGTACACGCAGCTGAGTAATTTTTGCACCAACACCGTGCCGTCAAACCGTACGGGCGGATGCAGGCAGTTGTCACAATGTCCGCAGGGTTCGGATGCTTCGCCGAAATGTTTGAGCAGCAGTACGCGGCGGCAGGCGGCGGTTTCGCAGACGGAAAGCATGGCATCGAGTTTTTGTATTTCGATTTGCTTTTGCACCTCGTCGCTGTTGCCTTCGGCAATCCGTTCGCGCAGCAACACCCAATCGTTCAAGCCGTAACACAGCCAACTCACGGCAGGCAGCCCGTCCCGGCCGGCGCGCCCTGATTCCTGATAGAAATGTTCGACACTCTGGGGCATATCGAGATGGGCGACAAAGCGCACGTCGGGTTTGTCTATGCCCATGCCGAACGCCACGGTCGCCACCACGATAATATTGTCTTCATGCGTAAAGCGGCGTTGGTTTTCCTCGCGCACGTCCATGCTCAAACCGGCATGATACGGAATCGCGTTTAATCCGTTTTCACGCAAAAACTGCGCCGCATCTTCAACCTTTTTGCGGCTTAGGCAATACACAATGCCGCTTTGCCCCGTCATTTCTTTGCGGATGAAATCCAGCAATTGTTTTTTGCCGTTGTTTTTTTCGATAACCTGATAATAAATATTCGTGCGGTCAAAGCTGGAGACAAATTCGGACGCGTCGTCCAAGTGCAGATAATGCTTGATGTCGGCGCGCGTGGCGGCATCGGCGGTGGCGGTCAGGGCGATGCGCGGGATGTTCGGATAGCGTTCGGCAAGCATACCGAGCTGTTGATATTCGGGGCGGAAATCGTGTCCCCACCGGCTGACGCAGTGCGCTTCGTCAATGGCGAACAGGCTGACGGTTTGTTGGTCGAGAAAACGTAAAAAGCGGTCGGTAACCAAGCGTTCCGGCGCGACATAAAGCAGCTTCAGACGGCCTTGGGCAAGCTTGTCGGCAATCTCGCGCGCCTCATCTGCCGATGTGCCGCTGTTGACTGCCGCCGCTTCAATCCCGGCCACATGCAGGCTGGCCACTTGGTCGTTCATCAGCGCAATCAGCGGCGATACGACAACCGCCACGCCTTCGCGCATCAGCGCCGGAATCTGGTAACACAAAGACTTGCCCCCGCCCGTCGGCATCAGCACCGTCAAACTGCCGCCGCCTGCCAAAGTATTGATGACATCCTCCTGCCTGCCGCGAAATTCGGGATAGCCGAATACTTCGTGCAAAATCTGTCTGGCGGTGGGTCGGTGCGTCATTGTTCCGTGTCCGGTAAGGGTGTTGGTCGGTCGGCGGCAATATGCCGTCTGAAATCGGGATTTTAGAAGAGTTTGCCCACTTCCGCCCCAATATCGTCGGCACGCATAAACGTTTCGCCGATCAGGAAGGTATGCACGCCGCGCGCCCGCATAAATTCCACATCCGCCTTGCCTGTAATGCCGCTTTCGGTAACGACGGTTTTGCCTTCCAGCGCGGGCAGCAGCGACAGGGTTTGGTCGAGGGAGACTTCAAAAGTCCGCAGGTTGCGGTTGTTTACGCCCCGCAACGGCGTGGTCAGGTTGCGGCATTTTTCCAATTCGGTTTCGTCGTGCAGCTCGAGCAGGACGGTCATGCCCAATTCGTGCGCCAGCGCCTCAAAGCGTTCCAATTGTCCCTGTTCCAGTGCGGCGGCAATCAGCAGGACGGCATCCGCCCCCCATGCGCGCGCCTGATAAACCTGGTATTCGTCGATGATGAAGTCTTTGCGCAGCACGGGCAGCAATACGGCTTCGCGCGCCTGTTTGAGGTATTCGGGCGAACCTTGGAAATAGGGTTCGTCGGTCAGTACCGACAAACACGCCGCCCCGGCGTTTTCATAGGCGCGGGCAATCTCGGCAGGGCGGAAGTCGGGGCGGATTAACCCTTTGCTCGGGCTTGCCTTTTTGATTTCGGCAATGACGGCGGGCAGGTTTAGGCGGTGTTTGCCGCGTATCGAATCGATGAAGCTGCGGACGGGCGCGGCTTCTGCGGCAAGTGCGCGGATGTGTTCGGCGTTGACGGCGGCTTTTTGGGCGGCAACTTCCTGTGCCTTGGTGGCAAGGATTTTATTGAGGATGTCGGTCATGTCGTGTTCCGTATTTGTCCGGGGAAAGGGGGAATATTAGCATCAAACCGTTAACGCCTGTTTGTGCGGAAGCTGTCAAAATAGGACAGGACGGTCTGCGGCAGCCATTGCAGGTGCAGCCTGCCGCCGGTGCTGCTGACAAAGCCGGCGTGCCCGCCGTGTGCAGGTTGGAACAGGGTAACGGCTTCGGACGCTTCGTCCGCACGGGGCAGGGCTTCGGGCGGCAGGAAGGGGTCGTTGGCGGCATTGAGCAGGAGCAGCGGTTTGGCAACGTGTTTGAGCAGCGGTTTGCAGGAAGTTTGGCGGTAGTAGTCGTGCCGGTCGGCAAAGCCGTGCAGCGGTGCGGTGAAACGGTCGTCAAACTCGCCCAGTGTTTTGCACCCTGCGGCAAATGCCGTCTGAAAACCTTGGAGCGAACGTGCTTTGGGTATCAGTGTGCGGAGGAAGTAGCGCGTGTAGAGCAGCCGCGTGATGCCGCTGTCGAAGCGGCTGCCTGCCGCCTCTGCATCAACGGGGGCGGATACGGCGGCCGAGGCGTGCGGCAATGCCTTTTTGCCCTGTTCGCCCAAATATTTTGCCGGCGCGTTGCCGCCCAGCGATACGCCGACGGCGTATATTTCACGGTAACGCGCGGTGAGCGTGTCCAAAGCAAAGGCGATTTCGGCGGTATCACCCAAGTGGTAGAACACCGGGGCGGTGTTCGCTACGCCGCCGCAGCTGCGGAAATGGACGACTGCGCCGTGCCAACCCCGATTGCGTACCGCGAGCATCAGTTCGGCCGCGTAATGGCTGCGGCTGCTTCCTTCCAAACCGTGAAACAGCACGACCAGCGGCGCATCGGGCGAAATGCCGCCTGAAAAGTCGTAGGCGGTTTTGGTTTTACCCGTGCTGTCGGGAAGCATCTCGCGGCGGTATGCGGGTGCGGGGTGTTGCAGGAATTTGGCGGCAATCGTGTCGGCATTGCCGTTGCGGAGGAAAAAGGGCGTGTCCGGCGGTGTCAAAATCATAAGGTATCGGTTTTTCTGTTTTCAGACGGCATTGGTGATGCGGCAGCCCGTCCGGCCGGTGCGGACGCGGGCGATGCGCGCCCGGATATAGGCGCGGAAAAAGCGTTTTCCGAAAAAGGATATCGGCATCGGTCAGCTTTCCACGCGTTTGAAATGGCGCGGACGGAAGCCCAAAGCCGCCAGAGATGCGAAATACAGTCCGCCGCCGACGGCAATCAGGATGCAGAGCTGCCCCGCTTTCCGCATTCCGCCGGCGTGCGCCCATTCGAACGGCAGGCAAGCCTGCGCCGCCCACAGTCCGCCGCACATCACGGCGAGCGCGAGCAGCATTTTCGCCAAGAACGCCGCCCAACCCCTGCCGGGCCGGTAAATACCGTGTTTGCGCGACAGGAAGAACAACAATCCGGCGTTGATGCACGCGCCCAGGCCGATGGCGAGCGAAAGCCCGGCGTGTTTCAACGGACCGATAAAGGCGAGGTTCATCAACTGCGTGCAGATGAGCGTGAAGATGGCGATTTTGACGGGCGTTTTGATGTTTTGCCGCGCATAAAAGCCGGATGCCAACACTTTGATCATAATTAAACCGATTAAACCGAAAGAATAGGCAATCAGCGCGTGTTGCGTCATTTGTGCGTCAAACAGCGTGAATTCTCGGTACATAAACAGCGTCGCCACCAGCGGGAACGACAATACCGCCAGTCCGGCCGCCGCCGGCAGCGTCAGCAGCATGCACAGGCGCAAACCCCAGTCGAGCAGGGCGGAAAACTGTTCCGTATCTTGGTTTGCCGAGTGTTTGGACAAAGTCGGCAGCAAAATTGTACCGAGTGCAGCCCCCAGCACGCCGCCGGGCAGCTCCATCATGCGGTCGGCGTAATACATCCATGAAACGCTGCCCGACTGCAGATAAGACGCGAAAATCGTGTTGATAACTAAAGAAATTTGCGCCACGCTCACGCCCAAAATCGCAGGCGCCATCTGTTTCATGACGCGGTTGACCGCCGCATCTTTGAAATTCAGTTTGGGCAGTTTCAAAAAGCCCAGTTTCGCCAGCCACGGCAGTTGGAAACCGAGCTGCAAAATACCGCCGACAAAAACCGCCCACGCCAGCGCGGTAACGGGCGGATCGAAATACGGCACGAAAAACAGTGCGAATACGATAAAAGAGATGTTTAAAAACGTGGGCGTAAACGCGGGAATGCCGAACTTATGATAAGAATTGAGTATCGAGCCGACAAAAGAAGACAAAGAAATCAATAATATATAAGGAAACGTAATCCGCAGCAGGCTGATGGAAAGTTGGAACTTGTCCGCGTCTTTGGTAAAGCCGGGCGCGGAAACATAAATCACCCAAGGCGCGGCAAGTATGCCCAGCGCGGTAACGACGATCAGCACAAACGACAGCATTCCCGCAACGTGGCGGATAAAAGCCTCCGTCGCCTCTTTAGAACGCGTTTCCTTATATTCCGCCAAAATCGGCACAAACGCTTGGGCAAACGCCCCCTCCGCAAACACGCGGCGAAGCAGGTTGGGCAGTTTGAACGCGACAAAAAACGCATCCGTCGCCATACCCGCGCCGAATGCCCGCGCAATGACCGTATCGCGCACAAATCCCAAAACGCGCGACACCATCGTCAGGCTGCCGACTTTTGCCAAAGCTCCAAGCATATTCATCGTGTTTCCTTTTCGGCTGAAACCCCGCCCTTTAGGGCGGCAGGATCAGACTTTATAGTGGATTAACAAAAATCAGGACAAGGCGGCGAAGCCGCAGACAGTACAAATAGTACGGCAAGGCGAGGCAATGCCGTACCGGTTTTTGTTAATCCACTATATTTGAAAGGGGTGTAACCCTTCCAAATCAGGGCAACGCATAGGGCGGTGCTTTATGTGCCGTCCTGTGTGTTGAAACATCATTGTTCCCCAACAGCCGTATCCGTCCGGGGCGGCGCGTATTGTACGACAGAAACCGCTTCGGATGGCATCGGGTTTGATGCCGTCTGAAGCGGTTTCCCGAAACGAAAACGTCCTTTTTCGGCGGCAAACTGTATCAACACGCGAAAATACAATAAAATACCAATATCCGATTTATTTCCAACATCACGGAGAGCCGTATGAAATCCAGACACCTCGCCCTCGGCGTTGCCGCCCTGTTCGCCCTTGCCGCGTGCGACAGCAAAGTCCAAACCAGCGTCCCCGCCGACAGCGCGCCTGCCGCTTCGGCAGCCGCCGCCCCGGCAGGACTGGTCGAAGGGCAAAACTACACCGTCCTTGCCAACCCGATTCCCCAACAGCAGGCAGGCAAGGTTGAAGTGCTTGAGTTTTTCGGCTATTTTTGTCCGCACTGCGCCCGCCTCGAACCTGTTTTGAGCAAACACGCCAAGTCTTTTAAAGACGATATGTACCTGCGTACCGAACACGTCGTCTGGCAGAAAGAAATGCTGCCGCTGGCACGCCTCGCCGCCGCCGTCGATATGGCTGCCGCCGAAAGCAAAGATGTGGCGAACAGCCATATTTTCGATGCGATGGTCAACCAAAAAATCAAGCTGCAAGAGCCGGAAGTCCTCAAAAAATGGCTGGGCGAACAAACCGCCTTTGACGGCAAAAAAGTCCTTGCCGCCTACGAATCCCCCGAAAGTCAGGCGCGCGCCGGCAAAATGCAGGAGCTGACCGAAACCTTCCAAATCGACGGTACGCCCACGGTTATCGTCGGCGGCAAATATAAAGTTGAATTTGCCGACTGGGAGTCCGGTATGAACACCATCGACCTTTTGGCGGACAAAGTACGTGAAGAACAAAAAGCCGCGCAGTAGGCCCGTTTGAAAAATGCCGTCTGAAACTTGGTTTTCAGACGGCATTTTGATTGGGTTTAGAACGTAAAGCCCGTTTCCAGTTCTTCATCGCCGACCAGTTCGACCAAGAGCGCGTAGAGCGGGGCGAGTTCGGCATAACGGCGCGATACGCGGCGCAGATAGTTTAAGAAACGCGGGATTTCCGGACGGTATTTGTCTTTGCCGTCGCGGTAGTACAGGCGTGCGAAGATGCCTGCAACCTTCAAGTGCCGCTGCACGCCCATCCATTCGAACCGGCGGTAAAACTCGTCAAACTCGGCAGGGACAGGCAAGCCGGCAGCCCGCGCCTTTTCCCAGTAGCGGATAACCAAATCCAAAACAAACTCTTCTTCCCACTCGATAAAGGCATCGCGCAACAGCGACACCAAATCGTAGGAAATCGGGCCGTAAAGCGCGTCTTGGAAGTCTAAAACGCCCGGCCTGCCGCGCGTCAGCATCAGGTTGCGGACGATAAAGTCGCGGTGCACGTAGACTTTGGGCTGCGCCAACAAGGGCGGCAGCAGCGTATCGGCGGTTTGCTGCCAAAGTTGGCGTTGTTTGAATGTTAATTCGCGCCCCAATTCTTTTGCGACAAACCATTCCGGGAACAGGTTGATTTCGCGCAGCATCGTTTCACGGTCATATTCGGGCAAAACCCCTTCACGGCTTGCCTTCTGCAATCCGACCAGCTCGCCGATGGCCTCCAGCAACAGGGCTTTGTGTGCCGCTTCGCCCTGCTCCTGAAGCATCGCGGTCAAAAACGTCGTATTGCCCAAGTCGTTCAATACCACAAACCCCAAATCCGTGTCCGCGTGCAATACCTGCGGCACATTGACCATGTCAAACAGCTTCTGCACCTTCAAATAAGGCGCGACACTCATCTTGTCGGGCGGCGCATCCATACAGACGACGCTGCCGCCGTCTGAAAACGCCGCACGGAAATAGCGGCGGAAATCAGCATCCGCCGCCGCGAAGGACAGATCGAAGTCCCGTTCGGGATAAACGGTCTGAAGCCAATTTTTCAGTTCGGTTTGCCGTTGCATAACAGTATCCGGGCATTTCGGGTTACAATAAACACTATTCTAACCGGTAAACCGACTTGAGGGGCGATTTTGGCTCGTTTATTTTCACTCAAACCACTGGTGCTGGCATTGGGCTTCTGTTTCGGCACGCATTGCGCCGCCGATACCGTTGCGGCGGAAGAGGCGGACGGGCGTGTCGCAGAAGGCGGTGCGCAGGGCGCGTCCGAATCCGCACAAGCTTCCGATTTGACCCTCGGTTCGACCTGCCTGTTTTGCAGTAACGAAAGCGGCAGCCCCGAGAGAACCGAAGCCGCCGTCCAAGGCAGCGGCGAAGCATCCGTCCCCGAAGACTATACGCGCATTGTTGCCGACAGGATGGAAGGACAGTCGAAGGTTAAGGTGCGCGCGGAAGGAAGCGTTATCATCGAACGGGACGGCGCAGTCCTCAATACCGATTGGGCGGATTACGACCAGTCGGGCGACACCGTTACCGTAGGCGACCGGTTCGCCCTCCAACAGGACGGTACGCTGATTCGGGGCGAAACCCTGACCTACAATCTCGATCAGCAGACCGGCGAAGCGCACAACGTCCGTATGGAAACCGAACAAGGCGGACGGCGGCTGCAAAGCGTCAGCCGCACCGCCGAAATGTTGGGCGAAGGGCGTTACAAACTGACGGAAACCCAATTCAACACCTGTTCCGCCGGAGATGCCGGCTGGTATGTCAAGGCCGCCTCTGTCGAAGCCGATCGGGGAAAAGGCATAGGCGTTGCCAAACACGCCGCCTTCGTGTTCGGCGGCGTTCCCCTTTTCTATACGCCTTGGGCGGACTTCCCGCTTGACGGCAACCGCAAAAGCGGACTGCTCGTCCCGTCCGTATCTGCCGGTTCGGACGGCGTTTCCCTTTCCGTCCCCTATTATTTCAACCTTGCCCCCAACTTCGATGCCACTTTCGCCCCCGGCATTATCGGCGAACGCGGCGCGACGTTTGACGGACAAATCCGTTACCTGCGTCCCGATTACAGCGGACAGACCGACCTGACCTGGTTGCCGCACGATAAGAAAAGCGGCAGGAACAACCGCTATCAGGCAAAATGGCAGCACCGGCACGACATTTCCGACACGCTTCAGGCGGGTGTCGATTTCAACCAAGTCTCCGACAGCGGCTACTACCGCGACTTTTACGGCGGCGAAGAAATCGCCGGCAACGTCAACCTCAACCGCCGCGTATGGCTGGATTATGGCGGCAGGGCGGCGGGAGGCAGCCTGAATGCCGGCCTTTCGGTTCAGAAATACCAGACGCTGGCAAACCAAAGCGGCTACAAAGACGAACCTTACGCCATCATGCCCCGCCTTTCTGCCGATTGGCATAAAAACGCAGGCAGGGCGCAAATCGGCGTGTCCGCACAATTTACCCGCTTCAGCCACGACGGCCGCCAAGACGGCAGCCGACTGGTCGTGTATCCCGGTATCAAATGGGATTTCAGCAACAGCTGGGGCTACGTCCGCCCCAAACTCGGGCTGCACGCCACTTATTACAGCCTCGACAGTTTCGGCGGCAAAGCATCCCGCAGCGTCGGGCGCGTTTTGCCCGTTGTCAATATCGACGGCGGCACAACCTTCGAACGCAATACGCGCCTGTTCGGCGGCGGAGTCGTGCAAACCATCGAGCCGCGCCTGTTCTACAACTATATTCCTGCCAAATCTCAAAACGACCTGCCCAATTTCGATTCGTCGGAAAGCAGCTTCGGCTACGGGCAGCTTTTCCGCGAAAACCTCTATTACGGCAACGACCGCATCAACGCCGCCAACAGCCTTTCCACCGCCGTGCAGAGCCGTATTTTGGACGGCGCGACGGGGGAGGAGCGTTTCCGCGCCGGTATCGGTCAGAAATTCTATTTCAAGGATGATGCGGTGATGCTTGACGGCAGCGTCGGCAAAAATCCGCGCAGCCGTTCCGACTGGGTGGCATTCGCCTCCGGCGGCATAGGCGGGCGTTTCACCCTCGACAGCAGCATCCACTACAACCAAAACGACAAACGCGCCGAACATTACGCCGTCGGCGCAGGCTACCGCCCCGCCCCCGGAAAAGTGTTGAACGCCCGCTACAAATACGGGCGCAACGAAAAAATCTACCTGCAGGCGGACGGTTCCTATTTTTACGACAAACTCAGCCAGCTCGACCTGTCCGCACAATGGCCGCTGACGCGCAACCTGTCTGCCGTCGTCCGCTACAACTACGGTTTTGAAGCCAAAAAACCGATAGAAATGCTTGCCGGTGCAGAATACAAAAGCAGTTGCGGCTGCTGGGGCGCGGGCGTGTACGCCCAACGCTACGTTACCGGCGAAAACACCTACAAAAACGCCGTCTTTTTTTCACTTCAGTTGAAAGACCTCAGCAGCGTCGGCAGAAACCCCGCAGGCAGGATGGATGTCGCCGTTCCCGGCTACATCCCCGCCCACTCTCTTTCCGCCGGACGCAACAAACGGCCCTGACCGTCGGAAACCCGGCAGGAGCACCGTTCCTGCACAAGATAGCATTCCACCGACAACCCCAAACCCGCCATCAAAGGCAGGATTCAAACGATAAGGAAAGAATGATGAAAATCAAAGCCCTGATGATTGCCGCCGCATTGCTGGCAGCAGCCGATGTCCACGCCGCACCGCAAAAGGCAAAAACCGCGCCCGCCAAAGCGGTCAAAGCTGCCGCCACGGCGCAAAAAGAAGCCGCACCCGCACAACAGCAGGGCGGTATCCGCTTTTCAGACGGCATTGCCGCCGTTGCCGACAACGAAGTCATCACCAACCGCCGGCTTGCCGAAGCCGTTGCCGAAGCCAAAGCCACCCTGCCCGAAGACGCGCAGATAAGTGAATCCGAGCTGTCCCGACAGGTGCTGATGCAGCTTGTCAACCAATCCCTGATTGTACAGGCGGGCAAACGCCGCAACATTCAGGCAAGTGAAGCGGAAATCGATGCCGTCGTCGCACAAAATCCCGCCCTCAAAAACCTCAGCCCCACCCAACGCCGCGAGCTTGCCGACAACATCATTGCCGAAAAAGTCCGCCAGCAGGCAGTGATGCAAAACAGCCGCGTGAGCGAAGCTGAAATTGATGCCTTCCTCGAGCAGGCGCAAAAACAAGGCATCACCCTGCCCGAAGGCGCACCGTTGCGCCAATACCGCGCCCAACACATCCTGATTAAAGCCGACAGCAAAAACGCCGCCGTCGGCGCGGAAAGTACCATCCGCAAAATCTACGACCAGGCGCGCAACGGCACGGATTTCGCAGGTTTGGCACGCCGATATTCCCAAGACGCAAGCGCGGGCAATGGCGGCGACTTGGGCTGGTTTGCCGACGGCGTAATGGTTCCCGCCTTTGAAGAAGCCGTCCACGCGCTCAAACCCGGACAGGTCGGCGCGCCTGTCCGCACCCAATTCGGCTGGCACATCATCAAATTGAACGAAGTGCGCGATGCCGGCACGCCGGAGGAACGTATCCGCAATTCCGTGCGGCAATACATCTTCCAACAAAAAGCCGGACAGGCAACCGTCAACCTGTTGCGCGACCTGCATTCCGGCGCGTATGTCGACATCCGCTAAGGCGGTTTGAATCCAAAAGTCATACCGATCGGGCAAAAGTCCGGGCGGTATGGCTTTTTTGAATTTCGAGTTACTTTTACACCGCCATTCGTCATTCCCGCGCAGGCGGGAATCTAGCAACGAAAAGTAACAGGAATTTATCGGGAATGGCCGGAGTTTAAAGGTCTGGATTCCCGCCTTCGCGGGAATGACGATTCAGAAGTTACACGAAACTCAAAAAAAAAAACGAAACCGAACGGACCGGATTCCCGCTTTTACGGGAATGACGGCATATCGGTTTCCGTGAGGACAAACCTAGATTCCCGCCTGCGCGGGAATGACGGGATTTTAGATTGCGGGTATTTATCGGGAATGGCGATTTAAAAATTACCTAAAACTAAACTTAAAAGCAACTGAAACTTAAAAAACTAAAATTTCGCCTGCGTGGGAAGGATGGGATTTCAGATTTCTGTTTTTGTGGGAATTTGCCGTATCGGGCTTCAGACGGCATTGCCTGCCGTTTTGCCCCCGGGTGCGGCTGCCTTGATGTAGTTGAGCGAGACAAACTGCTTCTCGGCATCCAATTCGGTGATTTTAAACAATGCCTGCGATTTGGGCAGCGCGTCAAACGGGATGCCGTTGGCGCGCGTTGTCAGTGGCAGACCTTCGATGCGGACGAGGTCTTCTTTCAGAATCGTCGCGGTCAGTTCGCTGATGCCTTGTTGTTGCAGGTACACGAGGCTCCAGTAGGCTTCCATCTGCCGTTGGAAGTCGGCGTAGGCGGCGTAGGCGGTGTCGAAATCGCGCAGGGCGGCGAAGAGCGCGGCATCGCTTTTTTGATACAGCGGCTCGGCAGTGTCGTCGATCAGGCTGATCAGCTGCTTTTGGTTGATGTAGTCGGCGGCGCGGCGCAGCGGCGAGGTAAACCAGCCGTAATGCTGCACGCCCATGCCGATGTGCGGCTCGGATTGGGTGCTCATGCGCACTTTGCCTGCCGGTTGGACGCGGAAAAGGCCGGGCAGCCCGTTTTCGTCTAGCATTTGCGCCCAAGTGCTGTTGGCAAGAATCATCATCTCGCTGACCAGCGTATCGATGGGCGAACCGCGTTCGCGGCGGACGACGGAGACGTTGCCTTCTTCATCCAATTCGATGCTGTAATCGTATTGCGGCGCGCGGTCGGGTTCGTATTTGCCGCGCGCTTTTTGCAGGGCGGTGGCGAATTGATAGAACCAAATCAGGTCTTGATGGTGGGCGAACATCATTTCGCCTGCTTGGTCCAAGCCGGTTTCTGCGTTGAAATGCGGCTCGATGGCTTGGATACGCAGGTTTGCGGCGATGTTGACGGCTTCGATTTTGCAGGTCGGCTCGCCGACGTTGAACTCGCCGTCCACATCGAAATAAATGCTGACGGCAGGGCGGTATGCGCCTGCATCGAGGCTGAACGCGGTAATCCAGTTTTCGGGCAGCATCGTGATTTTGCCGCCGGGGAAATAAACCGTACTCAACCGCTGCATAATGATTTGTTCCATTCCGCCGCCTTGTCGGACGGCAAGCGACGGCGCGGCGATGTGGATGCCGACGCGCTTCGTGCCGTTGCCCAAATCGGTCAGGCTCAAGGCATCGTCCACTTCGGTGGTCGATTCGTCGTCAATGGAAAAGGCGGTAACGTCGGCCTTGGGCAGGTCGGGCATTTCGGGAAGGGAGAGGTCGGGGAAACCTGTTCCTTTGGGGAAGTATTTGATTTCAAAGCCGTCTTGCAGGTATTGCGGAATGGACGTAATGCCGCCCGTTTTTTTCGCCAGTTCGTAGGCGGAGGTTTTCAGTGCGTCGGCGGCTTTGGTAAAGGCTTTGTAGGTCAGCGACTGTTTGTCGGGCGCGTGTAAGATGGTTCTCAAATCCGCCGCGATTTCAGACGGCATCTCGCCGCGTTTCAAGGCTTCCGCCCAAGCGTCGATTTGCGCGTCTTGCTGTTTTTTGCGTTCGATGGCGGCAAGCGCTTGTTTCAAAGTTTCTTCGGGCGCGGCTTTGAACACGCCTTTGGCTTTTTTGTAGAAATACACCGGCGCGGCGTACAGCGCAATCAAAGTCGCCGCCAGCTCGGTTTTGGTCGGCGCATGGCCGTAATATTCTTCGGCGATGGCTTCGGCGGTAAACTCCCCTTCGCCGCATACTTCCCACAATAAATCGGTGTCGATGTCCGCCGCCTGCGCCTGCGCGTTTTCCAAAAACGCCGCCATATCGCCGTCAAACTCGGCAAAGACATTGTTTGCCTTCACTTTGGTGCGTTTGCCGTGTTGGGTATCGACTTGGTAGGTAGCGTCGTTTTTTTGGACGACGACGGCAACTTTGAACTGGCCGGACTCTTCGTAAAAAATATTCATTTTTCGGATTTTTCTGTGGAAACTCAAGCGGGCGATTTTAGCAGATTACCGAAAATGCCGTCTGAAAAAAGGTTGGGGGAAGGCGGGTGCGGCTTTGCGGTGCTTGCGTTGCGTTTTTGACGGGGTACAATCGCCGTTTTTGAACGGAGGACGGAATGGAGAATGTAAACCGCGTGCCGGAGCAGGCACGTTATGATGCCGAACGCAGGCAGGCAGACGAAGCATTGGCGGACGTGTTTCCGGCAGTCAGTATTTTCGGCAGCGCGCGCACGCCGCAGAATCATACGGATTATGCGTTTGCCTGCCGTCTGGCGCGGCGGCTGTCGGATTCGGGTATTGCCGTCATTTCGGGCGGCGGGCCGGGGATTATGGAGGCGGCAAACAAGGGCGCGTTTGCCGGGAAGTCGGTTTCGGTAGGGCTGAACATTGCCCTGCCGCACGAGCAGAAACCGAATCCGTATCAGGACATCGCCTTGCGGTTTTCCCGTTTTGCCGAACGCAAGGCAGTGTTTTTCCGCTATTCCCAAGCATATGTCGTGATGCCGGGCGGCTTCGGGACGCTGGACGAATTGTTTGAAATCCTGACCTTGGTGCAGACGGGCAAAGTGCCGCCGCGTCCGGTCGTTTTGGTTGGAAAGGCGTTTTGGTCGGGCTTGGCGGAGTGGATAAACGCGCAGCTTTTGGCGCGCGGTATGATTTCCGAAGGGGCCGCTTCTTTGTTCTCCATATCGGACGACGAAGACGAAATCATTGCGTATCTGTCGGAACACGGGCTTCAGACGGCATAGCGTCCTGAGAGTGATGTATAATTGCAAACAATTTGTCAATTTTTGATGTCTTTTCCGAACAGGATGCCGATATGATCAACCCCATCGCCTCGCTTTCCCCCCTAGACGGCCGTTATGCCCAATCCGTTGAAGCATTGCGCCCGATTTTTTCAGAGTACGGACTGATGAAGGCGCGCGTCAAAGTCGAATTAAACTGGCTCAAAGCCCTGGCCGCCGAGCCGGAGATTGCCGAAGTGCCGCCCTTCAGTGCCGAAACGCTTGCCGAAATCGACAAAGTCATCGAAAACTTTTCATTAGAAGACGCGGCCGCCGTCAAAGCCATCGAAGCCACGACCAATCATGATGTCAAAGCCATCGAATATTGGCTGAAAAAACGTTTTGCCGAAGTGCCGGAAGTCGCCGCCGTGAGCGAGTTCATCCACTTCGCCTGCACCAGCGAAGACATCAACAACCTGTCCCACGCCCTGATGCTGCAAGAGGCGCGCGAAACCGTCATCCTGCCCAAACTTGCCGAAATCATCGGCAAACTCACCGCTATGGCGCACGACCTTGCCGCCGTCCCGATGATGAGCCGCACCCACGGCCAGCCCGCCACACCGACCACTTTGGGCAAAGAAACCGCCAATGTCGTGTACCGCCTGCAACGCCAGTTCAAAATCCTTCAGGCGCAAGAATTCCTCGGCAAAATCAACGGCGCGGTCGGCAACTACAACGCCCACATGGCCGCCTATCCCGATGTGGATTGGGAAACACACTGCCGCAACTTCGTCGAAATCAGCCTCGGTCTGACCTTCAACCCCTACACCATCCAAATCGAGCCGCACGACTATATGGCGGAGTTTTTCCAAACCCTCAGCCGCATCAACACGATTCTCATCGACTTCAGCCGCGACGTTTGGGGTTATATTTCATTGGGTTATTTCAAACAAAAAGTCAAAGCGGGCGAAGTCGGCTCTTCCACCATGCCGCACAAAGTCAACCCCATCGACTTTGAAAACTCCGAGGGCAACCTCGGCATGGCAAACGCCGTATTGGGCTTTTTGGCGGAAAAACTGCCCGTCTCACGCTGGCAGCGCGATTTGACCGACAGCACCGTATTGCGCAATATGGGCGTGGGCGTGGGCTATGCCGTGTTGGGTTTCGCCGCCCACCTGCGCGGTCTGAACAAGCTCGAACCCAACCCTGCCGCGCTTGCCGCCGATTTGGATGTCACTTGGGAGCTGCTCGCCGAGCCGATTCAAACCGTAATGCGCCGTTACGGTGTCGCCAATCCTTACGAGAAGCTGAAAGACCTGACGCACGGTAAAGACGGCATTACGCCCGAAGTGTTGAAACTCTTTATCGAATCGTTGGAAATTCCGGCAGAAGCCAAAGCCAAATTGCTTGAGCTGACCCCTGCGTTGTATGTGGGCAAGGCTGAAGCGTTGGCGAAACGGATTTGAGTGCTTATTGAAACCGATGCCGTCCGAACGCGCGTTCAGACGGCATTTTTAAGATAACGGGACATACGGGGCGATATTTATGCAAGCTGTCCGATACAGGCCTGAAATTGACGGATTGCGGGCCGTCGCCGTGCTATCCGTCATTATTTTCCACCTGAATAACCGCTGGCTGCCCGGAGGATTCCTGGGGGTGGACATTTTCTTTGTCATCTCGGGATTCCTCATTACCAACATCATTCTTTCTGAAATACAGAACGGTTCTTTTTCTTTCCGGGATTTTTATACCCGCAGGATTAAGCGGATTTATCCTGCTTTTATTGCGGCCGTGTCCCTGGCTTCGGTGATTGCTTCTCAAATCTTCCTTTACGAAGATTTCAACCAAATGAGGAAAACCATAGAGCTTTCTACGGTTTTTTTGTCCAATATTTATTTGGGGTTCCGATTGGGGTATTTCGATTTGAGTGCCGACGAGAACCCCGTACTGCATATCTGGTCTTTGGCAGTAGAGGAACAGTATTACCTCCTGTATCCTCTTTTGCTGATATTCTGCTGCAAAAAGACAAAATCGCTACGGGCGTTGCGCCACATCAGCATCATCCTGTTCCTGATTTTGACTGCCACATCGTTTTTGCCGGCCGGGTTTTATACCGACATCCTCAACCAACCCAATACTTATTACCTTTCGACACTGAGGTTTCCCGAGCTGTTGGTGGGTTCGCTGTTGGCGGTTTACGGGCAAACGCAAAACGGCAGACGGCAAACAGAAAATGGAAAACGGCAGTTGCTTTCATTACTCTGTTTCGGCGCATTGCTTGTCTGCCTGTTCGTGATCGACAAACACGATCCGTTTATCCCGGGAATAACCCTGCTCCTTCCCTGCCTGCTGACGGCGCTGCTTATCCGGAGTATGCAATACGGGACACTTCCGACCCGCATCCTGTCGGCAAGCCCCATCGTATTTGTCGGCAAAATCTCTTATTCCCTATACCTGTACCATTGGATTTTTATTGCCTTCGCCCATTACATTACAGGCGACAAACAGCTCGGACTGCCTGCCGTATCGGCGGTTGCCGCGTTGACGGCCGGATTTTCCCTGTTGAGCTATTATTTGATTGAACAGCCGCTTAGAAAACGGAAGATGACCTTCAAAAAGGCATTTTTCTGCCTTTATCTCGCCCCGTCCCTGATGCTTGTCGGTTACAACCTGTATTCAAGAGGGATATTGAAACAGGAACACCTCCGCCCGCTGCCCGGCACGCCCGTTGCTGCGGAAAATAATTTTCCGGAAACCGTCTTGACCCTCGGCGACTCGCACGCCGGACACCTGCGGGGGTTTCTGGATTATGTCGGCGGCAGGGAAGGGTGGAAAGCTAAAATCCTGTCCCTCGATTCGGAGTGTTTGGTTTGGGTGGATGAGAAGCTGGCAGACAACCCGTTGTGCCGAAAATACCGGGATGAAGTTGAAAAAGCCGAAGCCGTTTTCATTGCCCAATTCTATGATTTGAGGATGGGCGGCCAGCCCGTGCCGAGATTTGAAGCGCAATCCTTCCTGATACCCGGATTCCAAGCCCGATTCAGGGAAACCGTCAAAAGGATAGCCGCCGTCAAACCCGTCTATGTTTTTGCAAACAACACATCAATCAGCCGTTCGCCCCTGAGGGAGGAAAAATTGAAAAGATTTGCTATAAACCAATATCTGCGCCCCATTCAGGCTATGGGCGACATCGGCAAGAGCAATCAGGCGGTCTTTGATTTGGTTAAAGATATTCCCAATGTGCATTGGGTGGACGCACAAAAATACCTGCCTGAAAACACGGTCGAAATACACGGACGCTATCTTTACGGCGACCAAGACCACCTGACCTATTTCGGTTCTTATTATATGGGGCGGGAATTCCACAAACACGAAAGCCTGCTCAAGCATTCCCGAGGCGGCGCATTGCAGTAGCCTGCCTTCTTGCCGGATATTGCCTTTGGCAGCCTATGCCGCTGTTTGCCCTTTGAGGCGGCTTTTATTTTGCCGTTTTGAGGCCGGGGTCGGGAATAACCGTTTTTTGATGATTTTCCCTCCCCGGCTGTGTCATCAAATCCCTAGTTGCCTTTCCAAACTCTCCACCAGATTGTCATCCAGTTCCAAAGCCTGCGACAGGCGGGCGAGGAAGACGGTTTCTTTCCGCGACAAATCGGCACAGACCAACCTTGCCGCCAGATAGGTCTCCGCCGCCAACGCCTCATCGTTGCCGACGGCGGCGGCGATGTCCCCGATGCTTGCGGGCAGGCGGTATTCGGCGGCGAGCCATGCGGCAGTTTCGGGGTCTGTGCCGCTTTCCTGTTCGATAGTCCGGCGTTCGGCTTCGTCTATCATGCCGTCTGAAGCGGCGGCGGCTATCATGGTACGCAATACGGTGCGGCTGTATGTTTCTTCGGTTTTTCCGGCAGGTTGGAAATCGCTTTGTGTTACGGTTGCCCGCCCTTTGTTTTGCTGCCACATCTGATAGCCCCGGTAGGCGAGGTAGCCCAAAGCGGCGGTCGAACCGATTTTGGTGATGGTTTTGCGGTTTTTACCGTTCAGCAGCATGGAGGCGACACCGGCAACCAGCGCGCCTCCGCCGAATGAATTGAGCGGGCTGCCGGAGAATGTGCTGCCTTTTTTTTGAACCGTGCTTAAGACTTGGTTGAGCAACCGGGTGAAGTTCATGATTTTTCCTTTCTGTTGCGGGAAGGGCGGTATGTTTACCCTATCCTTTTAAACGGTGGCAGGCCGGCCAATAATTGTTGGCCGTACCGCTGCGTTTTGATGCGGTTGTCGAGGATGGTTACGCGGCCGTAGTCTTGTTCGGTGCGGATGAGGCGGCCGACGGCCTGGATGAGTTTGATGCCGGCTTCGGGGACGGTGATTTCGATGAAGGGGTTGCCGCCGCGTTGTTCTATCCAACGGTTTTGGGTTTTTTCGATGGGGTTGTCGGGCATGGCGAAGGGGAGTTTGGCGATGATGACTTGCACGCAGGCGGTGCCGGGCAGGTCGAGCCCTTCGGCGAAGCTGTCGAGTCCGAAGATGATGCTGGCTTTGCCTTCTTCTATGGCTTGGTGGTGTTTTTGCAGGAGGACGGCTTTGGGTAATTCGCCTTGTACGAGCAAGAGCGGCAGGTAGTCTCCGGGCAGGTGCAGGGCGACATCCTGCATTTGTTTGCGCGAGGAAAACAGGACGAGTGTGCCGATGGCTTCGGTGGGCGAAATCAGCTTGGGCAGCCATTCGATGACGGCGGCGGTGTGGGCTTCGGGGTCTTTGGGGCTGGCGTATATGGAGGGGATGTAGAGTTCGCCCTGTTTTTCAAAGTCAAAGGGGCTTTTGAGGGCGAGGGTGGTGGTTTCGGGCAGCCACAGCAGGCCGGTTTGGCGCAAAATCAAGTTGAAGCTGCCGAGCGATTGCAGGGTGGCCGAAGTCAGCACCGCGCCTGCCGCGCGCCGCCACAGGCTGTTGGCAAGGTGGGACGCGCTGCTGATGGGGCTGGCATTGAAAATATAGTCGTTTTTGTCGTCGGCACGGCGGGCTATCCATTTCGCCAACGGCTCCTCGCCCTCAATGGAAACAGTGGAGAGCAAATCCCAAACCGCGCTGATTTGTTCGATACGGGCGATAAAAAGGCCGAACTCGCCGGTCAGGCGGTCGATGAGCGCACCGTCCTGTTCTTTTTCGCGGCGTGCGGCGGAAAGCGCATCGTTCAGCCCGACAACGTGTTTGAGCAGGCTGCGTGCAGCAATGGCCGTATTGGAAACGGTGGTTTCGAGGCCTTCGGGGATTTTGCCGTCTTCCCACAGCCAAGTCGGTTCGCTGTTGGTTCGTCTGTCGTTTTCAGACAGCCCCATACTTAAAGACGGCTCTTCCGCCAAATGGAATTGCCATTCGTGCAGGCTGTCGAGCAAGGATGCGGCGGCTTCGTCGGCAAGGTTGGCAAGTTCGGCTTTATCGGTAAGCGCGGCAATTTTGCCGGTAAGCTGCGGCAGTTTTTCCAGCGTCCAAACGGCAATATTCCATGAATGTTCGGCGGCAAAACGGCTGAGGGCTTTTTTGGGCAGGTGGTGCGCTTCGTCTATGCAATAGAAACTGTTTTCGGGCGCAGGCAGAATCACGCCGCCGCCCATGCTGATGTCGGCAAGCAGAAGATCGTGGTTGGCAACAACGACATCGACGGTTTCCAACATATCGCGTGCCAGGTAAAAAGGGCATTCCGGACGGTTGGGACAGGCGGCTTTCAGGCAGCCGTGGCGGTCGTTGGTCACTTTGAGCCAAATCGCGTCATCGATTTTTTCCGGCCAAGCGTCGCGGTCGCCGTTGAACCGTCGGGCGGAAAATTCGTCGGCGATGTCGCGCAGCAGCTTCAATTCTTCCGGCTTGGGTTTGCTGTCCCACAAGACGGCGGGGGCTTCAAAGCCGAGCAGGTTTTGCTGGGCGTTGCTTTGCGTCAGTTGATAGAGTTTGTAGGGGCAGAGATAGCGGCCGCGCCCTTTGGCAAGTGCGAAGGTCAGTTCCAAACCGCTTTTTTCGACCAGAAACGGCAGGTCGCGGTCTACCAACTGCTCCTGCAAGGCAACCGTCGCGCTGCTCACAATCAGCCGCTTGCCGCGTGTTTGCGCCATGATGCCGCCCGCAAGCAGGTAGGCAAGCGATTTGCCCACGCCGGTCGGCCCTTCGATTACGGCAATGCTTTCGCCCTCGCGCTTGGGCGGCTCGCCGCCTTCTTCGCGCGTCAACGTCCGCGAAAAAGCGTTGGCAACCGCCGCAATCATTTCCCGCTGCGAAGCACGCGGACGGAAACCGGGCAGGTTTTTGCCGATATTTTGGTAATGGTCGCGGATGGCGTTTTTTTCTAAATCGGTGAGCATAGTATCGGTGGGCGGATGATTTGGGGTCATTTTAACATTGCGCGGATGCGGTACGGTATCGTTGTCGGACGGTGGTTCGGGCATATCTGATTATTGAAAGTAAAAAAACGGAAGATATTGGGTCATCCGTACAAAATGGCGTCTGAAGCGGGAAACGGGCTTCAGACGGCATTGCCGCGCTTATACGCCGGCGACGGGGCGGGCGGGATAGCCGTGGGTATCGACCGAACAGGCAAACCGCCAAGGCGTGTGGACGGTGTCGGCGGACAGGTGGGCGAGTTCGGGAATGTGCCGTTTGATAAAAGTACCGTCCGGGTCGGTACGGTATGAGGCGGCGGCAATGTCGGGGCAGGTGTGCCGTGAGGCGGCAAGCCGCCAGTTGCCTTGGTTGATTGCCGCATCGAAATCGGTCAGCTGCCGGGCAAACCATATCTCGCCTTCGCGGCGGGGGAGGTTTAAAACGTGGCAGAAAAAATCCGCGCTCAAGCGTCTCAGGGCGGGGTGGAGGCTGCCGGTTTTGTGCAAACAGCGCATCGCGGCATCGATAATCGGAATGCCGGTCCGGCCCTGCTGCCAAAGCGTCAGGCGCAGGGTGTGTTCCGGATTGCCGTCTGAAGGGTCGTCATCCGCGTGCTGCAAGGCAAGTTGAAGGAAAAAATCGCGGCGGATGATGTTGTCCGCCCACGCGTTCAGACGGCGTTCGAGGCTTTCCCGCGCGAGCAGGCGCGGCGAGATGCAGCCGACACTCAAATACGCGCCCATCAGCGAAGTGTTTTTGCGCGAAGGGAAATCCTTTAAAACGGAGTAGGAAGCCGCCTGTTCGAGAAACCGCCGCCACTGCCGCCAAGCCGCCGTTTCGCCGCCGTTTTGCGGCAGGAAGATGCCGTCTGAAAGCGCGGCAGGCGGCGGGGCGGGCAGGTTTTCGGGGAAGGGTTGGCGGTATGCCGCGAATAGGTCCGAACCGGCGGGGGGCTGCTTGGAAAAGCGGTCGAGCCATACTTCGCGGTAGCGGTTGAAATCGGTGTGTGCCGTACCGTTGTCTGGTGTCAGGTCGGTTTTGCCGAAAACGGAACGGTCGTTGACGAAGGTTAACGCGATGCCGTGTTTGTCCAATTCGTGCCAAAGGGCGTTGTCGGCGAGTTTGTCGGCAAAAGTATGGGATTCGTCGGCGATGACGGCGCGGATATTGAGGCGGACGGCGAGCCGGACAAGCCCGGCAGGCGATGCCGCCGTGTAGAGCGGGATGCCGCGCCTTGCCAGCCCTTGGGCGAGTTCGGCGGCGGATTGGCGGTAGAACGCGGCGCGGCGCGGGTTGTCTGTTTCGGCATCGTCAATCCAAATGCCGATAACGGGCGAACCTTCGGCAACGGCGGCGCATAAGGCGGCGTTGTCGCGGATGCGGAGGTTTTGGCGGAACCAGACGAGCGTGTGCGCGGCGCGCGTGTCCGCATAAAGGGGGAGGGCGGTTTCAGACGGCATTTCGGCAGCCTTTCCTGCTGGCGATTTTTTCGTTCAGAAAATCGATGAAACTGCGGACTTTCGCACTCAAAAATGCCCTGTCCGCATAAACGGCGTTCAGCCGGTCGGTCGGGACGGCGTATCCGGGCAGCAGCCTCACCAGCGGGCCGCAGCGCAAATCGTGTTCCGCCGCCCAAAGCGGCTGATAACCGATGCACGCGCCCGCCTTAATCATTTCGCGCATCATCAGCGTGTTGTCGGTACGGATGACGGGGGTCAGTTCAAGCCGGTATTTCTTGCCGTCCGATTTGCGGGTGAGGTCGAGTTTCTGCTGGTTGGTGTAGGTCGGCAGGACGGCAGGCAGCCCCGCCACTTCTTCCGGTGTTTCCGGCACGCCGTTGCGCCTCAGGAAGTCGGGCGAGGCAAGCAGGGCAAATTCGATTTCCGCCAGCGGGCGCGCAATCAGCGAAGGGGAAAGGGTTTGGGAAACGCGCAACGCCAAATCCACGCCTTCGGCAATCAAATCGACGTGGCGGTTGTCCAAAATCAGTTCCAACGCCACTTCGGGATAACGTTCGCGGTATTCCGCCAGCCAGTTGCATATCTGGCTGCCGGCAAACCACAGCGGCATCGTTACGCGCAGCAGCCCCTGCGGTTTTTCCGTCCCCCCGGCGGCTTTTTGCGCGGCATCGTCGAGCGTGTCGAGCGCGTAACTGCATTGCCGGTAGTATTCTTCCCCGGCTTCGGTCAGGCTGAGGTTGCGGCTGTTGTGGTGCAGGAGTTTGGCTTGGACGGTGTTTTCCAAGTGACTGACGTGTTTGCTTGCCATTGCGGTGGAGATGCCGAGCGCGTCGGCGGCGCGGGTGAAGCCGCCGCTTTGGACGACTTGGCGGAAAACTTTGAGGCTGAACAGGGTGTCCATATTTTCTTGTGTGGAAAAGTTGTATCAATAAAAGCAGTATATATTTGAAAAAGGGAAACATCTATACTCTGCCGCCTGAAATGAAGACAAATATCAAAGGAGCTTTTATGTCCGATTGCTGCAACCGTATCCAACCTGTTTTGCTTTCTGTTTTGCGTATCGTAACCGCCTACCTGTTTTTGTTGCACGGTACGTCGAAAATCTTCGCCTTCCCCATTGAAATGGGCAGCGGTTCGCCCGGCGGGCTGTTGCTGCTTGCCGGTATTTTAGAAATTGTCGGCGGCATTTTGCTGGTGTTGGGCCTGTTTGCGCGCCCTGCCGCGTTTGTTTTGTCCGGCCAGATGGCGGTTGCCTATTTTATGGCGCACGCTTCCGGAAATGCTTTGTTCCCGATTGCCAACGGCGGCGAGTCCGCAGTGCTGTTCTGCTTCGTATTTCTCTATATCGCGGCAGCGGGCGGCGGAGCATGGTCGCTGGACAGGCTGTTTTTCAAGCGTAAAGCCTGAACCGGACTGCCTAAAGTGTATTTTGTTGAATGTTTTTGAGGAAAAGAAATGAGCCGTCAATCCCTGCAACAGGCTGCCGAAAGCCGCCGTTCCGTTTATTCGTTAAATAAAAACCTGCCCGTTGGCAAAGATGAAATCGTCCAAATCGTCGAACACGCCGTTTTGCACACACCTTTTTCGTTCAATTCCCAATCTGCCCGCGTGGTCGTGCTGTTTGGCGAAGAGCATGATAAGATACTACTTTAATTGACAACAGCATTTTTACAATTCATTTTCAACCCATTGAATTTCAATATTTGAAAATTCACCGGATTTCAGACGCGGCAAAGCAGGCATTTAAAAAATGCCTTTTTTC
>NZ_QNRU01000001.1 GCF_003315235.1 Neisseria gonorrhoeae | reverse complement strand
ATTTTGGCGGTCGTGCCGAAAAAAGCGGAGGCGATTTCAAATAAATTGTTTTTCACACATCATCCCAAGCGGCAGACGGAGTTTGCAGTCGGACAAATCAGGCAAGGGCGCGCAGAGTAAGTCAAATGCCGTCTGAAAACTGTTTCAGACGGCATTTTTACCCGTCCGCAAACCATCTCCATCCTCACAAGCCCTTAAAAATCCGCTATAATCGCCCGCAATTTGATTTCAGCACCCCCTTTTTGAAATGGCACAAAAAATCCAATCCGTCAAAGGCATGAACGACCTTCTGCCTGTCGGGCAAAAAGATTTCAAACTCACGGCTGTGTTTTGGCAGGCGTTTGAGGATACGGTAAACCGTTGGACGCGAGCTTACGGTTATCAGCAAATCCGTACGCCGATTGTCGAGCAAACCGGTTTGTTTGTCCGCTCCATCGGCGAGGAAACCGATGTAGTCGGCAAGGAAATGTACACCTTCTCCGATTCAAACGATTCTTTGAGTTTGAGCCTGCGTCCCGAAGGTACGGCCTCTTGTCTGCGTGCGGTGGTCGAACACAACCTTCTGTACAACAGCCCGCAAAAGCTGTGGTATATGGGGCCGATGTTCCGCCGCGAGCGTCCGCAAAAAGGACGCTACCGCCAATTTCATCAGGTCGGTATCGAGGCTTTGGGTTTTGAAGGGCCGGATATTGATGCGGAAATCATCGCAATGTCTGCCGACTTGTGGGAAAAATTGGGTATTCGCGAATACCTGACTTTGGAAATCAACAGCTTGGGCAACCGTGAGGAACGCGCGGCACACCGTGCGGCATTGGTTGAATATCTGACCCGCTATGAAGCGCAACTGGACGAAGACAGCAAACGCCGTCTGAAAACCAATCCTTTGCGCGTTTTGGATACGAAAAACCCTGATTTGCAGGAAATCTGCAATGCCGCGCCGCGTTTGGTAGATTACTTGGGCGAGGCTTCGCAAAACCACTATGCACGCTTCAAGGCGATGTTGGACGGTTTGGGTATTCAATATATTGAAAATTCGCGCTTGGTTCGCGGTTTGGATTATTACAATCAGACGGTTTTTGAGTGGACGACCGACAAACTCGGCGCGCAGGCGACTGTGTGCGGCGGCGGACGTTACGACGGTTTGATTGAAGAACTCGGCGGCAAGCCTGCGCCGTCCATCGGCTTTGCGATGGGCATCGAACGGCTGCTGCTTTTGGTGAGCGAATACGGTTCGCTGGAAGTGAACGCCGCGCCTGATGTCTATGCAATGCACCAAGGCGAAGGGGCGGACTTGCAGGTGATGAAATACGCACAAGCCTTGCGCGCGCAAGGTTTCAATGTAATACAGCATTCCGGCTATCAAAGCCTGAAGGCGCAAATGAAAAAAGCCGACAACAGCGGCGCGCGCTTTGCCCTGATTGTCGCGCAAGACGAACTGGCGGACGGTACCGTTACGCTCAAAGACATGAACGGCGCACACGGTCAGCAAACCGTTTCCGCCACCGACTTGACAGATACTTTACAACAATGGAAGAACGCATAAATGGCAGCCCATCTCGAAGAACAACAAGAGTTAGACAACTTTAAATATTTTTGGAAAACCACGGGCAAATGGCTGTTTGCCCTGCTGATTTTGGCGGCACTCGGCTACTTGGGATACACGGTTTACCAAAACCGTGCGGCTTCCCAAAATCAGGAAGCGGCGGCGGTGCTGGCAAACATCGTGGAAAAGGCGCAAAACAAAGCCCCGCAAAGCGAAATCAATGCCGAACTGTCCAAACTCCAACAAAGCTACCCCCATTCCATTTCCGCCGCCCAAGCCACGCTGATGGCGGCGGCAACCGAATTTGACGCGCAGCGTTACGATGTTGCCGAAGGTCATTTGAAATGGGTGTTGTCCAACCAAAAAGACAGCCTGATTCAGGCGTTGGCGGCGCAGCGTCTGGGCGTTGTGTTGTTGCAACAAAAAAAATACGATGCCGCGCTTGCCGCACTCGACACGCCGGTTGAGGCGGACTTCGCCCCCCTGCTGATGGAAACTAAAGGCGATGTTTATGCCGCACAGGAAAAAAGCCAGGAAGCCTTAAAAAACTACGGACAGGCTTTGGAAAAAATGCCTCAAGATTCTGTCGGTCGCGAATTGCTTCAAATGAAACTCGATTCGCTGAAATAAATACCGTCTGAAATGCCGCTCTCTCTTCAGACGGCATTTCAGACAACCCCATCCTACGGCAATTCCCGTAAAACCATCCGCCGTGTCCCAACGGACACCTGCTCGTGTTCAGTTCTACCGAACGGCACTTGACACAGAAAGACCCAATCATGAAACCAACCATCGCGCTTATCGGCCGCCCCAACGTCGGCAAATCTACCTTGTTCAACCGTTTGACGCGCACCAAAGACGCGCTCGTGCATGACCTGCCGGGTCTGACCCGCGACCGCCATTACGGACACGGCAAAGTCGGCAGCAAACCTTATTTTGTCATCGATACCGGCGGTTTCGAGCCGGTTGTGGACAGCGGCATTTTGCACGAAATGGCAAAACAAACCTTGCAGGCTGTCGATGAAGCCGATGCGGTTGTGTTTTTGGTGGACGGCCGTACCGGTTTAACACCGCAAGACAAGATTATTGCCGACCGTTTGCGCCAAAGTCCGCGTCCCGTTTATTTGGCCGTGAATAAAGGCGAGGGCGGCGACAGGGCCGTACTTGCCGCCGAGTTTTACGAGCTGGCATTGGGCGAGCCGCACGTTATTTCCGGCGCGCACGGCGACGGCGTGTATTACCTGATTGAAGAAATTTTAGAAAACTTCCCCGAGCCTGAAGCCGAAGAAGCCGATGCAAAACATCCCGTTTTTGCCGTTATCGGTCGTCCGAACGTCGGCAAATCTACGCTGGTTAACGCCATTCTCGGCGAAAAACGCGTCATCGCCTTCGATATGGCAGGCACAACGCGCGACAGCATCCACATCGATTTCGAGCGCGAAGGCAAACCGTTTACCATCATCGATACCGCAGGCGTGCGCCGTCGCGGCAAAGTGGATGAAGCGGTGGAAAAGTTCTCCGTTATCAAAGCCATGCAGGCGGTTGAAGCGGCAAACGTTGCTGTTTTGGTATTGGACGCGCAACAGGACATTGCCGACCAAGATGCGACGATTGCCGGTTTTGCTTTGGAAGCGGGACGCGCGCTGGTAGTTGCCGTCAACAAATGGGACGGCATCAGCGAAGAGCGGCGCGAACAAGTGAAACGCGACATTTCCCGCAAACTGTATTTCCTCGATTTTGCCAAGTTCCACTTTATTTCCGCGTTGAAAGAGCGCGGTATAGACGGTTTGTTTGAAAGCATTCAAGCTGCCTACAACGCGGCGATGATTAAGATGCCGACGCCGAAAATCACGCGCGTATTGCAAACCGCCGTCGGACGCCAACAGCCGCCGCGTGCCGGCTTGGTGCGTCCGAAAATGCGTTATGCCCACCAAGGCGGCATGAATCCGCCGGTGATTGTGGTACACGGCAATTCGCTGCACGCGATTTCCGACAGCTATACGCGCTATCTGACCCAGACCTTCCGCAAAGCCTTCAACCTGCAAGGCACGCCGTTGCGGATTCAATACAATGTTTCGGAAAACCCGTATGAAAATGCGGAAGACAAACCGAAGAAAAAACCGCTGCGCCGCGTCAGCCTGAGCAACCGTATTGAGAAACGCGAAGGCCGAAAGGAAGAGAAAAACCGCTTCAAGAAGAAAACCAAAGTCAGTGTGAAAAAACAATTCAGCAAATAATTCCCGACATTTCAAACAATAGGAAACATTATGTGGTTCAAGCAGATTAGTTTTTATCCGCTCAACAAAGAAAAGCTGCCTGAGGCGGACGTACTTGCCGACAAACTTGCTGAAGCTGAATTTACCCATTGCCAAGGTTTGGACTGGTTCAGCGAAGGCTTTACCGCACCGGTTTCTTTTTCGCCCGAACTCGTTTTCCCTGCCGACTTTACCTTGCGCGTCGCCCTGAAAAAAGAGGAAAAAGTCCTGCCTGCCGGCGTCATCCGCGATATTTTGGAAGAGAAGGTAGCGGAAATCCAAAACAATGAAGCCCGCAATGTCGGTCGCAAAGAAAAACAAGAGCTTAAAGAGCAAATTACAGACGACCTGCTGCCCCGAGCGTTTACCCGCAGCAGCCGTACAGAAGCGGTGTTTAACACCCGCCACGGCTACCTGCTCGTCAATAACGCGGCTTCCGCCAAAGCGGAAAACATCCTGACCAAGCTGCGCGAAGCTTTGGGCGGTTTGGAAGCCTCGCTGCCGAATACCAAACAATCGCCCTCTTCCCTGATGACCGGCTGGCTGTTGCAAGGGCATTGCGAAGGCGGTTTTGAATTAGACAGCGATTGCGAACTCAAAGGTACGGGCGATATTGTTCCCGTCGTCAAAGTATCCAAACAAGACTTAACCGCCGACGAAGTGGTTCAACACGTCAAAAACGGTAAAACCGTTACCCGGCTCGGTTTGGTTTGGCGCGAACAAATCGCCTTTATCCTCACTCAAGACTTCACACTCAAGCGCATCCAATACCTCGACGTATTGCAGGAAGAAGCCGAAAGCAACGGCGACGATGCCGCCGGCCTTGCCTTCGCCTCGCAAATCCTGATGGCGGAATCCGTCAGCACCATGTTGGAAGAGCTGGTTTCCTATTTGGGCGGCTGGCAAGATTGATTTTTCAGACGGCTTTTATACCGTCAGCCAAAATCCAATGGAATAACCCTTATGCTTAAACATCTCGCATTCCTACTGCCCGCCATGATGTTCGCCCTCCCCGCCCAGACCGCCGTCCTAAGCCCCTATCAGGAAACCGGCTGCACCTACGAAGGCGGGATCGGAAAAGACGGGCTTCCTTCAGGCAAAGGCATATGGCGTTGCCGGGATGGGCGCGGTTATACCGGTTCATTCAAAAACGGCAAATTCGACGGGCAAGGCGTTTATACCGTTGCCGCCGGCCGCGAAGTATTTCTCGAGCCGTTCAATTCCGACAGTACCAAATTCCGCAATATGGCATTGTCGGGCACGTTCAAACAAGGCTTGGCACACGGCAGGTTCGCCGCCTCGCAAAACGGCGAAACCCTCTTTTATTATGAAATGCGAACACGGCATGATTAAAGAAGTGAAACTGCCCAAAAACAAATAACCCCCCGTTTTTCAAACAGCATCCCCCAATGCTTTATCCGAACACCGCAAAAAACAAGGAAACCCCATGAGCATCAAGTCCGACAAATGGATACGCCGAATGAGCGAAGAATTCGGCATGATTGATCCCTTCGAGCCGAACCAAATCAAAGAAGCCGACGGACAGCGCATCATCTCCTACGGTACGTCCAGCTACGGCTACGATATCCGCTGCGCCAATGAATTTAAAATTTTTACCAACATCAACAGCACCATCGTCGATCCCAAAAACTTCGACCCGAAAAATTTCGTTACCGTCGAAGACGACTGCTGCATCATCCCGCCCAATTCCTTCGCACTGGCGCGCACGGTCGAATATTTCCGCATTCCGCGCAACGTCCTGACCGTCTGTTTGGGCAAATCCACCTACGCCCGCTGCGGCATCATCGTCAACGTTACCCCGTTCGAGCCGGAATGGGAAGGCTACGTTACCCTCGAGTTTTCCAACACCACCCCCCTGCCCGCCAAAATCTACGCAGGCGAAGGCGTGGCGCAAGTCCTCTTCTTCGAGAGCGACGAAGTGTGTGAAACTTCATACAAAGACCGCAACGGCAAATACATGGGACAAACCGGCGTAACCCTGCCCAAAGCCTGAAATACAAAATGCCGTCTGAACCCTTATCGTCGGGTTTCAGACGGCATCTACCTATTTATCCGTGGTTAGAACTGAACCGTCCCATTGATGCTGATGCTGATTTCCTCCACACCCGGTGCGGCTGAATCCGTACCCTTCATATTGACGCTTGCCGCCATCGGCATCGCGCGCAGCATTTTTGCCCGAACAGCCCCATCGCCCGCAATATGGCTGCCGATTTGCCCAAAATTCAATTTGACGATTTTATAACCGGACGCACCCAGAACGCCCGCCAGTTTTTCGGCACGCGCCTTGAAACGCAAAACGGCATCCTTGCTGACCTGATCGATGACCTCGTTTCGGCGTTCGCGCGACACGCTGAAATCGGTATCTTCAAGCGAAGCATCCGTCTGAACATCAGCAATAAAACGGTTTAAAGCATCAAAATCCCTGCCCTCCGCCTTAAATTCCGCACGCTCCTCCCAGCCTGTTTGAATGCGTCTGCCGTTGGTATATTGATAGCGCGGCATCGCACTGCGCGATACCAATTCGGTTTTAAAGCTACCATTTTTCGATTTTCTGGTGAAATTGTTGAATTTTTTAACAAACTCGGCATTGACGGCATTTTTGTCCCGTCCTTCCGCCGCCACCTGGAAACGCGCGGACATTGTATCCTGAGCCACCTCGATACCCGCCGATTCGGAAAATTCGACAATATTGTAATTCAATGCCTCAGCCGCCGCCGGAAAAGATACCGCCAGCAGGGAAGCCGCCAAAATAGAACGCAGCATATCCGTATCCTTACTTGAAAAACCGCCAATCTAACATATAGGTACGCTAAATTGCGTTAGCATAAGACAACAATTTAAATATTCGATCGGTCTGCCTTATAATAACCGTCTTTCCGATACTGAATCATATTATGTCCGAACCGTTGCACGTCCTCGTCATCCCCTTATGGTATCCACGATCCGAACAGGATGTGGACGGAATATTTTTCCAAAATCAAGCACAGGCCCTCCAACGCAAAGGCATCAAAACCGCCATCCTCGCCCCCATGTTCCGTTATCTGCGGAAAGAAACAGCAAGCATCCTGACCGGTCCTTACGGTTTTGCCCGATACCGGCAAAGCGGTTTGGACATCTACGCATGGCGCAGCATGTATTTCTTCCCCGCTTTCCGTTTATCGACATCGACCGCATCCGCTGGGTGCGCGCCGGTTTGAAAGCCTTCAAACACTACATCCGCGAAAACGGACTGCCCGACCTGATTCACGCCCACTGCATGAACTATGCAGGCATACTTGCCCAAAAAATTTCCGAAAAATACGGCATTCCCTACGTTTTAACCGAACACAGCAGCACCATCACGCGCGGTCTGATCCGTCACCACCAATGGCAGCCGATGGAAAAAGCAGCGGCGCCCGCCTCCGCACGTCTCGCCGTCAGCCGCCATTTCGCACACGTCCTGCAACACAAATACGGCTGCGAATGGCAGTACCTCCCCAACATACCGGGTGGAATATTCAAGCAAACATTTGAATAAAAAGAAAAAAATAACAAACCGCATTTCGTGTTCTGCACCGTCTCGCACCTTCGCCGCCTCAAAGGACACGATGTCCTGCTCACTGCTTTTGCCCGGGCGTTGGCACAATGCCCGCAACTGCGCCTGAACATCGGCGGCAGCGGACAGGAAGAACAGCGGCTGAAACAGCAGGCGGCAGACTTGGGCATCGCCCATGCCGTTACATTTTTAGGCGCACTGCAACCCGAAGCAATCTTGGATTTGATGAGGAACAGCGACGCCTTCATCCTCGCCAGCCGCACCGAAACCTTCGGCGTGGTCTATATCGAAGCCCTCTCGCAAGGGTTGCCCGTCATCGCCATACATTGCGGCGGCGCGGAATCCATCGTTTCAGACGGCAACGGATACCTCGTTTCCGTTGACGATGCCGATGTCCTAGCCCTTCTCAAAATATATGAACACCATGCCGATTTTTCCGCCGAACAGCTCAGAACCGACTGCCTCGCAACATTCGGCGAAGATGCCGTTATCGGCAGACTGATTGCCGTATTCCGTCAGGCGGCGCGGAACACGGCGCGAAAACGCCCGAAAAATAGATTAAAATGACGCAAAACAACCTTCGGATTCAAATATGACCCATACCGTCCACCTGCACTTGGAAGAAACCGACAACCCGACGCTGCAACGCCTGTGCGGTTCTTTCGACAGCAACCTCGATTCGCTCGCCAAAGCACTCGACATCCATATCAGCCGCCGTTTTGAACATTTCACTTTCAACGGTGCATTTGCACACGCCGGCAAACGCGCACTGCTCAAACTCTTGGAAACGGCGCAGACGCGCGACCTAAACGACAGCATCATCCGCCTTGCCGCCGTCGAAACCCAAACCGAAGATGCCGGGCATCAGGAAAAAAATCACGAACACGCCTATTATTTCCGAACCAAGCGCGGCAGCATAGGCGGCAGAACGCCACGGCAGAACGGCTATATCCGCGCCCTGCTCGACCACGACATCGTATTCGGTCTCGGGCCGGCAGGTACGGGCAAAACCTATCTCGCCGTCGCCGCCGCCGTCGATGCGATGGAAAAACACCAAGTCGAACGCATCATTTTAGTGCGGCCTGCCGTCGAAGCCGGTGAGAAACTGGGCTTCCTGCCCGGAGACCTGACCCAAAAAGTCGATCCCTACCTCCGTCCGCTTTATGATGCCCTCTATGACCTGATGGGCTTTGACCGTGTAACCAAGCTGATTGAAAAAGGCCTGATTGAAATCACCCCGCTCGCCTATATGCGCGGCAGGACGCTCAACGGCGCATACATCATCCTCGACGAAGCGCAAAACACCACGCCCGAACAAATGAAAATGTTCCTGACCCGCATCGGCTTCGGCGCGAAAGCCGTCATTACCGGCGACACCAGCCAAATCGACCTGCCCAAAAACATCAAATCGGGATTGAAAGACGCACGTGAGAAACTGCACGGCGTGGCAGGACTGTATTTCCATACCTTCACCGGCGAAGACGTTGTCCGGCATCCTCTGGTGCAAAAAATCGTCGAAGCCTACGAATCGGCAGAACACGACTGACACTCCAATGCCGTCTGAAACCCGATGCATGGAAAATCGGGCAGAGAAAAACAGAGACGGAAGCCAAGCTCCGTATCCGTTTCTTTATCCGTCCAACCGATACATCAATCGAATTTTCTGCATCGGATTGCCTCATCTCCGCAAAACATTGCCGAAGTTTCGCGGTTGCACGCCTGACGCACTTTCTGCCGCGCCACGCCTTCATTCCGATCGCTTGCCTCAAACGTCTTCTGAAAAGGCGTAACGCTGCATACATACATGGTGGAATTTGAACCGAAAAGGTCGATTTTGACGGTATTGCCGCCGCTTTCCAATACGGCGACACGGTGTTCCAACTGCGCCAGACGTGCTTCCAAATCGCTGATTCTGTCGGCAAATGCAGGCATGGCGGCACACGCGGTCAAAATGCCCAAAATACATTTTTTCATCAATTTTTCCTTGTTGCTTGAACCCTGCCCACCCGGACATCCTTTTTCCGGGCGGCAGGGTCAGACTTTATTTGCAGGGATGAAGCCCCTTACAAATCAGAATAATACATGAATCGGCACTTTATGCTTCATCCTATGTGTTGAAACTTCATTGTTCCTTGTCTGTTGACCGTTATTCCCAATCCGTTCCCACAACCTTCGGCTTGGGTTTGCGCCTGCGACGGCGGCGTTTTTTCTCCTGTCCTTCGTTTTTTTCGTGCCGGGCGGCGGCCTCGTTTTTGGTCATTTCCGTCCGCTGTTCCGCCGATGCCGTCTGAAACGCCGTCCACCACTCGGCAAGTGCGCGGTCCGCATTGCCGGTTTCGGCGCGCAAGAGCAGGAAATCATAGGCGGCACGGAAACGCGCCTGTGCAAACAGTTTGTGCGGACGTGCGCCTTTGCGGTTTTCAAACTGCGGCTGGAACATCCAAATTTCACGCATCGTGGCGGAAAAGCGTTGCGGCACGCCCCAACCGCGTTCGACGGTTTCGCGCATCGTATTGATTGCATCGGACAGGGCGGGCGTAGGTTTCAAACCCTGTTGCAGATTGCTTTTCCAATGGCGGTCCAACTCTGGCCACATCAGGGCCGCCAGTACGAAACCGACCGAAACCGATTTGTCGGCACGCAGCCGCTCATCGGTATTTTTCAGGGCAAGCGCCGTCATTTTTCCGGCGATGCCGTCTGAAACGCGCAAAGCATTGAGCAGCGGATGGATGTCCGGTATGTCAAATCCGTTCAAACGTTTCAGACACTCGCGCGCGTGCCCTGAAAACAGCAGTTTCATGATTTCGTCGAACAGCCTTGCCACAGGTTCGTGCTTCAGACGGCATATCGATTCGGCAATCGGTGCGGCGGTTTCTTCCGACAGCTCAAAGCCCAATTTGCCCGACAGGCGGATGGCGCGCAAAATCCTGACAGGGTCTTCCTGATAGCGTTCGGCGGCATTACCAATCATAACCAGCCTGCGGGCGGCAACATCGGCAATCCCGTTGTGGAAATCCAAAATCTCTTCTTTTTCAGGATCGTAATACAAGGCATTGCAGGTAAAATCGCGCCGCATCGCATCTTCTTCGATGCTGCCGTAGGTGTTGTCCTTCATGATTCTGCCGTGCGCGTTCTGATGAACCTTCGCACCGCCGCGAAACGTCGTTACTTCGATAATCTCCGCACCGTTCATCACATGGACAATCTGAAAACGCCTGCCGATGATGCGGCTGCGGCGGAAGAGTTTGTGCACCTGTTCGGGCGTGGCATCAGTTGCGACATCGAAATCTTTGGGTTCGATGCCGAGCAGCAGGTCTCTGACCGCACCGCCGACCACATAAGCCTGAAACCCCGCCCCTTTCAGGCGGCGTATGACGTTTTCGGCGGCAAAGCTCAACATTTCGGCACGGATGTTGTGTCTTTCGGCAGGAATGACCGTTTTACTTTCCGCTTTTTTACTGCTCCGACCGGAAGGCAGCATCTTATTCAACCATTTTTTCAGCATAAATATTCTGACCCGAAGAGCGGCATCTCCACGGGCAACCGTGTTCAGACTGCATCAGGCGGTACGATTCCGCAAGATGCCGAAAACCATAAGCAAAAGGCGTAGAAACTACGCCGTCCGAATCACGCCGCCCTCGCGGCGGCAACGCGTCATTATAACAGATTGCCCCTTAAAAAATCAGACCCTGCTTTTGTGGCGGAGTCTGAAATTTGATGCACCTTATATATTGCGTCCCTAAGAAGGGATGATTAACAAAAATTAACGCCCTTTACTTTCTTTTCCGATTGGGAACATTCCCGTCGTACAAACAAGCAAATGAAGGAACAGAAATCACATTCAAACGGCGTTCCGCCGCCTCTACGCCGCTTCCCAGTAGTCGATATAAAGCTGCAATTCGAGGTTGTCGCGCCATTCGTTGGCAACGGGGCGGTACACCGTGCGGATGTATTCGGGAATGTCTTCGCTGCAACGCCAGAACATCGCTTCAAATTCGCAGCCGTCTTTTTGCAACCACGCTTTTTTGTGTTTGCCTTCCGCGCCCAAAGGCTGCTGGCGAACGACGTGGAACTCGTCGGTAAAGCTCGGCGGCGCAAAGCCCTGCCCCCAAACGTGGCAGGCGAGGTTTTGCGCCTGTTCCAACGTGATGTCGCAGGCGGGCAGGCTGCCGTCAGTAATATAGGTTTGCGACAAATCGTCTTCGCACACCATCTCACGCACGGCTTCTTCAAAGGCCGTCTGAAACGCGGGAATATTGTGTTCAAGTATGCTTAAACCCGCCGCCATCGCGTGTCCGCCGAATTTCAAAATCAAATCGGGATGGCGTTTGGACACCAAGTCCAAAGCATCGCGCAAGTGCAGATTGGGAATGGAGCGTCCCGAACCGCGCACTTCGCCGTTGTCCGCCGGCGCAAACACGATGGTCGGACGGTAAAAACGGTCTTTGAGGCGGCTGGCAACAATGCCGACCACGCCTTGATGGAAGTCGTCGCGATACGCCACCAAAGTCGTCTGACCTGAAGGCAGGGTTTCGGGAAAGGCGTTCAACGCGTCTCGCAGCATAGACTGCTCGATTTCGCGGCGTTCGATATTGAGGTTGTTTAACCGAGCCGCCAGTTCCTGCGCTTCGGAATCATCTCGCGCCAACAGGCAGGCGATGCCGACCGACATATCGTCCAGCCGTCCGGCGGCGTTGATGCGCGGGCCCAACGCAAAGCCCATATCAAACGGCTGAGCCTTGCGCCAATCGCGCCGCGCCACTTCAAACAAGGCGCGGATGCCGGGGCGCATTTTGCCCGAACGCATCCGTTTCAAACCTTGCGACACGAGGATGCGGTTGTTGTGGTCGAGGGGGACGACATCGGCGACGGTACCGAGTGCGACCAAATCCAAAAGGCCGCCCAGATTCGGCTCTTTGATGCCGTCTGAAAAATAATTGCGGCGGCGCAGTTCGGCACGCAACGCCGTCAACACATAAAAAATCACGCCCACGCCCGCCAAGCTTTTGCTTGGAAAACCGCAGCCTTTTTGGTTCGGATTGACGATGATGCAGTCGGGTACGGTATCGGCTGGCAAATGGTGGTCGGTAACGATGACATCCAAACCCAGAGCCTGCGCGCGCGCCACGCCTGCAATACTGGCAATGCCGTTATCCACCGTAATCAGCAAATCCACGCCTTGCGCGGCGGCGATTTCGGCGAGTTCGGGCGTTAAGCCATAGCCGTGCTCAAAGCGGTTGGGCACGAGGAAATCCACTTTCGCGCCCATCGCCGCCAAACCGTCCAAACCGACGGCGCACGCGGTCGCGCCGTCGGCATCATAGTCGGCGACAATCAGGATTTTTTCCTTGCGTTCAACCGCATCCGCCAAACGGCCGGCGGCGGCTTCGCAATTCGTCAGCGATTGATAAGGCAGGAGGGAAGCGAGTTTGTCGTCCAACTCGGCAGGACTTTGCACACCGCGCGAGGCACAAAGCCGGGCGATTAAAGGATCGGCGCCGGCGGCGAGCAAATGATTGAAAACGTCGGTATTGACGGGGCGGGTTTGGATTTTGACTGACATAGCGCGGGGTTTTACAGTGCGGGTGTGCTTGAAATGCCGTCTGAAGGCTTTTCAGACGGCATTGCCGTTCATTTGTCTGAGGAATTCGCGGCTGCAATCAGAGCCATAGGCAAGACCAGCACCGCGGCCGCCGCATCCAATATCAACAAGGGGGGCGTATACTAAGATATTTCCAAACAGCTTGGATTTGTCGGTATGTTTTTCAGTAACCGTATAATAAATATCGGCGGGCACACTTTGCTCAAAATGATAATCGGCGTTCAGTTTTTGCGGTGTGGCGTAGTATTTGCCTTTGGCGGATACGCAGCGCGTGTAAATGGTCCGATTGTCGAGTTTGACCGCTTTAAACTCAAGCTGTTTCAGCTTGGCGATGTCGTCAGGTCTGTCGGTATCATAGCGCAGGCAAAGACCTCCGGTACTGAAATTCTGGCTGCCGGGCGCTTCGAATTTGACCGGCAGGGCTTGGTGGCGGGCATAGCTCGGGGTATCCTCAACTATTTGGAAGGGCTTGTCCAACCCGGCCTTCAAAAGGCCCGTCAGCTTCGCCGAATCTTCGGGATTGACGGCGAACCAGTATTTCCCGCCCATCATCACCAGGCTGCCCTTTTCCAATTGGGCATTGTCTTCGGCAACCACACCGAAGGCGCGGATTTGGTCTTTGTCAACGTGTTTGCGGGTAATTGTTTGGCTGACCGGGTTGTTCATCCCCCGCAACATCATCGTACAGCCGTTCAGTATCAAGGTTGCCGCCAAAACGGCGGCGGTCGTTTTACGGAACAACATTTTATCTTCCAATCTAAATAACGGCGGATGCCGTCTGAAAATATGCCTAAATTTCCGCGCCCCCGTTTTCCATCACGGTTTTCAATTCTTGAAACAGGGCGCGGAAGTTTTTCGGCGGTTTGTCCTGTTCCTGTTCTTTTTTGGTGTTGCGGACGAGCGTCCTCAGCCTGCCCGCGTCGGCGTTTGGAAAATCGGACATAAACTGCGTCAGCGCGCCCTCGTCTGCCAACAACCGTACACGCGCCTGTTCCACGCGTTGCAAAAAGGCGTTGTGCGCCGCATCGTCGCCGCGCAGCTTGGCAAGGAACGCCTCGATGGGCGCGGGATCGGTATCGCGCATCAGACGTCCGATAAATTGCGCCTGACGTTTGAGCGCGCCGTTGGACGTAATTTTTTTATAGGTAACGACGGCCTCGTACAAATCTTCATCCAAACCGATTTTTTTCAGCGTGTCGTTTGAGAGCCTGGTCAGTTCCATACCCAAATCCTGCAAACCGTTCATCTGCTTTTTCATTTGGGTTTTGCTGATCCACTCGTCTTCTTGTTCAAACATCTTGATTCTCGAATTTTTTCCAATAGCGTATTTTAACAGAATGCCGCCGCGTTCAGACGGCTTTTTGCACCGCACGCCCTGCAAGCGGCACGCTTTTGCCCCTGCCGCCCGAAACGGTTAAAATGCCGCAACGCTCCACCAAGAAAGATTGTTATGCTGTTCAACCACACCGCTTCCGAACTCCTCGACCTCTGCCGCCGCACGCTCGACTTGGCAAAAGCAGCGGGCGCGACCGCCGCCGAAGCCGACTTCAGCGAATCGCTCGGACAAAGCGTCAGCGTGCGCTTGGGCGAAATCGAACAAATCGAGTTCCAGCAGGACAAATCGCTGGACATTACCGTTTACGTCGGCAAACGCAAAGGCCGCGCCGGCACCGCCGACTTCTCCGAACAAGCCCTGCGCGACACCGTCCGCGCCGCCGCCGACATCGCCCGCCACACCGCCGAAGACGGTTGCGCCGGACTTGCCGACCCCGAGTTGATGGCGCAACACATCGGCGACCCCGACCTTTACCACGAATGGGATTTGGATACGGAAGCCGCCGTCGGCTTGGCAAAACAATGCGAACAGGCAGCGTTGGACACGGACAGCCGCATCGAAAACTCCGAAGGCGCGGCGGTGCAAACCGGACACTACCAATACGTTTACGGCAACACCCACGGTTTTGCCGCACACCGGCAAAGCACGCACCACAGCATTTCCTGCAGCGTCGTTGCCGCCGACGAAAACGGAATGCAGCGCGACTACTGGTACGATTCCGCCTGCCGCCATCCGGATATGGACAGCCCCGAAACCATCGGTCAAACCGCCGCCCGCCGCACTTTGCGCCGACTCGGCAGCCGCAGCATCCCGACAGGCAGCTACCCCGTCCTCTTCGATACCACCGTTTCGGGCGGGCTGATCGGACACCTCGTCGGCACACTCTCCGGCGGCGCGCTCTACCGCCAAAGCAGTTTCCTGATCGACAGCATCGGCAAAAAAGTCCTGCCCGATTTCCTCAACCTGCGCGAAGAACCGCACATCCCCCGCTCTTTCCGCAGCAGCTATTTTGATGCGGAAGGTGTTGCCACCGCGCCGCGCTTCGTGATTCAAAACGGCATTGTCGAAGGCTATTTCCTCGGCAGTTACAGCGCGCGCAAACTCGGAATGCAGACCACGGGCAACGCCGGCGGCGCGCACAACCTGTATTTGAACCATACGCACGAAACGCAATCCGACCTGCTGAAAGAAATGGGCACGGGATTGCTGGTAACCGAATTGATGGGACAGGGTGCGAACACCATCACCGGCGACTATTCGCGCGGCGCGGCGGGTTTTTGGGTGGAAAACGGCGTGATTGCCTACCCCGTCCACGAGATTACCGTTGCCGGACGCTTGCAGGATATGTACCGCGACATCGTCGGCGTGGCGGATGACGCTTTGCGGCGTTCGTCCAACAAAATCGGTTCGATTCTGATTGCGGGGATGACGGTTGCCGGAAGCTGAACGCCCTGCCGATGCCGTCTGAAGACGAAGGCGGCGCGTTTTGCCCCGTGCCTGCCCGTTTGCCGTTTTATGCCGCACCGCCTTTTACCGGCGACATTGCACATTTTTTTCATCAGCACTGATTTTCCCTTATCCGTCAAAATACTAAGCCACTTGCCCACAACAGGGTACACACAAGTTCAGGATAAGGCGGGCGGGGATTGGGGACTTTTCCGCCATCGGCAAAACGGCAGACAAAAACGGCGGGACATTGCCTGTCCCGCCGTTTTCAAATATACATTTGACCGTACATCAGGAATTAAGCTGCCTGAATGTTGGCGGCCTGTTTGCCTTTAGGGCCGGTGGTTACGTCGAAAGAGACGCGTTGGCCTTCTTTCAGGGTTTTGAAACCTTCCATATTGATCGCTGAGAAGTGTGCGAACAAATCTTCGCCGCCTTCGTCAGGAGTGATGAAACCAAAACCTTTAGCGTCGTTAAACCATTTTACGATACCGGTTGCCATTAGAAACTTCCTATACTTAAAAATTAACAAAATCAGCAAAATAAGGCATACAGCAAACTTAAACGTTCAGCGTTTCTACCCAGCTTTATATACTTGGTCGAGTGCCGACTTTTGCTTAACCGTCTTTTTACATTTGTTAAGACAAAACGTCAAGCTATGTTTTCAAAAAAGTGGGAAAATAGGCGAAAGTACCGAAAATACAACAAAAATGCCGTCTGAACGCGGCTTTCAAATGGGACACGCTATGACCGCGCAACACCAATCCGACACGCTTTTGCACCGCCTGAACACCCTGCCGCCGAAACGTTACGGCGTATTTTTATTGAACGACGATTACACCACGATGGAATTTGTCGTTGAAATCCTGACCGAAATCTTTATGCTCGGGCAGGAACAGGCGGTAGCGGTAATGCTCTCGGTTCATCACGAAGGCAAAGGCCTGTGCGGCACTTACACGCGCGATATCGCCCAAACCAAACAGCAACAAGTCATGCAGCGGGCAAAAGCCGAAGGACATCCGCTGCAATGTATTGTCGAGGAGATTTAATATGCTTGCCCCTGAATTGGAACAGATTTTGCAGCAGCTTTACCGCGAGGCGCGTAAGGCTCATTATGAATTTATCAGCCTCGAGCATCTGCTTTTGGTACTCATCGAAGAAGATGCCGCCGTGCCGAACGTCTTAAAACTCTGCGGTGCGGATTTAAAAGCGGTGTCCGAACAACTCGCCGCCAGCGTTGCCGAAAACACCCCCCTGATTCCCGACCACCTTTTAGACACGGTCGAAACCCGGCCCACGCTCGGCTTCCAACGCGTCATCCAGCGGGCGATGGTGCATACCCAATCGGCAGGCAAAGGCTTGGCCGAGCCTTTGGACGTTTTGGTCGCGCTGATGAGCGAAACCGACAGCCACGCCGTCTATTTCCTCAAGCTGCAATCGGTTACGCGTTTTGAAGTTTTGCGCTGTATTGCCCACGGCTCTCCCGATGAAGATGAAGACGATGGCAACTATTTTTCAGACGGCATGGACGACGATAATGAGAACCGCACCAAACCGGGCAAAAACCCTTTATCGGCGTACACCGTCAACCTCAACGCCGAAGTCAAAGCCGGCCGTATCGATCCTTTGATTGGTCGCAAACACGAAATGGAACGGCTGGTGCAAATCCTGTGCCGCCGCCGCAAAAACAATCCGCTTTTGGTCGGCGAAGCAGGCGTGGGCAAAACCGCGCTGGCGGACGGTTTGGCACATCAAATCGTCAACGACGACATTCCCGACGCGCTCAAAGAGGCCGAAGTGTACGCGCTGGATATGGGTTCGCTTTTGGCGGGCACAAAATACCGCGGCGACTTTGAAGCGCGGGTCAAATCCGTCTTGAAACAGCTCGAAAAAATCCCGCACGCCATTTTATTCATCGACGAAATCCACACCATCATCGGCGCGGGCAGCACCGGCGGCGGCACGATGGACGCGTCCAACCTGCTCAAACCCGCATTGGCGAAAGGTTCATTGCGCTGTATCGGCGCAACCACTTACGACGAATACCGTACTATTTTTGACAAAGACCACGCCCTAAGCCGCCGCTTCCAGAAAATCGACGTGGTCGAACCCACCGTTGCCGAAACCGTTCAAATCCTGCGCGGCTTGAAACCGATGTTCGAAGCCTTCCACCAAGTCCGCTACACGCAAGGCGCACTCGAAGCCGCCGCCGAACTCTCCGCCCGCTACATCAACGAGCGCTTCCTGCCCGACAAAGCCATCGACGTAATGGACGAAGCAGGCGCGGCGCAACGGATTCTGCCCAAATCCAAACAGAAAAAAGTCATCGGCAAAGCGCAAATCGAAACCGTCATCGCCAAAGTCGCGCGGATTCCCGAAAAGACCGTGTCGCACGACGACAAACAAGTGTTGCAATTCCTCGGCCGCGATTTGAACAATATGGTTTACGGGCAGGAAGACGCCATCGACGCGCTGGTTTCCGCCGTCAAAATGTCGCGTTCGGGCTTGGGGCTGCCCGACAAACCGATAGGCAGCTTCCTCTTCTCCGGCCCTACCGGCGTCGGCAAAACCGAAGTCGCCAAACAGCTTGCCTACTCAATGGGCGTACCGCTGCAACGCTTTGATATGTCCGAATACATGGAACGCCACGCCGTATCGCGACTCATCGGCGCGCCACCGGGCTACGTCGGCTTTGAACAAGGCGGCCTTTTGACCGAAGCCGTCAACAAGCAGCCTCATTGCGTGTTGCTCTTGGACGAAATCGAAAAAGCCCATCCAGATATTTTCAACGTCCTCCTGCAAGTCATGGACGCAGGCAAACTGACCGATAACAACGGTAAGAGCGCCGATTTCCGCAACGTCATCCTGATCATGACCACCAACGCAGGCGCAGAAAGCCTCAGCCGACCCAGCCTAGGCTTTACCGCCAAACGCGAGCGCGGCGACGAAATGCAGGCAATCAACAAACTCTTCACGCCCGAGTTCCGCAACCGCTTGGACGCGATCATCCCGTTTGCACCTTTGTCCGAACCCATCATCGTCAAAGTCGTGGACAAATTCCTGCTCCAGCTCGAACACCGGCTCCTCGACAAAAAAGTCGAAGCCGAATTCACACCGGCATTGCGTAAATACTTGGCAGAAAAAGGTTTCGACCCGCAAATGGGCGCGCGCCCGATGCACCGCCTGATTCAGGAAAAAATCCGCAAACCGCTCGCCGACGAACTCCTGTTCGGCAAACTCGCCGACGGCGGCTTTGTGCGGATAGACTGGGATGCGGCGAAAGAAGAAGCCGTATTGAAGTTTAAGAAAAGCAAGGTCAAAATAAAAACCGCCTCCGCATAAAATCAAAAATGCCGTCTGAAAGGTTCAGACGGCATTTTGTCAAATATCGGCCCCTATTCCGGCAAACTTCTCCACAAACGCCGCGATTTTTTGGAAGACGCTTTGTTTCTTCGTCAGATATTGCGGGTTGAGCGGACTCATTTTCGGCAGGGTTTCGGTCAGTTCCGTGCCGTTTTCGCTGGCATAGCCGCGTTTGAGCGAGCCGGTCAAATAGCGTTTGGCGGCGGTTTCGTTCAGGCCTTCGGCGGCAATCAATCCTGCCGCTTCGTGCCGCATCACCTCTTGCGCGTAGGTGTAGAAGGTTTCCAGTATGGCGGGAACGTCGGGCACTTTGTCCAAATCCGTATCGTTGATGAAATCCACAATCAGGCCCTCTTTGGCGCGGTGGCCGATGCTGGCGCGGATGATGCGGCGGATTTCTTCCACCAGCTCCGCTTTGCCTTTGATTTTTTTGTGATGCTCGAAAACCAGTTGCAGGATGTAATCCAGATTGATTTCCTGCGATTTGAGCAAATCCACCTCAAAAACCACATCGTCCCAGTCGATTTTTGACTGTTCTTTCTGTTCGCCTGCTTTTTGGCGGCGCAGCCAGTCTCGGATGTCGTTATAGGCGGAACGGTAGTCCTGCACCGCCCTTTCAGACGGCATCGGCACTTTCCGCATTTCCTGCACGTCTTCGTCGCTCAGGTAGTATTTTTCCTGAAACGCCTTCATCGCATCTTCGTCCGCCGCGTCCACATTCTGCAATTCGCGCAGCGCGGCAAATTCATCGTAGTTCTGCAATACGTTTTCCGCCCGCAGGTATTCGCCGAAGAGTTTGGCAAAATCTTTTTTGTCTTTTTCCGTTTCGATTTTGTCGGGATCGGGGAAACGCTCGTGCAATTCTTTTGCTACATCCAGATAACCGCGCCGTGCTTCGCCGGTCTGGCTGTCGGTATAGCCGTTCATGTATTCTTCGTAGCTTTTTTCCAGCACTATATTTTTGGTGTTTTTGTCGCCGAAGAGCGTGATCGCATCAATGGTTGCCTGCTCCAAGTCGCGGAAGCAGACAATGTTGCCGAAGGTTTTGGTAGCATCGTAAATGCGGTTGGTGCGAGAAAACGCCTGCATCAGGCCGTGATAGCGCAGGTTTTTATCGACGAACAGCGTATTCAGCGTCGGTGCGTCAAAACCCGTCAAAAACATGCCGACCACAATCAGCAAGTCCACTTCCCGGTTTTTCACCCGTTTTGCCAAATCGCGGTAGTAGTTCTGAAAGGCTTTGCTGTCCGTGCCGAAATTGGTTTTGAAACAGGCGTTGTAATCGTTGATGGCAGCCTGCAAAAATTCTTTCGCGCTGCTGTCCATCGCTTCCGGTTCAAAGGTCTCGTCAACAATTTCACCGACGGCGTTTTGCTCTTCGTTGGCGGCAAAGGAAAAAATGGTGGCTGTTTTCAACGGGTGCAGGCTGCCTGCCTGTTGTGTTTTGAACGCTTCGTAATAGCACTTCGCCGCATCCACGCTGCTGACGGCAAACATGGCGTTGAAGCCTTTGCCGCCCGCATTCAAGCGGTGCGTTTTCTGCCTGAACCGGCTCAGGATATATTGCGTGATTTCGCGGATGCGTTCGGGGTGCAGCAGGGCTTGGCGGTTTTCGGCGGCACTCAGTTCCTTCTCGTCCTGTTCCGCTTCCACGGCTTTGAACTGCGGGCGCACATCGTTGTAATCCACTTTGAATTTCAATACTTTTTCATCGCGGATGGCATCGGTAATCACATAAGAATGCAGCTCCCGCCCGAACACGCCCGCCGTGGTTTCCGCGCCCAAAGCGTTTTCGGGAAAAATCGGCGTGCCGGTAAAGCCGAACTGGCAGAATTTTTTAAATTTCTTTTTCAGGTTTTTTTGCGCTTCGCCGAATTGCGAGCGGTGGCATTCGTCGAAAATAAATACAACCTGCCGGTGATAAACCGGCAGATTATCTTCACTTTTCATCAGGTTGTTCAGCTTTTGGATGGTGGTAACGATGATTTTGTTGCCGTCTTTTTCCAAATTGCGTTTCAAGCCCGCCGTACTTTCCGAGCCGTTTACGCTGTCGGGCGAAAAACGTTGGTATTCCTTCATCGTCTGATAGTCCAAATCCTTCCTGTCCACCACGAAGAAAACCTTGTCGATAAACGCCGATTCCGTCGCCAGACGCGCCGCCTTAAAGCCGGTCAGCGTTTTGCCGCTGCCCGTGGTATGCCAAACATAGCCGCCGCTTTCCGGCCCGCTCCAATTCTTCGCCTGCGCCGAGCTGTTGATTTTCCACAAAATGCGTTCGGCGGCGGCAATCTGGTACGGCCGCATAATCAGCAGCGTATCATTCGCATCGAACACGCTGTAATGCAGCAAAACGCTCAGCAATACGCTTTTTTGCAGGAACGTGGCGGTAAAGTCTTTCAAATCCTTAATCGGATGATTGTCCGACCGCGCCCAATTCATCGTGAAATCGAAGCTGTTTTTGTCGCGCTTGGTGGTGTTGGCGAAATAGCGCGTGTCCGTGCCGTTGGAAATCACGAAGATTTGCAGGAATTTGAACAGCGAATTTTCGCTGTTGAAGCTCTCTTTGCTGTAACGGTGCACCTGATTGAATGCCTCGCGCACCGCCACACCGCGCTTTTTCAATTCAATCTGCACCAGCGGCAGGCCGTTTACCAACACGGTAACGTCATAACGGTTTGCATGCGTGCCCGTCTGCTCAAACTGGTTGATAAGCTGCACATGGTTGCGGGCAAGGTTTTTCTTGTCCAGCAGATAAATGTTTTTCAGACGGCCGTCATCAAAAGCGAAATCGTAAATATGGTCGTCGTGGATTTTGCGGGTTTTATCGGTAATGTTTTCAGCCGGCCTGTCCAGATATTCCGTCAAAAACCGCGCCCATTCGCCGTCTGAAAACGCCACATCGTTCAGCCGCTGCAACTGGGCGCGCAGGTTTTCCAGCAGCCTGCTTTGGCTGTTCAAATCCTTGCGGTATTCGTACCCCTGATTTTGCAAATCGGCGATTAACTCCGCTTCCAACCGGTTTTCCGATTGGTAGCTGCCCGACTGTTCGATTTTTTCATATTGGTCGAGCACGATGAAATTCGGCGTTTCGGCGATGGGTTTGGTTTCGAGGTTCATGGGTCGTCCTTTGCGGTGTCGGGTTTTATAGTGAATTAAATTTAAACCGGTACTGCGTTGGCTCGCCTTAGCTCAAAGAGAACGATTCCCTAAGGCACCCAAGCACCAAGTGAATCGGTTCCGTACTATTTGTACTGTCTGCGGCTCGCCGCCTTGTCCTGATTTTTGTTAATTCACTATAAACGGTTTGATGTTCGGATTGGGCTGCCTGAAAAAGTGCAGGCTGCTTTTTCAGGCAGCCTTGGGGAAGGCAAGCAGCTGTTCGCGGTAATATTCGTATTGTTTGCGGCGCAGGGCGATTTCGTGCGGCAGGCCTTCGCTGACGGAGTGGGTCAGGGTATCGAATTTGCCTAGGATGGCGACGATTTTTTCCTGTTCGGGGAGCGGGGGGATGGGGATTTTATATTGCATAATCGCTGCTTTGCTGCCACGCGGCATTTTTGCACCTTTGGCGTGCTTCATATTAAAAGCAAAAAATTTATCATCGGCCAATACCTGATACAGATATTTTGGATTAACCTTTTCATCTGTTACCCGGATAACCAAAACATCACCGTTTGTTCCGCCCGTGCAGTCTGCCTGCCAGATTTTTTTCAAATACGGACGGATATTTCCAATCAAAATGTCATTGACAATATATTCTGTCATTTTTCCTTCGCTTGGAACATAACCGGATAACTTTTTACCTTCTCTATTTTGTAAGAGATTATCCACGCCAACGTAATTATGTTCGTTCAGTTTATCCGAACAAATACGGTTTTTTGAATATTCGGCAACCTCCCCCAACGTCTTCCAAACCACATTTTTCAGACGGCATTGATAGCCGTCAGCTATCCCCCCCCGATTTGATTGTCAAAATCTAAAAGTAAGTCGCGGTAATACCGGTATTGGCGTTTGCGCAGGGCTAATTCCGCTTCCAGCGTAGCTTCCAGCGTAGCTTCCAGCTCGGTGAATTTGTCAAGTATTTTTACAATTTTTTGTTGGGTTTCCAATGATGGGATGGGGATTTTATAGTTATCTGTATCTGGTGTTGCTATTTGTGGCATTTGCATTTTTGATCCGATATTACGAAAATAGTTTTCTTGTGTTTTTAAGAAATAATAAACATATTTTATATAAATATGTTTATTAACTGAATGATAAGACCACATTTCATTTTTATGCGAAAATGGTTTATCGTAATATTCGAATTCAATAATACCTCTTGATTTAACGATAATAGAAGGCTCTCTATGGATATCCTTATCAGGAACATCATCAAAGTCAACTAATGCAAAAGTTTTTCCTCCTGCAAAAATCTTTAACGGCGCATTATCTTTATGCATTTCTTTCATTTGTCCAGCAGTTATCTTAGTTCCTTTTGTACGAACTAAAACCTCCCCCAATGGCTTCCACTCCACCGGTGCCGTCTGAATCATCTCAATCAATTTTTTCGCTTTGCTTTGCATATCCATGGTTGTTTTCCGTTTCCTTCCCGCTGCGGCGGGATATGGGGCGGTTGCGGGGCGGGTTTCAGCCCGCTATGTCCGTTTGCCGTTGTTTCTGCGGGCTGAAGCCCGTCCTGCTTTCAGGCTGCCTGAAATCGTGTGCAGGCTGCTTTTTCAGGTAGCCTGAATGCGGTTATTTTTTGCCGTTTTGATGCTGTTCGGTTGCGGCAAGCCTTTTCTGTTCTTCGTTCTCAAGCTGTTTGATGCTTTTCTCGGGTACGGGCTGGTTTTCAGGCATGATGCCGCCCAGTTCTTCAATGGTTTGGCGCACTTTTTGTCCGACTTCGAAATGCACCCGGTTTGCCTGTGTTTTGCCTTGGATGTTTTTGCGGCGTAGTTTTTCTTCGGTTTGCGTGGCGCGAAACAGATTGGCAGCCGGTTCGCTGGCGTTCATGTGGTCTAGGATTCTCTGGCTTTTCTTCAAGCCTTTGCGGCTGTGTATGCCCTGCTTGTCCAGTCCTCCGTATAGCCCCCGATAGCCGTGGTTTTGGAAGACGGCGTACTCAACGGGTTTTTCTACGCCTGCATCCTTGGCTGCGGCGGCAAGGTCGGTATTGTGTTCGCGCAGCTGCCTGCGAAGCAGCAGGCGTTGTTTGTCTTCGCCCAAACTCCTGAATGCTGCCTCGTCTTGCAGCTCTTGGCGGCGGGCTTGCACGGCAAAGTAGGTTTGCCCTGCGGCAATGACGCTTTTGGACGGATCGCCGTTTTGCACAATCAGGTAGCAGGCATAGCGGGAAAGGCGGTAATCCGCCACTTCGCGCTGCCCGCCTTTCCCAAGGGCTATCATTTTGTTGGTTTCAACAAAATGATGATTTTTGTCATTTCCTGATGTTTCGCAAGCGGTTATGGCTTTATCAATGGCCCGTTGGAAATTGCGCCATTCGGAATATTCCAAGATTTGCTGCAAGGTGCGCGCCGACCAATATTCATTGCCTGTTTCGTCGATGTGTTTGGCGTTTTCAAAAGCGTTATTTTCTGTTGTCATGTATTTTCCCCGAAAATTTCTTGATTTGAACTTGTAAGGATTGCTTACAGGTTGCCGCCCGTATTTTCAGACGGCCTCTTTCCCATTCAGTTGTTGCAAAATATGCAACAACTGCCTAGGTTTCAATCTCTGCAATCACTTCGTCAATTTCACGCCGCAGCCGTTCGATTTTGGCGACGGTTTCGCTGATTTCGGCGTTGAGCTGTCTGATGTCGATGACCTCGCGGGTGTCTTCGGCTTCGACATAGCTGCTGACGGCGAGGTTGTAGCCGTTGTCTTTGACGGTTTGCTGGGCGGCGTTTTGGGCGATATGCGGCACATCGGCTTTGTCGGCGAAGAGTTTGACGATTTCGGCAATGTGTTCTTCGGTTAAGACGTTGTTGTTGGTTTCTTTTTTAAAGAAGCCGCCTGCATCGATGAATTGGATGTCGGTATTGTCTTTGTGTTTGGACAAAACCAGGATATTGACGGCGATGCAGGTGCCGTAAAAGAGATTGGGCGCAAGGGCAATCACGGTTTCCACATAGTTGCCCTCCACCAGATATTGGCGGATTTTCTGCTCTGCGCCGCCGCAATAGAAAATGCCGGGGAATGAGACGATAGCGGCGCGGCCTCTGCCGGAAAGGTAGTTCAGTGCGTGCAGGATGAAGGCAAAATCGGCTTTGGATTTCGGTGCGAGTACGCCTGCGGGGGCAAAGCGGTCGTCGTTGATCAAGGTGGGGTCGTCGCTGCCTATCCAGTCGATGGAATAGGGCGGATTGGAGACGACGGCATCAAAGGGTTTGCTGTCTTTGAGTTTGGGGTTGGTCAGCGTGTCGCCCAATTCGATGTGGAATTTGTTGTAATTGACGTTGTGCAGAAACATATTCATGCGGGCGAGGTTGTAGGTGGTGTGGTTGATTTCCTGCCCGAAGAAGCCTTCTTCGATGATGTGTTCGTCAAACTGTTTTTTCGCCTGCAAGAGCAGGCTGCCCGAGCCGCAGGCGGGGTCGTAGATTTTGTTGACTTTCTCCTGCCCGTGCACCGCCAGCCGCGCAATCAGCTTGGAGACGCTTTGCGGGGTGAAAAATTCGCCGCCGGATTTGCCTGCGTTGGCGGCGTAGTTGGAAATCAGGTATTCGTAGGCATCACCGAAAAGGTCGATGCGGTGGTCTTCAAAATTGCCGAAATCGAGTTCCGCCACGCCTTTAAGGACGGCGGCAAGGCGTTTGTTTTTGTCGGCAACGGTGCTGCCGAGCCGGCTGCTGGTGGTGTCGAAGTCGTCAAACAAGCCTTTGATGCCTTGTTCGGACGGGTAGCCGGAGGCGGAGCTTTCAATCGCGGTAAAGATTTCTTTCAGCTTGGTGTTGAGCTCTTCGTTTTGATGGGCTTCGGCGGCAATATTGCAAAAAAGCTGGCCGGGGTAGATGAAATAGCCTTTGACTTTGACGGCATCGTCTTTGATTTCGGGCGTGATGATGCTGTCCGGCATAGCGGCGTAATCAATGCTGCTGTCGCCGGCCTGCATATAGTCGGTGAAGTTTTCGCTGATAAAGCGGTAGAAAAGTGTGCCGAGAACGTATTGTTTAAAGTCCCAGCCATCCACCGCGCCGCGTACTTCGTCGGCGATTTTCCAAATTTGGCGGTGCAGTTGGGCGCGTTGTTGCATTTCGGTCATCATCGAAATCCATATATAAAGTTAAACAAATCAAAATCGCCTGATATTTTCAGACGATTTTTTTACGGGCATTCAAATTAAGCCAAATTTTCCAGCATCCATTTGACGTAGCGGTTGACACCTGCTTTGACATCGAAAAATTCTTCCTTATATCCGGCTTCGCGCAATTTGGTGATGTCGGCTTGGGTGAAGCCCTGGTATTTGCCTTTGAGCGCGTCGGGAAAGGGGATATAGCGGATAAGTTCTTCTTCTACCAACTCTTTCAAGCTCAATTCAGATTTGCCTTCGGCGGCGCGGCAGGCGTTGACGGCGGCGGCGGCGAGTTCGTTGAACTGTTGGCTGCGGCCGGTGCCGAGGTTGTAGATGCCGGAAAGTTCGGGATGGTCGAAGAAGTAGAGGTTGATTTTGGCGACGTCTTCGACGCTGACGAAGTCGCGGGTTTGTTCGCCGTTGCCGTAGCCGTCGTTGCTGCCGAACAGGTTGACGTAACCGTGTTCGCGGTATTGGTGGAAATGGTGGAAGGCGACGGATGCCATGCGGCCTTTGTGTTGTTCGTGTTGTCCGTAAACGTTGAAGTAGCGGAAGCCGACGACTTGGGCGGTGAGACCTTCTTTCATGCGGCGGCGCAATACTTGGTCAAACAGGAATTTGGAGTAGCCGTACACATTAAGCGGTTTTTCGAGTTCGCGCTCTTCGCGGAAGATTTCGCCTTTGCCGTAAACCGCCGCACTGGAGGCATAAAGGAAGGGGATGCGTTCGTCCTGACACCAGTCCAACAAATCCAGCGTGTACTGGTAGTTGTTTTCCATCATATACAAACCGTCGTGGTTCATCGTATCGGAACACGCGCCTTGATGGAAAACGGCTTCGATGTTTTGATAAGGTAAAATGTGTTCCCTCACTTGGCGGATAAATTCGTGTTTGTCGAGGTAGTGGGCGATTTCGCACTCGGCAAGGTTTTTGAATTTTTCGCCTTTTGTCAGATTATCGACGGCGACGATGTCGGTAATGCCGCGTTGGTTGAGGGCTTTGACGATGTTGCTGCCGATAAAGCCGGCCGCGCCTGTTACGATGATGGTCATATTCGGTTTCCTTTGTTTTGAGGGTTTCAGACGGCATTGGATGGTCATGCCGTCTGAAAAGATTTATTGCCCGTCCAGTGCTTCAACCAACTCTGCAAACGAGCAAACCGCCGTACCGAGTTTCGCCACGACAACCCCGGCCGCAGTATTGGCAAGGTACATGGCTTCGGGCATGGTGCAGCCTGCCGCCAGCCCCAAGCCCATTCCGGCAATGACGGTGTCGCCTGCGCCGGACACGTCGTAAACTTCTTGGGCGCGGGTGGGCTGGTAAATGGGTTCGCCTTCGCTGAACAAGGTCATGCCCTCTTCGCTCCGGGTCAGCAAAACGGCGGTCAAGTCGAGGTGGCGGCGCAGGTTTTGCGCTTTTTCGGTCAGATCGCCTTCGTTTTTCCAACTGCCGACCACTTCTTTCAATTCGGCGCAGTTGGGCGTAATCAGAGTTGCGCCGACATATTTTTCGTAATCGTCGCCTTTGGGGTCGATTAAGACGGTTTTGCCGACATGTTTCGCCCAATCGATCATATCGGAGATATGCGACAGACCGCCTTTGCCGTAGTCCGAAAAAATGATTACGTCGTATTCGGGCAAGATTTCGCGGTATTTCCGCTTGATTTGTTCCAACACTTCGCGGTTGGGATGTTCTTCAAAATCAAGGCGGATAAGCTGCTGGTTGCGGGCGACGACGCGCAGTTTGACGGTGGTGGCGATTTGTTTGTCGCGCATCAGATAGGAGGCGACGCCGTCCTGCACCATCAGCGCGTCGAGCGCGGCGGCGGCTTCGTCGTCGCCGGTTACGGACAACAGCCCTGCCCTGCCGCCCAACGAAGCGATGTTGCGCGCAACGTTCGCCGCGCCGCCCGCCCGTTGGTCGATTCGTCCGATTTTTGCCACCGGCACGGGTGCTTCGGGCGAAATTCGGGACACGTCGCCAAACCAATAGCGGTCGAGCATCACGTCGCCGACAACAAGAACTTTGGCTTGTGCGAAACGGGATTTGAGGGTTTCTTGTTGGAACTTGGCGGGCATATTGCCTCCGTTGTGTTTTGTTCAGACAACCTTAACCTGTAAGACCGCCTGAAAATCAGTTTGCTTCAAGGTTTGCCACGCGGTTCACTTCGCGCAATACGGCGACCGGATCGGCGGCTCGGGTAACGGGGCGGCCCATCACCAGATAAGTCGAACCCGCCGCCAAGGCTTCGGCGGGTGTCATAATGCGGCGTTGGTCGTCGTTGTTGCCGGCAACGTCCAAGCGGATACCCGGTGTAACCAAGACAAAATCCCGTCCCAATTCGCGGCGCAGCGGCGCGGCTTCTTGGGCGGAACAGACCACGCCGTCCAAGCCCGAACTTTGTGCCAGTTTTGCCAAACGGATGACTTGTTCTTCAGGGGCGGTGTTCAAACCGATTTCCGCCAAATCGCTTTGCTCCATGCTGGTCAACACGGTTACGCCGATTAAGAGCGGTTTCGTGCCGTATCCGGCAACGGCTTCGGCGGCGGCTTCCATCATACGTCTGCCGCCCGACGCGTGCATATCGACCATCCACACGCCCATATCGGCGGCGACTTTACACGCCTGCGCGACGGTGTGGGGAATATCGTGGTATTTCAAATCAAGAAAGAGTTTGAAACCCTGATGAATCAGGCTTTCCGCCAAACTGCGCCCCGTAGCGGTAAACAGCTCTTTGCCGATTTTGATTTGGCACAACGCCGGATCAAGGTTGCGGACGAATCCGAGCGTGTCTTTTTCGTTGGCAAAATCAAGGGCAACGATGACGGGGGTACGTTGTTGCGGAGTTTGGAAGTCGGTGATTAAAGGATTCATGGTGTTTTCGTTTCGGGTTTTCAGACGACCTTTATCGTCTTTTTCGCAGTATAGCGGATTAACTTTAAACCGGTACGTCGTTGCCCCGCCCCGGCTCAAAGGGAACGATTCCCTAAGGCGCCCAAGCACCAGGCGAACCGGTTCCGTACTATCCGTACTGTCTGCGGTCCGCCGCCTTGTCCTGATTTTTGTTAATCCGCTATAACAACGTAAATTCAAACCGTAGGCCGGGCATTGATGTCCGACCCACGCGGACTCAAGCCCCCGACAAACTGTTTCGGATAAATTTGAACCGGTACATCAGCCGTCATTCCCGCGCAGGCGGGAATCCATTGATAAAACTCAGTTCATCAGATTTAAACAGCGATTGCCCAAATTCAGAAATGGATTCCCGCCTGCGCGGGAATGACGCCGAATGATTATTTTTCGGTTGCAACACGCTGTTTATCAAAAACAGGTCGTCTGAAAACCTGATTTTCTGTTTTCAGAGTGCGAAGCCTGCCCGTGGGTACGACCTTTTCGATTTATTTGCCCAATGCGCCCAATACTTCGGCTTTCACAGCTTCTACTGCTTGGGTACCGTCGACTTTGATGTATTTCGGCGCGTGTTCGCCTTCCAGCTTGCTGTAAAAATCAACCAAAACTTCGGTTTGCTCGTGGTAAACGGCAAGACGTTTTTTCACGGTTTCTTCTTTGTCGTCGTCGCGCTGAATCAAATCTTCGCCGGTTACGTCGTCTTTGCCTTCGGTTTTAGGCGGATTGTAGGTAACGTGGTAAGTACGGCCGGAAGCCAAATGCACGCGGCGGCCGCTCATGCGGTCGACAATCACGCTGTCGGATACGTCGATTTCAACGACCGCGTCCAAACCCACGCCTGCTTCCACCATCGCTTCGGCTTGCGCCAATGTACGCGGGAAACCGTCGAACAGGAAACCGTTTTTGCAGTCGTCTTGCGCGATGCGTTCTTTGACCATGCCGATAATGATGTCGTCGCGCACCAAACCGCCTTCATCGATGATTTTTTTCGCTTCCAAACCCAAGGGCGTGCCTGCCTTAATCGCGGCACGGAGCATGTCGCCGGTAGAGATTTGCGGAATGCCGAACGCGGCGGTGATGAATTGCGCCTGAGTGCCTTTGCCCGCGCCCGGTGCGCCTAAAAGTAATGCTTTCATGAAGTGATCCTTTTAAATGTGTTTATTGGAATCAAACAGATGGTTTACGATTCTACACGGCTTGGCGCAATAGTTCAAAAACCAACTGCACAAACTGCCATTTGCAAGCAAATGTTTTGCATACCTTTGCCGAGCCTGATATTCACAAGGCGGCAACTTTTTGGGACAATCCCCAAAGTTTCAAAACATCACACCCTACCAAAAAGGAACATCCGTGAAACGCATTTTTCTGTTTTTGGCTACCAATATCGCTGTTTTGGTCGTAATCAACATTGTTTTGGCGGTTCTGGGCATCAACAGCCGGGGCGGCGCGGGCAGCCTGTTGGCGTATTCCGCCGTCGTCGGCTTCACTGGTTCGATTATTTCGCTGCTGATGTCCAAATTTATCGCCAAACAATCGGTCGGTGCGGAAGTCATCGACACGCCGCGCACCGAAGAAGAAGCCTGGCTTCTGAACACTGTCGAAGCCCAAGCGCGGCAATGGAACCTGAAAACGCCAGAAGTCGCCATCTACCACTCCCCCGAACCCAATGCCTTTGCCACGGGCGCATCGAGAAACAGCTCCCTGATCGCCGTCAGCACCGGTTTGCTCGACCATATGACGCGCGACGAAGTGGAAGCCGTGTTGGCGCACGAAATGGCGCACGTCGGCAACGGCGACATGGTTACGCTGACGCTGATTCAAGGCGTGGTCAATACCTTTGTCGTGTTCCTGTCGCGCATTATTGCCAACCTGATTGCCCGAAACAACGACGGCAGCCAGTCCCAGGGAACTTATTTCCTAGTCAGCATGGTATTCCAAATCCTGTTCGGCTTCCTTGCCAGCCTGATTGTCATGTGGTTCAGCCGCCAACGCGAATACCGCGCCGACGCGGGCGCGGCAAAACTGGTCGGCGCACCGAAAATGATTTCCGCCCTGCAAAGGCTTAAAGGCAACCCGGTCGATTTGCCCGAAGAAATGAACGCAATGGGCATCGCCGGAGATACGCGCGACTCCCTGCTCAGCACCCACCCTTCGCTGGACAACCGAATCGCCCGCCTCAAATCGCTTTAAACCGATTTGAAACGACAAAAAACCGTACGCACAAGCAGTACGGTTTTTTCGTATATGCCGACTGAAAACATCAGGTTTCCATACCGGCACCAACCGTATCCATTTCCGCACCGGATACGCCGCATTGATATATCCCCGACAAACCGTGTCCGGACAGAAAATATCAGATAAAACAGCGGTAAAAATGCCGTCTGAAACCAATTAGGGCTTCAGACGGCATTTTTACTGCAAAACCTTATGCGAACGGATGATGCAGCACAATCGTTTCTTCGCGGTCGGGGCCGGTGGAGACGATGGCGACCGGCGCGCCGCAGACTTCTTCAATCCGTTTCAAATATGCTTTGGCATTGGCAGGCAATGCGTCGTAGCTTTTCACGCCGACAGTCGATTCGCGCCAGCCGGGCATGGTTTCGTAAATCGGTTTGCAGGTTTCCACCGCATCCGAACCGCAAGGCAGGATGTCGGTTTTGCCGCCGCCTGGCAATTCGTAGCCGACGCAGATATTGATGGTTTCAACGCCGTCCATTACATCGAGTTTGGTAATGCACATACCGGAAATGCCGTTGATTTGGATGGAGCGTTTCAGGGCGGCGGCATCAAACCAGCCGCAGCGGCGCGCGCGGCCGGTTACCGAACCGAATTCGTGTCCGCGCTCCGCCAAACCTGCGCCTACTTCGTCGAACAATTCGGTCGGGAACGGGCCCGAACCGACGCGCGTGGTATAGGCTTTGACGATGCCCAAAACATAATCCAGCATTTGAGGACCTACGCCCGCGCCTGCCGAAGCCGCGCCGGCGAGACAGTTGGACGAGGTAACGAAGGGGTAAGTGCCGTAGTCGATGTCCAACAACGCACCTTGCGCGCCTTCAAACAGCAGTTTTTCGCCGTTTTTGTTTTTTTCGTTCAACACGCGGGACACGTCGGCAATCATCGGCGCAATGCGCGGCGCGACTTTTTCGATAACCGCCATCACGTCTTCCGCTTTAACCGGTCCGGCGTTGTGCAGGTATTGGAGTTGGACGTTGTAATAGGCAAGGACGGCATCCAGTTTTTCACGCAGTTTTTCAGGATGCAGCAAATCGGCGGCGCGAATGGCGCGGCGTGCCACTTTGTCTTCGTAGGCAGGGCCGATGCCGCGGCCGGTCGTGCCGATTTTGCCTTTGCCGCGCGATGCTTCGCGGGCTTGGTCGAGCGCGATGTGGTAAGGCAGGATCAGCGGGCAGGTCGGCGCGATTTTCAGACGGCCTTCGACGTTTTTCACGCCTGCCGCGTTCAACTCGTCAATTTCGCCCAACAGGGCTTCGGGGGAAACGACAACGCCCGAACCGATGAAGCAATCCAATCCTTCGTGCAGGATACCGCTCGGAATCAGGCGCAAAATGGTTTTTTTGCCGCCGACGACCAAGGTATGGCCCGCATTGTGGCCGCCTTGGAAGCGCACGACGCCGCCGGCTTCTTCCGCCAGCCAGTCAACGATTTTACCTTTACCCTCGTCGCCCCACTGTGCGCCGATTACTACAACATTTTTAGCCATAGCCATATAACCTATCGATATTAAAAATTATTGCGGAAAATCCCCAAACCGGTGCGGCTTTGCGCCCCGCCCCGGTTTGCCTTTCATCCGCTATGAACGGGTATTTAGCGTTTCACGATCTGCCAAACGCCGTCCGTCTTTTTCAGACGGCCTGCAAGCTCTTCCGAAACATTGTGTCCGATACCGTAGTCAATCACGACACACTGCCCTTGTTCACGCAAGGCTTCGACCGCTTCGCGCGCCGCTTCTGCATCTTCCGCATCGACCAACACGGCGGGCTGCCGTTCGACGGCGGGCAAACGCCCGATAAAGCTGCGTAAGTCGAAACTGAATCCCGTTGCCGGGCGCGCCCTGCCGAAATATCCGCCCAATCCGTCATAACGCCCGCCGCGCGCGACCGCGTCGTGGAAATCGGCGGCATAGGCGGCATACAGCAAGCCCGTGTGGTAATTGTCGACGCGCAGCTCGGACAAGTCGATATGGATTTCATTATCGGGGAATGCGTCGCACACCGCCTGCAATTCGTCCAACGCGCCGCCGACCGCCGACAAATCCGGCAACCGTCCGCGCGCGTCGGACAACACTTCACGCCCGCCGTACAGGCGCGGCAGCAACGAGAATGCTTTTGCCCACATACCGTCCAGCTTCCAAGCCTTGACCTGCGCTTCGACCGACCCGGTATCTTTATCCTGCATCAAGGCAAGCAGCGTTGCGGACTGCCCCGCATCCAAATGCGCCGCATCGGACAAGGCGCGGAATATGCCGATATGCCCCAGCGAAAGCAGCACTTTGCCCATATCGGCAATTTTCATGCTTTTCAGCATAAGGTCTATCAGCTCGATGTCGCCACGGATGTCGGCAAAACCGTACATTTCCGCCCCTGCCTGCAAGGGTTCGCGCATATTCGGCAGACCGTCGGGCTGCGCGTGCAACACCGGACCGGCATAACACAACCGGTTAATCCCTTGGTTGGCGGACAAAAGATGGGCATCGATACGCGCCACCTGCGGCGTGATGTCGGCGCGTATGCCCAACTGCCTGCCGCTGAGCCTGTCCGTTACCAAAATGGTTTTCAGTGAAAGCCCCGCATCGATATGCGTCAGCAGGGAATGTGCGTACTCCATCAGCGGAGGCTGTACCAGTTCATAACCGTGTACGCGGAACAGTGCCAACAACTGCTCGCGCGCGCTTTCAAGCTGCCGCGCGTTCGTGGGCAGTACGTCGGCGATATGTTCCGGAAGCTGCCATGTCTGCATGAGAATCTGCCTTCTGTTTTATCCTGTAAACACAAAAGACTGCCCGATCCGCAATCAGACGGCATCTTTGCCGCAACGCATCACGCCGCTGTCAAAACGGCGATGCTTCCTTCCGATTCAGAATCCGAACAGCCCCTGTCCGACGGCTCAATGCCGTCAAGTCGTTAAAACCAAACTTTACCATAAAATACACACAATCTGAATATACTTTTATACCCCGTATCCGCCGTCTGACGGCACGGTATTTTTTACTATATAATGTGCACCATTATTTCTCATCACTTCCCGCTGCCGTTTTTTTGTTTCAGACGGCATTTTTATTGACTGAACACTTATGCTGCTCGACCTCGACCGCTTTTCCTTTTCCGTCTTCCTGAAAGAAATCCGCCTGCTGACCGCCCTTGCCCTGCCCATGCTGTTGGCGCAGGTCGCGCAGGTGGGCATCGGTTTCGTCGATACCGTGATGGCGGGCGGTGCGGGCAAGGAAGATTTGGCGGCGGTGGCTTTGGGCAGCAGCGCGTTTGCCACGGTTTATATTACCTTTATGGGCATTATGGCGGCGCTGAACCCGATGATTGCCCAGCTTTACGGCGCGGGTAAAACCGGTGAAGCAGGCGAAACGGGGCGGCAGGGGATTTGGTTCGGGCTGATTTTGGGGATTTTCGGCATGATTTTGATGTGGGCGGCGATTACGCCGTTCCGCAACTGGCTGACTTTGAGCGATTATGTGGAAGGCACAATGGCGCAGTATATGCTGTTCACCAGCTTGGCGATGCCGGCGGCAATGGTACACCGCGCACTGCACGCCTACGCTTCCAGCCTGAACCGCCCGCGCCTGATTATGTTGGTCAGCTTTGCGGCGTTTGTGTTGAACGTGCCGCTGAACTATATTTTCGTTTACGGCAAATTCGGTATGCCCGCTTTGGGTGGCGCAGGTTGCGGCGTGGCGACAATGGCGGTGTTTTGGTTCAGCGCGCTGGCATTGTGGATTTATATCGCCAAGGAAAAATTCTTCCGCCCGTTCGGACTGACAGCGAAATTCGGCAAACCGGATTGGGCGGTGTTCAAACAGATTTGGAAAATCGGCGCGCCCATCGGGCTGTCTTATTTTTTGGAAGCCAGCGCGTTTTCGTTTATCGTGTTTTTGATTGCGCCTTTCGGCGAGGATTATGTGGCGGCGCAGCAGGTCGGCATCAGTTTGTCGGGGATTCTCTATATGATTCCGCAAAGCGTCGGCTCGGCAGGGACGGTGCGCATCGGCTTTTCGCTTGGGCGGCGCGAATTTTCGCGGGCGCGTTATATTTCAGGAGTATCGCTGGTGTCGGGCTGGGTGCTCGCCGTGATTACCGTGCTTTCCTTGGTATTATTCCGTTCGCCGCTGGCAAGCATGTACAACGATGATCCGGCAGTTTTAAGCATTGCCTCCACCGTCCTGCTGTTCGCCGGCCTGTTCCAACCGGCAGACTTCACCCAATGTATCGCGTCCTATGCCCTGCGCGGTTACAAAGTCACCAAGGTGCCGATGTTCATCCACGCCGCCGCCTTCTGGGGCTGCGGCCTACTGCCGGGCTATCTGCTCGCCTACCGTTTCGATATGGGCATTTACGGCTTCTGGACGGCATTGATTGCCTCGCTCACCATCGCAGCCGTCGCCTTGGTGTGGTGCTTGGAAAAATACAGTATGGAGTTGGTCAAATCACACAAGGCCGTCTGAAAACGCAGCACACTTCAATTCAAATACAGTTAAAGCTCAAACCATGCAACCCATCCGATACCGAACCGACCTCACCCCCTACAACACTTTCGGCCTGCACGCCCAAGCCCGGGCCTTTATCGCGCTTAAACACGCCGACGAATTGCGCGACATCGTCCGACTGCCCGAGTTCGACCGCGATACTGTTTTATGGCTGGGCGGCGGCAGCAACATCCTTTTGATGCAGGATTACGACGGCTTGGTCGTCCATATGGAAAACAAGGGCATACGCGAGATTGCGCGCTCAGACGGCATGGTTCTGATTGAAGCGCAGGCGGGCGAAATTTGGCACGATTTCGTGTTGCACACCGTCGCGCTGGGTTTGAGCGGTTTGGAAAACCTGAGCCTGATTCCGGGTACGGTCGGCGCGTCGCCCGTGCAGAACATCGGCGCATACGGCGTGGAGGCGAAAGATGTGATTCACAGCGTGCGCTGCTTCGATTTGGATACGGAAACCTTTGTAACCCTTTCCAATGCCGACTGCCGCTTCGCCTACCGCGAAAGCCTGTTCAAGCAGGAAGGCAAAGGGCGTTATGTGATTGTTTCGGTCGTATTTGCATTAAAAACGCATTTTGTGCCGAACTTGGGCTACGGCGATTTGGCGGCGAAGGTTGCCGAATTGAGTGCAGGTAGGGAGGCAACGGCGAAAGACGTTTCCGATGCGGTATCCGCCATCCGCAACAGCAAATTACCCGACCCGAAAGTTTTGGGCAATGTCGGCAGTTTCTTTAAAAACCCCGTCGTCAGCGCGGAAAAAGCCGCCACCCTGTTGCAGCGGCATCCCGATATGCCGCTCTATCCGCAGCCCGACGGTTCGGTCAAACTCGCCGCCGGCTGGCTGATCGACCAATGCCGTCTGAAAGGCTTCCAAATCGGCGGTGCGGCGGTACATGACCGGCAGGCTCTGGTTTTGGCGAACAAAAACAATGCCTCTTCAGACGACATCTGGAAACTGGCGCAACACGTCTGCAATACAGTATTTACTCGATTTCAGGTAGAATTACACGCCGAACCCAATTGGCTGCCCACTTCGTTCAGCCTGCAAATCCAAGGAGTATGCCCGTGACCCGCATTGCAAAAACCAATACTTACACCCGCATCATCGACGCCAGCCTTGCGCTTTTCAACGAGGAAGGCGAGCGCAACATCAGCACCAACCATATCGCGGCGCATTTGGGCATCAGTCCGGGCAATCTTTATTACCACTTCCGCAACAAAGACGAAATCATCGTCCAACTCTTCAAACGTTACAGCGAAGCCCTGTTGGCATACCTGAATGAAGCCGTGTTGCCCTCTGATGTGGAAGACTCTATCAACTATATGGCAGGCATTTACGATGTCATGTGGGAATACCGCTTCCTCTTTAGCGACGTAAACACCCTGCTTGCGCGCAGTGCCGAATTGTTGGGCGAACACAATACCTTTACCCAAGCCAAAGTCTCGCCGCTTCTAGTCAAACTGCTGACCCAGCTCAACGGGCTGAACGTCATCAACGCCGACCAAACCGCTATGAACGACCTCGCCGTCAATATGTGGATGGTTACGAAATACTGGTTCGACTTCGACAGCTCCCTGCGCGGCCGTACCAAGCTGACCGAAGACTCCAAAGCACGCGGCATCCGTCGTACCTTAAGCCTCCTTCGCCCCTATCTTTTGCCCGAACACCGCGCGGAATACGACCGCAAAATCGGCAACGGCAACCCGTAAACCCATAACGTCCGAATCAGCCTTCAGACGGCACTTACCCGACGGTATCAGCGAATGCGCGCAGTCCCCCCGCCCCATATCTCCATCACAGGCCTAGGTTACCTCGGCCTGCCGCTGGCACAAAAGTTTTACCGACACGGCAGCCGCGTCGCCGCCATAAAACGCAGCCTGACTTCGGACGACATCAACCTGCCCATACACCTCGACACCTTCGACCTCAACCGTACCGATACCTTTCAGACGGCATTGTGGCGGCATCACGCCGACAAACCCGTCTGGTTCTTCCTGCTGCCGCCCTCCTTTTTGGCGCATTACGCCGACACCGTCAAACAATGGGCAGAGCTTGCCCGGGCGTGCAACGTGCAACACCTGATTTTCACAAGCAGCACAAGCGTTTACGGCGATAAAGCGCGAGAATGCGACGAAACCGCCGCACCCGATCCGCAAACCGAGTCCGCCCGACAAATCCTTGCCGCCGAACAACACCTGCTCGACAACGGCGTTCCGAACATCGACATCCTGCGGCTGGGCGGGCTTTATTGCGCCGAACGCCATCCCGTCAGCCGCCTCGTGCAAAAGCAAAACATCCAAGGCGGCAACCGGCCTGTCAATATCGTCCACCGCGACATCGCCGTCGAAAACCTGTTTCAGACGGCATCCAACCCCGGCGGCAGGCGGCTGAAAAACATTATCGAACCGCGCCACCCGACACGCCGCGAATTTTATACGGAAGAAGCCGCCAAACTCGGCCTGCCCGCGCCGGATTTCTTACCCGACGACAGCGTGGGCAAAATCATCCGTACCGTTTGCGATAACGGCTTAAGCCTGTAAAATAAGCGGCAACAGCAACAACAGGCATTCTCCGCCCCAATCAAAAAATATGTCCGCCCTCCTCCCCATCATCAACCGCCTGATTCTGCAAAGCCCGGACAGCCGCTCGGAACTTACCTCCTTTGCAGGCAAAACACTGACCCTGAACATTGCCGGGCTGAAACTGGCGGGACGCATCACAGAAGACGGTTTGCTCTCGGCGGGAAACGGCTTTGCAGACACCGAAATTACCTTCCGCAACAGCGCGATACGGAAAATCCTCCAAGGCGGCGAACCCGGGGCTGGCGACATCAGGCTCGAAGGCGACCTCATCCTCGGCATCGCGGTACTGTCCCTGCTCGGCAGCCTGCGTTCCCGCGCATCGGACGAATTGGCACGGATTTTCGGCACGCAGGCAGGCATCGGCAGCCGTGCCACCGACATCGGACACGGCATCAAACAAATCGGCAGGAACATCGCCGAACAAATCGGCGGATTTTCCCGCGAACCCGAGTCCGCAAACACCGGCAACGAAGCCCTTGCCGACTGCCTCGACGAAATAAGCAGACTGCGCGACGGCGTGGAACGCCTCAACGAACGCCTCGACAGGCTCGAACGCGACATTTGGATAGACTAACCTTCAGACGGCATCCGACATGAACAGCCCTTTTCACAACATCGGTATCGTAACCCGCCCCAACACGCCCGACATCCAAGATACCGCACACACGCTGATTACCTTTTTGAAGCAGCACGGCTTTACCGTCTATCTCGACGAAGTCGGCGTAAGGGAATGCTGCATCTATACCCAAGACACCGACGGCTGCCATATCGTCAACAAGACCGAACTGGGGCAATACTGCGACCTGGTCGCCGTCTTAGGCGGAGACGGCACCTTTCTCTCTGCCGCCCGCGAAATTACCCCCCGCGCCGTTCCGATTATCGGCATCAACCAAGGTCATTTGGGCTTTCTTACCCAAATTCCCCGCGAATATATGACGGACAAGCTATTGCCCGTTTTAGAAGGAAAATACCTTGCCGAAGAGCGCATCCTGATTGAAGCCGCACTGATCCGCGAAGGCAAAACCGCCGAACGCGCCCTCGCCCTCAACGATGCCGTCCTCTCCCGCGGCGGTGCCGGACAGATGATTGAATTTGAAGTCTTCGTCAATCAGGAATTCGTCTATACACAACGTTCGGACGGGCTGATTGTCTCCACCCCCACCGGATCGACCGCCTATTCGCTTGCCGCCGGCGGCCCAATCATGCAGGCAGGATTACACGCCTTCACGCTCGTCCCCATCTGCCCGCAATCTATGACTAACCGCCCCATCGCCATTCCAGACACGTCCGAAATCGAAATCCTCGTTACCCAAGGCGGCGACGCGCGCGTTCATTTCGACGGACAATCCTTCATCGACGTGCAAAACCTCGACCGCATCATCATCCGCCGCTACCACAATCCCTTACGCATCCTACACCCGACCGACTACCAATATTTCAAAACCCTGCGCCAAAAACTGCACTGGGGCGAGCAATTAGTCTAAGCCGGCCTTCACCCGAAAGTACCCATGAATTCCAAAATTTCCTCCGACCATACAGAAGATACCATACGCCTCTCCAAACGTATGGCACAACTGGGGCTTTGTTCGCGCCGCGAAGCCGACGGCCATATCGAACAGGGCTGGGTAACGGTCAACGGCAAAACCGCCGTACTCGGTCAGAAAGTTTCACCGGCAGACCGTATCGAACTGAACAAGAAAGCCCACGAACAGCAGGCGGCACGCATTACCATCCTGCTGAACAAACCCGTCGGCTATGTCAGCGCACAAGCGGAAAAAGGCTATAAATCCGCCGCCGAACTGATTACCCCTGAAAATTGCTGGGAAGGCGACACCAGCCGCATCAGTTTCGATCCGAAACACAAAATCGGTCTTGCCCCCGCCGGCAGGCTCGATATCGATTCAGTCGGATTGCTGGTGTTGACGCAAGACGGCCGTATCGCCAAGCAGCTTATCGGCGAAAACAGCGGCAGTGAAAAAGAATATTTGGTGCGCGTGCGCGGCAAATTGGACGAAAAAGGACTTGCCTTACTGAATCACGGATTGAGTTTGGACGGTGATAAACTGCGTCCCGCCAAAGTAGAATGGCAAAATGAAGACCAACTGCGCTTCGTGTTGAAACAGGGTAAAAAGCGGCAAATCCGCCGTATGTGCGAACTGGTCGGACTGCGCATCGTCGGGCTGAAACGCATCCGCATGGGCAAGGTCAAACTCGGCAGGCTGCCGCCCGGCAAATGGCGTTATCTCGCTCCCGGCGAATCGTTTTAAATAAGCATTAAAAAATGCCGTCTGAAAATCCTTGCGTTTTCAGACGGCACTGCCTTATGCCCAAATAACGGTTTCTTCCAAGGGCCTGCGCGCTTTCGTGACGATTTCCTGAACCCGGTAGCCGAATATCGCGGCAACGGACACGCCCCATTCTGCCGCATCGAACAAACCGAACTGCCCGGACAATACGCGTTCCATATCGGCATAGTTGAAACCTTCCACCGGGCAGGAATCGATACCCGCCATCGCCGCACCCGTCATCATGTTGGCTAACGCGATATAGGTCTGGCGGCAGCACCAGTCAAACAAGGCGCGCGAATCGTCCAAAATCTTGATGTCGTCAGCTTGAAACGCCTGATACCTCGCCAAAGATTTTTCTACGGCATCCGGTTCGGTAACGCCGCGCCGTTTGAGACTTTCCAACATAAACGGGCTGTCGAAGCGGGCATTTTTCTTCGCCAAAAACACCACCAAATGACTGGCGGTATCCAAAGCATCCGCCATACCCCAAGAAAACAGCTTGATTGCCTGTCGGATTTCGGGGTTTTGAACCACAACAAACTGCCAAGGCTCCGAACCGACCGAACTGGGCGACAAACGCCCGAGTTCTAAAATAAACTGAAAATCCTCGGCACTGATTTTACGTGCCGCATCGTAATGCCGGCACGATTTGCGGTTTTTAAATGCGGATAGAACCTGCTCTTTGCTTAATACTGTCATCGTGCATCCTTTTATTACTTTGATTGCAAATTGATTTCAAACCGATACGGCACTGCCGCACCCTATAAGCCGTCCTCGCCATCAAGCTTCACCCGGATTTTACCCATCTCTCTACGGCTGGGAAAACAAAGCGGCGGCAGATTCGGGAATAACTCCCCAATGCCTTTCAGACGGCATTTGGACATCGCAAACGCGCCTACGGGTAGGCGATATAGGCATAAGCCGAATGGTTGTGGATAGACTCGAAATTCTCGCTCTCGACGACGAAACTCTTGATGCGTTTGTCGGCAATCAGCGAAGTAGCGACATCGCGCACCATATCTTCCACGAATTTCGGGTTTTCGTAGGCCTTTTCGGTAACGTATTTTTCATCGGGGCGTTTGAGCAGGCCGTAGAGTTGGCAGCTCGCCTGCGTTTCCACATAATCGATAACTTCCTCGATACCGACTTCGGCATCGGAAGTCAGGCTGACGGTAACGTGCGAACGCTGATTATGCGCGCCATATTGGGAAATTTCTTTGGAACACGGGCAAAGCGAGGTTACGGGAATCATGACCTTCATACTGTGGCCGTATGCCCCGTCTTTCATTTCACCCGTGAGGCTGACATCATAATCCAGTAAGGACCGGATACCGGATACCGGCGCGGTTTTCTTGCGGAAAAACGGAAAAGAAACGCTGATTTTGCCGGCGCGGGAATCCAAAAGCGCGACCATTTCGGCAGTCAGCCTATGCAATTGTGCGAAATCCAAGACTTCGGTATGTTGCTCCATCAATGCGACAAAGCGCGACATATGCGTCCCTTTCTGCTCGGCGGGCAGATAAACCGTCATCGTCAGGCGAGCAACCGTGGATTGTGTTCCTTCGGCGGTTTTCAGGGTAATCGGGAAGCGCAGGTCTTTAATGCCGACCTGATTGATCGGCAGGTTGCGCAAATCTCTGCTGGATTGCACGTCTGCAATGGCGTTCATGCGTTGTTTGTCCTTAATATTCAGATAATTATTGAGATGTGTGTATTGTATGGCAGGCAGATGCCGTCTGAAAAAACGCTGTCGGCCGTCCTGCCTGCAAATGCGAGATTATATCACTTGCTTTTGGCGGCTGCATTGATTGTTTCTATTTTCGGGATAGTGATAAAATCCCGACTTATCCATATCTTACAAGGCAGAAACAGATGAAATTCCCGACCCGTGCCATCCATTCCGGCTACGATTGCGACGAACACAACCGCGCGCTGATGCCGCCGATTTATCAAAACAGTATGTTTGCGCTGCACGAAATCGGCGAAAATGTGCCTTACCGTTATTCGCGCCTGAGCAACCCGACCCGTCAGATTTTGGAAGACACCGTTGCCGATTTGGAACACGGTGCGGCAGGTTTTGCGTTTTCCAGCGGTATGGCGGGGATTGATGCCGTGTGGCGTACCTTCCTGCGCCCGGGCGATACCATCGTCGCGGTCGCCGATATTTACGGCGGCGCATATGACTTATTGGTCGATGTTTATCAAAAATGGGGGGTGAACGTTGTTTTTGCCGATTTGGGCAATCCCGATAATTTGGACGAATTGCTCAAAGCGCACAATGTCAAACTGGTTTGGCTGGAAATGCCGTCCAATCCGCTTTTACGCTTGGTAGACATCAAAGCCCTTGCAGCGAAAGCCAAAGCAGCCGACGCGCTGGTCGGCATCGACAACACCTTTGCCACGCCGTATCTGCAACAGCCCTTGGATATGGGTTGCGATTTTGCATTCCATTCCGCTACCAAATATTTGTGCGGCCATTCCGACGTATTGATGGGCATCGTCGTTGCCAAAACCAAAGAGCTGGCTCAGCCTTTGCACGATATGATGGTGCATACCGGCGCGATTGCAGGCCCGACGGACTGCTGGCTGGTGTTGCGCGGCATCAAAACGCTTGCCCTGCGTATGGAGGCACACTGCAAAAACGCACTCGAAATTGCGCGCCGTTTGGAAGCCCATCCTGCCATTGAAAAAGTGTTCCATCCCGGCCTGCCGTCTCACGAACATTACGCACTCGCCCAAGCGCAAATGCCCAAAGGCATCGGCGGCGTGGTTACGGTTTATCTCAAAAACGACACGCGCGAAGCGGCAAACAGCGTGATTAAAAACATGAAACTGGTCAAAATGACCTCCAGCCTCGGCGGCGTGGAAAGTCTGGTCAACCATTGCTATTCCCAATCTCACAGCGGCGTGCCGCATAATGTGAAAATGGAAATGGGCATCAGGGTCGGACTCCTGCGCTTCTCCATCGGTATTGAAGACGTAGATGATATTTGGAACGATATTTCCGCCGCACTCGATACAACTTTGTAAACCGTAAAAAATGCCGTCTGAAACCATAGTTTCAGACGGCATTTCAATATTGCGAATCAAATATCAACGCTTCAGCATCTTTGCCGCCTCAATGGCGTAATAGGTCAAAATCCCGTCCGCACCCGCACGTTTGAATGCCAGCAGGCTTTCCAAAACCACTTTGCCGCCGTCCAGCCAGCCGTTGGCAACCGCCGCCTGCAACATCGCATATTCGCCCGAAACCTGATAGGCATAAGTCGGTACGCCGAACTCGTCCTTCACGCGGCGGACAACGTCCAAATACGGCAAACCGGGCTTCACCATCACCATATCCGCACCTTCCTGAATATCGAGCGCCACTTCATGCAGCGCCTCATCGGTATTTGCAGGATCCATCTGATAGGTCTTTTTATCTGCCTTTCCCAAATTGCCCGAACTGCCTACCGCATCACGGAAAGGGCCGTAGAATGCAGAAGCATATTTGGCGGAATATGCCATAATCCGCGTATGGATATGTCCGGCATCCTCCAAAGCCTCGCGGATGGCGCCGATACGCCCGTCCATCATATCGGAAGGAGCAACGACCTGCGTGCCCGCCTCTGCATGACATAAAGCCTGTTTCACCAAGACTTCTACGGTTTCATCATTCATCACGTAACCGTTTTCGTCCGTCAGTCCGTCCTGACCGTGCACCGTATAAGGATCGAGCGCGACATCCGTCATAATGCCCAGTTCGGGAAACCTCTCGCGCAAGGCTCGGACAGTTGACGGCACGAGTCCTTCGGGATTGTACGCCTCCTGCGCACGCCCGGTTTTGTTTGCCGTAACCACGGGAAAGAGTGCCAACATCGGAATACCGAGCTTCACCGCCTCTTCCGCCGTAAACAGCAGCCTGTCCAAACTCTGACGCTTCACGCCCGGCATAGAAGGCACATCCTCCTCGCGCGCCGCCCCCTCCAATACGAACACCGGATAAATCAAATCATCGGCGGTCAGCATATGCTCGCGCATCAGGCGGCGTGAAAAATCATCCCTGCGCATACGGCGCATACGCGAAGCCGGAACATTGCGGTAAGGAAATTGCATAAGCCCTCCAATCATCCTGTCAACAATTCAAATCATACGGAAGCCGCCGCAACTTGCAGACGGCATCGAGCGGTAATCAAAATCCGTTTTCACCGGAAAGGGTTTCGGCACGCCGAAATGCCGCGCCGAAGGACAGCATGCCGCCCATTGAAAGAACAATAGCAAAACAACCACTTCAGGCTGTCAGGCCTCGATATTCTTACGCCACAATACCAAAAGTTTCCCGATATGCCGAACAGGTTGCGCGTCAACCGCCTCACACAAGGTATTGCAGATTTCGATACGCTCGGCACGGTCGTCGCCGAATACGCGCACTTTAATCAGCTCATGCGCCGTCAGTGCCGCATCGGTTTCCTTGATGACTGCATCCGTCAGACCCTGCTGACCGACCATCACAACAGGATGGAGATGGTGCGCGCGCGCTTTCAGTTCCAAAATTTCTTTGGTGTTCAATTTGGTATCCGCCATTTTCCTACTGTTTGAATAAAAAGGATAATGCAGCATTGTACGCGATTTGGCACGGCAACGGCAAAATTAACGTACAATACACCGTTTACATTCCGACCCGCGAACCACTATGGCTGTACGTTCCAAATCCTCAAAAGCGTGGCTGCACGAACACATCAACGACCACTACGTCCATATGGCGCAAAAAGACGGCTACCGCGCCCGTGCCGCATACAAACTTTTGGAAATCAACGAAAAAGACAAGATAATCAAACCCGGCACGGTACTTGCCGACTTGGGCAGCGCGCCGGGAAGCTGGTCGCAGGTTGCCGCCAAGCTGACGGGTACTTCCGGAACGGTTTTCGCCTTGGACATCCTGCCTATGGAAGCCATAGGGGGCGTGTCCTTCATTCAGGGCGACTTCCGCGAGAACGACGTTTTGGCGCAATTCGAAACCTTGTTGGACAACCGCCCGCTCGACCTTGTAATCTGCGATATGGCGCCCAATATGTCGGGAAACGCCGTAAGCGATCAGGCACGCAGCTTTTATCTGTGCGAACTGGCTTTGGACTTCGCCTCGCAACACCTGAAAACCGGCGGCAGCTTTTTGGTCAAAGTCTTTCAGGGTGCAGGCTATCAGGAATACATGGCAGCCATGCGCGAAATTTTCGGCACTGTGCAGACGCGCAAACCCGAAGCCTCGCGCAATCGCTCCAGTGAGATTTATTTATTGGGCAAAAATAAACGCTGACAATACAGACGGCGTGCTTTACAATCATTTCCGTTTTACACCTCAATTATGGAGCCTTGCTAAGTGGGGAACACCTTTAAATCAATCCTTGTCTGGGTCGCCTTGGGTATCGGCCTGATGGCTGCGTTCAACGCTTTGGACGGCAAAAAAGAAGACAACGGGCAAATCGAATATTCTCAGTTCATCCGACAGGTCAACAACGGCGAAGTATCCGGCGTCAACATCGAAGGATCCGTCGTCAGCGGTTACCTGATTAAAGGCGAGCGCACCGACAAAAGCACCTTCTTCACCAACGCGCCCTTGGATGACAACCTGATTCAAACCCTTTTGAACAAAAACGTCCGCGTAAAAGTAACGCCGGAAGAAAAACCGAGCGCGCTGACTGCCCTGTTTTACAGCCTGCTGCCCGTCCTGCTGCTGATTGGCGCATGGTTCTACTTTATGCGTATGCAGGCGGGCGGCGGCGGAAAAGGCGGCGCATTCTCCTTCGGCAAAAGCCGCGCCCGCCTGCTGGACAAAGATGCCAACAAAGTTACCTTTGCCGATGTCGCCGGCTGCGACGAAGCCAAAGAAGAAGTGCAGGAAATCGTCGATTACCTCAAAGCACCGAACCGCTATCAAAGCCTCGGCGGCCGTGTTCCGCGCGGCATCCTGCTGGCGGGCAGCCCGGGAACCGGTAAAACACTCTTGGCGAAAGCCATTGCAGGCGAGGCCGGCGTGCCGTTCTTCAGCATTTCCGGTTCCGATTTTGTCGAAATGTTCGTCGGTGTCGGTGCAAGCCGCGTCCGCGATATGTTCGAGCAGGCAAAGAAAAACGCCCCATGCATTATCTTTATCGACGAGATTGACGCGGTAGGCCGCCAACGCGGCGCAGGTTTGGGCGGCGGCAATGATGAGCGCGAGCAAACATTAAACCAATTATTGGTTGAAATGGACGGTTTTGAGAGCAATCAGACTGTAATTGTGATTGCGGCAACCAACCGCCCCGACGTACTCGATCCTGCGCTGCAACGCCCCGGCCGCTTCGACCGCCAAGTCGTCGTCCCCCTGCCGGACATCCGGGGGCGCGAACAGATTTTGAACGTCCATTCTAAAAAAGTGCCTTTGGACGAATCTGTGGATTTATTGTCCCTCGCGCGCGGCACGCCCGGTTTTTCCGGCGCGGATTTGGCGAACCTGGTCAACGAAGCCGCCCTGTTTGCCGGCCGCCGCAACAAAGTCAAAGTCGATCAAAGCGATTTTGAAGACGCCAAAGACAAAATCTATATGGGTCCGGAACGCCGCAGTATGGTGATGCACGAAGACGAAAAACGTGCGACGGCGTATCATGAGTCCGGACACGCGATTGTTGCCGAAAGCCTGCCCTTTACCGACCCCGTCCACAAAGTAACCATTATGCCGCGCGGACGTGCGCTGGGTCTGACTTGGCAGCTTCCGGAGCGCGACCGCATCAGTATGTATAAAGATCAGATGTTGAGCCAGCTCTCCATCCTGTTCGGCGGACGGATTGCCGAAGACATCTTCGTCGGACGCATCTCCACCGGTGCATCAAACGACTTTGAACGCGCAACCCAAATGGCACGCGAAATGGTAACGCGCTACGGCATGAGCGACAAAATGGGCGTGATGGTTTATGCGGAAAACGAAGGCGAAGTCTTCTTGGGGCGCAGCGTAACCCGTTCGCAAAACATTTCCGAGAAAACCCAGCAGGACATCGACGCGGAAATCCGCCGGATTTTGGACGAGCAGTATCAGGTTGCCTACAAAATCCTCGATGAAAACCGCGACAAGATGGAAACGATGTGCAAAGCCCTGATGGAATGGGAAACCATAGACCGCGATCAGGTACTGGAAATTATGGCGGGCAAACAACCCAGCCCGCCCAAGGATTACAGCCACAACCTGCGCGAGAATGCGGACGCGGCGGAAGATAACGCGCCGCACGCTCCGACTCGGGAAAAAACCGAAGCACCTGCCCCGGCAGACACCGCCTCGACAGAGTCCGGGCAGCAGCCTGAAAACAAGGCTTAACTTCCCGAACAAACGGCAGCCCGCAAGCTGCCGTTTTCCCATCCCGTTTTCAGACGGCATTTTCCGCTCAATGCCGTCTGAAACGCCAAAGCCGTATCGGTTTTTGCGAATCTGCGATATGGCGGTTTAAATTGAAATCAGAACGGGGCAAGGCTGTACCGGTTTAAAATTAAACCGCTATAATACCGCCCTTCGAATACACGCCCGCATTGGTGATGCCCGTGAAAAAAGTTGAAAAAAACATCTTGGTGCTGCACGGCGCGGACAAAATGTTCGAGCTGGTCGACAAGGTTGAGGATTACCCGCACTTTCTGCCGTGGTACAGCAAGACCGAGGTCATCGGGCGTAGCGGCAACGAACTGAAGGCGCGGCTGTTTATGGATTATATGCGCGTTCGCCAATCGTTTGCCACGCACAACCGCAACATCCCCGGCAGGGAAATCCGTATGGAACTGCTCGAAGGCCCGTTCAAAACCTTACGTGGAACGTGGAAATTTATCGATTTGGGCGACGATATGTGCAAAATCGAATTCAATTTGGAATACGATTTTTCCAATGCCGTTTTGTCCGCCTTAATTTCCCCCGTCTTCAACCACCTTTCCGCCACGCTGGTCGAAGCGTTCGTCAAAGAGGCAGACCGCCGTTATGCTTGAAATTGAGATTGTGTACGGTCTGCCCGACCGACAGGTTTTGAAAACCATGCAGCTTGCCGAGGGAACAACCGTCCGCACCGCCGCACTGCAAAGCGGTTTGGACGGCATATTTGAAAATTTAAACCTGCATTCCGCGCCTTTGGGCATTTTCGGCAAAGCCGTCAAAGACGACACGCCGCTGCGCGACGGCGACCGCATCGAAGTGTACCGCCCGCTGTTGATCGACCCCAAAGAAGCGCGCCGCAAACGCGTTCAAAATCAAGAAGAATAACCATGCCGTCTGAAGCCTTCAGACGGCATTCGACAGAAACACGGAAAATATCATGTCAAACACAATCAAAATGGTTGTCGGCTTGGGCAACCCGGGCAAAGAATACGAACAGACCCGCCACAATGCGGGCTTTTGGTTCCTCGACGAACTGGCGTGGAAATGGAAGGCTTCGTTTAAAGAAGAAAAAAAATTCTTCGGCGAAGTTGCCCGCGCCGCCCTGCCCGACGGCGATGTTTGGCTGCTCAAACCGGCCACGTTCATGAACCGTTCCGGACAGGCGGTTGCCGCGCTTGCACAGTTCTACAAAATCAAACCCGAAGAAATCCTCGTCGTCCACGACGAACTCGACATCCCTTGCGGACGGATCAAATTCAAACTCGGCGGCGGCAACGGCGGACACAACGGCTTGAAAGACATTCAGGCAAAACTCGGCACGGCAGACTATTACCGCCTGCGCCTCGGCATCGGCCACCCCGGCGACCGCAACCTCGTCGTCGGCTACGTCTTGAACAAACCGAGCGCGGAACACCGCCGGCAAATCGACGATGCCGTCGCCAAATCCCTGCAGGCCGTACCCGACATCATTTCCGGCAAATGGGAAGAGGCAACGCGCTTCCTGCACAGCAAATAATCCAATGCCGTCTGAAGCCCTTTCAGACGGCATTTTCCCGATTTCCGTATCCGAACAGTCATGACCGAACTCAAGCAGCTTATCCAAACCGAATCCATCCCCGTCATCGAAGAAACCCTCGATTTCCTGCTGTACGAATGCAGCATCGACGACGCACCGTCCGCCGAAGAAGTGGCACAATGGCGCGACATACTTGCCGCACGCGGCGGCAAATTCCTGCGCCTGTCCAAAATCTGCCAAACGTGGCTGGACGAGGAGGCGGCATGAAGCTGCCGCGCAACCGCTTCAGCCTGCTTTCCGCATTGTGGTTTGCCGGCGGCATCTATTCGCTGCTCTTCAAAGCTGCCGACACCGCGCCGCCGCCGTTTCCACATTTCGACAAAGCAGCACACCTTGCCCTGTTTTTCGCACAAATCTTGCTTCTGGCCAAAGCATTCAAAACCGGAAAACTTCCCATCCCCTACCGCAGCCTGATTGCGTTCGCCTTCTGTTTTGCCGTCGGCAGCGAATGCGCCCAGGCATGGTTTACTGCAACGCGAACCGGCAGTTTGGGCGATGTCCTTGCCGACCTGACGGGCGCAGCCCTTGCCCTCTTTGCCGCGCGTTCTGCCTGCCGCCCGGACTAAATCGGTTTATTTCTCCCAAACAGGATGAATCCCCCTGATGCATCCTGTTTTTCCCCTTACATATCAATCCCATCTCATAAACAAAACCGACAAATCGTTTACAATATATTTACACTACACCGAATTACAAATATACTCGAAGCGGTTGCAGAACCGACGGTTTCGCAGACCGTTTCGGATTGCACGACACAAAAGAAAAACCGATTTTGTTGCCTTAAAGGAGCATTCATGAACCTGCATGCAAAGGACAAAACCCAGCATCCCGAAAACGTCGAGCTGCTCAGTGCGCAGAAGCCGATTACCGACTTTAAGGGTTTGCTGACCACCATTATTTCCGCCGTCGTCTGTTTCGGCATTTACCACATCCTGCCTTACAGCCCCGATGCCAATAAAGGTATCGCGCTGCTGATTTTCGTTGCCGCACTTTGGTTTACCGAAGCCGTCCACATTACCGTAACCGCACTGATGGTGCCGATTCTCGCCGTCGTACTCGGTTTCCCCGACATGGACATCAAAAAGGCGATGGCTGATTTTTCCAACCCGATTATCTACATTTTTTTCGGCGGCTTCGCGCTTGCCACCGCCCTGCATATGCAGCGGCTGGACCGTAAAATCGCCGTCAGCCTGTTGCGCCTGTCGCGCGGCAATATGAAAGTGGCGGTTTTGATGTTGTTCCTCGTTACTGCCTTTCTGTCCATGTGGATCAGCAACACCGCCACCGCCGCGATGATGCTGCCTCTAGCAATGGGTATGCTGAGCCACCTCGACCGGGAAAAAGAACACAAAACCTACGTCTTCCTCCTGCTCGGCATCGCCTATTGCGCCAGCATCGGCGGCTTGGGCACGCTCGTCGGCTCGCCGCCCAACCTGATTGCCGCCAAAGCCCTAAATCTGGACTTCGTCGGCTGGATGAAGCTCGGCCTGCCGATGATGCTGTTGATTCTGCCCTTGATGCTGCTCTCCCTGTACGTCATCCTCAAACCTAATTTGAACGAACGCGTGGAAATCAAAGCCGAATCCATCCCTTGGACGCTGCACCGCGTCATCGCGCTGTTGATTTTCCTTGCCACAGCCGCCGCGTGGATATTCGGCTCCAAAATCAAAACCGCCTTCGGCATTTCCAATCCCGACACCGTTATCGCCCTGAGTGCCGCCGTCGCCGTCGTCGTCTTCGGCGTGGCGCAATGGAAGGAAGTCGCCCGCAATACCGACTGGGGCGTGTTGATGCTCTTCGGCGGCGGCATCAGCCTGAGCACGCTGTTGAAAACATCCGGCGCGTCCGAAGCCTTGGGACAGCAGGTTGCCGCCACCTTTTCCGGCGCGCCCGCATTTTTGGTGATACTCATCGTCGCCGCCTTCATTATTTTTCTGACCGAGTTCACCAGCAACACCGCCTCCGCCGCCCTGCTTGTACCGATTTTCTCCGGCATCGCTATGCAGATGGGGCTGCCCGAACAAGTCTTGGTATTCGTCATCGGCATCGCCGCATCTTGCGCCTTCATGCTGCCGGTTGCCACGCCGCCTAACGCGATTGTGTTCGGCACGGGCTTAATCAAACAACGAGAAATGATGAATGTCGGCATACTGCTGAACATCCTATGCGTAGTATTGGTTGCTCTGTGGGCTTATGCTGTACTGATGTAAACCATCGACCTAAACAACAAGACCGTCTGAAAGAATATTTTTCAGACGACCTTGAAGTTTGTCGTTCAGACACAATTTGTCGAATAATTCAAAACCGGATTCTAACGAAAGGAAAACCCATGATTATCCTGCACACCAACAAAGGCGACATCAAAATCGAACTCGATTTCGACAAAGCCCCTGTTACCGCCAAAAACTTCGAGCAATACGTCAAAGACGGCTTCTACGACGGCGTAATCTTCCACCGCGTCATCAAAGGCTTCATGATTCAAGGCGGCGGCATGGATGAAAACATGAACGAAAAAGAAACCCGCGATCCGATTCAAAACGAAGCGTCCAACGGCCTGCCCAACGATAAATACACCATCGCCATGGCGCGCACTTCCGACCCCCATTCCGCCGGCGCGCAATTCTTCATCAACACTGCCGACAACGCTTTCCTAAACTTCCGTTCTAAAGAGCTGTACGGCAAAACCGTCGTCCAAGACTGGGGCTATGCCGTATTCGGTAAAGTCGTTGACGGTTTTGACGTTGTCGATGCCATCGAAAGCGTATCCACCAAACGCCACGGCTACCACGACGATGTGCCGACCGAACCTGTCATCATCATTAAAGCCGAAGCAGTATAAACCGGCAATCCGAAAGCAGCCTGCATAAAAGGCTGCTTTTATTTCAGACGGCATGTTATTTGATGTAACCGGGCTATGCCGTCTGAAAACCGGACGCAAGCCTTCAGACGGCATACCGCTATGTTAAAATACGCCCGTTTTTCCTAAACGGACACAAAGGAAACCTTATGGCAAGCATCACCCGCGACATCTTCAAAGCCTACGACATCCGTGGCATCGTCGGCAAAACCCTGACCGACGATGCCGCTTATTTCATCGGCAGGGCCATCGCCGCCAAAGCCGCCGAAAAAGGTATCGCCCGCATCGCGCTCGGACGCGACGGACGCTTGAGCGGCCCCGAACTGATGGAGCACATCCAACGCGGCCTGACCGACAGCGGTATCGGCGTACTCAATGTCGGCATGGTTGCCACTCCTATGCTCTACTTCGCAGCCGTCAACGAATGCGGCGGCAGCGGAGTGATGATTACCGGCAGCCACAATCCGCCCGATTACAACGGTTTCAAAATGATGCTCGGCGGCGACACGCTCGCAGGCGAAGCCATTCAAGAACTTTTAGCTATTGTTGAGAAAGACGGTTTTGTTGCCGCCGACAAACAAGGCAGCGTAACCGAAAAAGACATCTCCGGCGCATACCACGACCACATCGTCGGACACGTCAAACTCAAACGCCCGATAAACATCGCCATCGACGCGGGCAACGGCGTGGGCGGCGCGTTTGCCGGCAAACTCTACAAAGGTTTGGGCAACGAAGTGACCGAACTTTTCTGCGAAGTGGACGGCAATTTCCCTAATCACCACCCTGATCCTTCCAAACCGGAAAACCTGCAAGATTTGATTGCCGCGCTGAAAAACGGCGATGCCGAAATCGGCTTGGCGTTTGACGGCGATGCCGACCGCTTGGGCGTGGTTACCAAAGACGGCAACATTATTTATCCCGACCGCCAACTGATGCTGTTCGCCCAAGACGTTTTGAACCGCAATCCCGGCGCGAAAGTCATTTTCGATGTCAAATCCACACGCCTGCTTGCCCCGTGGATTAAAGAACACGGCGGAGAAGCCATAATGGAAAAAACCGGCCACAGCTTCATCAAATCCGCTATGAAAAAAACCGGTGCACTGGTTGCCGGCGAAATGAGCGGACACGTTTTCTTTAAAGAACGCTGGTTCGGCTTCGACGACGGCCTGTATGCCGGCGCACGCCTCTTGGAAATCCTGTCCGCCTCCGACAATCCGTCCGAAGTGTTGGACAACCTGCCGCAAAGCATTTCCACGCCCGAACTCAACATCTCCCTGCCCGAAGGCAGCAACGGGCATCAAGTTATCGAAGAACTCGCCGCCAAAGCCGAATTTGAAGGCGCAACCGAAATCATCACCATCGACGGCCTGCGCGTTGAATTTCCCGACGGCTTCGGTCTGATGCGTGCTTCCAATACCACGCCGATTTTGGTGTTGCGTTTTGAAGCGGATACGCAAGCAGCCATCGAGCGCATTCAAAACCGATTCAAAGCCGTCATCGAAAGCAATCCGCATTTAATCTGGCCTCTGTAAAAATAGAAAAAATGCCGTCTGAAACTTTCAGACGGCATTTTTCACAAGTAGCCAATCAAATCTTGGCAGATTGGATTTGGCTTAAAAATCTCCGCGTCCGTTCGTGTTTGAGGTGGTCGAACAACTCTTTCGGGCTGCCCTGCTCTACGATAACGCCGCCGTCCATCACGACGACGTTCGTGGCAACTTCCAGCGTGAACTTGATTTCGTGGGTAACGACGACCATCGTCCAACCTTCCCGCGCCAATTCCTTCATGGCGTCCAACACGTCTTGCACCAACTCGGGGTCCAGCGCGGAAGTGGGTTCGTCAAACAGCATCAATTCAGGCTGAATCGCCAGTGCGCGGGCGATACCGACACGCTGCTGCTGACCGCCGGAAAGCTGGTAGGGATACAAATCCACTTTATCGCCCAAGCCGACTTTTTCCAGCAGTTTCAAAGCCTCTTCGCGCGCTTGGGCGGCAGGCTTGCCCTGTACGGCAACCGGCCCTTCCATCACGTTTTCCAACACGGTTTTATGCGGGAAGAGGTTGTATTGTTGGAATACCATTCCGGACTTGCGGCGCAGTGCCAAAATATCGTGTTTGCTTGTTTTTTTGGAAAAATCAATGCATAACGGCCGCGCGTTGTCGAACTCGATTTGTCCGTCTTCGGGCATTTCCAACGCGTTTAGGCAGCGCAGAAATGTTGTTTTACCCGAGCCGGAAGGCCCGAGGATGACGACCACCTGCCCTTTGCCCACATCCAAATCGATGCCGCGCAAAATGGTGTTTTCGCCAAAGGTCTTATGGATATTGCGGATTTTAATCATGACAACTCCTTATTTGGCGACATAACGGTCGAAACGTTTTTCCAAACGCGCCTGAATCAAAAACAGCACTTTACAGAAACACCAATAAACCAATGCAGCTTCGATATAGACAGGCAAAAAGTCATAAGTGCGGTTTGCCGTTTCCTGTGCGACACGGAAAAGCTCCGTTACCGTTACCACGGCGGCAAGCGAGGTGTTTTTGAACAAGCCGATAAACTCGTTGCTCAACGGCGGAACGGCGACGCGGAATGCCTGCGGTGCGACGATGCGGCGGAACGTCTGCATATAGGTCATACCGATGGAGAAACCTGCTTCCCACTGCCCTTTCGGCACGGACAAAATCGCCGCGCGTATGGTTTCGGAAGCGTATGCGCCGACATTGAGCGAAAAGCCGATGATGGCGGCGGGAATCGGATTGATATAGATGCCGACGGACGGCAGCCCGTAAAACACAATCACAAGCTGAACCAACAGCGGCGTACCGCGAACGACGGAAATATAAAATTCCACCAGCTTCAACAAGCATTTTTGGAAAATACCGCCGGAAGGCATGATTCTTACCAAAGCAACGGCTACGGCAATAATCATGCCGATAACGAAAGAAGCGATCGCCAAAGGCAAAGACACTGTAAAGCCGGCTTTAACCATGGGCCAAAACGCGCTGATGAGCATATCAGCGCGTGTTTCCGTCATAAACGGCAGAGAGGCAAGGAAATTATTGAACACTGATGTCTTTTCCGAAGAATTGTTCGCCCAGTTTTTTCAACGTGCCGTCGGCTTTCAGCTCGTTGATTGCCGTGCTGAATTTCGCCACGGCCTCGTCATTGCCCTTGTTGACAATCAGACCGGAACCGACTTTTTCATCGGCAGGCGCGGACCACACGATTTTCACCCCCGCATTCGGGTTTTTCTTCAGATAGTCCAAAACCGCCAATTCATCGTTCAACGTCGCATCGGCGCGTTTTTGTTCAATCAGGGTCAGCGATTGCGCCAAACCGTCCACCGGCACGAGTTCCGCACCTGCGGCTTTGGCTTTTTCGCCGTAGTTGCTGGTCAGGGATTGCGCGGTTTTCACGCCTTTGATGTCGGCTATGGATTTAATGTTGCTGTCGTTATGCGCAACCAAAACCGCACCGCTCCAGCTGTAAGGTTCGGATTTGTCAAATGTCGCCTGGCGTTCGGGGCTGGTCAGGCCGACTTGGTTTGCCACCACGTCGAAACGTCCGGCTTTCAAACCCGCCATCATCGAATCCCATTGCGTTTCTTTAAACTCGACTTTTACGCCCAGTTTTTCCGCCACGGCGCGGGTTACTTCCACGTCGTAACCGGTCAGTTTGCCGTCTTTGTCGTGGTAGGTAAACGGTGCGTAAGTGCCTTCCGTGCCGACGGTAACCGTGCCTTTATTGTTGATGCGCTCGATTAAAGAACCGGAAATTGCCGATTGTGCAGGCGCGGAAGATGCTCCGCTGCCGCTTTCCGAACCGCCGCAGGCCGCCAAAACCAATGCGGCAATGCCGCCGAGTACGAATTTTTTCAACATCATTCCCTCCTGTAAAAAGTGTGCAAGTGCGGCATTCTAAGTGAAATTGCGGCAAACACAAAGAATACTTTTTTTATATGGTTATTCCAAATCGGAATGGGAAAGATATGCCGAAGCCGCCGGAAGCGGAAATAAAGGGGGCGGGAAAGGCGGCGGGCGGCACGAAACCGAAAAGCGGCATCAGGTATGCAAACGGCGGATTCACGCACGCCGTTCCGGCAAAAATCCGCCTGCCGATTCGGTGCTATAATCCACCCGAAACAGATGACACCAAAAAGGAACATCTCATGAACACGCCCCAATCCGCCATCATTCCCGACCACGCCCAAGCCGGCATCTTTATCGAAGCCGACTTCGCCGCCAACCGCCTCAACGATATTAAAGCCGCCTGCCGCGCTTCGCTCGACGCGTTATCCGCCTTGAAAGCCCGCTTTCCGGACGATATTTTGGGTCTGACCATCGCCTTCGGCAGCAAAGCTTGGGCAACATTCGGACACACGGATGAAGGCAGTGAAATCAAACCCTTCCCCGAAATGGGCAACGGGCTTGCGCCGTCCACGCAGCACGATATGTCCATCCACATCCAATCCTTCCGCCAAAACGCAGCCTACGCGCTTGCCCAATCCGTTTTGGGCGCGTTCGGCGACAGCATATGCGTCGCGTCCGAAGAACACGGTTTGCGCCTGTATCAGGATCGCGGGCTGGACGGTTTCGTCGACGGCACGGAAAACCCGCAAGGCGATGAAACAATCCGCGAAGTCGCCATCATCCCCGAAGGGCTGCCCGATGCAGGCGGCAGCTATGTCCTGCTGCAAAAATACCTGCACGATTTGAAAAAATGGGATGCCGTCCCCGTCGCCGAACAGGAGGCCTCGGTCGGACGCAGCAAGGAAACCGACGACGAATTCAGCCGCGATGTCCGCCTGCCCGATTCGCACCTCGGCCGCGTCAACCTGAAAGAAAACGGAGTCGGCCTGAAAATCGTCCGCCGCAGCCTGCCCTTCGGCAAAATCAGCGGCGAACACGGTTTGATGTTTACCGCATACTGCCGCACGCTGCATAATATCGAAGCGCAATTATTGAGTATGTTCGGCGACACGGACGGCAAAACCGACCTGCTGCTCCGACACCTCTCCGCCGCCGTTTCGGGCGGATACTACTACGCGCCGTCCGTCGAACGCCTGCAAAACCTCTAAGCCGGACGATGCCGTCTGAAACCCTTTTTCAGACGGCATTTTCCCGTTTTACCGTCCAACCGTTTTCATACACGCTATGTCCGCACCCATCCGAGCATTCGACCCGCTGACCGCCCCCATTTCCGGCACCAACCTGATTGAGGCCTCTGCCGGCACCGGCAAAACCTACGGCATTGCCGCCCTGTTTACGCGCCTGATCGTATTGGAACAAAAAAGCGTCGAGCGCGTATTGGTCGTTACCTTCACCAAAGCCGCCACTGCCGAGCTGAAAACACGCCTGCGCGCGCGTTTGGACGATGTGTTGCAGGTTTTGGAAAGCAAAGAAATTGCCGAACTTGGAGACGACACGCTTTCAGACGGCATTGCCGCCTACTGCGCCGAACACCACGAAGGCGACACCTTCCTGCCCGCACTCTTGGAACAGGCTTTGCAAAAAGAAAGCCGGACGCGTCTGATTGTCCGCCTCAAGGCCGCCATCGGGCAATTCGACAACGCCGCCATCTACACCATCCACGGCTTCTGCCAGCGCATCCTGCGCGACTACGCCTTCCTGTGCCAAGCACCGTTCGATGTCGAACTGACCGAAGAAGACGGCGACCGCCTGCTTGTCCCGGCTCAAGATTTTTGGCGGGAACGCGTCAGCGGCGACCCGGTGCTTGCCGCATTGGCGTTTAAACGCAAAGCTGTGCCGCAAACCGTCCTTGCCCAAATCCGCGCCTACCTGTCCCGCCCGTACCTGAATTTCCGCCGTCCGCAGGCGGATTTGAAACAGGCGCAGCGCGACGCCGAAACCTCATGGCAAACCGTCTGCCGCCTGCTGCCCGAGCTGGAAGCCGGCTTTTGGCGCATCCATCCCGACCTCAACGGCAACAGTTACCGCAAAAACAGCTTCGGCAACCTTTTTAAAGAACTGGCACAAAAATCCGCCGCCGGACAACTGCCCTGTCTGGACAAAGACACGCACGAACGGCTCTTGAAACTCTCATCCGACAAACTTGAAGCCGGACTGAAAAAAGGCAAAACGCCCGATGCGGCAGTATTTGCCGAATTGCAGAAACTGGCAGACTTCGGGCGCGATTTGAACGCACTCGAAGAAGCGGAAGAAACAACAATGATCCGGCTGCAACTGGATTTAATCGAATATCTCAACAGCAGCCTTGCCGAAATGAAAAAATCGCGCCGCGAACGCGGTTTCGACGACCTGCTGCTCGATGTCCACACCGCGCTGACCGACAATCCGCACGCCGAAACCCCCGCCCGCGCCGTTGCCGAAAACTGGGAAATCGCGCTGATCGACGAGTTCCAAGACACCGACCCGCTGCAATACGAAATCTTCCAAAAGATTTTCATCGCCCGAAACCGCCCGCTGTTCCTCGTCGGCGACCCCAAACAGGCGATTTACAGCTTTCGCGGTGCGGACATTTACGCCTACCTTCAGGCGGCGGAAGACGCGCGGCACCGCTACACGCTCGCCACCAACTACCGCAGCCACGCCGCGCTTATCGGCAGCATCGGCGCGCTGTTCCGCCTCAAAGAACGCCCGTTCGTTTTGGAAAACATCGGCTATTCGGAAGTCGGTGCGGCGCGTGCCGAAAGCAGGTTGTCGCCCAAACGTCCTGCCGTACAGCTCCGTTGGCTGCACGAAAACGACAATGAAAAAGCCAACAAAGACGTTTTGCGCCGCCGTGCCGCCGACTATTGCGCCGACGAAATCGCCCACGCGCTCAACGAAGCCTCCGGAGGCCGTCTGAATTTCAAAGGCCGCCCGTTGCAGTCGGGCGATATTGCCGTTCTGGTACGCACGCACAACGAGGCGGTGATGATTTCCGCCGCACTGAAAAAACGGCAGGTGCAAAGCGTCCTGCTTTCGCGCGAATCCGTGTTCGCCTCGCCCGAAGCCGCCGCCCTGTCCGCGCTCATCGGCTTCTGGCTCGAACCGCGCCGCGCCGGAACGCTGCGCTTTGTCCTGACAAGCGGCATATTCGGTTATGACGCGCAGCAATTGCACGACTTCAACCAAAACGAAAGCGAGATTTTGCATTGGGCGGAATCTGCCCGAACCGCGCTCGACATATGGCAAAAATACGGCATTTTCGCCGCTATGCAGCAGTTTTCCCAAACACACGGCATCGAAACGCGCCTCTTAAGCCGGAACAACGGGCGCAGCCTGACCAATTATTTCCAACTGCTCGAACTGCTTGCCGCCGAAGACGCGCAAAACCGCAACCCCGCCGCACTGCACAAATGGCTGCGCGATCAAATCAGCCTGGCCGGCAACAACGGCGGCGACAACCGCGCCATCCGTTTGGAAAGCGACGAAGATTTGGTCAAAATCGTTACCATGCACGCCTCGAAAGGTTTGCAGTATCCGCTGGTGTACTGCCCGTTTGCGTGGGACGCGCAAGATACCGGACCGTCCGACTGGCAAATCCTCCACCAAGGCGCAAACCGGGCCGAACTTTTGGCAAAGGCGCAACTGTCGGAAAGCGAACAGAAGCAATACGCCGACGAAGAAATGGCGGAACGCCTGCGCCTGCTTTATGTCGCGCTGACGCGTGCCGAGGAACAGCTCAACATCTACGCCGCCTATTCTTCCGATACCGCCGACAACCCCCTCGCCTACCTGATCGAAGGCTTGCCGCAAGACAGCCGCGAAACCGTCCGCCGTACCTATGCGTGTGAAAAAGACGGCATAACGATGCTCAAACGCAACTGGCGGCGCGTGGCGGACAATGCCCCGGCCGGCACGGATTTCGCCTTCACAGAAGATGCGCCGCCCCCTGCCGCCTATCGCGGCAACGCCGATCAAGCCGCCGAATTTGCCGCAAACAGCATTCCCGAACGCGGATTCCGATTTGTCCGCCACACCAGCTTTACCGCCTTAAGCCGCCATACCCAAACGCCCGACGGCGGCGAAGAAGATGCCTGCCCGTCCTTGGATGCCGCCGAAACCTCGGTGCCGGCGATGCCGTCTGAAACGCCGACGGCTTCAGACGGCATATCGATACACGACTTTCCGAAAGGCACGCAGGCGGGGCTGTGCCTGCACGAAATTCTTGAAGATTTCAAATTCGGACAAGCAGCCGCCGAACAGGAAACCCTCATTGCCGACAAGCTGAAAAAATACGGTTTTGAAGAAATATGGCTGCCCGCCGTTGCCGAAATGGCGGAAGCCTGCCGCAAAACGCCGCTGACTGGGGCATACGGCCTGTCCGACATCCCGCCCGGGTGCCGCCGTCCCGAAATGGGCTTTACCCTCCACACCGAAGACTTCGGCCTCAAACGGCTGCGCGACTGGCTTGCCCGCGACGACATCAGGCTGCCCGAAGTCTGCCGTGCCGCCGCCGAGACGATCGACTTCCACACCGTCAACGGCTTTTTAAACGGCTTTATCGATATGGTCTGCCAAGACCCCGACGGCAATATCTGCATCATCGACTACAAATCCAACCACCTATCCGCCTACACGCGGCAGGCGATGGACGAAGCCGTCGCGCACCAGCACTATTACCTTCAGGCACTGATTTACGCCGTTGCCGCCGCGCGCTACTTCAAACTGCGCGGACAACCGCCCGCCGCCGTTTCCGTCCGCTACCTGTTTTTGCGCGGATTGGATGGCAAAGGCGGCGGCGTTTGGCGTTGGGACATAGATGCCGCCGCTTTGGAACAGATAAAATAACTTCCCGTCCCTTAAGACGACAACCGCAGGAGAACCCTATGAATATCAAACAATTGATTACCGCCGCACTCATTGCCTCAGCCGCCTTTGCCACGCAGGCAGCCCCGCAAAAACCCGTATCCGCCGCCCAAACCGCGCAACATTCAGCCGTTTGGATCGATGTCCGTTCCGAACAGGAATTTAGCGAAGGTCATTTGCACAACGCGGTCAACATCCCCGTCGACCAAATCGTCCGCCGCATATACGAAGCCGCGCCCGACAAAGACACGCCGGTCAACCTCTACTGCCGCAGCGGACGGCGTGCCGAAGCCGCCCTTCAAGAGCTGAAAAAAGCAGGTTATACAAATGTTGCCAATCACGGCGGTTATGAAGACCTGCTCAAAAAAGGGATGAAATGACGCAATGCCGTCTGAAAGGACAGGCTTTCAGACGGCATACGGCGTTCCGGCACGCGGCACGGCATCAGGCGCGGCGCGTGCCGCCCCGTCCGAAGCCCGATAAACAAACCGATAAGGAAATACGATGAAACACATACTCCCCCTGATCGCCGCATCCGCACTCTGCATTTCAACCGCTTCGGCACACCCTGCCGGCAAACCGCCCACCCAAAACGAAACCGCTATGACCACGCACACCCTCACCTCGAAATACAGTTTTGACGAAACCGTCAGCCGCCTTGAAACCGCCATAAAAAGCAAAGGGATGGACATTTTTGCCGTCATCGACCATCAGGAAGCGGCACGCCGAAACGGCCTGACCATGCAGCCGGCAAAAGTCATCGTCTTCGGCACGCCCAAGGCCGGTACGCCGCTGATGGTCAAAGACCCCGCCTTCGCCCTGCAACTGCCCCTGCGCGTCCTCGTTACCGAAACGGACGGCAAAGTACGCACCGCCTATACCGATACGCGCGCCCTCATCGTCGGCAGCCGCATCAGTTTCGACGAAGTGGCAAACACTTTGGCAAACGCCGAAAAACTGATACAAAAAACCGTAGGCGAATAAGCCCGTCGCCGACATATGGCGGATGGAAATCAAATGCACACGCCCCTCATTCCCCCGAAGTCGGGAATCCAAGCGGTTGGGTTACCGTGATTTCCAATCATTGCCGAAACGGACGATTCCGGATTCCCGCCTTCGCAGGGATGACGGGCGTATGCGTTTTGCCATATCACAGGCAACTTTGCCGCAAATCTTATCTGTCGCCGGTATGCCTTCTTGTTTCAATCCGCCACAAACCAAATGCCGTCTGAAACCTGATTTCAGACGGCATTTCCGTTTATTCCCTGCTGTCGCGGCAAATATCGATGGCTTCCTGCAAACTTGAAACGCCGTGGATTTTCAGGTTCGGAAACTCTTTGGCATTGCGCGGCATATTGGCTTTGGGGACGATGGCGCGTTTGAAGCCGAGCTTTTCCGCTTCTTTGAGCCGCTCTTGTCCGCGTGCGACGGGGCGGACTTCGCCGCTTAGGCCGATTTCACCGAAGACCACGGTTTTTTCAGGCATAGGGCGGTTGCGGAAGCTGGAAAGCATCGCGAGGATGACCGCCAAATCCGCCGCCGGTTCGCCGATTTTCACGCCGCCGACGGCGTTTAAAAAAACATCCTGATCGAAACAGGCGATGCCGCCGTGCCGGTTTAACACGGCAAGCAGCATCGCAAGGCGGTTTTGTTCCAATCCGACGCTGAGGCGTTTGGGTGTGAAGCCGTGCGCGTCATCGACCAATGCCTGAATTTCGACCAAAAGCGGGCGGCTGCCTTCCTGTGTAACCAAAACGCACGAACCGGGCGTGTCGTCGCGGTAGCTGGCGAGGAAGATGGCGGACGGGTTGGATACGCCTTTCAAACCGTTTTCGGTCATCGCGAACACGCCCAATTCGTTTGCCGCGCCGAAACGGTTTTTGATGGCGCGTATCATGCGGTAGTTGGAATGTTGGTCGCCCTCGAAATACAGCACGGTATCGACCATATGTTCCAGCACGCGCGGGCCGGCAATCGCTCCGTCTTTGGTAACGTGTCCGACCAGTATCATGGCGATACCCATTTGTTTCGCCATACGCGTCAGTTGGGCGGCACATTCGCGCACCTGCGACACGGAACCGGGGGCGGACGTGATTTGGTCGGAATACATGGTTTGGATGGAATCGATAACGACGACTTCGGGCTGATGCTGTTTCAAGGCCGCCTGAATCGCTTCCATGCGGATTTCGGCAAGCAGGTTTACGCCTTCGGCGTGCAGTTCCAAACGTTGCGAGCGCAGGGCGACCTGTTGGGCGGATTCTTCGCCGGAAACGTACAGCACTTTGCGGCTTTGCGCCATTTTGGCGATGGTTTGCAACAACAGCGTGGATTTGCCGATGCCGGGATCGCCGCCGAGCAGGATGACCGCGCCATCGACCAAACCGCCGCCCAATACGCGGTCGAGTTCGCCCATACCGGTCGGATTGCGCGGCACTTCGGCAGCGGTAACGGCGGAGAGGGATTGGACGGTCGAAGTGTCCGCCGCCCAAGATTGGAATCGGGCGTTTTTCGGCTCGGGCGCGGCAAAGCTTTCCTGAAGCGTGTTCCACTCGCCGCAATGCGGACATTTGCCCTGCCATTTCGGGGAAGTGCCGCCGCATTCGGTGCATTGGTAAAGGGTTTTAAGCGTTTTTGCCATGATGTTTTCCCTATGGGATTTTTGAAGTGTAAAAAAATCGTCTGAAACTTCTTTTCTAAAAAATTTTTTATTATTAGTTTGTTAATTTTGATTACAAGACCATATCACGATACAAACAAGGGTGGCTTTCTGTTATTTTGCGGCATAATGACGGAAAATACAAAACAGGAATCCCAAACAATGACTTTCCCATTAAATATAATGGTAGAATTGCGTTGCGTTGCGTTGCGTTGCGTTGCGTTGCGTTGCGTTGCGTTGCGTTGCGTTGCGTTGCGTTGCGTTCAGAGCATAGTTCACCTTTAAAATCCATACAAGGATTTTTATCAAATTTATGCATAGGAGTGAAATCCTATGCTATCTAAACAAATCTCAAATCTTAATTCTTCTAGTAACAAACCAAAAATCCTATCTCTATTTTCAGGATGTGGCGGTTTGGATTTGGGCTTTCATCAAGCTGGTTGTGAAACTGTTTGGGCGAACGATTTCTCCCATTGGGCTTGCGAAAGTTTCCGTAAAAATATCGGCGATGTCATCGTAGAAGGTGATATTGAACAAATTAATCCGAATGATCCAACTATTCCCGATTGCGACATCATTTTAGGCGGATTCCCTTGTCAAGATTTTTCCATGATTTGGAAACAGCCGGGCTTAGAGGGTGAGCGCGGCAATCTTTATAAAAGCTTTTTACGTTTTGTAAATGCAAAAAAACCGAAAGTTTTTGTTGCTGAGAATGTGAAAGGTTTATTGACTGCCAACAAGAAAAAAGCCATCCAGCAAATTATTACCGACTTTGAAAATTGCGGTTATTACGTTCAGGCGAAGCTGTATAACTTTGCAGAATTTGGCGTACCTCAATTTCGTGAACGTGTGCTGATTGTCGGAGTACGTTTGGATACAGGATTTGATTTTCGCCATCCGGAACCGACGCACAATGAAACTGGCGAAAACGGCTTAAAACCATATGTAACAGCAGGTCAGGCCATATCCAATATTCCACAAAATGCCAGTAATAATGAATTACTGAAAATCAGCGATAAAACACGCCGTATGTTGGAATTAATTCCTGAAGGTGGAAATTTTACCGATATTCCTAAAGATCATCCTTTATATGTGAAAGGTATGATTAGCCACGTTTATCGTCGTATGCATCGGAACGAGCCATCAAAAACAATTATTGCAGCAGGTGGCGGTGGTACTTGGGGCTATCACTTCCCTGAACCGCGTGCTTTTACTAATAGAGAACGAGCAAGGCTTCAAAGTTTTCCTGATGATTTTGAGTTTGTCGGATCAACAACTGAAGTACGTCGCCAGATTGGTAATGCTGTTCCTCCTCAGGGCGTGGTTGAACTGGCAAAAAGCATTTTACCGATTTTTTCAGACAACTATGAGAAAGTAGATTTGCATGAGAAATTAGTCGAAGAAAAAGAAATTTTATTCCATGACCGACTAAGCAAAATTCGAGGGGGAAAACAATGAATACAGTTTTTTCCAATATCGCCAATGCCAAAATCACTGAAAAATCTCTTAATGCGGTTTGGATGGATTTATTTAAATCAGCGGATGAAGTGTTGATGGCGACAGGTTATGTATCTAATGACGCAGTGGTTGAGTTACATAAAATTTTGGAGCTAAACGATCATATTCAAAAAATAGATTTATTGGTCGGAATGCATTATTTGGAAGGTTTTAGCCATTTACAATATGACAGCTTATGTAAACTAAATGATTTTTTGCGACATGAGAAAAGAGGAGCCGTCTATGTTTCCCCCTTTGTGAAATTTCACGGCAAAATGTATTCCTTTAAAAATTATCAAAAAATCAATGGATTAATTGGTTCTGCTAACTTAACGTGTTTTTGGGATAGCACGGAACGTACTTATGAAACTATGTTGCATTTGAACGGTAAGCCTGCACAGATTTTGCAGGCAGATATTCAAAGTACTATTCATAAGCTAGGCAAAAATATCCAAGAAGTTGAAAGACCAAGTAAATTTATTGAACATAATAGCCATTTAGAAAATTGTTTGGGTGTTCAGAAAATTGCACCAGAACAGATTCGGCAATTATTTGCCCAAACGTCAGAATATCATTTCTCAATTCCAGCTAAAACCGAAGAAAAAAGTAATTTGAATGTATTTTTTGGAGAAGGTCGACGAGATAAACGAGGGTTTGTCAAACCACGACCTTGGTATGAAGTAGAGTTGATTGTATCCAAAGACATCACTTCACAAGAAGGGTATCCGGTTCTGAAGTCTTTTACAGTTATTACCGATGATGGTTGGCAATTTCAATGCAAGACATCGGGGGATTACTCCAAAAACTTCCGCTCAGAAAATGATTTAAAGACACTTGGTAAATGGATTAAAGGTCGTTTGGAAAGTCATGGCTGCCTGCAAAATAACGAGAAGATTACGCATGAAACCCTACGCGAATACGGTAACGATCATTTTGAGTTACGTTCAACCGATAATCCTGATGTTTGGCTGCTCTCATTTAAGGGGAAAAACTAAATGTTGCGAACCTACTTGAACCAATTGACCCCTCCCGAATTAGCTGATTCTGTTAAAAATACCGTTGATGGTTTTATGGAAAAATTGTCACAAACCGAGCCGAAAATCGCCCAAAATGTTTTATTGCTGGGCAATGTTCAAAGTGGCAAAACGGCACAGGTTTTGGGTGTATTAAGTGCGCTGGCTGATGATGGCGACCACAAAGTTTTTTTGTATCTTACTACTGACAGCGTAGATTTACAGGATCAAACAGTCAAACGAGCCAAAGCCAATCTGAAAAACTTTATCGTATTGTCTGAAGCTGACGACCGAAGTTTTATGGAAGTAATGAAGGCAGAGAACCCCATCTTGGTCGTGATTAAAAAGAATGCCCGTGTATTGAAACGTTGGCGTAATTTGTTTGCCAGTCAAAGTAGCCTGAAAGGCTATCCTTTGGTTATTGTGGACGATGAAGCCGATGCTGCCAGCCTAAATACTAATTCTGATAAGCCGGCTAAAGATGCCAGTACTATCAATAAACTGCTAAACGACATCAAAAATTCCTGTTGTCAAAGCCTGTTTATCCAGTTGACTGCCACGCCTCAATCGCTTTTATTACAACATGAAGAATCTGATTGGCAACCTGAATTTATCCACTTCTTTGAAGCAGGCGAAAAATACATCGGCGGCAACTTTGTCTTTTCTGATCCACCAAGCTATATAGTTCGTTTTATTGATAGCGAATTGGATGATATGAAAGACGAAAGTGGTGAAATTGCCGAAGGAGCAAAACAGGCATTGCTTAGTTTTCTAATAACCTGTGCAGAATTCGCGCTATGTGATAAGGCTAACTGTAATTTTGCACTACATCCAAGCTATAAAATTCAAGATCATCAAGCCTTTTCAAAGAAGATCCAAGCCTTTTTAAATGACTTAGTGCAAGCAGTCAATAATGGGGAAGACCTTGCAGGTAGCTTTAAAGAAAGTTATTTGGATTTGCAAAAGACCAAGCCCGATATTCATCACTTTGATGAAATATACGAAAAATTGACAGCACTTTTAGAGAATAAACAAATCTCTACTCTTGTCGTTAACTCGCAGACAGAAACAGATTTTGACTTAGAAAAAGGTTTCAACATCATTATTGGTGGTAATGTGATTGGTCGTGGCTTGACTATTCCGAAACTACAAACGGTTTATTATAGTCGCACTGCCAAAAAACCGAATGCAGATACTTTCTGGCAACATTCGCGTATTTTTGGATATGACCGCGATAAATCATTATTACGGCTTTATATTCCGTTTGATGTCTATTACTTCTTTGTACAACTCAATCAAGCAAATAATCTGATTATTGGGCAGGCAAAAAATTCAGGCGGCAATATTCAGGTTATTTATCCGAAAAATATCAATCCAACTCGAAAAAATGTATTGAAATTCGATAGTATCAATCAAATTGTGGGTGGTGTGAATTATTTTCCACTCCACCCAAACGAAGATAATTTATCGGAGATTAACAAAATTTTGCCTTCTATTTTGAAAGATGAAATTCAATCTGATTTATATCAAATAGATATAGAAGATTTATTCTTGGTTCTAGATAAATTGGGTCGTTATGTTCCAGATGACTGGAATAAGGAAAAATTTATTGCTGGTGTAGAAGCATTAAAAGCACAACGTCCAAGTTTTAAAACCTATGTTTTGATCAAAACCGGACGTAAACTTTCTCGAGCAACCGGCACAATGCTTTCGGAAGACGACCGTAAATTAGGAGAAAAATATCCCAATGATTTATTCCTTACGCTTTATCAAGTAGTAGGAAATAAAGACAAAGGTTGGCAGGGAAAAGATTTTTGGTTACCCAATATCAAGCTACCACACAATGGCTTGGTGTACCAAAGTGCAAAATGAAGCATATGCCGTCTGAAAACTTCCGATTCTTCAGACGGCATATCGGGCGGTTTCCTGCCGGCTTACCCGCCGTGATACTGCCGCGACAGCTCGTGTACGGTGTCGACTAAGATTTTGGCGTGTTCGGGGTCGGCGTGTTGGTTGATGCCGTGTCCGAGGTTGAAGACATGGCCGCTGCCGTGTCCGTAGCCGGTCAGGATACGTGCGACCTCGGTGCGGATGGATTCGGGCGTACCGAAGAGGGCGGACGGGTCGAAGTTGCCTTGCAGGGCGACTTGGTTGCCGACGCGGCGGCGTGCTTCGCCGATGTTGCACGTCCAGTCCAAGCCCAATGCGTCTGCGCCGATTTGGACCATGCTTTCCAGCCACAGCCCGCCGCCTTTGGCAAACACGATAACAGGCACGCGGCGACCTTCGCTTTCACGTTTGAGTCCGGCAACGATTTGGCGGATGTATTTGAGGCTGAACTCTTTAAACGCCGCGTCGCTCAACACGCCGCCCCAAGTGTCGAAAATCTGCACCGCCTGCGCGCCCGCGTCGATTTGGGCGTTGAGGTAGGCGGTAACGGCTTGGGCGTTGGTATCGAGGATTTTGTACAGCAAATCGGGGCGCGAGTACATCATGGTTTTGATGGTGCGGAATTCTTTGCTGCCGCCGCCTTCGACCATATAACAGGCGAGCGTGAACGGGCTGCCGGAGAAGCCGATAAGCGGTACGCGGCCGTCCAATGCTTTACGGATGGAAGTTACCGCGTCGAAAACGTATTGCAGTTTTTCCATGTCGGGAACGTGCAGCTTGGCGATGTCGGATTCGTGTTGCAAGGCGTGTGCGAATTTCGGGCCTTCGCCTTCGGCAAAATACAGCCCCAAGCCCATTGCATCGGGAACGGTCAAGATGTCGGAAAACAAAATCGCCGCGTCCAAATCGAAGCGTTCCAAAGGCTGGATGGTGACTTCGGTCGCCAATCCGGTGTTTTTGCACAAATCGAGGAAGCTGCCCGCTTTCGCGCGTGTGGCTTTGTATTCGGGCAGATAACGCCCCGCCTGGCGCATCATCCAAATCGGTGTGTATTCGACGGGCTGTTTGAGCAGGGCGCGGAGGAAGGTATCGTTTTTTAAAAGAGTCATACGGGTTTTCTGTCAGTCTGTTTGTCAAGTGAAATGGTTTTCAGACGGCATTTCAACGATGCCGTCTGAAGGTTTCAACGGGTTTCGGCGGAAGGGCGGTTTTCCCCGGCAACGCTTGCCAAAACCAAGTTGCGCTGTGCTTCGGCTTTTTGCGACTGTGCGGTTTCGTCAAAAACCTTTGCCAACACCAAACGCGCCGGAATACTCGGCTTCAGTGCAATACTCGCTTCAAGGTAGCCTTTTGCCTTACCCCAAAGTTTGCGGCCGTAGGCGAGCCGGCCGAGATACATCAGCAGAAGCGCGTTATCGGGCTGTTCTTTCAGCCAAGAATCGGCAAAATCGATGGCTTTCTGCTGTTCGCGCTCGCCCAAAAAGCGCACGCTTTCGACAAAGGCTTCCAAAAGCTCGGGGCGGCGGTTGTGCGGATAATGCTGTTTGACCCATTTGACCGCATCGGCATACAGTCCCAAACGTTCGTACTTTTCCGCAACCGATACGCTCAATTCCCCGTTTTTGAGGCTGTCGGGAATCCGCTTCAGGCAGGTTTTCAAAGCGGCGGCATCGGCAGCATCCGCCATCTGGCGGCGGTATGCCCAATTTTGATACCGTTCCATTTCCGATTTGCCCAACGCGCCCGCCTTGGAAAGTTTTTCGGTTTTTGCCAGAACCTGCAACGCATCGCCCCGATCGAAGGCGTAACGAAGTTGCAGACGCACGAGGCGCGTAAGGTTGGCATTCATCTTCGCCGCCGCATGAAGATTGGCTTCCGCCGCTTCGTAATCGCGCCGGTTTAACGCCGATTCCGCCAGCAGAAGATAGCGGGAAAGCTGCTGTTTTTCCGGCAGTTTGGCGATTTCCGCAAGATAACGGTCGCGCAGCTCGATATTTTCCATCTGTCCTGCCGCGTGCGCGCCCAGCATCAATGCCAAAGTCCGGTTGTCTCCGGCCTCTTTGTTGCCCAACACTCGAGAGGCTTCGAGTTCCGCCTTTTCAAAACGCCCTTCGAAATACGCCAAACCTGCCTTATTCAAGGCAAGCGCGGCCTTGCGGCCTTTCCGCGCCGAACCGGAACGCTGCATCTTTTCGGGGATATTAAGTACGCCGATGATGAATTTAAACAGGAAATACCACACCACGACGGCAATCAGCGAACCTAACACAAAAGCGTGCAGGTTGATTCTGAGCATGGTCTGTCCGAGTACGATATACACGTCGCCGGTGTAAATGCCCGAAGCCAGCGCCAGTCCGACGGCGGCGGCAAACAGGACGACAATCCAGACTACCGTTTTCATGCGCGTTCTCCTTTAGCGGACGGCGAACGCCCTGCCTTTTCCGGTGCGGGCTGTTTTTTTGCAGGCTGTTCCGGTTTGCGTTCCGAAGGCAGGGACGGTGCTTCTATGGCCTTCACATCCGATGCGGCAGCCGGTTCGGAAGCTGTGTTTTCGTTTGCCGGTTCGGAAGCCGCCTGTTCCGCTTCTTGATTTTCCGCCGCCGTCATGCGCGTACCGTCGCGATAGGCGCGGACGGCATTTAAACTGGTCTTCAAGCCGTCATCCGCCGTCATGCGTACATCCAGTGTTTTCAATTCCGCCAGTTCTTTCAGCCACGACTGCGTGGCGGGCGACTTGGCATCGAAATACTGTCTGACGGCGGCTTCGGCATTGTTCAAATCGCCCTGATAGACTTCGCCGTTGCGCTGCATCAATGCGGTGCGCGCATCCAACAGGCGCAGACGCAGGTTTTCACGCACAAAATATGCCTGTTCGGGAGAAATCAGCATGGCATCGTTGTTTTCCAAACGGCGGATTTCGACCAGCCCCTTCAATGTGCCGAGGGATTTTTCCCATACGTTCTGCCACCATGAAGCGGAAACGGCTTCGTTGCGGGCCTGTACGCCCGGTTTCAATACGCCGTCCAAAATCAGCGGCAGTCCGGATACGGCGGTTTCCAACCGGTCGAGGCGCAATGCCGTGCCGGAAATATCGACATAGGGACGGTTTTTCAGTTCCGCCAAATCGCTGCTGACCGCCTGTTTGATCGGCAGAAGCTCTGCCTGATCGAAACGGGACAGGCGGCTGTCGATATGCTCCAACACGCCGACTGCCGTTTGGATATTGCCGGTCAACACCAGCTGTTGCGCCGCCAGATTGAGTATGGTCTCGGTTTCGTCCACCAGCCAATCGGCACGCCCTTTGGTCAGCTCGCGATAGGCTTTTTGCGTCATCAGGATTTGTTCGCCGTTGGCTTTGACACCGCTGTCCAAACGGTCGAGTTCGGACTGTATGGCACTTTGGCGGTTGAGGTTGTCTTTGAGCAGGGCGGCGTTTTCCGACTCGCCCAAGGCGGCTTTGTCGATTTTCTGGTTGAATGCCAGCTCTTGGTTTTTCAAGACATTCTGTCCTTGGACAAACAAAAAACCACTTGCACCCAAACCCAATGCCGCCAATACCAAGGCGCAGGCCGCCAAAGCGTTGCTGCCGGACTGTTTGACGATAAAAGGAGCGGCGGGAATGTGTACTTCTGTTTCGTTTTCTTTGCGTGGGGAAGAGGTTTCAGACGGCATTTCTTTTGATGCCTGTATCTCGCGTACGGGTTCGGATGATTTGTTTTCAGGTTCGCCCACCGTTTTGCTCCTTATTGGTTTGAGGTTCCGGGAAAGACCATGCCGTCTGAAACGGAAATGGAAGAATAGGAAAGCGCGGCTTCCAGCGTAGGGACGGTTTCGACCGAACACACGCCTTCGCGCTTCAATGCCTCCGCAATGCGCGGATGATGGGTAAAGTATAGCAAGGATTTGAAGAATCGGGAAAATTGCGGCGGAAGCTGTGCAAACAGCGACTGCACAAGTTCTGTGGACGTAATATAGGCGGCGGCAATATTTTCGGTTTGGAAATTTTGAAAGTTCAAAGGTTTATGCCGTCTGAAATAGACTTCTGCCACCTCCGTCCGAAAACCTTTCTCCTGCAAGGCATTCATCAGAAAATCCCGCCCGCCGTGTCCGCGCACAGACAATACGCGCGCACCTTCGGGCAGACTGTTCCAAACCGGCAGGCGCAAAACCGCCTCGCTGTCGTTGCCGTCTTCAGGTGCAAACACGCCCGCGCCCGCATAACGCGCCAAGGCACGGCGGCTGCCTTGCCCTACGGCAATGTGCGCCTTTATGCCGTCTGAAAGGTTAAGGTACGGGACGGCGGTTTCAACGGCGGTCGGACTGACCCAAAACACGGCATCCGCACGGGCATACATTTCCGGCAGCCGTTTCAGGCTTGCTTCGTCGGTTTCGATTTCAATCGGACTCAACACTTCCGCCTGCCATCCGGCACGACGGCAGACTTCCACATCGTCCTTCGCCCTGCCCGACGGGCGGACAATCAGCATGACGGGCTTCGCTGTTTCCATCGCCTTATCCGCCCCGATTACCGGGAAAAATCGTCATCGTTGAAATTCGCCTGCGCGGTTTTCGGCGTACAGCCTAACCGTGCGACTTCCTTGCCCCTACGCTCCACAACGACACCGCTGCTTTCCGTATGAGTCACGGAATCGAAGCCTGTCCATACGGTGTACATAAATTCGCCGTTTTGGAATTTCATCGTTGCCCGGCGTCCGCTGCCCATGCCTTGCCACCTGTCGGAACGCCCCAACAGGTCAGCTTTGCTGTTGCGTATGGCAATTTCTTTTTTTGCCGCACTGCCGAACGAATATTCGTAAAGATTGCGGTTGATTTTTTGAACTTCTATGTATTTGTTGTTGTCCGTTTTACAGGAAAATACCGTATCCGCCCACACGGTTTGGGCGGCAGCCGACAGAAGCAATGCGGCAGGAAGGAACATTTTTTTCATCATAATTTCCTTAATGGTTGAAACCCCGCCATTCGGACATCCGTCCTTCGTGGCAGCAGCATCAGATTTTATTTGAAAGGGGTGTAACCCCTTTCAAATTAGGGCAACACATAGGGCGGCGCTTTATGTGTCGTCCTGTGTGTTGAAACATCATTGCCCGTATCCTGAAATAGAAGGCTGTGTTTTAACAATCCGTTGATTGCTTAAGATGAATTCACACTAAAAAAACAGTTCTCTATTTCATCTATTACGGCGGGTTGTTTTGTTTATAAGGGTGGTAATCTACAAATTGTTACTAAATAGCAAGGTGTGAATGAAACGGCAGATATAATCAAAATCTTCTTGTTGGTCAAAATACGGTAACATAATGCTTTTTAATTTTTCGCCTTTGGGTTTACGTCCATAAGAAAACAGATAGCGGTTTGCTGTAATACATTTAGCGTAATACAGTTTTACTTCTATTGGCATATCGGACTGTATGGGTGTTAATACGGCGACATCACTATTTGCTACAAATTCACAAGTTGAAACATAGCTATAAGTATGGCTACCTTCGCCATTGGTAGAAGTGAAAAGCGTATGGCATGGAAAAATATGTTTTTCATCAACGCTATCACGAGCGATATAACTTCGTAGCGTTCTTGCTTGCGTACTGGCAGGACGGATATAGACAACCGTGTCTTTTTGCCGTTGTTCAAATTCTTTTAATTTGGTTGCGGCAATGCCGTTTTGAATAGTAAAAATTTCATCAAGTCGTTTTGATTGTCGAACCACAGGCAAATCAAGCGATTCTTTTAATTTCGGTTCGTTTACACCCGCAGATGGATTTAAATTCACGCTTTCAACCCAGCTTGGGATCTCATCCAAAGATGGCACAAACAGTTGTCGTAACGTGCGGTTAGCTTCCCTACCGCAAGCAGAAAAACGGTAGGCATTGGCAAAAATAGCAGCACAATAAAAGAGTTTTTGTTGTTCTGTCATTTCTGTTTTGGGATTTAAAACAGCAACATTTTGAGCTGTATAAAATGGTTTGTTTTGTAAAAAAGTAGATAAAACAGAACCACCTAATGCAACAGTTAATAATCCTGCTGGATAAGGTTTTGTATTTTTCAATAAATCCACAGATGCTGTTACACCATTATTTTTGCCTGACCTGCCTACAAAGTTGATTGTTGGATTGAAGCTGCTCATTTTATTCAAATCTAATTTTGAACCGTAACTCACATCAAAAATCTCTTGCAATTCAACCATTATTCATCGTCTCCGAAGTCGTTATTGTCATCGTCTTCATAGCTTTCATTATCCAAATTTTCAGTCGGCCCTACTTCCGCTCCCAGTAGTTGAAATAAAGCAAATTCACGCACGACTTGCTCAAAATCTGCTCGGGTAATTTTGGAATAATCAGTTTCCAAATAGGCTTCGGCAACCCATTCATCGTTATCAGTTACAAATGCTGTTACCGATTCTCCTGTGTGAACTTCGTTGTTTAAATAATGTTCCAACCAGCGCGCTTTAATGCCCTGCCAGCGGTCGTATAAATCAATGCGTCCCAAGTGTTTGGTTTTTTCAAAACCGTCATCACGCCAGTAGCCAAACCACGTTTTGCGACAGGCTTTTTTCGTGCTGATTTCTTCTTGTGTGTCCGGGTCAATCACGACTGTCTGAAAATGCGGTTTATGGGCTTCAAATACGACAATGCACGTTACCGTGCCAACTGGGTAAAACAGTTCGCTCGGCATAGACATCACGGCTTTTAAGCGATGATATTTCACAATTTCGCTTTTGGCTTTGCTTGGTGCAATCACGCAACTGACTGGAATAATGGCAATGCCTGTGCCACCTTCTGCCAACATATCCAACATTTCTTTGACAAAATAAAGTTCATGCAATTCGGCATCGCTTTTGGATTGGGCGTAAGGTGGATTGAGAAAGCCAACATTTGGGCGTTTTAAGCCTGTTTCAGGTTTGGGATTTTTGATTAAATCCTGAAAATCAGTCATGAAACAACTGCTTTGGTGTAAATTGGCTTTACCGTCTCCGCGTAAAATCATATTACTGGCGGCAAGAGCAAACATTTTTGGGTTGTTTTCAATGCCAATCAGTTGATATTTTTTAGAGATGGCTTACCCAAATTGCTAATTCTAGCAACAGATTTACCGTCTAAATTGATACCACAAGGAACACAAACTTGTTCTTTGGAAATGCCACGTTTCGTTGCTCTCGTTCCTCGTTTGTGAGCAGGACGTGGCAGATTAAAATTTTTGTGGTGCCCTTTGTAAGAAATCGTCGAATAAGTTTCATCAGCTTGCACAATGCCGTCTAACTCAACTTCATTCATCATGTTTTGAAGTGCGTCCAAAATTTTGTGCCGCCAAGTAAACGCAGTAGCAAGATTGATTTTGCAAATTTCAGCACATTTGCGAAGTGGGTATTTTTCAATCATACAATGAATGTATTTTTCCCAAACTTCAATGTCTTTTTGCGTGTTGTAGAGAATAGTGCCTGTCTGCTCAACAAAAGACTTTTTACAATCACGACACAAAAAACGTTGGTTGCCACAATCTTTGCCATTTTTGACGAAATGTGTAGATTGGCAATGTGGGCACTTCGTAACTTTTCTTGGTTCAATGACTTTTTTAACCTGTTCTTTTGAGCTGACAGAAGTCAAAAAAGCCTGTTTATCCGTATCGGACAAATTTTCAAAAAGTTGTTTTAAAATGTCTAATTCTTTTGTTACGCCCGACATTATAAAATCCCTTATAGTTCAATTTGTTATAAGGGATTTTATCAAAAATTAGTGCAAAAATCAACGGATTGTTAAAACACAGCCAAATAGAAAAGAAAATGCCCGTTTTACGGTCTTCTTTCCGACAAAATGCCGTCTGAAACGAATTTCAGACGGCATGGTCGAAAATTATTGCGCGGCAAGCGGTTTGAGCAGGAGGGTTTCGCCGCTTTGCACGACATTTTCCAGCAAATCGATGTTCGGATGCTTCCCCGGATGGGCGCGCGCGTCGGCAACATGTTCGGCAAACCATATCAAACCCTGTTCTGCCGCTTCTTTACCCAATTTTCCATCAAAACGTTCCGCCAAGGCATTGTACAGCTTGAGCGAACCGAGCTTGCCCTGAACGGCGGGAATGTGGTGAACCGTTTTGCCTTCGGCATCCTGAACATCCAAACCGCCCAGATGGTCGATTGAAGGAAATGTGGCGAGATAGTCTTGGAAATTCATATCAAATCCGAAAATCAGTCAGTTAGCGCGTGCCGAAAATCTTGTCGCCCGCATCGCCCAGACCGGGAATAATATAGCCGTTTTCGTTCAAACGGCTATCCAGCACGGCGGTATAAATCGTAACATCGGGATGCGCATCATTAACAGCCTTCACGCCCTCAGGGGCGGCAACCAAGACTAAGGCTTTGATGTTGCGGCAACCTTTTTCTTTCAACAGGTCGATGGTGGCCACCATCGAACCGCCTGTCGCCAGCATAGGATCGATAATCAAAGCCGGACGCTCGTCCATACTGTCCACAAATTTCTCAAAATAGGAAATAGGCTTCAGCGTTTCCTCGTCGCGCTGCAAACCGACCACGCTGATTTTGGCAGTCGGAATCAGGTCGAGCACGCCGTCGAGCATACCCAAACCGGCGCGCAGGATGGGGACGACGGTCAGGGTTTTGCCTTTGATGCGGTCGCCTTCAATCTGTCCGCACCATCCGTCGATAAGGTATTTTTCAATTTCAAAATCACGGCTTGCCTCGTATGCCATCAGGCGCGCCAACTCGGTGGTCAGCGTACGGAATTTGTAGGTGCTGCAATCCGCCTCCCTCATCAGGGTCAGTTTGTGGCGGACGAGCGGATGGTTGATAACGTTAACGTTCATCGCGGTGTTCCAGTGTGATTTTGAGACGCGTCATTATACTTTTTTTTAATTTGCCGGAAAAGAAAATGCCGTCTGAAACACGTTCAGACGGCATTGCCGAATCCATCAGGCTTTCAGCAGCTCTTGCAGCTCGCCTGCCTCATACATTTCCATCAGGATGTCCGAACCGCCGACAAACTCGCCGTTCACATAAAGTTGGGGGATGGTCGGCCAGTCGCTGTATTCCTTAATGCCTTGGCGTACTTCGGGATTTTCCAATACGTTGACAGCAACGTAATCGGTGCAGCCTGCCGCGTTCAGGATTTGCACGGCGCGGGAAGAGAAACCGCATTGCGGAAACTGCTTCGTACCTTTCATAAACAATACGACGCGGTGTGTCGTTACTACTTCTTTAATTTGGTCGTGGATGGAAGCCATCGCTTATTCCTTTTGATAAAGTTGACAAAATTTGTCAGGTAGGGCGCATTATACGCAAAAGCGGAAACTTCCCACAATATTTGCCGTATATCGCGCAGTATCAATGTTGCGAACGGCAATATTCCCACTCCTCGACAATCCTGCTGTCCGGCAAATGGCACAGGGCATATCCGCCGCCGCTTTCGTCTTTTTTTACTTCCCGTCTGCCGCCTTTGGCAATGCAGAATTTGGAAGCGGAATTTGCCATGCCTGTCCGAAACGTGTTGGCAGGCAGCCGGCAGCAGCGCGGACATGCATACGGATGAATTGCCTTCATGGTTTTCCTTATCGTCGGCACAGGGTCAGACGACCCGCATATCGGGTACTTTTTTAAACAGCCGGTAAAAGTTTTCCGTCGTATATGCCGCAACCTGTTCCAATGTTTGATTCCGCAATTTGGCAATATGTTCGGCAGTATGACGCACAAAAGCCGGTTCGTTCTGCCTGCCTCGTTTGGGAACGGGGGCAAGGAACGGCGCATCGGTTTCCACTAAAATGCGGTCGTCCGGAACGTATTTCGCCGCCTCCTGAACCAAGGGGGCGTTTTTAAAGGTAACGATTCCCGAGAAAGAAATATAAAGCCCCAAATCCATGGCAGCCCGGGCAAAACCGACATCCTCGGAAAAACAGTGAATCACACCCGAATTGGTTTTACATTCTTTTAAAATCGCCAAGGTGTCCGCCGCCGCATCGCGCGTATGGACGATAACGGGCAGTCCGGTTTGATTGGCTGCTTCGATGTGGTCTGCAAAGCGTTTGTGCTGCCAAGACAAATCGCCTTTGCACCAGTAATAATCCAAACCCGTCTCGCCGATGCCGACCACTTTCGGATGGGCGGCGGCTTCGGCCATTTCCGCAATGGAAAATTCTTCGGCTTCCTTGCTGTCGGGATGTACGCCTATGGTGCAATAGATGTGTTCGTGCGCTTCGGCGACGGCAAAGACTTCGGAGAAGCTTTCCCTACTGACGCTGATGGCGAGTGCCTGCCCCACGCCGTTTGCTTCCATGTTGGACAAAACTTCGGGCAGGCGTTCTTTCAAACCTTCAAAATTGAGGTGGCAGTGCGAATCGATGATATGCATAGCGTTACATGGTAAACGTAGGTCTGCTGCCGCTGATTGTGCTGCCCAGTTCGACTTCGATCTGGTCTTTGACTTTCAGGCAGTTTTCGTGTTTTGTGAATGCCAGCCCCACCCCTTTGGGTTTGGAGGAAGTACTCGCAGGATTAATCCAGGCGACCTTGGTCGGCAGGAACAGTTTGGGGAAGTTGAGGATTTCTACGGCAAGCAGAATATCGTCCCCGATGGAAAATACGTCGTCGGTCTGCACAAACAGACCGCCGTGTTCCAAAAACGGCATATAGGAGCTGTACAGCAGATTCATGTCTTTCAGCTGCAACGACATCATTTTTGCCGGAATATTTTGTCCGTCTGACATAATTCACCTGTTCTCTTTCTTCAATTCCAAATAGTTGATGAGCAGATGCTCGATCTGCATTTTGACATTTAAAGTATGAAACCCGTAAGGGGCAAGCTGTTTGAGCATATCCTCCGCCGCAAATACATTGCGCGGACGGAAACCCGATGCCGTCTGAAGCAGCCTGTCTTCATAAGCGGGATAATAGACGGGTTTCATGTGTTGCAGGCACAAGCCTAAATCGACCAGCCATTTCTGCATCCACCCGACAAATACGGCGAGCGGAAGTTTTTCCTTATCGAAAAGCGCGGCGTAATCCAAAATCTTCAACAATCTCGGCTCTGCCAATATCTCCAGCAGCTTTGCCCTCAATTCCCGAAGCTCGCCTTCCTCCTGAAACAGCGGCGCGCCCGAATGGAAAGCCAGACGTTCCTCAGGCTCCGCCACACCCCTGTCGCGCAGATACGCCAATGCTTCCCCATGCGAAGGAGCGGGCAAAACCTTCTTCCGGCAGCGGCTTTTAATGGTCGGTAAAACCTTGTCCGCCGCGTGGCTTACCAGCAAAAAGACCACTTGTGGCGGCGGCTCTTCCAACACTTTCAACAAACTGTTGGCGGCTTGGACATTCATACTTTCCGCAGGATGAATCAGGATCACGCGCAAACCGCCCCGTACCGAAGTCAGGTACACATTATCGATGATTTCCCTGACGGCATCGATTTTGATCCGCAACAGTTTGCGTCCGTTTTCGGGTTCGTCCGCCAGAGGCGTGATTTCGTAAAAATCGGGATGGCTTCCCCGTCCAAACAGATGGCAGGACATACATTCGCCACAGGGTTTGCAGCCCGGTGCAGGGGTTTCGCACAACAGCGCCTTCGCCGCAAAGCGGGCAAACGCAGTCTTCCCCGTCCCCTTTTTGCCAACAAACAGCCACGCATTAGGACGGCTCGTCCAATGCTCGGCAATCTGCCGCCATTGTTCCTGATGCCACGGATAAATCATGTCAAACTGCCCGTCCGGAAATCCATACCGCCATCAGAGCAGTTCCAAATCGGGGTCGGAACTTTGTGCCCTGCGGCTGCGCAACTGTACCGCCAAACGCAAATCATGTGCGGAATCGGCATTTTTCAAGGCATCCTGCAAGGAAATCTCGCCTTTTTCATACAATTGGTAAAGGTGTTGGTCGAAGGTCTGCATACCCAGGGTAGTGGATTTTTTCATCACTTCTTTGATTTCATGGATGTTGCCGTTGTGAATCAACTCCGAAATCAGGGGCGAATTGAGCAGTACCTCGACTGCCGCCACCCTGCCCTTGCCGCCGTCTCGCGGAACGAGGCGTTGCGAAATAAACGCCTGAAGGTTGAGCGACAAATCCGTCAGCAATTGTTCGCGCCGCTCCTCGGGGAAGAAGTTGATGATGCGGTCGAGCGCCTGATTGGTGCTGTTGGCGTGCAGCGTCGCCATACACAAATGCCCCGTTTCGGCAAAGGCGATGGCGTAGTCCATTGTTTCACGGTCGCGGATTTCGCCGATAAGGATCACATCCGGCGCCTGACGCAGCGTATTTTTCAACGCCGCCATCCAGTTTTCCGTGTCCACGCCGACCTCGCGCTGGGTAATGATGCAGTTTTTGTGTTCGTGGACAAACTCGATCGGATCTTCGATGGTGATGATGTGTCCGAACGAATTTTCATTGCGGTAGTCGATAAGCGAGGCGAGCGAAGTCGATTTGCCCGAGCCGGTGCCGCCGACAAAAATAACCAGCCCGCGTTTTTTCAGCGCAACATCCTTCAAGGCCGGCGGCAGGTTCAGGCTTTCAAACTTGGGAATCTTGCTGGTAATCGCGCGGAATACCAACGCCGTCGCACCGCGCTGTATCATCGCATTGACGCGGAAGCGGCTGGTGTCCGGCAGGCTGATGGCGAAGTTGCACTCGTTGGTCGATGAAAATTCTTCCGCCTGCTTCGCACTCATAATCGAAAAGGCGATTTCCATACATTTTTCCGCCGTCAGCGGTTCGTCCGTGATGCGGGTGATTTTGCCGTCCAGCTTCATAGCGGGCGGGAAATGGGTCGTCACAAACAGGTCGGAACCTTTGTTTTTGTTCATATGGCGCAGCCATGCGAACAGTTCTTCCTTTGCAGTCATATTTTCATCGGTAAACATCCTCGTCCCCCAATCTTCAAACAATCTGTACCTTCCCATTCTACCAAAAATCCGCCGTGCTGTCTGAAACCGTTTCAGACGGCACGGACAAACCGCCTCCACTCAATCCTGCCGTGTTAGCGTGTATAATTCGGCGTTCTATCCGAAATTCACAGCAGGTTAGCAATATGTCTTTGAAAACAGTAGCCGTTATCGGCGCGATGGAACAGGAAATCGAGCTTTTGCGCGAGATGATGGAAAATGTCAAAGCCGTCTCTTTCGGCAGATTTTCCGCCTATGAAGGCGAATTGGCGGGAAAACGCATAGTGCTTGCATTGAGCGGCATCGGCAAGGTCAACGCGGCGGTTGCAACGGCTTGGCTTATCCGTCAATTCGCACCGGACTGCGTCATCAACACCGGCAGCGCAGGCGGTTTGGGCAAGGGTTTGAAAGTCGGCGACGTGGTGATCGGCACGGAAACCGAGCACCACGATGTCGATGTAACCGCATTCGGCTATGCCCGGGGGCAAGTGCCGCAACTGCCGGCAAGGTTCGCTTCAGACGGCATATTGATTGAAACGGCAAAACGGGCGGCGCGGACGTTTGAAGGCGCGGAGGTAGAACAAGGCCTGATTGTCAGCGGCGACCGCTTCGTCCACAGCAGCGAAGGCGTGGCGGAAATCCGCAAGCACTTCCCCGAAGTCAAAGCAGTGGAAATGGAAGCGGCGGCGATTGCCCAAACCTGTCATCAGTTGGAAACGCCGTTCGTCATCATCCGCGCTGTTTCCGATTCGGCGGACGAAAAGGCAGACATCAGCTTTGAAGAGTTTTTGAAAACGGCGGCGGCAAGTTCTGCAAAAATGGTGGCAGAAATCGTCAAATCTTTATAAAACCTTTATCAAATCATGCCAAAACAGCGGTTTTCCGTTAGAATATCGGGCTATTTCCACGTTGCGCCCGATATTCGGACGTACCGCTGTTTGTTCAGACGGCATTTCTAAAACCTACCGTTCAGCATTAAAAACAACTCAATGAAAAATATCCGAAATTTCTCCATCATCGCCCACATCGACCACGGCAAATCGACGCTTGCCGACCGCTTCATCCAATATTGCGGCGGTTTGGATTTGCGCGAAATGAGTACGCAGGTGCTCGATTCCATGGACATCGAAAAAGAGCGCGGCATCACCATCAAAGCGCAAACCGCCGCACTCAACTACAAAGCACGCGACGGGCAGGTGTATCAGCTTAATTTGATTGACACGCCGGGACACGTCGACTTCTCTTACGAAGTTTCCCGTTCGCTGTCGGCTTGCGAAGGCGCGCTTTTGGTCGTTGACGCGTCGCAGGGCGTGGAAGCGCAAACCGTGGCGAACTGCTATACCGCGATTGATTTGGGCGTGGAAGTCGTGCCCGTTTTGAACAAAATCGACCTGCCCGCCGCCGACCCCGAGCGTGTGGAACAGGAAATCGAAGACATCATCGGCATCGATGCCGTCGGCGCGGTGCAGTGTTCAGCCAAAAGCGGCATCGGCGTGGAAGACGTTTTGGAAGAAATCGTTGCCAAAATTCCTGCGCCGACCGGCGACGAAAACGCGCCGCTGCAAGCCGTTATCGTCGATTCGTGGTTTGACAATTACGTCGGCGTGGTCATGCTGATTCGAGTGAAAAACGGCACCATCAAACTGAAAGACAAAGTGCGCTTTATGAGCACCAAGGCGGAAACGCAGGTCGAGCAGCTGGGCGTATTCACACCGAAATCGGTTCAAAAACAAGAACTAAAAGCCGGCGAAGTGGGTTTTTTGATTACCGGCGTGAAAGAATTGGGACAGGCGAAAGTCGGCGATACGGTTACTTTGGTTGCCAACCCTGCCACTGAGCCGCTGCCCGGTTTCCAAGAAGTACAAAGCCAAGTATTTGCGGGTCTCTATCCTGTGGAAAGCCACGATTACGAAGCCTTGCGCGACGCTTTGGAAAAATTGCAGCTGAACGATGCTTCGTTGAAATTCGAGCCTGAAGTTTCTCAAGCATTGGGCTTCGGCTTCCGCTGCGGCTTCTTAGGCCTGCTGCATTTAGAAATCGTGCAGGAACGCTTGGAACGCGAGTTCGACATGGATTTGATTACCACCGCGCCGACGGTGGTTTACGAAGTCGTGTTGAAAAGCGGCGAAAAAATCGAAGTTGAAAACCCGTCCAAACTGCCCGACATCGGCAGCATCGAAACCATTCTCGAGCCGATTATTACCGCGACCATCCTTGTGCCGCAGGAATACGTCGGCAACGTCATGACTTTGTGTAACCAAAAGCGCGGCGTGCAGGTCAATATGCAGTATATGGGCCGCCAAGTGATGCTGACTTACGACTTGCCGATGAACGAAGTCGTAATGGACTTTTTCGACAAACTCAAATCCACTTCGCGCGGTTATGCTTCGTTGGACTACCATTTCAAAGAATTCCAACCGTCTGATTTGATTAAGCTCGACATTATGGTTAACGGCGAAAAAGTCGATGCCTTAAGCCTGATTGTACACCGTCAAAGCGCGGTTCACAAAGGCCGCGAGCTGGCATCGAAAATGCGCGAACTGATTCCGCGCCAAATGTTCGACATCGCCGTCCAAGCCGCCATCGGCAGCCAGATTATCGCCCGAGAAAACGTTAAAGCCCTGCGTAAAAACGTTTTGGCGAAATGTTACGGCGGCGATATTACGCGTAAGAAAAAACTGCTTGAAAAACAAAAAGCAGGCAAACGCCGTATGAAACAAGTGGGCAACGTGGAAATTCCGCAAAGCGCGTTCTTGGCGATTTTGCAGGTGAGCGACAAATAATATTTCGGCACATAGGGCGGGCGCGTCGGGAACACCTCTCAAACCGCCCTGATTTCAGCGGCACGCGCCCGCAAACAAATTTTGCAATTTGCCGCCTTAAAACGGTTGCACGGCCGGGCGGGTTTTTAACCGTTAAGGAACAACAATGAACACAATGCTAATGTCGGGCGCGGCTGCCGCGCTGCTTGCCGGCATCATCCTTTATTTCAAAAGCGACAAGAAACGGCAGGAAAACGGTGAATGGAGTTCCGGCCTCGAATACGCCTATATCCTGACGGCGGTCGGTGTGTTTGCCGCTTTGTCCCTGTTTATGAGCTTTACCGCCGTTTTCCTGATTTTCGTTGTATTGTGCGGTACGGCTTGGGGGGTATATAAATACCGCCTGAAGACTCATCCCGAAATCTCGGAAAGCAGCCACTTCGGCGATTATTTCGGCAGTTTCTTCCCTACCGTTTTGGTATTGTTCCTCATCCGGTCGTTTATTGCCGAACCGTTCCAAATCCCGTCCAGCTCGATGCGCCCGGGATTAATCAAGGGCGATTTCATTTTGGTCGGCAAATTTTCCTACGGCCTGCGCGCACCCGTTTTAAACAATGTATTCATCCCCACGGGCAAAATCGAACGGGGCGATGTCGTTGTTTTTAACTATCCTTTGCAGCCGGAGATGACCTACATCAAGCGTATTGTCGGCATCCCGGGCGACATTGTCGAATATCGAGATAAAGTTTTGACGGTAAACGGAAAACCGGCTTCCGACATTCCTGACGGCACATACCGTTATCCTGACGATACCGACCCATCCGAAATCCACAACACGGATATGTTCCGCAGCGGTCTGGACGGCAAATCCTTCAATATTCTGAAAAAAGAAGGACAGCCTGCCGTTTCCCTGCCCGTATTGGGCAAATATACCTCCGATATTATGTCTGAAAACGGATATTCCATAGATCAAAGCGGTCTGAACCATTGCCAATATGCCGACGACGGCAGCGGTTTCGTGTGCAAAGTTCCCGAAGGACGCTATTTCGCTATGGGCGACAACCGCGACAACAGTGCCGATTCGCGCTACTGGGGCTTTGTGGATGACAAGCTGGTTGTCGGCAAGGCAATGTTCATTTTGATGAACTTCGGCGATTTCGGCAGGGCCGGCACGGCAATCCGTTAAGCCGGAAAATTACGCCGGAACATCAAAAATGCCGTCCGAACCCTGTTTCAGACGGCATTTTTATCATCAAACGCCTTGTTTCCCTACCGGCAGCCTCGGGGATAATATAGTGGATTAAATCTAAACCAGTACAGCCTGGCCTCGCCTTGCCGTACTATTTGTACTGTCCGCGGCTTCGTCGCCTTGTCCTGATTTGAATTTAATCCACTATATGCACCGCCTTGCCGGCATTATCGATATGGGCGGCACATATGGATTGCCTGGAAAAATGATGCGTTCGGGCGGCGTATGATTTGCCTGTGTTTAAATCATCGGTTGATTTTATCCGTCGGCAAGTGAAAAGCCGGTTATTTCCGTTTGTGTGGAAACCCATCCCATTGAATAAAGGGCATTTCGTCCGACTGACGGTGTGGGCGGCATATGGAAATACGGACATTATTTTAGTTGCATTGCCATTCCTGCGGAGGCGGCTTTTTTGATTCTGCCCGCCCCGATACCGTCTGAAAGGGCTTCAGACGGCATTTTCCGCTCCGCGCCGTTGTCGGCATGTTTGGTCTTGCCGGTTTTGACTGCCTGCCAGTCCAATCGTACGCAGGTTTGCCACGGCAGAAAATCTGATGCCGACCGGAGTCAAAGCTCGGACGGCTGTTTCAGCGAACCGAGGTAAATCGCCGAAAGCGTCAGCACCACCCCTGCCCACTGCACGCCTTCAATCGTTTTGCCCAATCCGAAATAATCGATGAACAGGGCGGCGACCGGTTCGGACAAAAGCAACAGCCCCGTCAGCGACAGGGAAAGCAGCGGAATCGCATAGGCAACCATCGCCCACGCAAAACACTGCATCACCACGCCCCGTACACAAGCACCAAACCCGAATCTTTCCAAGTGGTCGGATAAAGTGCGCCGCCGTCCATCAGCAATGCCGGAACAATCGGCGATGCCGCGCCGCCCAAACTCAAAATCATCATTGAAGGGAAAAGCGCCACCTGTTCGACTTCATGAGTCTTGCGGACGAACACCATAGATAGGGCAAGCATCAGCCCGGACACCAAACCGCTGGCGAATCCCCAAACCGCATTACCGTTGTAGCCGAATTCCGCACCGGCAATCATCGCCACGCCCACAACCGCCGACATCAAGCTTGCCGCCTGCAGCCTGCCCAAACGCTCGCCGAAAAAGAAAACACCGATTGCCGACAAGAAAAAGATTTGCAGGCTGTTGAGCAGGGTGGAAATACCCGGCCCGACCGCGTGTATGCTTTCGTGCCAAAGTGCCAAATCGAAAGCGAGAAACACGCCCGCCGTCAGGGCATATCGGACGGTTTTTCTGTTTTTTGGGAATTTTTGTCCGAAAAACCGTGCCAAAAACCAAAATACCAATACCGAAATCAGCAACCGCCAAAATGCGATTGCATACGGGCCGACGGGGACGGATCTGACAATCAGGCTGCCCAATCCGAACACCGCGCAACCCAGCACCAGCAATGGTGCGGCATATTTTTTTTCCGTTACCGACCACAATATCCCCTCCCTTCCCCATATGGCTGCCGCGCCGCCGGCAAAAGTGCCGCCATTCCGAAAATATGCCGTCTGAAGCCCAAAGCCCCGGCTGCGCCCGGACAAACGGCTGACTTTACGGGCAGGCCGGCTATTTTCCGTTGGGGCAAAATCCGTCCTGCCGGATAAAACCCGAATAAAAAATATTTCCCTCAAGCAATGCGGCGGCGCCAACACCTGATTAAAACACAACCGGCGTTTTCGGTATATATGCAAAAACGCATTTTCCGGCACGGCGTTACACCGATACCGAAAAATGCGTCTGAATGTTTCGACAATCCGATTAAAGCATTATGCCAAATCTGCAAAAAGTGGCGTAGAGAGATAGCGTTCGCCATAAGAAGGCAGCAGCACGACTATCAGCTTGCCTTCGTTTTCAGGCTGTTTGGCAAGCTGCAACGCGCTCCAAACCGCCGCACCGGAAGAAATGCCCGCCAAAATGCCTTCTTTTTCCGCCATTGCACGGGCGGTTTCAAAAGCCGCTTCGTTCGGCACTTTGGTAATGCTGTCGTAGATTTCGGTATTCAAAACGGTCGGAATAAAACCTGCGCCGATACCTTGAATCGGGTGCGGGCCTTTTTCGCCGCCGCTCAATACGGGGGAAGCCTCAGGCTCGACGGCAACCACTTTAACTTCGGGTTTGTATTTTTTCAATACTTCGCCCACGCCGGTAATCGTACCGCCCGTGCCGACGCCGGCAACGAAGACATCGACTTTACCGTCGGTATCGTTCCAAATTTCCTCGGCGGTTGTTTTGCGGTGGACTTCGGGATTTGCCTCATTGTCGAACTGGCGCGGCATAAAATAAGTGTCTGGATGAGCGTCCACCAAGGATTGCGCTTTGGCAATCGCGCCCGCCATACCTTCGGCGGCGGGGGTTAGAATCAGTTCCGCGCCAAACGTGCGCAACAGCATTTTGCGCTCTTTGCTCATGCTTTCCGGCATGGTAATCGCCAGTTTGTAGCCGCGTGCGGCACATACCATTGCCAAACCGATACCCGTATTGCCGCTGGTTGCTTCGACAATGACGGTGTTTTTGTTGATTTTTCCCGCTTTTTCGGCGGCCTCGATCATTGCTTCGGCAATGCGGTCTTTGACGCTGCTGCCCGGATTAAAAAATTCCAGTTTCACGGCAACCTCTGCCTTCAAACCTTTGGTCAAACGGTTCAGTTTGACCAAAGGCGTGTTGCCGATCAATTCGGTGATGCTGTTTGCAATTTTCATCTTCTGCTCCTGAATAATAAGGTTTCGACAGTAAGGCGCAATCCCCATCGGTATCCTGTCCGATTGCAGGGGATTTGCGCCGAACCATAAACAAATTTCGGATATAGCTTTATCCTAAACCTATGCCGCCTAAAAAACCAATACCCAAAATTTATTTCTTTATAACTTTTTGTTCCGATACAGACGGCATCACAATCATCTGCCGATTTCGGCAAGCAGCATCGCCGTTACCGCAACCTGCATCAACATCGCCGCCAACACGCCGAGTCGCAGCTGCGAACCGCCGAACGTTGACGGCGGCTGCCGGTCTATACCGCAGCGGTGGACATAGGCAACCGCCATCAATACAAACTGCAACACGAACCAATAAACCGGCTTCAGCGCATAAAGTTTGAGCAATGCCGCAAACACAAACACTTGAACCGTTCCCGAAAAGCAATAATGCACCAACGCACATATTCCGACAAAAGCAAGCGTCATCGATACATTACTGACGGCAAAAAGCCCGAGCAGCGGATGTTCGGGGTCTGCCTGCCATCCGTTTCCATCTGTTTTCCGGTTCCAATACCCGATGAAAAAAAATATGCTGCCCAAAGTCAGGTAAAAATGGGGGATGAACAAAGGCGCGGCGCGGGTCATTCCCCACATCCCCGGCATCAGCTTTACCCCTAAAACCGAGATGCCGAGCCACAACGCAATACTCGCCCAAAACCATTGCAACATTCCTGCGCGGAATATCAGAAACAGAAAAACCGCCGCATACAGTAAGGCAGACAAAAAATCCAAATGCAGCAAAATCATGAATACGCCAACTCGCCTTCAAACACGGTTTCCGCAGGGCCGGTCATCATCACATCGCCGCCGCAGGCCCATTCGATATATAAAGTCCCGCCCGGCAAAACCACCTCTACCGTTTTCCCTTCATCCAACAGCCCCAGACGGATACCCGCCACCACAGCCGCACACGCGCCCGTACCGCACGCTTGGGTTTCGCCCACGCCGCGCTCGAACACGCGCAAACGGATTGCCGTCCGTCCGACAACCTGCATAAAGCCGACGTTGACGCGTTCGGGAAACTGCCTGTGCGGTTCGATACGCGAACCGGTTTCGCGCACCGGCGCGCATTCCACGTCATCGACTACAATCACAGCATGAGGATTGCCCATATTGACGCAGCTGACAGGCTGAATGCCGGATTCGAGATGCACCCCGTAAATACAGGCATCATCCCCCTCGCCCGATTCGGGGACAAACGGTATTTCAGACGGCATAAACTTCGGTTTGCCCATATTGACCGTAACCATACCGTTATCGGACAATTTCGGAAAAATAATGCCCTTGGCCGTTTCAACACAAATTTCTTTCTTATCGGTCAAACCCTTGTCTGCAACAAAACGGGCAAAACAACGCGCTCCGTTGCCGCATTGCCCGACCTCGCTACCGTCGGCATTGAAAATACGGTAACGGAAATCCACGCCTTCGGTTTCCGAACACCCGACCACCAAAAGCTGGTCGAAGCCCACGCCCCGGAAGCGGTCCGCCCATGCCGCAATCGGCACGTCCTCGGGGGTAAAATCCTGACTGACCGCGTCAATCACCATAAAATCGTTGCCCAAACCGTGCATTTTGGTAAATTTCAAAGTTTTCATATTGTTCCGAAATCCCGTATTGTCTGTTGCTTCCGAATCCGAAATCCCCGAGCCCGAAGGGAAATGCTTCCATCTCCCGCCGCCTGAGGATTAAAATGAGCCATTATACTGTTTGTTACCCCTTACAAGAAACACAATGTCCCGCCTGTTCCTGCTGCTTTTCCCTTGGGCAACCCTTGCCGCCTGCACCCGAAACATACCGGCAAGCCCCGCCGTTTCAAATTGCGCGCATCTTCACAACCGCACCGTCCTGTATTTTGACGCACACGGCAAACCCGCCGACAGCACAGCAAAGGGCGGATTTTACAGGACCGTCGAAATTCATGACACAAACCGCATCCTTATTCAAGACTTTAACAGCACGGGGAATGCCCTCGTCAAACCCTATTGGTCGGACTGCCGGAAATTGTCCGTTTTCCCCGACAAACATCTGACCATGAGCCATCCATGAACCACGACATCACTTTCCTCACCCTGTTCCTGCTCGGTTTCTTCGGCGGAACTCACTGCATCGGTATGTGCGGCGGATTAAGCAGCGCGTTTGCGCTCCAACTCCCCCCGCATATCAACCGCTTTTGGCTGATTCTGCTGCTTAACACAGGACGGATAAGCAGCTATACGGCAATCGGCCTGATGCTCGGATTAATCGGACAACTCGGCATTTCACTCGACCAAACCCGCGTCCTGCAAAATATTTTATACACAGCCTCCAACCTCCTGCTGCTCTTTTTAGGCTTATACTTGAGCGGTATTTCTTCCTTGGCGGCAAAAATCGAGAAAATCGGCAAACCGATATGGCGCAACCTGAACCCGATACTCAACCGGCTGCTGCCCATAAAATCCATACCCGCCTGCCTTGCTGTCGGAATATTATGGGGCTGGCTGCCGTGCGGACTGGTTTACAGCGCATCACTTTACGCGCTGGGAAGCGGTAGTGCGACAACCGGCGGACTGTATATGCTTGCCTTTGCACTGGGTACGCTGCCCAATCTTTTGGCAATCGGCATTTTTTCCCTGCAACTGAAAAAAATCATGCAAAACCGATATATCCGCCTGTGTACAGGATTATCCGTATCATTATGGGCATTATGGAAGCTTGCCGTCCTGTGGCTGTAAGCCCCATTCATTCCCGATACCCGTAAAAAATACCGTCTGAAACCTGTTCAGACGGTATTTTCACCCTAAGCGTTACTCGGCGGCATTTTCTTCACGGACAGGCGCATCCAGCAGGGCTTTGATGGACAGACGGACACGGCCTCTGTCATCCACTTCCAATGCTTTCACGTTCACTACCTGACCGACTTGCAGGTAATCGCCGACATTGCGTACGCGCTCGTGTGCGATTTGGCTGATGTGTACCAAACCGTCTTTGCCCGGCATCACGCTGACAATCGCGCCGACGTTGTTGTCGAGGATTTTAACCACAGTACCTTCGTACACTTTGCCCACTTCCACTTCGGCAGTGATTTCTTCGATGCGTTTTTTCGCTGCATCGCCCGCTTCTTGAGTAGTCGCAGCGATAGTGATGGTACCGTCTTCAGCGATATTGATTTCAGTACCGGTTTCAGCGGTAATCGAACGAATGGTTTCGCCGCCTTTACCAATCACATCACGGATTTTGTCTTGGCTGATTTTCATGGTGAACAAACGCGGCGCGTGTGCGGACAGCTCTTGCGGACCCGCAACGGCAGCTTTCATCTGATCCAAGATGTGCAAACGCGCTTCTTTGGCCTGTGCCAAAGCAATTTGCATAATCTCTTTGGTAATGCCTTGGATTTTGATGTCCATTTGCAGCGCGGTAACGCCTTCGGTCGTACCGGCCACTTTAAAGTCCATATCGCCCAAGTGGTCTTCGTCGCCCAAAATGTCGGTCAGGACGGCAAACTTATTGCCTTCCAAAATCAGACCCATCGCGATACCGGCAACGTGTGCTTTCAAAGGCACGCCGGCAGACAGCAGGCTCAAACAGCCGCCGCAGACAGAAGCCATAGAGGAAGAGCCGTTGGATTCGGTAATTTCGGAGACCACGCGCATGGTGTAGCTGAAATCTTCAGGTTTCGGCAATACGGCCAACAACGCACGTTTAGCTAAACGGCCGTGACCGATTTCACGGCGTTTCGGCGCGCCCATGCGGCCCACTTCGCCGGTAGAGTACGGCGGAAAGTTGTAGTGCAGCATAAAGCGGTCGGTATATTCGCCGGACAACGCGTCGATGATTTGTTCGTCGCGCGAAGTACCCAAAGTCGCTACGGCAAGGGCTTGGGTTTCGCCACGGGTAAACAGTGCGGAACCGTGCGTGCGCGGCAATACGCCGGTTTGGATGTTCAGCGGACGGACGGTGCGGGTGTCGCGGCCGTCGATGCGCGGTTGTCCGTCCAAAATTTGGCTGCGGACGACATCGGCTTCCAAGCGTTTGAAAATACCTTTGATTTCGTTGGCTGCCAGCGTGTCGGTTTCTTCGGTAATCAAGGCTTCTTTTACCGCATTCCAAGCCTCGTCCAATTTGGCGGAACGCGCTTGTTTTTGACGGATTTTGAACGCTTCTTTAATGGTTTCGCCGGCAATCCCGCGTACTTTGGCAACCAGTTCTTCATTGGTTTCAGGTGCTTTCCAATCCCAAACTTCCGGATTCACTTCGTCGGCAAATTCATTGATTGCATTGATGGCAACCTGCATTTGATCGTGGCCGTAAACCACCGCGCCCAACATCACGTCTTCGGGCAGGATTTTGGCTTCGGATTCCACCATCAACACGGCTTTGGAAGTACCGGCGACCACCAAGTCCAATTGTGATTTCGCCAACTCGGCTTTAGTCGGGTTCAAAACGTACACGCCGTTTATATAACCCACGCGCGCCGCGCCAATCGGGCCGGCGAACGGTACGCCGCTCAACACCAGCGCGGCGGACGCGCCCAACATTGCAGGAATGTCGGAATCGATTTCGGGATCGACGGACACAACCATCGCTACGATTTGGATGTCGTGGTAGAAACCTTCGGGGAACAGCGGACGAATCGGGCGGTCGATCAGACGGCTGGTCAGGATTTCTTTTTCGCTTTGTTTGCCTTCGCGTTTGAAGAAGCCGCCGGGGATTTTGCCTGCGGCATAAGTGCGTTCCAAATAATCGACGGCCAACGGGAAGAAGTCCTGACCTTCTTTGACCTCTTTGTTGGTGGTAACGGCAACAAAAACAACAGTGTCGCCCATCGATACTTTAACGGCAGCGGCAGCTTGGCGGGCAATTTCGCCGGTTTCCAAAGTAACGGTTTGATTACCGTATTGGAAGGTCTTAACGTATTTATTGAACATCATTGTTCCTTTCAAAATACCGCACTGCTAAAACACTAATAATGCACACTAAAATCCGAATGTGCATAGTTAGGGTTTCAGACCGTGCGGCAGGTTGTAAACAAGCTTTCAGACGGCATTTCGGACGCTGAAAGCAATTGCGGATTATAAAGGCAACCATCCTTAAAATCCAGTATTGATACAATAAAAAGGCCGTCTGAAACATATCCTTTTCAGACGGCCTTCAGTCTTCAAAATCAATCTTGTGTCAGTAAAGTCAATGCTTCCTGATATTTCTCGACCGTTTTCCGAATTACATCGGCAGGCACTTTAGGCGCAGGGGCTTTTTTGTTCCAACCGCTTTGTTCCAGCCAGTCGCGGACGAATTGTTTGTCAAAAGACGGCGGATTGGTGCCGACTTCATATTGATCCGCCGGCCAGAAGCGGCTCGAATCGGGAGTCAATACCTCATCCATCAGCGTCAGCGTACCTTCTTCATCCAAACCGAATTCAAATTTGGTATCGCAAATGATGATGCCGCGCGATTTGGCATATTCCGCCGCTTCGGTGTAAAGCCGAACCGCTTTGTCGCGCACTTCTTCCGCCAATTCTTTACCGATAATGCGTCCGCATTCTTCAAAGCTGATGTTTTCATCGTGATCGCCGACTGCGGCTTTAGTTGAGGGCGTAAAAATCACTTCGGGTAGTTGTTGCGCTTCCCGCATACCTTCGGGCAGCCGAATACCGCAAACCGAGCCGGTTTTTTGATAATCTTTCCAACCGCTGCCTGCCAGATAACCGCGCACAATGGCCTCCACTTTCACCGGAGTGAGTTTTTTAGCTACAACGGCGCGTTTTTCCAAAGCTTTGGCTTCGTTTTCAGGCAAAACATCGTACACGGTATCGCCGGTGAAATGGTTGGGCATAATATGCGCCAGTTTTTTAAACCAAAAATTGGAAATCTGCGTCAGGATTTCGCCCTTACCCGGAATCGGGGCGTCCAAAATCACATCAAACGCGGACAGGCGGTCGGAAGCGACCATCAGCATACGTTTATCGTCGATTTCATATAAATCGCGCACTTTTCCGGAATAAATCTTTACCAAACCAATCTCACTCATTTCGCACCCCCCTGAAAATATCTTGAAAATACCGACCCGACAGGTTTGAATCGCAAACCGATATTCTAGCCGAAGTCGGCGCAAAACAATACCCATGGCACAAAAAGCCAACCCGTCAACCGTCGGCAAAGTTTTGGCACTATAATACCGACAGCAAGTCCTACAATACACTTTCACCAAAGGAAATACCTCATGAGAATCCTATTGACAGGCTCGAAAAGCCAACTGGCACACTGCCTGCGCGACCGTCTTCCTGAAGACTGGGAAACCATTGCGACGGATTCCGCATCCCTAGACATTACCGATGCCGATGCCGTCTGCAACATGGTCAAAAGTTTCCAACCCGACGCTATTGTCAACACGGCTGCCTATACTGCCGTCGACAAAGCGGAAGGCGATGCGGCAGCGGCATTTGCCGTCAATGCTTCCGCCGTTTACAACCTTGCCTTGGCAGCACATCGCGCCCATGCCCGATTCATCCACATCTCAACCGACTATGTCTTTGACGGAAAAGGGAAAATACCCTATCAGGAAAGCGACTTTACCAACCCTTCCAATGTATACGGACAATCCAAAACCGCCGGCGAACTGCTCGCACTGTCTGCCAATCCCGACAGCCTTATCCTGCGGACTTCTTGGCTGTTTAGCGAATACGGGGACAACTTTGTCCGCACGATGCTGAACCTTGCGCGGGAACGTTCCCCGCTGTCCGCCGTCCACAACCAAATCGGCTGCCCGACCTATGCCGGCGACTTGTCCGCCGCCATCATCCGCCTGTTGCAGCAGTCCAATCCCGTTCGCGGCATTTACCACTACGCCGGCGGCAAATCCGTATCCTGGTACGAATTTGCCCGGCACATCTTTCAGACGGCATTGCAACAGGATGCCTCTTTTCCCGTTCCCGAACTGAAAGCCGTTTCGGATGAAGGCTCTGCGGCTGCCGCCCCCAGGCCCGCATACAGCATTTTGGACTGCCGCAAAATCGAAAACGACTTCGGCATCAAACCGTCAGACTGGCAAAAAGCCCTTGCACAGGTCGTTTCCAAGCTGCTCTGATGCCGCCCGCCCCTCCGTTTCCTCCGCCAAGCACCGCCTTGGCGGTTTTCTTATAAAATCTACTGATTACACAAACACATATCATCTTTACACAATCATGCTTCCATCAACAGCAAAACATGATATGATTGCCAACAATGACATCTCACAATAAATTTTCTAATTTTTATTGAAAAAATCAATAAATTAAGAATTCTCCCAACCGACAAATAAAATAAAGAAAGGGTCAATATGCAACACCGTAGAAGATTGGCAATTTACCAGGCATCCAAACGTGCTTCCTTTACCGGCAGGTCATCAGCCCCACAAAAACGTAAAGAACGTTGATTTGAAAAAAATGCCGTCTGAAGTCCTGCTTCAGACGGCATTTTTTACCGTTCGAGAAACTGTTTCAACCTGTCCTCATCCAAAAACCAGTGGCAAATTTCCTCATCTCCCGCCAACAAAACGGGAATCAGCTCATTGTATTTTTCTTCCAAAACAGGATTTTCATCCACATCGACCACTTCCAGCCCGAACCCGTATTCATCCTGAAAAGGTTTGAGTGCATCGCGCATTTTGTGGCACAAGCTGCAATATTCACGAAACATCAAGGTCAATTTCATCCGCGTTTCCTTATCTGTCAATTTGCACACGCCAAAGCCTTAGACGCAGCAGAATCATGGTCTATTTGGGAAAAAACAATGTCTTCGAGGAAGATGATACTCAAGTCCTGCCAAAAACAGCAAAAATGCCGTCTGAACAGTTCAGACGGCATTTCCAAAACCGTTTTACGCTTGAACGTTGATACCCGCCGTAACCGTCGGTTGCGCGTTGTGCGCCGTCAGAAACGAAGCGGCAAACTCCCCGCAGCAGCCGCAGCAGCTCGCCACGCCCAATTGCGACTGCAAATCGCCCATTGTGGTCGCGCCGGCAGCGATGGTTTCCTTGATTTGATGGTCGGTAACGGCATTGCAGATGCAGACAAACATTTTGTGCTCCGTGTGTTCTCAAACTATCGTACCGATAGCGACTTTTATTATCGTACGCAAATATAAATAAAAACGGTTCGCATTGCAAGGTCGGCATACACGGTTTGTCTTGGTAATTTTTTATCAAGTTTGCATTTTCGATTGATTTCTTATTAAACCGAAGCAGAAGCCTCAGTTTCGGGAATGGTGTTCCTTAACCACGCTATGCAGCCGCACATTGGCAACATGGGTATAAATCTGAGTCGTGTTCAAATCGGCGTGTCCCAACATATCCTGAACTACGCGCAAATCCAATCCGTGCCGCACCAGATGCGTGGCAAAGGCGTGGCGCAGGCTGTGCGGGCTGATGTGCCCGATGCCTGCCCTGCCGGCATATTCTTTGACAATCATCCACGCCAACTGCCGGGAAATGCCCGTTTTTTTCTGACTGACAAACAATGCGTCGCAACTCCTGCCTTTCAGCAGAAGCGGGCGTGCCTCCGTATAATAGCGTTCCACCCAATACGCTGACTCCTGTCCCATCGGGACCATCCTCTGCTTGTCGCCCTTGCCCAGCGTGGTAATACAACCCCTGTCCAAATCCACATTGCCGAAATTCAGCCCGACCGCCTCGCTGACGCGCAAGCCGGTCGCGTACATCAATTCGAGCAGGGCCTTATCCCGCAAACCGTGCGGCGTGTCGGTATCCGGTGCGGCAAGCAGTCGGGAAATCTGCTGTTCTGTAATCAGTGTCGGGATGTTTCTGTCGATTTTTGGCGGTTTCAGCAGGCGGGTGGGATTGTCCGCCCTCATCCCTTCCCGTTCCATCCACACATACAGGCGTTTGCACGCCGACAGTGCGCGTGCCTGCGAACCCCGTTGCTCCCCGTCAACATAAACCGCCGCCGCCAAATCTGCTTCGTCCGCATCCTTCAGCGTTCTGCCGCACAAAGACAGCCGGCGGGCGATCTTTTCCAAATCCCGCCGGTAGCTGTCCAAAGTATTCCGACTGAGCCGCCGATCCAACCACAAAGTTTCCAGCAGCCTGTCAATCAAACCGTTTTCCATAGCGTTCCAAACCAATGCCGTCTGAATCTTCTTCAGACGGCATGGTTCACATCATCGGGAAAGCGTTTCCAACACTTCCTGTGCATGACCCGCCACTTTGACTTTCCGCCACTCCCGGACAATTTCGCCGTCCTTGTTCAGAACGAACGTACTGCGCTCGATGCCTAACGACTCTTTCCCATACAGTTTTTTCAATTTGATGACATCAAACAGGCGGCACACCGTTTCATCCTTGTCGCTCAACAGCTCGAACCGGAAACCCTGCTTGGCGCAAAAATTCTGATGCGCCTTTACGCCGTCGCGGGAAATACCGACCACGGTATAACCCAATGCCTCAAACTGTTCCAAACGCGCATTAAAATCCAAGCCTTCCGTCGTACAGCCCGGCGTACTGTCTTTCGGATAAAAATACACGACCAAAGGCAGATGTTCTGCCGAATGAAAATCCGCACCGCTGCTCGAAGGCAGGGTAAATTCATATTTCATATCCATAGTCCTACTCCCGATATTCCCATTATTCAAAACGGCACGCAGACGCACCGCCGCAATTGCCAAACCAACCCCGATTCTACCGCCCCAAAGGACAAGGATTCAACCGCCGGAAACATCCAAACCGACACACGACGGCATGAAAAATATCCATGTCAAACCACAAAATATGTTCCGATTTAAAAACAGAATGTTATAAAACCCAACTCCAAAAACACAACAAGACCGCCCGCCTACGGGCAGTCTCCTGTCAGACGACATACTTTACAGATGGCTGTTTTTTCAACAAAATAACGCCAATACTCAAAAATACGGAACCAAAAATGTCCATCCGCACCCTGAAACGCCTGCCCTCATCGCTGCTGCTCGGCCTCTGCCTTTCCCTGCCGTCAGCCCACCTTTTTGCCGACAACGACATTTTAGGGCAATTTTTAGAACAGAACATGCTTACCTCCTCCGATCCGATAGAAATATTCGCCGAAAGCACGATATATCCCGCCGATACCCAGGCCATTACGGGCGGGCTGATTCTGTCCTCCCAATCCGCACTGGTCGTCAACAACAAAACAGGGCAAATACTGTATCAGAAAAACGCCGACAGGATTATGCCCATTGCCTCCATTTCCAAGCTCATGAGCGCGATGGTCGTTTTGGATGCAAACTTGGACATGAACGAAACCGTTACCATCACACCCGACGAAATCGACCGCCTCAAAGGGACCGGCAGCCGTCTTGCCATAGGTACGGCACTTACACGTAAAGAACTGCTGCACCTTAGCCTGATGAGCAGCGAAAACCGCGCCACCCATGCATTGGGCAGAACCTACCCCGGCGGCATGGGCGCATTTGTCGCCGCCATGAACCGCAAAGCCCAAAGCCTGGGCATGTACGGCAGCCGCTTTTACGAACCGACCGGACTCAACTTCCAAAACGTTTCCACCGCCAAAGACCTGAGCCTCATGGTCAACGCCGCCGCCCAATATCCGCAAATCCGCACCAACTCGACTTCCAACTACGCCTCGGTACAAACCAAAAACGGGCAGCAAAACTATAAAAACTCCAATGCCCTGGTCAGGGAAGGCATGTGGAACATCGAATTGCAGAAAACCGGCTACATCCGCGAGGCAGGCAGGTCTATGGTTGTCAAAGCCAACATTCAAAACCAACCCGTTACCATCGTATTGCTGAACTCGCCCACATCCGCCACACGCGTCAACGACGCCCGCAAAATCGAATCGTGGATGCTGCAGCAACGCTCCTGACATACAAATGCCCGGCGGAAAACCGCCCAAACACAAAAAAATTGGTAATTTTTCCTATTCCAGGCTACAATTCGACACGCACAGGGCATCTGCCCGATTTCACAATCATAATAGCGGAGTTAAAAAATATGACAGCTAAAGGACAAATGTTGCAAGATCCCTTCCTGAACGCATTGCGTAAAGAGCATGTTCCGGTTTCGATTTACTTAGTTAACGGTATCAAATTGCAAGGTCAGGTCGAATCTTTCGACCAATACGTCGTTCTTCTGAGAAACACTTCCGTAACCCAAATGGTTTACAAACACGCCATTTCCACCATCGTACCGGCTCGCTCCGTCAACCTCCAACATGAAAACAAACCCCAAGCCGCACCGGCTTCGACCCTTGTCCAAGTGGAAACCGTCCAGCAGCCTGCCGAATAATCCGCACGAAGCATGACGTGTCATATCTTTCAATACCTTACCGGACAACGGTAAGGTATTTTTATTTTCAGGCGGCATTTAAAAATATTATTGAAAAACATCCTTCCATTCGCCCATTGCCTTTTGCGGGAGGCACTTCCCGAAGGCGGCAATGCGCTGGACGGCACCGCCGGCAACGGACACGACACCCTTTTCCTCGCACAAACCGCAGGCAACAGGGGGAAAGTGTGGGCATTCGACATCCAGCCGCAAGCCCTGAACAACACCCGATGCCGTCTGCAGGAAGCAGGTTACAGCAATGTACGGCTCATCTTGGACGGACATGAAAACCTGAAGCAATATATTCCGGAGCCGCTGGATGCAGCCGTTTTCAATTTCGGCTGGTTGCCCGGAGGCGACAAGAATCTGACCACCGACAAGGAAACCAGCATTCCCGCCCTTTGAGCAACCCTCTCCCTGCTGAAAGAAGACGGTATGCTTATTGCCGTCCTCTATCCGGGACACGAAAACGGCAAACAGGAGGCAGAAGCCGTCGGACAATGGGCAAAAAACCTGCCTCAAGAACAGTTTGCCGTTTTACGTTACGGCTTTACCAACCGGAAGAATAGCCCACCCTATCTTTTGGCATTTGAAAAACTGCGTCAAAAATAACTGTTTGCGGTAAAATAAGCCGATTCTAACCCTTATTTTGATACGAGCCGACCATGCAGTATCTGATTGTCAAATACAGCCATCAAATCTTCGTTACCATCACCATTTTGGTATTCAACATCCGTTTTTTCCTACTTTGGAAAAATCCAGAAAAGCCCTTGGTCGGCTTTTGGAAAGCACTGCCCCACCTCAACGACACGATGCTGCTGTTTACGGGATTGTGGCTGATGAAGATTACCCATTTCTCCCCGTTCAACGCGCCTTGGCTCGGCACAAAAATCCTGCTCCTGTTCGCCTACATCGCACTGGGCATGGTAATGATGCGCGCCCGTCCGCGTTCGACCAAGTTCTACACCGTTTACCTGCTCGCTATGTGTTGCATCGCCTGCATCGTTTACCTTGCCAAAACCAAAGTCCTGCCATTCTGAAACACTGCCATGAACAACAGACATTTTGCCGTCATCGCCTTGGGCAGCAACCTTGACAACCCCGCACAACAAATACGCGGCGCATTAGACGCGCTCTCGTCCCATCCTGACATCCGGCTTGAACAGGCTTCCTCACTGTATATGACCGCACCCGTCGGTTACGACAATCAGCCCGATTTCATCAATGCCGTCTGCACCGTTTCCACCACCTTGGACGGCATTGCCCTGCTTGCCGAACTCAACCGTATCGAAGCCGATTTCGGACGCGAACGCAGTTTCCGCAATGCACCGCGCACATTGGATTTGGACATTATCGACTTTGACGGCATCTCCAGCGACGACCCCCGCCTTACCCTGCCGCATCCGCGCGCGCACGAACGCAGTTTCGTCATACGCCCTTTGGCAGAAATCCTCCCTGATTTTATTTTGGGAAAATACGGAAAGGTTGTCGAATTGTCAAAACGGCTGGGCAATCAAGGCATCCGTCTTTTACCGGACAGGTAATTCCGCACGCGGATGCCGTCCGAACACCGGTTTCAGACGGCATTTTTCCTTTGCCGCCAACACGCGTGCAAAAAAAATCGCCCCTTGAGAAAGGGGCGCAAAAGGAACACAAACCACTACCAAAACTTTAAATCTGCAACACTGCCTGCCGCATACTGTACCCGACAGGATATAAGGCCCTCACTAAATCGTTTCGAGAAATCCAAACTTCTTCATCACCGACAGAAAATCTGCCTTTCTCCGGCACCAGCTCCAACAAAAACGGCTGAACCGCCGTATGCAGCTTGTCCTTACACCGCCCCAGCTTTCTGGACAACGCGGACAGGGCGCGTTTGTAGGCATTATCCTTGCGGTCGAGCTCCCTCGCACTACCGACCCAGCTCAAACGAAGGTTGCGGCTTTCATCTTCAATCAGCAAAATACCTGTTTCAACTTCCCCCACCTCGGGTTCGCACGAAAGCGCAATATAATATTTGCCGTCAATATTGACATATGCCGCTTCATGCACCTGACAGTTGCAACCCGAGGTTGCGAGCAGGGAATAAACAGAATCACGGTGCAGCCTCAAAATATCGGAGGAAATCTGTTTGAAAATACTTTCCGGCATTTTTCCCTCCTTTCGTCTGCTGCGTTGTTTACTGGATTGGCTGCATTATACAGACATCTCCCAATTTTACAAATGATAATTGTTCCTATTTTTTAAAAAGTTTATAAATTATTGATAAATATATGAATTAATTTTTAAGATTTAAAACCTTTGTCTCAAAAAATACAAAAATGCCGTCTGAAACGTGTTCAGACGGCATTGGCTTCACAGGCAGTCCGTTTAAAATTTCACGCCCTTATGCAGCGCGACGATGCCCGCACTCATATTGTGATAATCCACGCTGTCGAAGCCTGCATCCAGCATCATCTGTTTCAAAGTTTCCTGATCGGGGTGCATACGGATGGATTCGGCGAGATACTGGTAGCTGTCCGCATCTTTGGCAATCAGCCTGCCCATCACCGGCAACAGCTTGAAAGAATAAAAATCGTATGCGCCTTCGAGCGGCTTGTAGATTTTGGAAAACTCCAACACCAGCAACGTACCGCCCGGTTTCAAAACACGGTACATTTCCTTAAGCGCGGCATCTTTATACGTCATGTTCCGCAAGCCGAACGCCACGGAGACCAAGTTGAAATAATTGTCGGGGAAAGGCAGTTTTTCCGCATCGGCAAGCGACACGGGTAAAATCATGCCTTCGTTCAACAGACGGTCGCGCCCGACGGTCAGCATAGAAGAATTAATATCGGTCAGCCAAACCTCGCCTTCCTTGCCGACCCGTTTCGCCCAACCGCGCGACAAATCGCCCGTACCGCCCGCAATGTCCAACACTTTATCTCCTTTTTTCAGGTGCGCCGTATGGATGGTAAAATGCTTCCATACGCGGTGCAGCCCTGCCGACATCACATCATTCATAATGTCGTAGTTTTTGGCGACGGAGTGAAACACTTCCGCCACTTTTCCGGCTTTCTCATCTTCGTTGACCGTGCTGAACCCGAAATGCGTTTTTTGTCCGCCCATATTCTAACCACCTCCCTGATACCGCCCTACGGCATCCCAAACTTAACAATCTGATTGCTTTTCAAAACGCGACGCGCCCGCCGCCGCCAATTTGTCCAAATATTCCTGCCACATCGCATCGTATCCGTATGCCAGTCTGTGCAGATACGCCCAATCGTAAAGACCGCTGTCGTGCCCGTCCGAAAAACTGATTTTCAGCGCATACTGTCCGACAGGCTGCAAATCCGTAATCTGCACATCCGCCTTACCGGTCTGCAAAACATCCTGTCCCACGCCGTGTCCGCGCACTTCCGCACTCGGCGAATAGACGCGTAAAAATTCGGCAGGCAGATTTTTAGGTTCGTCCCCATAAGTCAAAACCAACACGGCACGGTTTTTCAACAAACGGATTTCAACAGGAATATTATTCAAAAAACACCTCGGTTCGGCATACAATATCCGGCAGGCGTACGCGTGCCTTTAAACGGCGCGTATTTTAACAGCTTTATCCCGATACCGATATTCAAACCCACACTTCAGACGGCATTGATATGGACAATCTCGTATGGGACGGCATTCCCGACATCCGCACACTCGACCAAACCATCCGCAAACACGCACACCCGCTCAACCTGATTGTCTGCCTCCCCGATAATCAGATTCCCGATTTTCAAACCGCACAAGATGCTTCGGACTCGGAATGCCGTCTGAAGCACCGTTTGGATCAGGCAACCCAGTGCCTCCAGTTCGACAGCATCAACCTCATCGAACACATCCTGCCCGATGTCCGCTTCTGGCTGGTTCCCCCTTCACGCACCCGCCGCCTGCACGAACACTTCCACCACATTTCCTGGCAGACCGAAGCCATCCCGCAAACCGAAAGCAAGTCCGACAAACCCTGGTTTGCACTTCCACAAACATCCGAACGGAAAAAACCGGAACACGTCCTCGTCATCGGTGCAGGCATTGCCGGCGCATCGACCGCCCACGCCTTAGCATCACACGGCATTTCCGTTACCGTATTGGAAGCCCGAAAAGCCGCTCAAGCCGCCAGCGGCAACCGGCAAGGGCTGCTTTACGCCAAAATCTCGCCGCACGACACCGGACAGACCGAACTGCTGCTTGCCGGCTACGGCTACACCAAACGCCTGCTCGGACACATCCTGCCCGACTCCGACACTTGGGGCGGCAACGGCATCATCCACCTCAATTACAGCCGCACCGAACAACAACGCAATCACGAATTGGGTTTGCAAAAACACCATAACCACCTCTACCGCAGCATCACGTCTGCAGAAGCCGAAAAAATCGCCGGCATCCCGCTGAACACGCCCTACGCCGAACCATTATGCGGACTCTACTGGCAACACGGCGTATGGCTCAATCCGCCCGCATTCGTCCGCACCCTCCTCAGCCATCCGCTGATCGAACTATATGAAAACACAACGTTAACCGGCATTTCCCACGACGGAGAAAAGTGGATTGCAAGCACGCCAAACGGCACATTTACCGCCACACACATCATCTACTGCACCGGCGCGCACAGCCCCTGCCTGCCCGAAACCAACCTCGCCGCCCTACCCCTCAGGCAAATACGCGGACAAACCGGCCTCACACCGTCCACCCCGTTTTCCGAACAACTGCGTTGCGCCGTTTCAGGCGAAAGCTACATCAGCCCGTCGTGGCACGGACTGCACTGCTACGGCGCGAGTTTTATTCCCAACAGCAGCAATACCGGATGGAACGAAGCCGAAGAAGCCTCAAACCGCCAAGCATTGGCACACCTTAACCCCGCCCTTGCCGAATCATTGTTTGCCGCCAACCCAAACCCCCAAAAACACCAAGGGCACGCCGCCATACGCTGCGACAGCCCCGACCACCTCCCCGTCGTCGGCGCACTCGGCGACATTGCCGCCATGCGGCAGACTTACGCCAAACTTGCACTGGACAAAAACTACCGCATCGACACCACATGCCCATATCTGCCCAATGCCTACACCAATACCGCCCACGGCACACGCGGGCTTGCCACCGCCCCCATCTGCGCCGCCGCCGTTGCCGCCGAAATCCTAGGCTTGCCCCATCTCTTTTCACAACGCCTGCGCCACGCCCTACACCCCAACCGCACCGTCATCCGCGCCATCGTCAGAAGGCAGAACCTGATTCCTTAAGCCTTTGCCGCATGCCGTCCCGACCACAAAAAATCATATTCAAATAAACATACCAATCCTCACGGTAAAATATCGAAAACACCCATAACGTTTTCTTCCCAAAATAAGGAGTAAGGAATGCCTAACAAATTGCCTTTGCTGTCCAAGATGAATTTTCCGTAACATTCGAAGACTTCCTTAACCCTGCCAGCCGCTTCGGTTTCTGTACCCCCTGTTAGATAAGGAAGGGATGAAAAAGCCCTGTTACTTGTATGAAGCAAAGGGCGTTAATTTTTGTTAATCTTCCCTTCTCAGGAACTCAATATATAAGGATGTTAATTTTTATTTCCCTTCTCGAGGACTCAATAGTATGAGAAATGAGAAATGAGAAATGAGAAATGAGAAATGAGAAATGAGAAATGAGAAATGCCTCCGATATAATCGGAGGCATTTTGAATTGGCACGCCCACGGGGAATCGAACCCCGGTTACCGCCGTGAAAGGGCGATGTCCTAACCGCTAGACGATGGGCGCATATTGTATTTTCTTACTGGCGCACCCGGAGCGATTCGAACGCCCGACCCTCTGGTTCGTAGCCAGATACTCTATCCAACTGAGCTACGGGTGCGGCACAATCACTTGTTCAAGTGATTAAGAAAGCGTGATAATACGGATTTATCTGAGTCCTGTCTATTATTTTAGACTTCTATTTTCAGTTATTTTTATAACTGATTGATTTTAAAATAAACTATTTTTCGACGCAAGTTGCAGCAATTCTGCCGCATGTTGCCGCGTCGTATCGGTAATAACTTCTCCGCCCAACATACGGGCAACCTCTTCGATCCGTTGTATTTCATCCAATATACTGATTTCGCTGACGGTTTGCTCTCCCTCGCTGTGCTTGCGCACCCGCCAGTGGTTTTCTCCGCAGGATGCGACTTGCGGAAGATGGGTAACGGCAAGCACCTGATGTTTTCTGCCCAACGCACGTAATGCCTTGCCGACCATTTCAGCCACTCCCCCTCCAATACCGGTATCGACCTCATCAAAAATCAGGGTGGGAACTTGGGTATATTGGCTGGCAACAACCTGTAAGGCAAGGCTGATACGCGCCAATTCGCCGCCGGAGGCGACTTTGTTCAGCGGGCGGGGCGGATTGCCTTTGTTAGCGGCAACTTGAAATTGAACCTGCTCCAAACCGTGTGCCGTCGGCGACGAAGGCAACAGGACGATGTCGAAACGCGCGCCTTTCATGGCAAGGTGTTGCATATGCTCGGTCGTTTCGCTACTCAAACGCCCTGCCGCCTGATGGCGCATGGCAGAAAGGATGTGGGCAGCTTCCTGATATTCGGCAAAATTGTGGGCAACATTATGCTCGAGCGCGTCCAAATCAGCGGCAGCTTGAAGACTTTGCAGGCGTTCTTCGATTTCTGCCAACTTGGCAGGCAACTCTTCGGGTTCAATCCGGTATTTCCGCGCCATCCCCATCAGTTCACCCATACGCTGTTCCTGTGCCGCCAATTCATTGGGGTTGATGTCACTGTGTCCTGCCACATCGCGCATATTGGCACTGATTTCGCCCAATTCGGCCTCGATGCTTGCCAACATATTCAGGCTCTCGGCAAAGCGCGGCTCGATGTTTTGCAGATTGGCCAATAGTTTTTGACATTGATAGATATGGCGTTGGATGCCGTTGTCGCCGTCAATCTTGCTTCCGACTTCTTCGGCGGCCTGCAACAATTCGGCAGAATGGGCAAGGCTGTCGTGGCTTTGGCTGAGAGCTTCCCATTCGCCTTGTTTAATGTCCAACTGATTCAGTTCGTTAAACTGCCATTCCAGACGCTCCCGCTCGATAATGACGGCATCGGCGTGTTCCTGCGCCTCTTGGAGGGCTTTTTTCGCATTGGCCCAGTTTTGATAAAGCTGCCTGACGGTTTCCGCCTGCACCCTGCCGCCCACAAATGCGTCCAACAATTCGCGCTGGGCAGCTTCCTGATTAAGCGAATGATGGTCGTTTTGCCCGTGGATGTCGATAAGCTGCCCGCCGACGGCTTTGAGTTGCGCCAAGGTAGCCGCCTGATTGTTGATAAAACTGCGGCTTTTGCCTTTGGCATCGATAATGCGGCGGATACTGAGTTCTTCCCCGCCCTCATCCAACAGCCCTTGTTCACGCAATTCTGCTTTTAAAGCAGGCAAATGGGAAATATCGAACAATGCCGACAACTGCGCTTCTTTTGCGCCGCTGCGGACTTGGCTGTAATCGGCCTTATCGCCCAACAGCAGACCAATCGCATCCAAAGTAATGGACTTGCCCGCGCCGGTCTCGCCGGTCAAAACGGTAAAACCGCTTTGAAAATCCAGATTCAGATTTTCGACAATGACAAAATCACGCAAAGAAAGTGTTAGAAGCATTGTGAGGATTCCTTAGCAATTCTACCGACAAAAGCAATATCAACTTTAGATATACGAATTATATCTAAGATTTTTTAAATTAAAAATAAGTTTTTCCTTAATTTTGCTTAGTGTTTGTTTTTATCTGCTTATTTGTTGCAATGCCGTCTGAAGCAATGTGCGTTTCAGACGGCATTTGGAATTTCAGTTGGGCAGGGTATCGGACGGTACGGTTTCCGGCTCTTCTTCATCCGTAGGCGGCATTTCTATCAAATCGGGCAAAACCAGTTCGCCCAGTTCGGTCAGCGGCGGCAGTTCTTCCAAACCGTCCAAGCGCAAATCGCTGAGAAAAGTTGCCGTTGTTGCCCACAATGCGGGTTTTCCCAATGTGTCCCGATGTCCGATGACTTCAATCCACCCCCGATCCTGCAAGGTCTGCATCACGTTCTGCGACACCGCCACGCCGCGTATACCTTCGATGTCGCCGCGCGTTACGGGCTGCTGGTAGGCGATAATCGCCAGTGTTTCCATCACGGCGCGGGAGTAGCGCGGCGCACGCTGTTCTTGCAGGCTGCCCAGCCGCTCGAATGCCGTCTGAACAATCTGAAAACGCCAGCCCTCCTGCGTATGCACCAGTTGCAACGCCCTATCCTGCCAACGCGTTTTCAACTGCGCCAACACATCAATCAGTTTGTCTTGCGACAACGGCGGCACACACAGTTCGCGCATAGATTTTTCGGTCAGCGGTTCGGTTTGGGTCAGCAGTGCGGCTTCAATCAGCGCGTCGGGAGAAATTTTGTCGGTCATACGGGTATCCGTGCTGAAACGGCATGGGTTTGGATATGCCGTCTGAAATCGGTTGGAGTAGAGAGAAGCTGCCTGAAAAATATTTTTCAGACGGCATTCTTTATGCTTCCGAAGGCTTCTGCCCTTTGCGCTCTGCTTTTCTGGCTTCGCGAATGGCTTTGAGTTCGGCTTCTTTCTGACGTGCTTTTTTAAGCCAAGTTTCCCATTGGTTCGGTGTTTCAAGGGTGATTCTGCCGATTTTGCCTTCGCGGAAGTCCGTGAGGATGTTTTCGGCGGCTTTTTGGTAGTTGACCCGTCCGCCGCTGAGGACTGCGCCGCGTTTTTTGGCTATCCATTCGAGCCACGAGTTGTCGTCCCAGTGGCTGCTGGGGTCTTTGTCGGCTTGGTAGCGTTCTTGCAGCATAGGGAGGTAGTGGCGGCGGAGGTAGTCTAAAAGTTCGAGGGCGACTTCTTCTTCGTCCAATGCGTTGCGTCCGACTGCGCCGCCGGCGGCGAGGTTGTAGCCGCTTTCTTCGACGATGATTTTCGGCCACAGCATTCCCGGGGTGTCGTACAGCCAGAAGTCGTCGGCAAGGAAAAGGCGTTGTTCGGCTTTGGTAATGCCGGGTTCGTTGCCGGTTTTGGCGGATTTTTTGCCTATCATTCCATTGATGAGGGTGGATTTGCCGACGTTGGGAATGCCGCAAATCAAAACGCGCAGGGGTTTGTCTATGCCTTGCCGGTGGGGAATCATCGCGCGGCAGGCTTGGGTGATTTTGCCGTGTGCGCCGGTTTCGGAGGAATCGAGGGCGATGGCCCGGGTGTCGGGGCGGCTGTTGTAGTGGTCAAGCCAGACCTTTGTGCGTTCAGGGTCGGCAAGGTCTTGCTTGTTTAAAATTTTGAGTTTGGGCTTACCTTTGGAAAGCTGCGCCAACAGTGGATTTTCGCTGGAGGCGGGCATACGCGCGTCCAGCATTTCAATCACCATATCAACGCTTTTGGCACGCTCGGCGATGGCTTTTCTTGCCTTGTTCATATGGCCGGGAAACCATTGGATTGCCATGTCTGTTCTTTCTTCTCAATATTTGAAATGCCGTCTGAAACGGCGGACGGGGTTTCAGACGGCATAATGGTTTGACGGGATTAGCGGCCCGACAGGTTTTGCGCCTGCCTGTGCCGTATCAGCAATTCATAACGCCCTTTCAACCTTCGGGCGAGTTTTTCGACAATATAGACCGAACGATGCTGCCCGCCGGTACAGCCGATGGCGACGGTAACGTAGCTCCTGCTTTCATCCTCCAAACGCGGCAACCAACGCGTAACAAACCTTTCGATGCCGTCAACCATTTCCTGCGCCAACGGCTGTCCGTCCAAATAATCCCAAACGGGCTTGTCCATACCGGTGTAAGGCCTCAACTCGGGATCGTAATACGGGTTGGGCAGACTGCGCATATCGAACATAAAATCGGCGTTGTTCGGCACACCGTATTTGAACCCGAAGGACTCCAAAACCACCAGCAGTCCGGTACGCTCAACCTTCAGCCACTGCCGGACTGCATGGCGGAGCTGTTGGGCATTCATCTTGGAAGTGTCGATACAGTAGGCGATTTCCTTAAGCGGGAACAGCCATTCGCGCTCTTTTTTCAGGCTTTCCAACAGCGTCATATCCTGATTGCTCAAAGGATGTCCGCGCCGGGTTTCGGAAAAGCGGCGGACCAGCACGGCCTCTTCCGCCTCGACAAACAAAACTTCCACCCTGTGTCCGAGTCCGCGCAGATAGGCAATCTGCTCGCGCGCTTGGGCAATGTCTATGCCGGAACGCACATCGACGCTGACCGCCAATTCGGTTTCGTCCGCACGTTCGATATGGTACGACACCAGCGACGGCAGCATTTCCAAGGGCAGGTTGTCCACGCAAAAATAGCCCAAATCTTCCATTTGGCGCAGTGCAACGGATTTGCCCGAGCCGGAAAGCCCGCTAATCAGGACGATTTTCATGATTCTGTTCGTTTTCTTTAAGTTGCGTCTGATGGCGTTCCAAAAATTCGCGCGTACTGTCTTTGCCGCGCAACTGCAAAATGTAATTGCGTACCGCCGCCTCAACCAAAACGGCAAGGTTGCGTCCGACGGCGACGGGCAGCGTAACCGAACGGACGTTGACGTTGAGGATGGATTCGGTTTCGGTGCGGATGCTCAACCGGTCGAGCTGCTTCATATACTCGTCGTCCGCCTCGACCAAATTGATAATGAGTTGCAGGATTTTTTTGGGGCGGATGGAAGTTTCGCCGAAAATATGGCGGATATTGAGTATCCCCAAGCCGCGCACTTCCAAAAAATCGCGCAGCATAGGCGAACAACGCCCTTCCAATGTTTCCGGACCGATGCGGAACAGCTCGACCGCATCGTCGGCAATCAGGCTATGGCCGCGCGAAATCAGTTCCAATGCCAATTCGCTCTTACCCAAACCAGAATGTCCGGTAATCAGCACGCCGATTTCAAACACATCGAGAAATACGCCGTGTTTGACGGACGATGCTGCCAAGGTGCGTTGCAGGTAAATCCGCAACACATCCATCAGATAAGGGCTTTCGAGTTTGGAAGTCAACAGGGGGATGTCGTTTTTGTGGCAGTAGTCGCGCAGCCCCGGGGAAACCGGCAAATCGTTTGCCACAATGACCAAAGACATGGAAATATCGAACAGGTCTCCGAACTGATAACCCGTCTCCCCCGATTCGAGGCGGTTCAGATATTCCGACTCCGCCAAACCGACCACTTGGATTTGGTTGGGATGGATGAAATTCAGGTGTCCGACCAGGGCGAGGACGGGCTTGTCCGCCTCTACGCCGATACGGTTGTCCGCACCCGAATTGCCGGCGGCCCAGGCAAGTTGCAACTTGTATTGGTTGTCGTCAAACAGGCGGCGGACGGAGATACTGGGCATATTTTATTCTTCGGTCAGGATGGCGCGGGCTTCTTCCGCAGAAGCAACCGTCATCAGCGATTCTCTGATGCTTTTTTGGGAAAACTTGCCGGCCAGTTTGGATAAGACTTCCAAATGCTCGCCCGTTGCGTTTTCCGGCACCAGCAAGATAAAAACCAGTGAAACCGGTTTGCCGTCAGGCGCGTCGAATCCGACGGGTTCGCGCGTACGGATGAACGCGCCCGTCGCCTGCTTCACGCTCGCGTGGCGGCCGTGGGGGATGGCGACACCCTGCCCCAAACCGGTCGAACCGAGTTTTTCACGGGCAAAAAGACATTCGAAAACATCAGCATGGGACAATGAGGATTCGCGTTCCAAAAGCAGGCCCGCTTCCTCAAACAGCCTTTTTTTACTGCCCACCTCCATATCCAAAACAATATGGGACAAAGGCAAAATTTCGCCGATAAGGCTCATAAGCTTCTCTTTTCAGACATCGCAAAACAGAAGGATTGTACCGACTGCCGGGGCAAACCTCAATCCCGCATACGGCACGGGCTGACATAACACAGCGTTTCAAAAACATATTTTAACGCTTTTCGGCACAGATAGAAATGCCGTCCAAAGCAGTTTACGGTTCTTCAGACGGCATTGCCCTGCCTTATTTCGCGAAAAACGTATGGGCAAAAATAGCGGCAAACCACACCCAACCGATTCTGTTGTTTGCCAAAAACGTTTCAAAACAGATTTGCCGGACGCGGCTTTTGATGGCGGCATATTGGCGGTATTGCAGCAGCAGGACGATGGGGATTGCCGTCCAATATGCCCATGCCGCACCGATAACCGCACCCAATACTGCCATCAGCAGGGTAAAGCCGCCATGACACAGCATAACGGCGGCGATGTCGTAACGCCCGAACGTGACGGCGGAGGTTTTGATGCCGATTTTCAAATCGTCCTCTTTGTCCGCCATTGCATAGACGGTATCGTAAGCCAGTGTCCATAAAACATTGGCGGCAAAGAGTATCCACGCTTCAACGGGAACGCTGTTGCCCACTGCGGCAAACGCCATCGGGATGCCGAAGGAAAAGGCAAGTCCCAGATAAAATTGGGGAATCGGAAAAAAGCGTTTGGTAAACGGGTAAGTCAGCGCAAGGAACAGCGCGGGCAGGCTCATCAGCCATGTCAGATGATTCAGCGGAATCAGGCACAATGCGGCAAGCAGACACAAAAATGCCGTCAGCAGCAGGGCTTCTTTTTTCTTGACCCTGCCCTGTGCGAACGGACGGTTTTTGGTGCGCTCGACAGCACCGTCAAAATCGCGGTCGGCAAAGTCGTTGATGACGCAGCCGGCACTGCGCATTAAAAACGTGCCGATTGTAAACGCCGCCAATACCGCCAAATCGGGAATGCCGTCTGAAGCCAGCCACAATGCCCAGTAGGTCGGCCACAGTAAAAGCAGCGTCCCAATGGGCTTGTCCGCCCTCATCAGTCTGATATAAACGTCCAAACGATCGGACAGTCGTAAAAATAAAGGGGATTTAAGATTCATAACCCTCTTTCATATAAGTCTTACACCCTTGGAAAACTAATCCATAAACTTCTAGTTCCAATAACCAATTTGAATTATTGTCGTAAAATCTTATTATTTTTAGACCATCTTCTTGGTTCTTTATTTCTACTTGGCATATATTTCTATTGTTATGCGACCAATTTTGACATTTCATTCCTTTAATAAAGCTATTTCTTAATTCAATTTCAACTGTATCATAATCTTTTAGCCACAGCCCCCATTTTTCGATTTCTACAGAAGGCTTTGTACTTGTTCGGATAGTTAAAATACAATTAGACAAGTCAGTTGAAAAAGAGACTAGTGAAATATCCATTATGCCACTAGGATATATTTGTTTTAGAAAACGATTCCTACTTATTATTTCTATTATATTCATATTTCTTACTAAAAATTATAGTGTCCGTGAGTACCATCGACATGTCCTGTATCTAAATTGGAGTCTCTTATATTAAAATGTGGTTTAGATGCAGGTTGCCGCACAGCTTGAAAAAACGGTATTTTATCCGATAAAGCGTTTCAGTTCGGGCAGAAAATACTCGGTCAGCAGCATTTCCTCGCCTTGATGGGAAAACCGAGAACGCCGCGCGGCAAAGTACCGTCCGCATCCTTCACTGGAAACGGCAAACTCAAACGCCGAACGCGCCCCTTCCAAATCGGCTTGAAACAGACGCTCGCCCAAAGGGCGTGTGCCGCAGTCCAAAATGTTTTGCCAAAACGCCGAACCGACGCTGCACGCGCTTCGTGCCTGCACAACAGCAGTGCCGTCCAGTTTCAGAAGCACATCGCGCACCCTCCGCCGTCCGTATTCCGTTTCCGCTTCGCCCAGTTTCAGCAGTTCCACCGAAAATGTATGCGGCAAGGCGCACAATGCGGCGGTCAGCGACCGGGCTTTCAATAACCGGCTCATCGGCAGGTCGATGCCGTCTGAAACGGGGGCGGGCAAGTCGGGCAGCCATTTCCCAAATAGGTGTTCCATATCTTTCCCAATCTTTATACCGCGCCTGTTTTTGCCAACTCCATCCATTCCGCTTCGGGAAAATCGGCTTTCAGACGGCATTGCAGATAGTTCAGGCTGTCTTGGGCGACGTGTGCGTCGCGGCTGTCGTGGATGTGGTTAAACACGAGGCTGTGCAGGCGAATGCCGTATTGTTTGAGCACGACGAAACTGAGCAGGGTGTGATTAATGCTTCCCAGCCGTCCGCTGGTAACAAGGATGACGGGATAAGCCTGTTGCTGAATATGATCAATGGTTAACAGCTTTTCCGTCAGTGGTACCATCAACCCGCCCGCGCCTTCGACCAAAACGACTTCGTACTGCGCCGCCAATTCTTGTGTGGCGGTGCGGATTTTGTCCAAGTCCAAACCCCTGCCGTCCAGTCGGGCGGCAAGGTGGGGCGAGGCGGGATGGCTGAAGATTTCAGGCATAGTCAGACGCTGTTCATCAGCTTCCTGCATGGGTATGCCCATGATTTTACGGTGGACGGCGATGTCTTCGGCGATGTCTTGGCAACCGGTTTGCACGGGCTTTTGCGTAATCACGCTTTTGCCCTGCTGCAACAATTGTTTTGCCAACATACCGGTGGCGACGGTTTTGCCGATGTCCGTGTCTATACCGCTGACGAAGTAAACGCCTTTCATTTGCTGTGTTCCTTCAAGATTTGCACGGTTTTATCGGCAAGTTTGGTCAAAATGCCGTCTGAAATGATATAGGGCGGCATCAGATACACCAGCCTGCCGAACGGGCGTACCCAAATGCCCTGCGCCACACAATCCGCTTGAAAACGCGCCATATCCACGCCTTTTTCCAACTCTATCACGCCGATAGCACCCAAAACGCGCACGTCTTTCACGCCGCGAATGTCCCACGCGGCTTTCAGACGGCCTTTTAAGATGCTTTCGATACGGCGGATATTTGCCTGCCAGTCTTGGGATAAAAGCAGCTTGACCGAAGCACAGGCAACGGCACACGCCAGCGGGTTCGCCATAAATGTCGGGCCGTGCATAAACACGCCCGCTTCGCCGCGTGAAATCGTTTCGGTAACTTTTTGCGAAGTGATTGCCGCCGCCAGCGTCATATAGCCGCCGCTCAAACCCTTGCCGATACACATAATATCCGGCACGACCTCCGCGTGTTCGCAGGCAAACATCTTGCCCGTGCGCCCGAATCCGGTGGCGATTTCGTCAAAAATCAACACGATATCAAATTCGTCGCACAAATCGCGCAAGCCGCGAAGATACTGCGGATGATAAAAATACATGCCGCCCGCGCCTTGCACGACCGGTTCTAAAATAAAGGCGGCAATATCCACATGATGCGCTTCAAACAAGGCGCGGACAGGCTGCAAATCCGCCCCGTCCCATTCATCGTCGAAACGGTTTTTCGGATTATCGACAAAATAACGCTGCGGCAACGCGCTGCCGAAAATATGGTGCATCCCCGTTTCCGGATCACAAACGGACATCGCGTTCCAAGTATCGCCGTGATACCCGCGCCGTACCGTCGCAATATTCTGCTTCGCCGTCAGACCCCGCGCCTGCTGGTATTGCACCGCCATTTTCAACGCGACTTCTACCGAAACCGAACCCGAATCCGCATAAAAAATACGGTCCAGCCCCTGCGGCAAAATCCCGACCAACAACTTGCCCAGCTCCACCGCCGGCTCGTGCGTCAGGCCGCCGAACATCACGTGCGCCATTTGTTTCATCTGATTCTCAACCGCCTGATTCAAAACGGGATGATTGTAACCGTGTATCGCACACCACCAAGACGACATCCCGTCAATCAGCCGCGTGCCGTCCGCCAATTCGATAAACACCCCTTCTGCACGTTTGACAGGATAAACGGGAAGCGGATCGGTCATGGAAGTATAGGGATGGAGCAGATGGGTACGGTCGAAATTAAGTAATGATGATGTGTGTTGATGTTCAGACGGCATAAGTTTCTCTCTTTTCTTATTACTGCATTCAAACGCAAAAAGCGTATTCTACTCCGACAGACCGCTTCCCACACCTTTCCATCCGTTTCGGGCGAAAAACCGCGAAACAAATCGTCCGCAACATAAGCGCACACCGTTTCGCATTCCTCAAGCCTGATTGGAATCAGACGACCCAACGCCCAATACCGTTTCACACAGCCTCCGCCCAACGCTTCAATCAATCATAGATAAATACGATACAGATCATAGCAACAGCCATCGCAACAGCGTTGGCAAAATCAGGGGACTCCGGCATAGGCGCATAGCATCTGCCGATGCACGGCTCCTCATTCGGCTCTATGAATACCATACCCATCACAAAATCCACTGCTAAAACCAGGCACGGCTTCTTATACTTATGATAGATTTCCACCATCCTGTCCCATATATCCCAAACACTCATACCGTATATCCCGCAGGCAACAAATTCCGATTGAAGGTTACAGCCCTATTTTATAGTGGATTAAATTTATAGTGGATTAACAAAAACCAGTACGGCGTTGCCTCGCCTTGCCGTACTGGTTTTTGTTAATCCACTATATTTTCAAACCGGAAAAATGCCGTCTGAACCTTCAGACGGCATTCCATTCATATTTATTCGTCTTTTTTGTGTTCGATGGCGTTTCGGGAACGATTGCCGCCGTAAGGCTCTTCAACCGTATATTCTCCCTCGATAATATCGTCATCGTGGAAAAATCCCTCTTTTCTGCCCGATTGGTTCATGTTGAAAAAATTTTCCGCACCTCCTGCCTGCAACACTGCCCCTCCCTTAAACGGCAGCAGCAGCAATACCGCCAACACCGAGGATACGAATCCCGGACTCATCAGACACACCGCCGCCACCGTATAACGGATAGGCCACAACATCTGATAAACAGATACCTTCCCACTACTTTTTACCGCCGCGCCAGCCAATAAAAGACCGGACAGCCCCGTATGCCTGAGCATCAGCACACCGGCGGCAAAGGTTGCCGCCATTAGAAACAGCGTCCAACCGCCGCCCAGCCAATCGGCAACCCACACAATCGACATAATTTCCAAAAACAGCAGCACCAAAAAACCGATACCGAAAAATCTCATTGACCGTCATCCTTATATTTAAGTAAACAGCAAACCGCCCGAACAGGATTCCAAGCGAGCTGCCTGTAAATGATTACAAAACCATGTGCTTCAAGCCGAAACAATGTGAAATCACGCAATAATTATTTTTAGCGTGTAAAACAAAACCGGCTGCATACCTGCAACCGGTCTCAAATCAGCACAACTCCTTATCCAAATCCTCCAACAGGTCTTTCAGACCGTCTCCGATTTCCTGAAGCGTAACCGGACGGTTGCCGTCCGAACCCGATTCCGCACCTTCTGCATACGGTGCAAACGTGCTCTTCAGTTTCAACAGTTTCACCACATCCAAACGGGTGTAGCGTTCTCCGCCGTAACCGACAACCACACCGTGATCATGCTGCCATTGCGCAAAACCATAGGGGCTGATTTGCAACAGTCCGCACAACTCGTCCAGCGTGAAATAGCGTTTTGCAGGAATCGTCAAATCAACGTTGTTTGTCATAGTAGTGTTCCACCATGCCTTTGAGTTTCTGGCTGGCATGGAAAGTTACCACGCGGCGGGCGGTAATCGGCACTTCCTCGCCGGTTTTCGGATTACGGCCCGGGCGTTGCGGCTTGTCGCGCAACTGGAAATTTCCGAAACCGGAAATTTTGATTTCTTCGCCGCTTGCCAAAGTGCTGCGGATTTCTTCAAAAAAGAGTTCGACAATTTCTTTGGCATCGTTTTTGGTGACGTTGCTGACTTTATCCACCAAAATATCGGCCAGTTCTGCTTTAGTTAGTGTCATATGATTACCTTCTGTTGTAACAGTTGTGGATTATTACCAATTTTTATTTAAAATTCAAGCGAATATTTATTTTTTAACTGCGAAGCCGCGCCCCTGCCTCCGTTGCCACGCCAATCAGTTTTCCAATAAGCGGCTCGACCGCCTCATCCGTCAGCGTGTTTTCCATATCCTGCAAAATCACTTTAACCGCCACGCTCTTCATCCCTTCGGGCAGACCCGTGCCGCGATACACGTCAAACACGCTGATTTCCTGTACCAACTTGTTTGCTGCGCCTTTCAAGACAAGCAGTAAATCATCATGATTCATAACTTCCGGCATCACAAACGCCAAATCGCGGCGCACCGGCTGGAATTTCGATACGGCCCGATAGCGCGTTTTCCCGCATTCCAACACAGCCGCCATATCGATTTCAAATACCAGCGGCGCTTGCGGCAGGTCGTATTTTTGCAGCCATTTCGGATGCAGTTCGCCGACAAAGCCGATGACTTTGCCGTCTGAAACGATATTGGCGGCACGTCCGGGATGCAGGGCGGGATGTCCGGTTTTAACGAACTCGACCGCTTTGTTTTTCAACAGATTTTCCACGTCCGCCTTGATGTCGTAAAAATCCGCATTGCGCGTTTTCTCACCCCATTGTTCGGGCATCGCCGCGCCGTACCACAGACCGCCGATGCGTTCGTTTTGGACAAACCGGCCGTCTGAACCTTTGCCGAACACGCAGGCGATTTCAAACACGCGCACGCGGTTTTGCTTGCGGTTCAGGTTGTTTTGCAAAATTTCCACTAAGCCGCCAATCAACGTAGAACGCATCACGGCATATTGCGCCGCCAGCGGGTTTTGCAGGCGGATGGGGGCGGCGTTGGCGGCAAAATCGAGTTCCCACTGCTCGTCAACGAAGGCATAGCTGATCACTTCGCGGTAGCCGCGCGCCGCCATTTCGTTGTAAACGGCAAAACGCGGACGGCGTGTTTCGGGCAGTTCCGACATTTTCAGACGGCCTGACGTGTAATCGTCGGGGATGTTTTCATAGCCGTAAACGCGTCCGATTTCTTCAATCAAATCAGCCTCAATTTCGATGTCGAAACGGAAGCTCGGCGCGGTAATGCGGAAGCCTTCCGCCGTTTTCTCAGGCTGCAGACCCAAGTGTTGCAAAATGGTTTCCACCTGTTCGGCAGGAATGTCCACGCCCAACACGGTTTTCAGACGACCCAAACGCAATCCGACCTGCTTGGCTTCGGGCAATTTACCTTGTGCTTCCACCATCTCGCCTGCCGCACCGCCGCAAATCTGCAAAACCAATTCGGTGGCGCGTTCAATGGCATCCGCCTGCAAACGGTAATCCACGCCGCGCTCGAAGCGGAACGACGAATCCGAACCGAAACCGTATTGGCGCGATTTGCCGACGATGATTTCGGGCTCAAACCAAGCCGCTTCCAGCACGATATTTTGCGTGCCGTCTGAAACCGCGCTCGCCGCGCCACCCATCAAGCCGGCCAAGCTCAACGCACCTTTTTCATCAGCGACCACCAGTGTATTGTCAGCCAAAGTAACCGTCTTCTCATTCAGACACGCCAAAGTCTCGCCATTTTGAGCACGGCGGACAATCAAACTGCCCGACAGCTTATCAGCATCGAAAACATGCATAGGCTGACCGATTTCCAGCATCACATAGTTGCCAATGTCCACCAATGCGGAAATGCTGCGGATACCGCTGCGTTCCAAACGTTGTTTCATCCAATCAGGAGTAGCCGCTTTCGCGTTGACATTTTCAATAACGCGGCTGATAAAACGGCCGCAGTCAGCCGGTGCATCAATACGGACAGCCTGTTTTTTCTCACTGCCGATAGGGGCCGTCTGAATTTCAACAGGCGTAAACGCACATTGAGTCAACGCAGAAACCTCACGCGCAATGCCCTTAACACTCAAGCAATCAGCGCGGTTAGGCGTAATTTTCAACGTAAACAGCATATCGTCCAAATCCAAGTATTCGCGGATGTTGGTACCGACAGGCGCATCTTCAGGCAGAATGTGCAGGCCGTCTACACCATCATCAGGCAAACCCAGTTCATTGGTCGAACACAGCATACCGTTTGATGGTACGCCGCGCATTTTAGTCGGCTTAATTTTAAAATTGCCCGGCAAAACGGCAACCGGCAACGAACACGGCACTTTAATGCCCGGCTTGACATTCGGCGCACCACAAACAATCTGAACCAACTCGCCCGTACCGGCATCAACTTGAGTAACGTTCAAACGGTCTGCATCAGGATGTTTTTCAACAGATTTTACTTCGGCAACAACCACGCCACTGAAAGCAGGGGCGGCAGTATCGATTTCTTCCACTTCCAAACCGGCCATGGTCAAAAGATGTTCCAGTTTATCGGCAGAAAGATCAGGATTGGCTTGGGTTTTCAGCCATGAGTAGGAGAATTGCATGTTATGTTCTCAATCAATTAATTAACTTTTGTTTTATCAATTTTCGTTCAGACAGTCTGTTTTAGAATTCTGGTTAATGTTGATATTTACTCAACTCTGAAAAATATTTTCTCTGTGAAATTTTAAAAATTCCAGACTTGGGTTTAGTCTTTCAGGCAGTCTTATCATCCGATTTTCATATGGTTTAAATAAATCATCAAATCCTTCTGTTTTTGCCAGTAGTGGAGAAAATATAATTTTGAAATTTTCATCTATTCCTAACAACCCCCTATCAAAAGCTTTGTCATGTAACGCATTCAAACATAGCCCATTCCTTGGGTTTAAACGGTTATCCTTATCTTCCCTCCAGGGTTTGATATGACTAGCAACTAACAATTCAGGTTGTTTTAATCCAGTAATACAACATTGATTATTGTATGCTGCCAAAACACTGGAACGGAAAAAGCCCTGATTGACGCGTACTGATATTCTTGCAAACCTTTCCCTTCCCTTTGGAATCTCAGGTGATTCTATTTCAATATTACTATTCTCATCATTTGATTGGTATTGGGAAATGACTCCCTCAAATTCTTTATTAAGTTGCTCCCAATCTCCTGAAAACTCATTCCATACGACAACATCCATTTTACTGCCATTACTTAATCCCGAAATATTTTTGACTTTCAGCGTAGGATCTAAACGACCCAAATTTCCTATCTTCATACCGAGTGCGGACGGTGTCCTGCCCAGTATTTCAGCATATTCTTGAATAACAGGATTGTCCTTACTAACCTTTTGAAAAGGAATGATGTAATAAAGATAAAGGGCAACCAGGGTTTCATCTCTAGTCCATTTTTTCATTTTTATCAGCTATCTTTCTGATTTTCCATAAGGAAATCGTACAATACAGATTTTCTTATTCCCTGAACATATTGCTGTCCATCTAGTACTAATTTGTATAGGTATACATCATAATCTTTTAACTCCTTCTCGCTTGCCAATAACCAGTCGTCTATTTCTGAAGAAAAATAGTCAATAATTTCTTGTACCTGTTTATCAGATAAATTATTTATATTTATTTTATTATTCAAAATATAATCAGAAAGCCTCATATTTCTAAAATCTTTATTTTGATAAGGTAAACCCACACAGCACATCAAATTGCTTCGGAATGTATTGTTTGATTTCTTCCAAAGTAATATCGCCAAACGGCACTTCTCCGAAATTGGCTTCGTACGTCAGTTTGGCTTTTTCGTCCCACTCGCTCGAAAACACGTATTCCCCGCCCAAGTTCTGCATCGCGATGCGGAAGCCCCCGATACCTGCGAACAAGTCGATAAAGGTAAATTTGGGTTTCAAGGCCGTCTGAAAAGTATCGTTGTTTTCAAAAAGGCGGTATTGTGCTGCTTTTTCTTTTAACCGTTCATCCTGCCCATCTTCCTTAATCTTGTTTTTGTAAATCAATTCATCTTGTTTGGATGATTTCTTTGACTTTTTCGGCACAGCAGGTTGTATTTTTGACGACATCGTTACTCCAAAAACGTAAAACCGTCCAGCCCTCGGCTTTCAGACGGCCTGTTACTTCTATATCCCTTTGGATATTGCGCTCAATTTTGGCAATCCAAAACTCACGATTTCCCTTTATTACCGCTTTTTTCTGTTCCCAATCCTTACCGTGCCAGAATTCCCCATCGACAAATACGGCAACTTTATATTTTTTAAATGAAAAATCAGGTTTTCCAAAAATGCTTCCGCTATTTTTCCGATACCTGAGCCCCAAAGCCCACATTGCCTTCGCCAACACAAGCTCGGGTTTCGTCCCTGTACTTTTGTTGGACTGCATACATTTTTTGCGCTGCTCCGGGGTTAATTTATCCATTGGGTTTATTTGAGATTTATTCAAACTGCTTCAAGAAGTTCAAATCGTTATCGAAGAACAAGCGCAGGTCATTGACGTTGTAGCGCAACATGGCAAAGCGGTCGAGACCAATACCGAAAGCGAAACCGGTATATTTTTCAGGGTCGATATTGACATTTTTCAACACATTAGGATGTACCATACCGCAACCGCCTACTTCCAACCATTTGCCGTTTTCTCCCATGATGTCGATTTCGGCAGAAGGCTCGGTAAATGGGAAGAAAGACGGACGGAAACGCACTTGTAGGTCATCGCGTTCAAAGAAGCGACGGATAAAGTCAGTGAACACTGCTTTTAAGTCGGCAAAAGTTACGCCCTCTTCTACCCACAAACCCTCGGCCTGATGGAACATAGGCGAGTGCGTGGCATCGCTGTCCACACGGTAAACGCGGCCGGGGGCGATAATGCGGATGGGCGGCTCTTTTTTATCGAGCATATAGCGGATTTGAATCGGGGAAGTGTGCGTACGCAAAACATCGCCGTTTTCAACGTAAAACGTATCCTGCATCGCACGGGCAGGATGGTTTGCAGGGATGTTCAGGGCTTGGAAATTGTGAAAATCGTCTTCGATTTCAGGCCCGTCCGCCACTTCGAAACCCATTCCGTGAAAGAGTTCGACCACACGTTGCAAGGTCAGGGTTACGGGATGCAGGCTGCCGCCTTCCTGAGCGCGTCCGGGCAGGGTAATGTCGAGGGCTTCGGCGGCAAGTCGGGCTTGCAGCTTGGCTTCGTTGAGGGCATCGCGTTTGGCATTAAAAGCCGTCTGAAACCGGTTTTTGCATTCATTGATATGCGCACCTATGGTTTTGCGCTCTTCAGGCGACATTTGCCCCAAAGTTTTCAGAAGTCCGGTCAACTCGCCGGTTTTGCCAAGATAACGGGCTTTGATTTGTTCTAGAGCGTTGAAGTCTTGCGCAGCTTCTACTGCGGCAATGCCTTCTGCAACGATACGGTTTACATTTTCCATAATATCAAGCCTGTCAATTAATGATATGCCACCTGAAACAACGAGGCCGCCTGTATAGCCTGACATATCAGACTCTTCAGACGACCTTATTTTCTTCACGGCCAATCCATTGGATAAATTTTCTGTATTTTAACGCAAATTTATTTAAAAAAATAGACTTTAAAGAAAGAAAATCAATCACATAGAATTTCCGCAAACAAAGAAAAAAGGAAGCCGCAGCTTCCTTTTCAATTTTTTGGATTAAGCAGCCAAAGCAGCTTTGGCTTTTTCAACCAATTGTGCAAAAGCGGCTTTATCGAACACGGCCAAATCAGCCAATACTTTGCGGTCGATTTCGATAGAGGCGCGTTTCAGACCGTTCATAAATTTGCTGTAAGACAACCCGTTTTCACGCGCACCTGCATTGATACGAACAATCCACAATTGACGGAATTGGCGTTTGCGTTGGCGGCGGTCACGGTATGCGTATTGACCAGCTTTCATTACCGCCTGCTTGGCAACGCGGTAAACGTTTTTACGACGACCACGATAGCCTTTGGCTAACGCGAAGATTTTTTGGTGACGGGCACGGGCGGTAACACCGCGTTTTACGCGTGGCATATTCTAAACTCCTTAAGCGTAGGGTAACATTTTAGCAACAGAAGCCAAATCGCGATCATTTACCATAGAGGTACCGCGCAGTTGGCGTTTGTTTTTGGTGGTCTTTTTAGTCAAGATGTGGCGTTTGAACGCATGAGCGCGTTTCACACCGCCGTTACCCAGTACTTTAAAGCGTTTTTTCGCGCTAGACTTGGTTTTCATTTTAGGCATGGGAAAACTCCATTCGTTATCGGATAAGGCATTAGGGGGTTTTAAAACATCGGTTTCAAACACTTGAACCCACAATGCCACGGTTTTTTGCCGCAATTGAAAACTTACTCCGAAGCGGCAATCGGAGTAAGCGGAAAATTATAGCTTTATTTTTTCTTCGGCGCAATCATCATCACCATTTGACGGCCTTCCATTTTGGGAAAGGACTCGATTTGCGCCACTTCAGCCAAATCTTCTTTTACACGTTCCAAAAGTTGCGCGCCGAGTTGCTGGTGAGCCATTTCACGGCCGCGGAAACGCAATGTCACTTTGACTTTATCGCCGTCGGCAAGGAAGCGGTTGATGTTGCGCATCTTGATTTGATAATCGCCCTCATCTGTACCCGGACGGAATTTGATTTCCTTAATTTGCACCTGCTTTTGGTTTTTCTTGGCTTCGTCGCGCTTCTTGGCTTGTTGGTATTTGTATTTACCGTAATCCATCAGTTTGCACACAGGAGGTTTAGCAGTTGGGGAAATCTCTACCAAATCGACATCCTGCCCTTCGGCCATAGCCAAAGCTTCACGAACTGAAACGACACCAAGCTGTTCGCCTGACTCACTGATTAAACGCACTTCTTTGGCGGTAATTTCACCGTTGATTCGTGCTTCGCGTTCTTGAGCGATGATGAATACTCCTATAAAAATTAATGATTGACGAGGGCATCAGTGATTTCTTGCTGCAATTGCGCAATGAAATCATCCAAATCCAAAGAACCCAAGTCTTCCGCTTTGCGGCGTACCGCAACTTTGTTTTCTTGTTTCTCTTTATCGCCGATAACGATTTGATAAGGGAAACGGTATTGGCTGTTGTCGCGGATTTTGTAACCGATTTTTTCATTACGCAAATCCAACTCGGCGCGGAAGCCTGCCGCCTGCAATTTGGCAGCAACTTCCCGACAATAATCTGCCTGATTTTCGGTGATGTTCATAATCACCATTTGAACCGGTGCAAGCCATAACGGGAAAGAGCCTGCATGGTTCTCAATCAGAATGCCGACAAACCGCTCCAAAGAACCTAAAATGGCGCGATGCAACATAACAGGCCGCGCTCGGTCGTTGTTTTCTGTTACATATTCTGCATCCAAGCGTTCCGGCAAGACAAAATCCAGTTGTAATGTACCGCATTGCCAAGAACGACCCAAGGCATCTTTGACGTGATATTCGATTTTAGGCCCGTAAAACGCACCCTCGCCCGGCAATTCGCCCCATTCCACGCCGCAGGCAGTCAATGCCTCGCGCAAACCCTGCTCTGCCTTATCCCACACGTCGTCTGAACCTGCGCGTTTTTCAGGGCGAAGGGAAAGCCTGACGGATACATCATGGAAACCGAACTGTTTGTAGATGCGAACCAACAATTCATTGAACGCACGAGCCTCGCTGACGATTTGATCTTCGGTACAAAAAATATGCGCATCATCCTGCACAAAACCGCGAACCCTCATCAGACCGTGCAGTGCGCCGCTCGGCTCGTTGCGGTGGCAAGAACCGAATTCCGCCAAACGCATCGGCAAATCTCGATATGAACGCAAACCGTTGTTGAAAATTTGAACATGACCCGGACAGTTCATCGGTTTAACCGCATATTCGCGTTTTTCCGAACTGGTTACGAACATATTGTCTTTGTAGTTGTCCCAGTGGCCGGATTTTTCCCAAAAGGTTTTATCCATGATTTGGGGGGTTTTAACTTCCTTGTAACCGGCGGCATTCAGCTCTTTACGCATATGCTGCTCGATAGTCTGCCACAAAGCCCAACCTTTGGGATGCCAAAACACCATACCCGGCGCTTCGTCCTGCAAGTGGAACAAATCCAGTTGCTTGCCCAATTTGCGGTGGTCACGTTTTTCTGCTTCTTCAATGCGTTGGATATAGTCTTTTAATTCGTCTTTCGTCGCCCAAGCAGTGCCATAAATACGTTGCAGCATTTCATTATTGCTGTCGCCGCGCCAGTATGCGCCTGCCAACTTGGTCAGTTTGAAGTTTTTCAGGAAACGGGTATTCGGAACGTGCGGGCCGCGGCACATATCGACATATTCCTGGTGATGATATATCCCCATCGCTTCCACTTCGGGCATATCGTCAATCAGGCGCAGTTTGTATTCTTCGCCGCGCTCTTGAAAAATTTTAATCGCCTCCGCACGCAGAGTCATGATTTTGACCACATCATAATCTTGGGCAATCAATTCTTTCATACGCGCTTCAATGGCGGCAACATCTTCCGGTGTAAACGGTTTTTCCGTGGCGATGTCGTAATAAAAGCCCTCTTCAATGACGGGGCCGATAACCATTTTTGCATTAGGATAGAGTTGCTTGACGGCATGCCCGACAAGATGTGCGCAGGAATGGCGGATGATTTCGATGCCTTCCTGATCTTTCGGAGTAATGATTTGAACAGCAGAATCCTCAACAATCGGGTCGCACGCATCGACCAATTTGCCGTTTACCTTGCCTGCCACCGCCGCCTTCGCCAAACCGGCACCGATAGACGCAGCAATTTGAGCCACGGTAACGGGGGATTCGTATTGGCGGACTGAACAGTCCGGCAAGGTAATATTCAACATCAAACGCTCCGAAAGATTAAAAAATAACGGCATAAATGCCGTTATGGGAATTTGGTAGGCACGATTGGATTCGAACCAACGACCCCCACCATGTCAAGGTGGTGCTCTAACCAACTGAGCTACGTGCCTTCAAAGAATTTTTGTATTTTATCGGGTCGTTTTAATTTTTGCAAGAGAGATGTGCATTTCTTTATGCAACATTGTGGCAAGATTTGGGGATACCGTCTGAAAAACCGTGGGAATTCATTTATAATGCCGTCTTTTAAAATATATTTCGACCCCTGTCGCCCAACTTACATTCAATCTTATGCTTAAATTTACTTTACACAAAAAAGACGGTCTCGCCCGACGCGGCACGCTGGAGTTGAACCACGGAAAAATCGAAACGCCGGTTTTCATGCCGGTCGGTACTTACGGTTCGGTCAAAGCGATGAACCCGCAAAACCTGCACGACATCAAGGCGCAAATTATTTTGGGCAACACTTATCATTTGTGGCTGCGTCCGGGTTTGGAGGTCGTCGAACAGTTTGGAGGGCTTCACGGTTTTATCGGCTGGGACAAACCGATTCTGACCGACTCGGGCGGTTTTCAGGTTTTTTCTTTGTCGGATATGCGCAAGCTGACCGAAGAAGGCTGTACGTTTAAAAGCCCGATTAACGGCGACAAGCTGTTTTTATCACCTGAAATTTCCATGAAAATCCAAACGGTTTTGAACTCGGATATCGCGATGCAGTTGGACGAATGCACGCCGGGCGAAACAACGCGCGAACAGGCGCGAAAATCCCTGCAAATGAGCTTGCGCTGGGCGGAACGGAGCAAAAAAGCCTTTGAAGATTTGAAAAACCCGAACGCGCTGTTCGGCATCGTGCAAGGCGCGATGTATGAGGATTTGCGCGAAGAATCTTTGCGCGGTTTGGAGGAATTTGATTTTCCCGGCCTTGCCGTCGGCGGTTTGTCCGTCGGCGAACCCAAGCCCGAAATGTACCGTATGCTGCACGCCGTCGGCCCGATGCTGCCCGAACACAAACCGCATTACCTGATGGGCGTAGGCACGCCGGAAGACCTCGTGTACGGCGTGGCGCACGGCATCGATATGTTCGACTGCGTGATGCCCACCCGCAATGCACGCAACGGCTGGCTGTTTACCCGTTTCGGCGATTTGAAAATCAAAAACGCCAAACACAAGCCCGACAAGCGTCCGATAGACGAAAGCTGCACCTGCTACGCCTGCCAAAATTTCAGCCGCGCCTACCTGCACCATCTGCACCGCGCCGGCGAAATCTTGGGCGCGCAATTGAACACCATCCACAACCTGCATTTCTACCAAGTCATCATGGCGGAAATGCGCGATGCCGTCGAACAAGGCAAATTTGCCGACTGGCAGGCGCAATTCCACGAAAACCGCGCGCGCGGCGTGGACTGATTCCCGGCAATGCCGTCTGAAGCCGCTTCAGACGGCATTTTGCCGCCTTACCCTGCCTGCACTATTTTTCAGAAACCGATCATGCTTCCATTCCTTCCAGAACCCTCCCTTTCCTATACGCAACAAAACCGTACCGCCGTTTTGCTGTTGAACCTCGGCACACCCGACGCACCGACCGCACAGGCGGTACGCCCTTATCTGAAATCCTTTCTGACCGACCGGCGCATCGTCGAACTGCCCAAATGGCTGTGGTATCCCATTCTGCATGGCCTGGTACTGACGTTCCGCCCCAAAAAAAGCGCGCACGCCTATGAAAAAATCTGGTTTAAGGAAGGTTCGCCCCTAGAAGTTTACACAGCACGCCAAGCTGCCGCGCTTGCCGAACGTATGCCCGACCTCATCGTCCGCCACGCCATGACTTACGGCAATCCTTCGATAGCGGATGTATTGGCGGAGCTGAAATCCCAAGGTGTAGGCAGATTGCTTGCGATTCCCCTATATCCGCAATATGCCGCTTCCAGCAGCGGAGCGGCGGTAGATAAAGTGTGCGAACAACTGCTGCTGCAACGCAACCAAATGAGCGTCCGCACCATTTCGCGCTTTTATGATGATGCCGGCTACATTGATGCAATGAAAAACCACATCCTCCGATATTGGGCGGAACACGGGCGTGGGAAAAAACTGATGTTGAGTTTTCACGGCGTACCGCAGAAGCACTACGACCTCGGCGACCCCTATCCCGACGAGTGCCGCCACACCGCCAAACTGCTTGCCGAAGCACTGGAACTGACCGAAGACGAATATACCGTATCGTTCCAAAGCCAATTCGGCAGGGCAAAATGGGTTACACCGAGCACGCAGGATTTGTTCGGCAAACTGCCCAAACAGGGGGTAACCGAGCTGGACGTATTCTGCCCGGGCTTTTTGGCAGACTGCTTGGAAACCATGGAAGAAATCGCCCTGATGGGGCGGGAACAGTTTTATGAAGCGGGCGGAAAAAACTACCGCTACATCCCCTGCCTCAACGACAACCCCGACTGGATAGACGCACTCGTCGCACTTGCCGAAGAAAACCTTGGCGGCTGGCGTTGAAACTGTTTGAGCCATGTCTAAAATGCCGTCTGAACGCCGTGTTCAGACGGCATTTTCCCGCTACTTTAGCGTATGATGGCATCTATGCCGGACAGCACATCAAGTGCAACCTTACTACCGATTCGGCAAAAAAACCTTTCACCCGCTACGCAAAATCAACAACAAGGTTTCAAACATTAAGGAAACGCCAATGAACACAACCCGACTGCCGACCGCCCTCGTCTTGCACTTCCTCTGCGCCGCCGCTTCTGCCGCCGACAACAGCATCATGACAAAAGGGCAAAAAGTGTACGAATCCAACTGCATCGCCTGCCACGGCAAGAAAGGGGAAGGGCGCGGCACTGCGTTTCCTCCGCTTTTCCGGTCGGACTATATTATGAACAAACCGCACGTCCTGCTGCACAGCATGGTCAAAGGCATCAACGGTACAATCAAAGTCAACGGCAAAACCTACAACGGATTCATGCCCGCAACCGCCATCAGCGATGCGGACATTGCCGCCGTCGCCACTTATATCATGAACGCCTTTGACAACGGCGGCGGAAGCGTTACCGAAAAAGACGTAAAACAGGCAAAAGGCAAAAAAAACCAAACAGACAAAATGCCGTCTGAAACCGGCAATCCGGCTTCAGACGGCATTCAAATCAAACCTTTCTAACGCGGTACTTTCAGCCCCATAGACCCGATATTGCCGCCACCGTCAACCTCCTTCGCGGTCAGCATAAAGCCGCCGATGTCAATACGGTCGCCCTCGACCGGCTCCTGACTGTCGGAACGCTTATCGAAAAGCTCGGCAAGGCTCAAACCCTCTTCGCCCGCTTCCAGCTTCAAACCGTAAGCAAGTGCCAAATCGCCCGAACGTGCTGCCGGCGAAACGACAAACTCACCGAAGAAATCAAAATTTTCACGGACGCCGATACCCGTCTCGGTAAAGTATTTCGCCATTTTATCGACCTTGCCGTCGGGCAGGATGTACCACGCCAAATCCTCCGCCTGAAGCACGGTGTCGGACTGCATTTCGATTCGGCTGCCGTTGCGTATCAATGCGAAACAGCGTGCGTCAAACGAATCGGAAATCGGTTCGACCGTATCGGGATGGTGTCCCTCCGCTTCAGATTCGGCAACCACTTTAAACGCCGACATTCTGACAATTTCCTTTTCCGCCAGCCAAATATCATGCGTATCTTTCGGTTCGGGCTTGTTGGGCATGGCAACCTTCAACAGCCGCGCCATCACAGGAATCGTCGTTCCCTGAATCAGCAGCGACAGCACCACCACGGCAAACGCCACATCAAACAGCAGGTGCGAATTGGGAACGCCCATCACCAGCGGCATCATCGCCAGCGAAATCGGTACGGCTCCTCGCAAGCCCAACCAACTGATATACGCCTTTTCACGCAGGCTGTAATTGAATTTCCACAAACCGCCGAACACTGCCAGCGGACGCGCGACCAGCATCAGGAACGCCGCAATCGCCAAGGCTTCCGCCGCCCTGTCCAACACGCCGGCGGGAGAAACCAGCAGACCGAGCATGACGAACAAAGTTGCCTGCGCCAGCCAAGCCAAACCGTCCATCACACGCAAAACGTGTTCCGTCGCACGGTTGCGCTGGTTACCGACAATGATGCCGGCAAAGTAAACCGCCAAAAAGCCGCTGCCGCCTATGGTATTGGTAAACGCAAACACAAGCAGCCCGCCCGACACAATCATCAGCGCGTACAGACCTTCCGCAAGATTCAGACGGCGTACCAGCTTTGCCAATATCTTTCCGCCCGCCCAACCCGTCAGCAGACCGAAACCGATTTGCAGCGCAAGCATCCGGACAAACGCTGCCGCACCCGATTCCGCCGGCTGCATAATCATGGTAATCAGTGCCGTAACCAAAAAAACCGCCATCGGGTCGTTCGCACCCGATTCGATTTCCAAAGTCGCCTGCACCCGTTCGTTCAAACGCACGCCGCTGTTGCGCAAAAGGCTGAATACCGCGCCGGCATCGGTCGAACCGACAATCGCCGCCATCAGCACGCCGAACTTCCAATCCAAACCGAGATAAAAAGTTGCAAACAGTCCCAGCGGAAGCACAGTGGCAAACACGCCCCACGAAGCGAGTACCGACGCGGGCTTCAACGCAATCCGAAAACTGGAAAGCTGCGTCCGCAAACCGCCGTCGAGCAGAATAACCGCCAAAGCAAGCTGGCTGATGAAATTCGCCATCACGACATTATTGAAGGCAATGCCGCCAACGCCTTCCTCGCCCGCCAGCATGCCGACGGCAAGAAACACCAGCAGCAAAGGCATTCCCAAACGTGCGGACAAAGTGGTCGAAACCACGCTCAGGAACAACAGTGCGCCACCCAGCAGAAACAGGCTGTTCATCCAATCCACGCCAACGGCTCCCCCTTAAAATTCATGAAATTAGAATCGAAAGATTGTAACACGGCATTTTCTTCTCACGAAACTTTATTTCATGTCCGCCACCGCCTTCAGACGGCATTTTCCTGTTTCATGCCGCCTGATACCGCCCAAACCCGCGTTCTCCTATATAATGTCGGACTTTGCGCCGCATTTCAGGATTTTTTATGGCATTTGCCTCACTATTTACTCTGCCGGACTACATCACCGCCGTTTTGGACGATGTTGCCCTGATGACCAAAGCCGCCGCAAAGAAAACCGCCGGCGTGGCCGGCGACGATTTGACACCCAATGCCAACCGGGTTACAGGCGTATCGGCAGAACGCGAGTTGCCGATTGTTTGGCCGGTGGCGAAAGGTTCTTTTGCCAACAAGCCGGTTTTGGTGTCTGCGGCTCTGCTGCTTTCCGCCTTCCTGCCGCAACTCATTACGCCGCTTTTGACGGCAGGCGGGATTTATTTGTGCTTTGAGGGCGTGGAAAAGCTGCTGCACAAGTTTCTGCACCGACATGACGCGCACGATGACGGCGGCGAAACGGCGGTTAACGAGCAGGCTAAAATCAAAGGTGCAATCCGTACCGACTTTATCCTGTCCGCAGAAATCATCATCATCGCGCTGTGCGTGGTCGAACAATACAGCCTGATGACGCGCTCGCTCGTGATGGCGGCAATCGGCATCGGCATGACTGTTTTGGTGTACGGAATCGTCGCCGTCATCGTCAAACTCGACGACTTGGGCATGCTGCTGATGCGCCGCCCACAACCTCGGCCTTTTGCACGATTTCCTGCACGCGCAACACTGGAACGCTGGCTGGACAGAGTATTCCGCCAACCTCGTTGTCGGGCCGCTTTCCGGTTCGATTGCCTGCGCCCCGCCTTGTCGCTGATGAATCGTTTCGTCAGGCATTGATTCCTTTTTCAAATACCGATGCCGTCTGAAAGACGTTCAGACGGCATATTCCGAACAGACAGACGAATATGTTTTCCAAACTGGACAAATACTGGCAGCACCCCGCCCTCTACTGGCCTTTGCTCATCCTTTTTGCCGCCGCCACCCCCTTCGCCTTCGCACCCTACTACCACTTTTGGCTGATGCCCTTGATTTTCGGCGCCTTCGTCCGCCTCATCGAACTGCGTCCGCGTTTTGCCGCCTCTTCCGCCTACCTGTTCGGTCTGACCGCATACACGGCACAGTTCTACTGGATACACACTGCCCTGCACGACGTTTCCGGCCTGCCCGACCTCTATGCCGTACCGCTGACCTTCCTGCTGCCCGCCTACCTTGCCCTTTATCCGGCACTGTGTTTCTGGCTGTGGAAAAAATTTACCCTGCCCCAGGGCATAAAGACCGGTCTGGTACTGCCCATCCTGTGGACGCTGACCGAGTTTGCCCGCGAGCGTTTCCTGACCGGATTCGGCTGGGGCGCAATCGGCTACTCCCAAATCACCCCGGACAGCCCGCTGGCGGGTTTCGCCCCCTTGGGCGGCATCCACATGGTTACACTGGCAACCGCCTTTCTCGGTGTCTGGCTGGTTTTGGCGATCGACAACACCGCACGTTCGGGCAAACGCCTGCTTCCGGTCATTCTGATTGCCGCCCTGCTTGCCGCAGGCTACACCGCCCAACAAACCGACTTCACCCGCCCCGACGGCAGCCGCAGCACCGTCGCCCTGCTTCAGGGCAACATCGCCCAAACCCTCAAATGGCGTGAAGACCAAGTCATCCCGACCATACAGAAATATTACGAACAGGTCGGCAAAACCACTGCCGACATCGTCATCCTGCCCGAAACCGCCATTCCCATCATGCGCCAAAACCTGCCGGAAAACATACTGGCGCAATTCGCCGAACAGGCGCAAAACAACGGCAGCGCGCTCGCCGTCGGCATCAGCCAATACACTTCGGACGGCAACGGTTACGAAAACGCCGTCATCAACCTGACCGGCTATCAGGAAAACAATCAGGACGGCATCCCTTACTACGCCAAAAACCACCTCGTCCCCTTCGGCGAATACAAACCGCTGCCCCTCCTGACCACACCGCTTTACAAAATGATGGACATGCCCCTTTCCGACTTCCGCAAAGGCGGCGGCAAGCAATCCGCCATGATGATGAAAAACCAAAAAATCGCCTTCAACATCTGCTACGAAGACGGATTCGGCGACGAACTGATTGCCGCCGCCAAAGACGCCACACTGCTTGCCAATGTCAGCAATATGGCGTGGTATGGAAAATCCAACGCCATGTACCAGCACCTCCAACAATCGCAGGCGCGGGCTATGGAACTCGGACGCTATATGGTCCGCGCCACCAACACCGGCGCAACCGCCATCATCTCCCCCAAAGGCAACATCATCGCCCAAGCCCAACCCGATACGGAAACCGTATTAGAAGGACACATCAAAGGCTACATCGGCGAAACGCCCTATATGAAAACCGGCAGTTCATGGTGGTTGATGGGCATATTGACCCTAGCCGCACTGATTCTTTTCATCTTCCGAAACAAAGAACACTGATACCTGCACAGTCCGTCCGGACGGGCTGTCTTTTTTCAAACCGGCCGTTTACATACAACCACGTATGTAATATAATTCTAAAATCGAATTGAGCTATCAGGTTTACAAAATCAATCAAACTTGCCTTACAAAATTTTCCTGTCTTTCAAACCTTAGCGTATATCTCCTGCCAAACATACAAAATACAAGCCAAGCAGTGATATACTGCATCCCAACACACCAAACCGCCGATACGCAGTTTCAGCCGAAAGGAAATGCCCCAAATGAATAACGCTTTCGCATTACCCGCCATCCAAAGCGGCAACGGCAGCCTCGAACAATACATCCACACCGTCAACAGCATCCCGATGCTGTCCCAGGAAGAAGAAACCCGCCTCGCCGAACGCCGGATAAAGGGCGACCTCAACGCCGCCAAACAACTCATCCTGTCCCACCTGCGCGTCGTCGTTTCCATCGCGCGCGGCTATGACGGCTACGGGCTGAATCAGGCCGACCTGATTCAGGAAGGAAATATCGGTCTGATGAAGGCGGTCAAACGCTACGAGCCCGGTCGAGGTGCACGCCTGTTTTCATTTGCCGTGCATTGGATTAAAGCGGAAATTCACGAATTCATCCTGAGGAACTGGCGCCTTGTCCGCGTTGCCACCACCAAACCGCAACGCAAGCTGTTTTTCAACCTGCGCAGCATGCGTAAAAACCTTAATGTCCTGTCTCCCAAAGAGGCACAAGACATCGCCGACGATTTGGGTGTCAAACTTTCCGAAGTTCTGGAAATGGAACAGCGCATGACGGGACACGACATCGCCATCATGGCAGACAACAGCGACGACGAGGACAGTTTCGCCCCCATCGACTGGCTTGCCGACCACGATTCCGAACCGAGCCGACAACTATCGAAACAGGCGCATTACGCCCTGCAAACCGAAGGCCTGCAAAACGCCTTGGCGCAATTGGACGACAGGAGCCGCCGCATTGTGGAAAGCCGCTGGCTTCAAGACGACGGCGGACTGACGCTGCACCAGCTTGCCGCCGAATACGGCGTATCTGCCGAGCGCATCCGCCAGATTGAAGCGAAAGCCATGCAGAAACTGCGCGGTTTCCTGACCGAAGAAGCCGAAGCGGTTTGAAATATACACAATAAAATACCCGACAAAACAATTTGTCGGGTATTTTATTTGGTAAACATCAATGCGGTTTGTGCGTCGTGCCGTACACGATTTTATCCGCCCAAGCCATCGCAATCGCCAAAATCAAAAAGCAGACATGCACCAGACACTGCCACATCAGCTGCTTTTCCGACAGATTGGCGGAATTGATAAATGTTTGGAGCAAATGGATGGATGAATACCGATAATCGACATCGACAGCCTTACCTTCAATACCGGTGCATTCACATGGCTCAACCACTCGGGCCGGTCAGGATGGTCGTCGATACGCAACCGGGATACGAACGACTCATACCCGCCAATCTGCACCATGGTCAGCAAATTCGCAATCATAACCACATCAATCAGATTTAAAACAGCGAGCATGATGGCGTTTTCGTCCGACACATCCAAATTCATGACCAGATGCTTCAACGATTTCAAAAACTTATAGGCACAAATCGCCCGTACAACAGTCAGCCCCGCATAAATCGGCACTTGCAGCCAACGGCTTGCAAAAATCATTTTGGCAAAAAACCCATAGCCTGTTCGGGTTTTGGAGATTTTGCTTGATACATTTCCCTTCCTTGCAGCAACAAAAGCGCGTGATTCCAATCTACCGCTGCGAAATCTTCAATTTTTCACACCCGAAAACGCTTGCCGCCATACAGATGTGATATATTGATTCCATTTTAACGAACTTCGGAGAACGACATGAGCAGCGGAAATATCCGCATCCACAGCATGACCGGCTTTGCCAACGCGGCGGCAGAGTGCGGCAGCAAACGCATCAACCTCGACATCCGCGCCGTCAACCACCGCTTTTTGGACATTCAAATCAGGATGCCCGACGATTTGCGCCATTTGGAAAACAGCATCCGCGAGCAGATTTCATCCCATCTGGCGCGCGGCAAAGTCGAATGCAAAATCCAAATTCAAGATGCGGAAAACGGCAATCAGTCTTTGGAACTGAATCGCGTTCTGGTCGGACAGCTTGCCGAAATCAACAAAAACCTCCGCAAACATTATGATTTGGCAAAACTGGGCGTTGCTGATATTTTGCGCTTTCCGGGCGTATTGGCAAGCCAAAAGGAAAATACGGAAGCATTGGCGAAAACCATTGTCGAACTGGCCGACAAAGCACTAAAAGACTTTACCGCCGCACGTCGGCGTGAAGGGAAAAAATTGGGCGAACACCTGTTACAACGCATTAAAAACATGGAAGAAATCATCGATGCTTTGAGCGAAATCTTCCCCGCGCTGGTGGAAGCGCATAAAGAAAAAATCCGCACCCGCCTTGCCGAAGCCGTCGGCAGCATCGACAACGACAGGCTGCAACAGGAATTTGCCCTCTTTATCCAAAAATCCGACATCGACGAAGAATTCAGCCGCCTGCGCACCCACATTGCCGAAGTGCGCCGTATCGTTACCGAACACAAAGGCAGCAGCGGCAAACGGTTGGACTTCCTGATGCAGGAACTGAACCGCGAAGCCAACACTTTGGGCAGCAAATCCATCGCTACCGAATGCACCCAAGCCTCGGTCGAGCTGAAAGTCCTGATCGAACAGATGCGCGAACAGGTGCAGAATATCGAATAACCCTGCCTTTCTCTCCAAACATGACAATGCCGTCTGAAACTTTTTTCAGACGGCATTCTTGATCGGCTGAAAACCTCTGTTGCAAGCAATTCAAGATTGTTCTTTCACATCCACCAACCTCGTTCCGGCAAGGAAGTCATACAGAAACTGCCGGTCGGGATTCAGCAGGGCGAACCCCCACGGCAAAATCAGCCAAACCAATGCCGCGCCGGCCGCGCCCTTGGGCGGAATGCCGAGGAAGTGGCGCAATCCGGCATAAGCAAGCATAGGAATGAAGACGATGAATATGCACGCCCAAATAAAGCGCAGGCGCAGCAGGTGCAAAGACGGCTGTATGCCGTTAAGGTCGCACAAGCCGATTTTCCATGTCCTCATCGCCAAGGTCTGCCCCTGACCGTGCCAGTTGGCGCGGAAATAAAGCCACCATGCTCCCATTATCAGGATACTCGTTACCAATGCAGAAACCGCGATAGAAACGGGATTCAGAAAAATGGCGGCAATACCGGCAAGCAATGCTGCCAAACAGGTCGCCGCACCGACCAGCAGCATCTCATACAGTATGGCGGCAAAGCGGCGTTTGAGCGGGGCGGTTTTCAGTATCATCATCTTTTCAATCGGAATATGCCGTCTGAAACGCCAACAGACTTCAGACGGCATTTGTGCAAAGATGCCTTGCGGCGGTTAACGGTGCGGACGTTTCTGACCGCGCGACTGTTTTGCCGCCATTTGATTGATTTCCTGACGTGTCGGGCGTTTTTTGAACATAGCGTGCGCCTCGTCCACCGAACATTTTTGCGACAGGCAGATCAGGGTAATCGCATCTTTCTGGTGTTGTCCGCCGCTGTGGTACATACGGCGCAGGTTTGCCTCGTTGATTCTGCCTTTTTCGGGATCGATGTCGAATTTTTTCAGACGTTCGATAAACTGGCGTTGCTGTCGGCGGGATGTCCAAACAAAGCCGCCCGCAGCGGCGGCGACGATGACGGCGGCAAGCAGGATGGCAAGCGGCCAGGAATCGACAATCAATACGATAATGAGGCTTAAAACGGCGGTGGTCAGTAAAATCAGGCCGCCCAAGCGCAGTTTGGTCTTATTGTCCATAGGGTTGATGTTCCTTTATTGAGGTGGTCGTGCCGTCTGAAATGTTTTCGGACGGATTGGTGAATACTTTTCAGGATTAACGGTATTTTACAGTATTTTCGGATTTTGGGGATTACCGCTTTATTCCGCCAGCGACACGACAAGCTGTTTGAATACCGTCCATGCGTCGCCGTCTTCCGCGCCTTTGATGATTCGGTCGATTTGGGCGCAGGTTTTGAGCGCGTCAAGCAGGCGGACGACGGAAATCCGCTTGACCGCAAGCGGTGCGAGCGTCTGTTTGTCGCCCCAAAGCCTGAGGCTGTTGCGGACGGATTGGATGCTCTGCCCCTGTTTCAGGGCAGCGGCAAGCCGAATCAGCGTCCGCACGTCTTCGGCAACCGCCCACAGAAGCAGCACCGGTTCTTCGCCTTCTTCCTCCAACCCGTCCAACAGCCTGCATACGCGCGGGACATCGCCCTTCATCCACGCGCCTGCCAGTTGGAACGCGTCGAAGCGGGCAACATTGGCAACGGCGGTTTGCGCCTCATCGATATTGACGGCATGCCCTTTCGGATACAGCAGCGCGAGCTTGTCGATTTCCTGACGTGCCGCCAACAGATTGCCTTCCACGCGCTCGGCAAACAGTGCCAATGCGTCTGCCTCGATACCCAAACCGATTTTGTCCAGCCGTCCGCGTATCCATTGGGGCAAAGCCGCCGCACCGACCGGTTTGGCTTCCCACACTTCCCCCTTTGCCGCCAATGCGGCAAACCATTTGGACTGGAGCCGGGTTTTCTCCAGTTTGGGCAGCAAAACCAGCGTTACCGTATCTTCCGGCAGTCGGGCGGCAAAATCCTGCAATGCCTCGCCGCCGTTTTTGCCGGGTTTTCCGTTGGGGATATGCAATTCCAACAGTTTCAAATCGGCAAACAGACCCGCATTGCCTGCGGTTTGCAGCAGTTCGTTCCAATCGAAAGACGCGTCGGCGGTATAGGCTTCGCGGTTGAGATAACCCTGCTTCTTCGCCGCCGCCCTCAATGCGTCCACTGCCTCGATACGCAGCAGTTCTTCCTCGCCGTGGATGACGTACAGAGGTTTCAAAGGCGCGTCCGTATCGATGCGTCCGATATGTGCCGCCACGTCATTCCGCCTTCAGAAAGGTCAGGCGGCGGACAATCTGTTTGGCAACATCCTGCCGCATTTCCGCCCACAGGGTTTCTTCTTCTTCCTGTTTGCCCAAAATTTCGTTGTCGGCATAATCCAAAATGCGGCGGACGGACACGGTCATCGGTTTGCCGACCGGCTCGCCGCGTTTCAATACCTGCGCTTCAACCGTCAATATCAAAAGATATTCGTTGATGACTGCCGCACGGGTAACGGTATAGGTTTCCTTGTTTTGGGAAACGCTGTCTATACGCAGGGTCATCTGCGCGCCGGCAGCATCGTCCACCCTGCCCGAAGCCTGATACAGCGCGGTTTCCAAAGGAAACTGCAATGCCTGTCCGCCTTCGATGTGCCAGCTCCGGTAGGTCAGCGGCGGAGAAATGCCGTCTGCACCTTTCAGGTGGAAACCGCACGCGCCCAGCACCAAGGCTGCGGCAGTAAGGAATATTTTGTTCATCGCTTGCCTTTCTCAAAAGCATAAAGTCGGTAGATTATATCAGCGGCGTGTTCAGACGGCATTGCCGTCCAGCCAAATCAGGCTCGCCATACGCCCCGTCGCTCCGTCGCGGCGGTAGGAAAAGAAAATATCCCGTTCCAAAACCGTACAATGCGTGCCGCCGTACACGCCGCCCACGCCTTCGCGCTTCAGAATCAGGCGGGCGAGCGCGTAGAGGTCGGCAAGGAATTTGCCGCCGCCGATGGGTTCAAATGCAGCAGCGGCTTCGGGCATGGACGTGCAGAACGCATCAAACACGTCCTGCCCGACTTCAAACGCATCCGCACTGATGGCAGGGCCGAGATACGCCATAATTTCGACAGGCGGAACCTTCATCGCGGCAATGGTGTTTTGCAATACGCCGCCCGCCAAACCGCTCCAGCCCGCGTGTGCGGCGGCAACCGCCGTACCTGCCCTGTCGCAAAATAGAACGAGCAGACAGTCTGCAGTCATCACGGCACAGACGGCTTTACCCGTGTCGTCCACGGAAGCGTCGGCATCGGGCGTGCCGTCCAATGCTTCGGCAGCATTGACGACAATGGTGCTGTGGATTTGATTGAGATAGGCAACGGGCAATCCGACCTGCTGTTGCACGATTTCGCGGTTGCGGCGCACGGTTTCAGGGTCGTCGCCGACGTGCGTACCGAGGTTCAAACTCTGATACGCACCTTGGCTCACGCCGCCGTTGCGCGTGGTAATCAGGGTTTTCACATTGGCGGGCGCGGGCCAATCGGCGGTCAGGAAGTTTTTGCCTTTCGGGGCGAGATTTAGGGTTTCTGTGATGGTTTTCATTGGATATTGGAATAGGTGTGCGGCGGAAAGGGTTGATTAACTGCCTTCGGGGCAAATGGATGCTTGTTTTTTCGTCATTCCCGCACAGGCGGGAATTCGGAGATTCGGGATTGTTTTCAAACGTTCGGGTCGGATTCTTGCCGGTGCGGGAATGATGCCCTTATATACTTTCTCCGAGCTTTATATGCTTCAACAGGGGACGGCACATCAAGCACCGCACTGCGTGTTGCCCGAACGAGGCTGCCCTCCGATTAGATTCTATCGCTATAAACAGACGGGTTTCAACCGAAAAGGAATGGGGATAAAGTCCATTTCCGACACCTCTCGGGCGATGCCGTCTGAAAACCAATCTCCACTTTCAGACGGCATTGTTTAGGCGCGGTCATTTTGCAAATTAAGGTTAAGGCGTGTATGCTTGCCTTCCCTTAAAAACAAACACGCAACGCATTATTATGAATATCCTCAGTAAAATCAGCAGCTTTATCGGAAAAACATTTTCCCTCTGAACCTCGCTCTTTGCCGCCGCCGCTTTTTTCGCGCCCGACACCTTCAAATGGGCGGGGCCTTATATTCCTTGGCTGTTGGGCATTATTATGTTCGGTATGGGTTTGACGCTCAAACCTTCCGACTTCGATATTTTGTTCAAACATCCCAAAGCCGTCATCATCGGCGTAATCGCACAATTCGCCATTATGCCGGCAACCGCCTGGCTGCCGTCCAAACTGTTGAACCTGCCTGCCGAAATCGCGGTCGGCGTGATTTTGGTCGGCTGCTGCCCGGGCGGTACGGCTTCCAATGTGATGACCTATCTGGCGCGCGGCAATGTGGCTTTGTCGGTTGCCGTTACGTCTGTTTCCACCCTGATTTCCCCATTGCTGACTCCCGCCATCTTCCTGATGCTTGCCGGTGAAATGCTGGAAATCCAAGCGGCCGGTATGTTGATGTCCATCGTCAAAATGGTTTTGCTCCCCATTGTTTTGGGTTTGATTGTCCATAAGGTTTTGGGCAGTAAAACCGAAAAGCCGACCGATGCGCTGCCGCTGGTTTCCGTTGCCGCCATCGTGCTGATTATCGGCGCGGTAGTCGGGGCAAGCAAAGGCAAGATTATGGAAAGCGGCCTGCTGATTTTTGCGGTTGTCGTACTCCGCAACGGCATCGGCTACCTGCTCGGCTTCTTTGCCGCCAAATGGACCGGCCTGCCTTATGATGCACAAAAAACGCTGGCCATCGAAGTCGGTATGCAAAACTCGGGCCTGGCCGCCGCGCTTGCCGCCGCACACTTTGCCGCCGCGCCGGTCGTTGCCGTTCCGGGCGCATTGTTCAGCGTGTGGCACAATATCTCCGGCTCGCTGCTGGCAACTTATTGGGCGGCCAAAGCCGGTAAACATAAAAAACCCTAAACGCCTTTCATCATAATGCCGTCTGAACGGGGCAACCGAAACCGGCGGTTTCTGCCCGGCCCCTTCAGACGGCCTTTGTTTGAAATCGGCGGGGACGATTGCCCGGCTGCTCCGGTTCGGCTGCCTGCGTTCGCCCCGCCTTTCAAGCCGCCTCACTCCCTTACATAAACCACTTCGACATCGTAGTCGTCTTCGTTCCAATCGTCATCGTCGTCCGCGCCGAATTTGTCCTGCCATTCCTCTTCATTGCTCAAAGACGAATCCAAACCGGCTTCAAGACGGAGGACGGACAACAAATGATATATGTCGTCCGGAATCGGTGCCTCAAACGAAACGGTTTCGCCGCTTTCCGGATGGGTAAAACTCAAGCGGTAGGCGTGCAACGCCTGACGCGCGCCCAAACTTTTAACGGCTTCTTTCACCGTGTCGCCGCACGGATGGCGCGGGTTGCCGTAAACCGGGTCGCCGGCAAGCGGATGGTTGGCCTCGCGCATATGGACGCGGATTTGGTGCGTCCTGCCCGTTCCGAGCGAGCATTCGATGTAGCTGTGGGCAAGATAGCGTTCCAACACTTTGACGTGGGTTACGGCAGGCTTGCCGCCGAATTTGACGGCTGCCATTTTCAGGCGGTTGTGCGGATCGCGTCCGATTTGGGTTTCGATTTTACCGTCGAAGGGGACGATGCCGTTGGCGACGGCGCGGTAGATGCGTTTGACCGTGCGTTCTTGAAGCTGCCTCACGAGGGAATTTTGCGCCGGCAGGGTTTTGGCAACCACCATCAGCCCGCTGGTTTCTTTGTCCAAACGGTGTACGATGCCCGCGCGCGGAATTTGGGACAGCTCGGGGCAATGCGCCAACAGGCCGTTGAGCAGCGTCCCCGTCCAGTTGCCCGCCGCCGGATGCACCACCAGTCCGGCCGGTTTGTTGACGACGATGACGGTATCGTCTTCGTAAACAATATCCAAATCCATAGGCTCCGGAACAAACGCCAGATTTTCCTCACTCGGACGGACGGTTACACAAATTTGCTCGCCGCCTATCATTTTGTCTTTGGGTTGCGAAGGTTTATCGTTTACAATAACCGCGCCTTCTTTAATCCATGATGTCAGGCGGCTGCGCGAATAGTCGGGCAGAAGTTTCGCCAACACCGCATCCAACCGCCCGCCGGCAAGCTCGAGCGGAACGGTCAGACCGATACGGTTTTCAGTTCCGGAAGCTGACGCAAAGTCTGAATCGTCGCTATAATCGGATTCATTATCAAAGGAAGTATTCTGCATGAAAAAAATTCTTTTAACGGTTTCATTAGGTTTGGCACTGAGTGCCTGTGCCACTCAAGGTACGGCCGACAAAGATGCCCAGATTACCCAAGATTGGAGTGTGGAGAAGCTCTATGCCGAAGCCCAGGACGAATTGAACAGCAGCAATTATACGCGGGCTGTCAAGTTATACGAAATCTTGGAATCGCGCTTCCCCACCAGCCGCCATGCCCGGCAGTCCCAACTGGATACCGCATACGCCTATTATAAAGACGATGAAAAAGACAAGGCTCTGGCGGCAATCGAACGCTTCCGCCGCCTCCATCCGCAGCATCCGAACATGGATTACGCGCTGTACCTGCGCGGCTTGGTGCTGTTTAACGAAGATCAGTCCTTCCTGAACAAACTGGCCTCGCAAGACTGGTCCGACCGCGACCCGAAAGCCAACCGCGAAGCGTACCAGGCGTTTGCGGAACTCGTCCAACGCTTCCCGAACAGCAAATACGCCGCCGATGCAACCGCACGCATGGTCAAACTGGTCGATGCTTTGGGCGGCAATGAAATGTCGGTGGCGCGTTACTACATGAAACGCGGCGCATATATCGCCGCCGCCAACCGCGCCAAAAAAATTATCGGCAGCTATCAAAATACACGCTATGTCGAAGAATCACTGGCCATATTGGAACTTGCCTACAAGAAGTTGGACAAGCCCCAGCTTGCCGCCGATACGCGCCGCGTATTGGAAACCAACTTCCCGAAAAGCCCGTTTTTGACGCACGCTTGGCAGCCCGACGATATGCCCTGGTGGCGTTACTGGCATTAAGCCCATCCTCGAAATGCCGTCTGAAGCCCTTTCAGACGGCATTTTCCGTTCCGGCACCAGCCTTCCCGTTCACTCAAACGGTTTTTTCTGCCAATAGAATTTATACACTCTCAAACGTTGAGCCTTTACGCCTCCGCGTCCCAAGCCGAATTGCAGCGCGCCCGACAAATCCGTCCGCAACAACTTGATGCCGTGTGCGCGGACACGGTTCTGCACCGCTTCGGTCGGATGCTTGTAGGCGTTGGCATAACCGCTTGAAGCAACGGCATATTCGGGCGAAACGGCATTGAGGAACACGCCCGACGAGGACGTATTGCTGCCGTGATGTCCCAAAACCAAAACCTGGCTGTACAGGTTTGAGCCGTATTTTTTAACCAACTCCGCCTCACCTTTCGTATCCAAATCTCCCGTTACCAGCAGTGCCGCACCGCCCGCCACAACACGCAAAACACAACTTTTCCCATTATCATCGATATTTTTGCGTTCAGACGGCCTCAAAAACTCGAAATCCACGCCGTCCCATTGCCAACGCTGTTCCGCACAATGCCGCGCCCCCTCATAAAATTCCGGCTGTCCGGCATAAATCCCGCCGTTCGGTATCTTGCCGACTGCCTGAAAGCCGCCGTCGTGGTCGCTGTCGTGATGCGACAGAACCAGCTTGTCCAAACGGCGGACACCCGCCGCATTCAAACTCGGCACGATACCCGTTTGTGCCGCCGCTACCGTTCCCGTATCGAAAAGCAGATGGCGGTTTGCCGTCCGCACAAGCACCGACAAGCCCTGCCCCGCATCCCAAACCGTAACCGCAGCTTCGTTTTCAGGTACTGCTTCAGGACGGTAGGATACAAACCCTGCCAACAGCAACACCGCCCACGGACGCAAACCCAAGCCGCGCGGCAGCAGCAACAGCAAAGCGGCACACACCGCCAACACCAGCAGCGGCAAAGGTGCGGCGGCAACGGCAAACTCAGGCGACACATCGGCAAGCCACACCAAAAACCGCAAAGTGTATTCCGCCAAAAATGCCCCCGCCTGCTGAAGCGGCGCAAACGGCACGACCGAACCCAGCAACGCCAGCGGGGTCAACACCCAAGAAAACCACGGTATCGACACCGCATTGACCAAAGGGCTGACCAAAGGCAGCGAGGCAAACAGATAACCGAGCAAAACCAGAGACAACACCGAAGCCGCCCACTGCCCGCGCACGGCGGTTTGCCGTTTCCCCTCGTACAAACGCCCTGCACACGCCCATATCAGGGCCGCCACCAAACCGAAAGACAGCCAAGTACCGACACCCAAAACCGCCAAAGGGTCGAACAGCAGCACCGCCGCCAACGCCTGCCACCACGTCGCCCACGCCGACAGTCTTCCCCTGCGCCACGCCCACGCGAACGCCGCCAACATCAAAACACTGCGCTGCGTCGGCACGGAAAAACCGGCAAGCAGCGCGTAAAACAGCGCGCCCGCACACCCCGCCGCCAAAACCCACGCGCGCGGCCGGGCGGGAAGGCGCGGGGAACAGGCAAGCAGCCGCTTCGCCAGCCACGCAAACAGCACCGCCACCATCGTAACGTGCAAACCCGAGATACTGACCAAATGCGTCAGCCCCAACGGCCGGAACGCCTGCCACAATCCGGGGCGCAATGCCGACTGTTCGCCCACGCTCAACGCGCGCATCAGCCCGATGCCGTCTGAAAGCCCGCCGTCCGCATCCGCCTGCCGCCAATTGCGGCTGATGCGGCTGCGCCAAACCGCAATCCCCCAACCGCTTCCGCCATGCAGCAAAACCCTGTCCGCACCGACCGTCCCCACGCCGCCTACCCCGTTGGATAATGCCCACGCCTCACGGTTCAAACCGCGCAGGTTCAACTCCCCGACGACGGGGTGCACGCGTGCCGTTATCCGCCATCTGCTCCCGACCGCCCATTCGCGCCGTTTGTAGTCCGACAGCAGCAAATCAAACGTCCGACCGCCGCTGTCCACAGCCTTTGCCGCAAACTGCACGCGCCGCCCGTCCGACCTCGGCATATCCGTCACTTCCACCGTCAAAGGCACGCCTGAAACCGCCTCCGCCCGCCATTGCGAAGACAGTGCCGCTTCCGTTCTGAATACGCCGTAAGCCGCGCCCGCCAACACGCACAGCATCAGACCGGCAAACGCAAAACGCCTTGCAAGCACAGCCAAAACCGCAAAAGCCGCCAACCAAAACGGCCAATGCGGTACAACCGACAGTGCGAACGAAACTGCCACGCCGACAACCCAACACGGCAAAAACCAACGACGGAACACGTCTCCCCACTCCCGATATAAAAAACAAACGATGATAAAGCAAAGCCATAAAACCGTCATAACAAGATTTGAAAATGATAAGAATGCAAACGAAAAGCCTCAGTATTATCCGAGACAACGGCAAACTTTCCATCGTCATTCCCGCAAAAGCGGGAATCCAAAGACAAAAAGCCGCAGAAATTTATCGGAAAGAACCGAACCACAAAAACCGGCTTCCTATCTTCGCTTGAATAACAGAACAAAGAAAGCGGAAATAAAAACATCAGGATTCTTTTTTAAATTGGCAATAAAACACCAAAATGAATGAGTTACACAAAAAAATACTCAACACCACCCAACCGGCGTAAAATGCAAAACATTATCGCTATTAAAACGGTAAAACCTTATGAAAGCCAAACGTTTTAAAATTAACGCCATATCCTTATCCATCTTTCTTGCCTATGCCCTTACGCCATACTCAGAAGCGGCATTGGTGAGAGACGATGTCGATTATCAAATATTCCGTGACTTTGCAGAAAACAAAGGCAAATTTTTTGTCGGCGCAACCGATTTATCAGTGAAAAACAAACGAGGTCAAAACATCGGCAACGCATTATCCAACGTACCGATGATTGATTTTAGCGTTGCAGATGTCAACAAACGCATAGCAACGGTAGTCGATCCCCAATATGCCGTCAGCGTCAAACACGCCAAAGCAGAAGTCCATACTTTTTATTACGGCCAATACAACGGTCATAATGATGTAGCCGACAAAGAAAATGAATACCGCGTTGTCGAACAAAATAACTATGAACCCCATAAAGCTTGGAGTGCGAGCAATTTAGGCCGCCTCGAAGATTATAATATGGCGCGTTTTAATAAGTTTGTAACCGAAGTTGCGCCGATTGCACCAACTGATGCCGGCGGCGGATTAGATACTTACAAAGATAAAAACCGTTTTTCCTCTTTTGTCAGAATCGGTGCGGGCAGGCAATTAGTTTATGAAAAAGGGGTTTATCATCAAGAAGGAAATGAAAAAGGCTACGATTTGCGCGATCTTTCACAAGCCTATCGTTATGCCATTGCAGGTACGCCTTATAAAGATATTAATATTGACCAAACAATGAATACCGAAGGTTTGATCGGCTTTGGTAATCATAATAAACAGTATTCGGCAGAAGAACTTAAACAAGCACTTTCGCAAGATGCGTTAACAAATTACGGCGTGTTGGGCGATAGCGGCTCTCCGTTATTTGCTTTTGACAAACAAAAAAATCAATGGGTCTTTTTGGGAACTTACGATTATTGGGCAGGTTACGGAAAAAAATCATGGCAAGAATGGAATATCTATAAAAAAGAATTTGCAGATAAAATCAAACAACACGATAACGCCGGCACCGTCAAAGGTAATGGAGAACATCATTGGAAAACCACGGGTACAAACAGCCATATCGGTTCGACAGCGGTAAGGCTTGCCAACAATGAAGGAGATGCGAACAACGGACAAAATGTTACCTTTGAAGACAACGGCACTTTGGTATTGGATCAAAACATCAACCAAGGCGCGGGCGGCCTGTTTTTCAAAGGCGATTACACAGTCAAAGGCGCAAATAATGACATCACTTGGTTAGGTGCGGGGATTGATGTTGCCGACGGCAAAAAAGTCGTTTGGCAAGTCAAAAATCCGAATGGCGACAGATTGGCAAAAATCGGCAAAGGCACTTTGGAAATAAACGGCACAGGCGTTAACCAAGGGCAATTAAAGGTCGGCGACGGTACGGTTATTCTGAATCAAAAAGCCGATTCAAACCAAAAAGTTCAGGCTTTCTCCCAAGTCGGCATTGTCAGCGGACGCGGTACATTGGTGCTGAACAGTCCGGACCAGATTAACCCGAATAATCTGTATTTCGGTTTCCGTGGCGGTCGTTTGGATGCCAATGGCAATGACTTGACTTTTGAACACATCCGCAACGTGGATGAAGGCGCGCGCATTGTCAACCACAACACAGACCACGCCTCCACAATCACACTAACGGGTAAATCTTTAATTACCAATCCGAACAGCCTTTCGGTACATAGTATACAAAATGACTATGACGAAGATAATTATAGTTATTATTACCGGCCAAGGCGACCCATCCCACAAGGCAAAGATCTTTATTACAAAAACTATCGTTATTACGCCCTAAAATCCGGTGGCAGTGTTAACGCACCGATGCCCGAAAACGGACAAACGGAAAATAACGACTGGATTTTAATGGGCAGCACACAAGAAGAAGCCAAGAAAAACGCGATGAACCATAAAAACAATCAGCGTATTAGCGGTTTTAGCGGTTTCTTTGGCGAAGAAAACGAAAAAGGACATAACGGGGCATTAAACCTTAATTTCAATGGCAAAAGCGCGCAAAACAGTTTCTTGTTAACAGGCGGCGCGAATTTAAACGGAAAAATAAGCGTAACTCAAGGCAATGTCTTGTTATCAGGTCGTCCAACACCACACGCAAGAGATTTTGTGAACAAATCTTCAGCCCGAAAAGACGCACATTTCTCCAAAAACAATGAAGTCGTATTTGAAGACGACTGGATAAACCGCACATTCAAAGCCGCAGAAATTGCGGTTAACCAATCCGCATCATTCTCTTCCGGAAGAAATGTATCCGACATCACCGCCAACATCACCGCAACAGACAACGCCAAAGTAAATTTGGGTTACAAAAACGGCGATGAGGTTTGCGTGCGCTCGGACTATACCGGTTACGTTACCTGCAACACAGGCAACTTATCCGATAAGGCTTTAAACAGCTTTGATGCGACACGGATTAACGGCAATGTGAATTTGAATCAGAATGCGGCATTGGTCTTGGGCAAGGCTGCATTATGGGGGAAAATTCAAGGACAAGGAAACAGCCGTGTCAGCCTAAACCAACATAGCAAATGGCATTTGACCGGCGACAGCCAAGTACACAATCTGTCATTGGCGGATAGCCATATTCATTTGAACAACGCTTCCGATGCGCAAAGTGCAAATAAATACCACACGATCAAAATCAATCATTTATCCGGTAACGGGCATTTTCATTATCTGACGGACTTGGCGAAAAATCTTGGGGATAAAGTGCTTGTGAAGGAATCCGCATCCGGCCATTATCAGCTCCATGTTCAAAATAAAACAGGCGAACCTAATCAGGAAGGGCTGGATCTCTTTGATGCATCATCCGTACAAGACCGCTCCCGCCTTTTTGTTTCCTTGGCAAATCATTACGTCGATTTAGGCGCATTGCGTTATACAATCAAAACAGAAAACGGTATTACCCGGTTGTACAATCCTTATGCCGGGAACCGCCGCCCAGTCAAGCCGGCCCCGTCTCCTGCCGCAAACACGGCTTCTCAAGCACAAAAGGCAACACAAACGGACGGTGCACAAATTGCCAAGCCTCAAAATATCGTCGTCGCACCGCCTAGCCCGCAGGCAAATCAAGCCGAAGAAGCCCTCCGCCAACAAGCAAAAGCGGAGCAAGTGAAGCGTCAGCAAGCAGCAGAAGCAGAAAAAGTTGCACGTCAAAAAGACGAAGAGGCAAAACGCAAAGCAGCCGAAATTGCTCGTCAGCAGGAAGAAGCACGAAAAGCTGCAGAGTTAGCCGCCAAACAAAAGGCGGAAGCAGAGCGTAAAGCCAGAGAGTTGGCAAGACAAAAAGCAGAAGAGGCAAGTCATCAAGCTAATGCCAAACCAAAACGTCGTAGACGTCGGGCTATATTACCTAGACCTCCTGCGCCAGTATTTTCATTGGATGATTATGATGCAAAAGACAATAGTGAATCATCAATAGGTAATTTAGCTCGTGTAATACCTAGAATGGGAAGGGAGTTAATTAATGATTATGAAGAAATCCCCTTGGAGGAGTTGGAAGATGAAGCGGAAGAAGAACGTCGCCAAGCAACGCAATTCCAACCCAAAAGTCGTAACCGTAGAGCTATATCATCGGAACCATCATCTGATGAAGATGCATCTGAATCGGTTTCCACATCAGACAAACACCCTCAAGATAATACGGAACTTCATGAAAAAGTTGAGACGGCGGGTTTACAACCAAGAGCCGCGCAGCCGCGAACCCAAGCCGCCGCGCAAGCCGATGCAGTCAGCACCAATACTAACTCGGCTTTATCTGACGCAATGGCAAGCACGCAATCTATCTTGTTGGATACAGGTGCTTCATTAACACGGCACATTGCACAAAAATCACGCGCTGATGCCGAAAAAAACAGTGTTTGGATGTCAAACACCGGTTATGGCCGTGATTATGCTTCCGCACAATATCGCCGGTTTAGTTCGAAACGCACGCAAACACAAATCGGCATTGACCGCAGCTTGTCCGAAAATATGCAGATAGGCGGAGTATTGACTTACTCTGACAGTCAGCATACTTTTGATCAGGCGAGCGGCAAAAATACTTTTGTGCAAGCCAACCTTTATGGTAAGTATTATTTAAATGATGCTTGGTATGTGGCCGGCGATATTGGTGCGGGCAGCTTGAGAAGCCGGTTACAAACGCAGCAAAAAGCAAACTTTAACCGAACAAGCATCCAAACCGGCCTTACTTTGGGCAATACGCTGAAAATCAATCAATTCGAGATTGTCCCTAGTGCGGGTATCCGTTACAGCCGCCTGTCATCTGCAGATTACAAGTTGGGTGACGACAGTGTTAAAGTAAGTTCTATGGCAGTGAAAACACTAACGGCCGGACTGGATTTTGCTTATCGGTTTAAAGTCGGCAACCTTACCGTAAAACCCTTGTTATCTGCAGCTTACTTTGCCAATTATGGCAAAGGCGGCGTGAATGTGGGCGGTAAATCCTTCGCCTATAAAGCAGATAATCAACAGCAATATTCAGCAGGCGCCGCGTTACTGTACCGTAATGTTACATTAAACGTAAATGGCAGTATTACAAAAGGAAAACAATTGGAAAAACAAAAATCCGGACAAATTAAAATACAGATTCGTTTCTAAAATACCAAATTCATAGCAAAATAAAATGCCGTCTGAACTCAAGCTTCGGACGGCATTTTTATCAGACTAACAAAGCTACAGCTCAATGCCTTTGAGTTTCGCCACGGTATTGATGTCTTTGTCGCCGCGACCCGACAGGTTGACCAAAATCACTTGGTCTTTACCCATTTTCGGCGCGTTTTTCACCGCCCAAGCAACGGCGTGGCTGGATTCGAGCGCGGGGATGATGCCCTCGAATCGGCAGAGCAAGTCAAAGGCTTCGAGTGCTTCGTCATCTTTGGCAACGGTGTATTCGACGCGCTTGATGTCGTGCAGATGGCTGTGTTCCGGGCCGATGCCGGGGTAATCCAAGCCTGCGGAAACAGAGTGCGTCCCCAAGACTTGGCCGTTTTCGTCCTGCATCAGATAGCTGCGGAAGCCGTGCAGTACGCCAATCGGTGCGCCCGAAGTAATCGGCGCGGCGTGGTCAGGCGTATCCACGCCCAAACCGCCTGCTTCTACGCCAACCAAACGTACGTTTTCTTCTTCGATATAGGGATAGAACAAACCGATGGCGTTCGAGCCGCCGCCGACGCAGGCAACGGCGACGTCGGGCTGTCTGCCGGTGGCTTCCTGCATCTGCGCTTTGGCTTCGTTGCCGATGACGCATTGGAAATCACGCACCATTTCGGGATACGGCGCGGGGCCGGCGGCGGTGCCGATGATGTAGAACGTATCGTCCACTCGGGCGACCCATTCGCGCATCGCTTCGTTCATCGCGTCTTTCAAAGTACGGCTGCCACTGTCAACGCCGATGACATTCGCACCAAGCAGCTTCATACGGAACACATTCGGCATTTGGCGTTGAATATCGTCCGCACCCATGTACACGTCGCAAGTCATGCCGAAACGTGCGGCGACGGTGGCAGAAGCCACGCCGTGCTGACCCGCGCCGGTTTCGGCGATGACGCGTTTTTTGCCCATACGGCGGGCAAGCAATGCCTGACCGATGGTGTTGTTGACCTTGTGCGCGCCGGTGTGGTTCAAGTCTTCGCGCTTCAACCAGATTTGCGCGCCGCCCAAATGCTCGGACAACCGCGCGGCGTGGTAAACGGGGCTGGGCCTGCCGACATAATGTTTCAAATCGCGGCGGAACTCCGCCCAAAATTCAGGATCGTTTTTCGCTTCGTTGTAGGCCTGTTCCAGCTCTTTCAAAGCGGGAATCAGGGTTTCGGAAACATAAAGCCCGCCGTGTTCGCCGAAAAAGCCCTTCTCGTCGGGCGCGTGGTAGTTCTTCATCGGATTCTTCCTTATGCTTCAGGTTTTCAGACGGCATTTCCGTTTTTTCAAACATGCCGTCTGAACGGGAAATTGTCGGCAATTATAACTGCTTTTCACACAAGCCCGCCATTTCGAAAAACGCCCGATACGCCGCTGCCTTTTTCGCCAAACTCAAAGGATAGGCGCGCGAAGTCGAAGGCAGGCGCGTCAGTGTCAAATCCCGTCCGGCAAACGGAAACGGCACGGTTTAGCCCGTTTTCGGCATTTTGATGCCGCCGCCCTGAATATCGAGCAGGATTTCCGTCGCCTTGCCGCCTGTCGTACAAATATGGCGGCAGTCTGGTATTTTCGCCAACACCGCCGCCAAATCGACGGTTTCAACTACCTTTAAAAACTTGTCGGACGCATTGCCGTGCTCCCTTGCCGCCTTCAACACGGTCGGACAGGACGCAATCCCCCGTTCGTGCAAAAACGCCTTGATTTTCTCCGCGTCAAACGCTTTTTCAGAGTGCGCAGCCTCCCCGTGGGACGGCATCCGGAAATGCGCCGCATCGTTAAAAAACACCAGCCCGTAAACGCGCCACATATCGTTTTGGAAATTCGGATAATGAAACTGCATCGCGCGTTTGTCTTCCTTGGGCGGAAACGTCCCCATCATCATGACCGCAGCCTTCGGCGGCAACACGGGATCGAAGGGATGGGTTTCGATTTCAAGCAGATTTTCAGACACGTTCAATCCTCCAACAGGCAAAGCGGCAGACAGCCGGTTTGCACCAAACCGCCAAACACGGCAAGCCTTCAAACAGCATTATCACGCCCTGCCGTTTTCGGTTACAATGCCGACATCAAACGGATACTGTAAACACATTTATGTTCCAACACACAGGACGACACATAAAGCACCGCCCTATGTGTCGTCCTGATTTGGAAGGGGTTACGCCCCGCCCAAACAGAGTCTGATCCTGCCGCCCTAAAGGGCGGGGTTTCAACCGAAGAGGAAACACGATGAAAGAACACAAAGCCCGCAAGCGTTTCGGGCAGAATTTTTTGCAGGACACGCGGATTATCGGCGATATTGTCAACGCCGTGCGCCCGCAGGCGGATGATGTCGTGATTGAAATCGGCCCGGGTTTGGCGGCAATTACCGAACCTTTGGCGAAAAAGCTGAACCGCCTGCACGTTGTCGAAATCGACCGCGACATCGTATGCCGTCTGAAAACGCTGCCGTTTGCGGATAAACTGGTGATTCACGAAGGCGACGTGTTGCAGTTTGATTTCAACGGCATCTCAGGCAAAAAGAAAATCGTCGGCAACCTGCCGTATAACATCTCCACGCCGCTTTTGTTCAAACTGGCGGAGGTGGCGGACGATGTCGCCGATATGCACTTTATGTTGCAAAAAGAAGTGGTCGAGCGCATGGTTGCCGCGCCGAAAAGCAACGACTACGGTCGCTTGGGTGTGATGCTGCAATATTTTTTCGATATGGAGCTGCTGATTGACGTGCCGCCCGAATCGTTCGATCCCGCGCCGAAAATCGATTCCGCAGTGGTGCGCATGATTCCGGTGAAACACCGTATCGGCAAGGCGGACGATTTCGAGCATTTCGCCAAACTGGTGAAACTCGCCTTCCGCCAACGCCGCAAAACCATACGCAACAATCTGAAAGAGCTTGCCGACGACGATGATTTGCAGGCAGTCGGCATCAGTCCGCAAGACCGTGCCGAACACATCGCGCCGGAGAAATATGTGGCGTTGAGCAATTATCTGGCGGACAAGGCCGTCTGAAAAGGGACGCGGCGATGGAAAGCAACCTGCAGAAAACCGAGCGTTTGATCCGCGAAATCAACCGCCTGCACGCACAATATTCGCAGGATTATTTTGAAACCGGCAAAGTGCGGAAAATCAATTTGAGCCACACGCTCAAAAACGTTCCGACCGAACATATTTTGTCTTACCGCCTTAATTTGCACGAAGCGGTTAACGATTATTTAGCCTTTGCCGATACGCGCGGCATAGACTTTTTCTACCGCGTGAAAACCGCAGAAAGCATACATGATAAAATCAACCGCTATCTGGCACGCGGCACCCAATATCCGACCAACAACATCCTGAACGATATTTTCGGCGCGCGGCTGATTTGGCCGTCTGAAACAGTCGCCGGGATTTTAGAAAAACTTGACGGCTGGAAAACAGAATACGGCTTGAAAAACTGGTATTTGCGCGATGCCGGCGGCTATATCGGCATACACATTTATTTCAAAAACAGCAGCAATTTCTACTATCCGTGGGAATTGCAGGTTTGGGATGAAAAAGATGCCAAAGCCAATATTGAAAACCATATGGCGTACAAACGGAATTTCGTGCGTTGAATTGCCGGCAAGCCGCCTTGAAACCGTTTATAACTGTTTATAAGAGAATAAACCATAAAATACACAACCGTATTCCTGACTTTTCCTTTAACCGCCCGAGTGAACAAACTATGAAATACACAGCCGCACTCCTGACTTTTCTTTTAACTGCCTGCATGAACCCGAACGATGCGTTTTTCCAAAACCGGCGTTATCAAATGCCGGAGGCGCAATTGAACGGTTCAAACGCCGTTTTCCATTACGGTTATTCCCAAAATCCCGATCATGATTTATTGGTCGACCAAGTCCGCGTGCCGGACGCGTACAGGGCTTCATTTGCGCGGGATTGGATAGCGAAGGAGCAAGGTTACCGCAAAAACGACTGCGTACTGGAAAAAGCGGAAAGCGGGGGTGTGACGTACTACACCTGCGATGCGGAAAAAGGATTCAACGGCACACGTTTCGTCATCTATGTCGTGAATATGAAAAACGACAAAGGCTACGTCAAAGTTTACCGGGGCATGAATAAGCCGAATCAGGAAGAGTTAACCAAATTGGTTGCCGATTTGAATAAGTTTTACCCTTAATCAGCCAGACGGATTCAGACTGCCCGAAAAGAATGGACACTATGATCAAATTCAAAAACGTACACAAACATTTCAAAGACCTGCACGTCATCAACGGCATAAACTTGGAAATCAAAAAAGGCGAAGTGGTCGTCGTCTGCGGGCCTTCGGGCAGCGGCAAATCCACACTCATCCGCACCGTCAACCAGCTTGAAAGCATCGAAAGCGGCGAGATTTGGGTGGACGGCGTCAACGTTGCCGACCCCAAAACCGATTTGAACAAAATCCGCGAAGAAGTCGGCTTTGTGTTTCAAAGTTTCAACCTCTACCCGCACCTGACCGTGTTGGACAACATCACCCTCGCACCGATGAAGGTTAAGGGGCAAAATGCGGAACAGGCGGAGAAAAAGGCAATGGAGCTTTTGGAACGCGTCGGACTGGCACACAAAAAAGACGCCTTCCCTTCCCAACTTTCCGGCGGCCAGCAGCAACGCGTGGCGATTGCGCGCGGGCTGGCGATGGAGCCGCGCGTGATGCTGTTTGACGAGCCGACTTCCGCACTCGACCCCGAAATGGTCGGCGAAGTGTTGAAAGTGATGAAAGACTTGGCGGAAAGCGGCATGACGATGATGTGCGTAACCCACGAAATGGGGTTTGCCCGCGAAGTTGCCGACCGCGTGATTTTCGTCGATAAAGGGCAAATCCTTGAAGACGAAACGCCGGAAGCGTTTTTCACCAACCCGAAACACGAACGCGCCAAGCAGTTCCTGCAACAAGTCATGACCCATTGATGCTATGCCGTCTGAAAACCGAACGTTCAGACGGCATAGCCCGACACCGCAAGATGATTGAGAAAGCACACCATGTATTTTGTTGACCGCACCGCCGCCGTCCTCAAGCCGACCGCGCGCTTTTTGGAATGGCTCAAAAGCACCGACGAAAATATGCCCGACCTGACCATAGAACAGCTTCGCGCCGACTGTTCCGTCTTCCTCGTTCCGCAGTTCGACGAACCGGAAGCCGTCGTTTCCTACTTCGACGAACGCTACCGGCAGATTTTTGAGGCGGAGCTGGCAGGTTGGGACATCGACAAGGACAAATGGCCGCAAGATATGGGGCTGAAGGCGTTTTGGGAATTTTTCGACATTGAAATCCACGATATGGTTTTGGATATGGAAGAAGCGGATTTGAACATCACGCCCGTGTTCGACAATATGATGTAACGCCATGCGCGCCTTTCAGACGGCATTGAGGCCGTCCCGCATCCTGAACATCCTGACCGTATCACTCCACTCGGCTTCCATTGCCGTCTGCCTGACTTGGTTTTACGGCCGGATGATGTGGTTCGGTTTGGCGGCTTTGGCGGCAAGTTACGCATACTCGCTCAGGATAACGAATCTGAAACACCGCCATGCCATAACCGCCATTACCATAGACCGCGACGGACGGGCGGAAATCGTATCCGGCAAAGACAAAACAGCGGCAACACTTGCGGGCAGCAGTATGGTTACGCCTTATGCCTTATTCTTACAATGGGACACAGGCGGCAAAACCGTCCGCCAATGCATCATGCCCGACATGACGGACAAAGAATCCTACCGGCGGCTGAAAGTCTGGGTGCTTTGGCGGCAGCCGAAAAAAACCGCCGAAACCGATACATCAGACTGATTTCAGACGGCATTTGAAAACGAAACACTCATGAAAACACTACAAGACTGGCTCTCGCATTTGGAAACCGCCCACAGCGGCGGTTTGATCGACATGGGTTTGGAGCGCGTAAGCGAAGTAAAAAAGCGCATGAACCTGACACCGCAATGCCCCGTCGTCGTCGTCGCGGGAACAAACGGCAAAGGTTCGGTCTGCGCCTACCTGACACAGATTTACAAACAGGCAGGCTTCAAAACCGGCACGCTGACCAGCCCGCATTTATTGCATTACAACGAACGCATCGCCATCAACGCCGAACCCGTTTCGGACGATACGATTATTGCCTCTTTCGAGCGCATCGAAGCCGCGCGCGGCGAAATATCGCTGACTTATTTTGAATTCAATGCCTTGGCGGCTGTCGACATCTTCATACGCGAACAAGTGGATGTAATGATATTGGAAGTCGGCTTGGGCGGACGTTTGGACGCGGTCAACGCGTTTGACGGCGATTGCGCGGTGGTTACTAGTGTGGATTTGGACCATCAGGCATTTTTGGGCGATACGGTCGAACAGGTCGGCTTTGAAAAGGCAGGCGTGTTCCGCAGCGGCAAACCCGCCATCTGCGGTCAAAACCCCGCGCCCGCATCATTGGTCGCACACGCCGAAGCCATAGGCGCGAAACTGCTGATGGTACAGCGCGATTTCGAGTTTCACGCGATGGAAAACATCCAATGGAACTACCGCTTCCGGCCGCAGCATTCAGACGGCCCCGCACGCAACCGCAATGCCCTGCCCTTCCCCGCATTGCGCGGCGCATACCAGCTTTCTAACGCCGCCTGCGCGTTGACCGTATTGGAATGCCTCGACGACAGACTGCCGGTGGACATTGGTGCAATCAAACGCGGGCTGCTGCTGGTTGAAAATCCCGGACGCTTCCAAGTCCTGCCCGGCCGGCCGCTGACCGTATTGGATGTCGGACACAACCCCCACGCCGCCCGCGCCCTGCGCCGCAACCTAATCAACCTTGCCTACGCGCAAAAGCGCACCGCCGTGTTCAGTATGCTGTCCGACAAAGACATAGACGGCGTGTCGGAAACCGTTAAAGACCAGTTTGACGAGTGGTATATCGCGCCTTTGGACGTGCCGCGCGGTATGACGGCGGATGCACTGAAAGCCAAATTGGAACAACACCACATCGAAAACATACAGACATTCGCCGCCGTCCGCGACGCGTACCGGGCGGCAGCCTCAAAAGCGGGCGAAGACGACAGAATCGTCGTATTCGGCTCATTTCATACCGTCGCCGACGTAATGTCGGTACTGTGAAAAGGAAACTTCTATGTCCGAAAACAAACAAAACGAAGTCCTGACCGGTTACGAACAGCTGAAACGGCGCAACCGCCGCCGCCTCGTAACGGCAAGCTCCCTGGTTGCCGCCTCCTGCATCCTGCTGGCAGCCGCACTCAGTTCCGATCCTGCCGACAGCAATCCCGCACCGCAGGCCGGCGAAACCGGCGCAACGGAAAGCCAAACGGCAAACACGGCACAAACCCCTGCCTTGAAATCCGCCGCCGAAAACGGGGAAACCGCCGCCGACAAACCGCAGGACTTGGCAGGCGAAGACAAGCCTTCTGCCGCCGACAGCGAAATCAGCGAGCCTGAAAACGTAGGCGCGCCGCTGGTGCTGATTAACGACCGGCTCGAAGACAGCAACATCAAAGGTTTGGAAGAATCCGAGAAACTGCAACAGGCAGAAACCGCCAAAACCGAACCGAAGCAGGCAAAACAACGCGCTGCCGAAAAAGTGTCGGCAACTGCCGACAGTACGGATACGGTAGCGGTTGAAAAACCGAAACGCTCTGCCGAACCCAAACCGCAAAAAGCGGAACGCACTGCCGAAGCCAAGCCCAAAGCCAAAGAAACCAAAACCGCCGAAAAAGTTGCCGACAAACCGAAAACTGCTGCCGAAAAAACCAAACCGGATACGGCAAAATCCGACAGCGCGGTAAAAGAAGCGAAAAAAGCCGACAAGGCTGAAGGCAAAAAGACAGCCGAAAAAGACCGTTCGGACGGCAAAAAACACGAAACGGCGCAAAAAACCGACAAAGCGGACAAAACCAAAACCGCCGAGAAGGAAAAATCCGGCAAGGCGGGCAAAAAAGCCGCCATTCAGGCAGGTTATGCCGAAAAAGAACGCGCCTTGAGCCTCCAGCGTAAAATGAAGGCGGCGGGTATCGATTCGACCATCACCGAAATCATGACCGACAACGGCAAAGTTTACCGCGTCAAATCAAGCAACTATAAAAACGCAAGGGATGCCGAACGCGATTTGAACAAACTGCGCGTGCACGGCATCGCCGGCCAGGTAACGAATGAATAGCCTCCCCATTGCCGACCTCCTCGCCTCCGCCGTCATCGCCGCCTGCATCGTCATTTCCACGATGCGCGGCGTGATTGCGGAAGCAGGTTCGATGGTGGCATGGGTGGTTTCCTTCTTTTTTGCCAAACTCTTTGCCGCACCCTTCGCCGACCTCGCCTTTGCCTCGTTCCAACCCCGCCTGTTTGCATTGGCTCTGTCATTCATTTCCCTGTTCGTCATTGCCTGTCTGATCCAGAAAATGCTCCGTTCGCTGCTGACCGGCGCAGTTTCGGCGGTCGGTCTGGGCTTTGCCAACCGCATTTTGGGCGGTGTATTCGGTGCATTGAAAGGCGTTTTGATTGTTACCCTGCTGATCATGCTTGCTTCAAAAACCGACCTGCCCGATACCGAAGAATGGCAACAGTCCTATACCGTACCGTTTTTCGTATCGCTTTCCGAAGCGGTGTTAAACCATACGGACAACGCACCCGAATCCCTCGACGACGACTAATCCGCATACGTGGCGTTTCAGACAGCATACCTGATTTATGCCGTCCGAAACGCCTTTTCTTTCCTTGACACACCCCGACAGACAAAGCGCACCTGCCTGACTTTACACAAATATTGTCAACAATTCGGGCAAAAAGCCGCCGTTTGCTTTATAATTCCGTTTCACCCTTAAACCTCGAATCGGAGAAGACGATATGTGCGGCGTATTAGGTTTGGTCAGTCATGAACCCGTGAACCAGCTTCTGTACGACGGTTTGCAGATGTTGCAGCACAGGGGGCAGGATGCGGCGGGCATTGCAACGGCGGAAGGCGGTACCTTCCATATGCACAAAGGCAAAGGGATGGTGAGCGAAGTGTTCCGCACGCGCAATATGCGCGATTTGACCGGCAACGCCGGCATCGCCCACGTCCGTTATCCCACGGCGGGCAACGCCGGCAGCAGCGCGGAGGCGCAGCCTTTCTACGTCAGCTCGCCTTTCGGCATCGTTTTGGCGCACAACGGCAACCTCACCAACACTGCCGAACTGTATGAAAACGTGTGTAACAAACACCTGCGCCACATCAACACCGGCTCCGATTCCGAAGTTTTGCTCAACGTATTCGCGCACGAATTGCGCCGCGAAGTCTCTAAAAACGCCGACCCGCACCGGCTCAATGCCGACAATATTTTCAACGCCGTTGCCGAAGTCCACCGCCTGGTGCGCGGTGCATACGGCGTGGTTGCCATGATTGCGGGCTACGGTATGCTCGCCTTCCGCGACCCTTACGGCATCCGCCCGCTGGCATTGGGTTCGCAAACCGACAGCGAAGGCAGGAAATCCTATGCCGTCGCCTCCGAATCCGTCGCCTTCAATGCGCTTGCCTACGATTTGGAACGCGATATCCGGCCGGGCGAAGCGGTATTTGTCGGCTTTAACGGCACAATCATCGCCCGACAATGCAGCGACCGCGCCAAACTCAGCCCCTGCCTTTTTGAATATGTTTATTTTGCCCGCCCCGACTCCGTGATTGACGGCGTGTCCGTTTACCAGTCGCGCTTGGATATGGGCGTGTCCTTGGCGGAAAAAATCAAACGCGAGCTGCCCGTGGACGGCATCGACGTCGTGATGCCCATTCCCGACACCAGCCGCCCCAGTGCAATGGAACTTGCCGTCCACCTCAAAAAGCCTTACCGCGAGGGTTTGATTAAAAACCGCTATATCGGCCGCACCTTTATCATGCCCGGTCAGTCGACGCGCAAAAAATCCGTGCGCCAAAAACTCAGCCCGATGGAAACCGAATTTGCAGGCAAAAGCGTGTTGCTGGTGGACGACTCCATCGTGCGCGGGACGACCAGCCGCGAAATCGTCGAAATGGTACGCGCGGCGGGCGCGCGCAAAGTCTATATCGCCTCCGCCGCGCCCGAAGTGCGCTATCCCAATGTGTACGGCATCGATATGCCCACGCGCGAAGAGTTGATTGCCAACGGGCGCAGCGCGGCGGAAATCGCCGCCGAAATCGGCGCGGACGGCATCGTGTTTCAAGACTTGGGCGATTTGGAAGCCGTCGTCAAAGCACTCAACCCGAAAATCGAATCCTTCGATTCGTCCTGTTTCAACGGCATTTATCGGACCGGCGACATCGATGATGCCTACCTCGACCGCCTGTCTGCCGAGAAATCCGGCTGCGCCGGTCTGAAAATCCACCCGAGCAGGATGGAACACAGCATCAGCATCAGCGATGCGGGCGACGAAGAATAAGGCTTCCCAAACCGCGATGCCGTCTGAAATCCGAACGTTGGGTTTTCAGACGGCATTTCCCATATCGGCATCACATTTCCCGTTTCATCCGCACACGATATGAGTACCGAAACCAAAAACTACATTACGCCCGCCGGCTGGCAGGCATTGAAAGACGAGCTTTATCAACTGGTCAATAAAGAACGCCCCGAAATCGTCCAAATCGTCAACTGGGCGGCAGGCAACGGCGACCGCAGCGAAAACGGCGACTATCTTTACGGCAAACGCCGTATGCGCGAAATCGACCGCCGCATCCGTTTCCTGACCAAACGTTTGGAGGCTGCCGTCGTCGTCGATCCCGAATTGCGCGAAGCGACCGACCAAGTATTTTTCGGCGCGACCGTCGGTCTGTTGCGTGGCGACGGGCGCGAGCAAACCGTCAAAATCGTCGGCGTCGATGAAATCGATACCGCGCAAAACAAAATTTCTTGGATTTCGCCGTTGGCGCGTTGCCTGATTAAAGCGCGCGAAGGCGACGAAGTGGTTTTGAACACGCCGGAAGGCCGTGAGGAAATTGAAATCCTTTCTGTCGAATACATCAAAATCGACTGATCGGGAATGCCGTCTGAAACGGCACAAGCGCACCGTTTCCCAAATAAAGGAATACCGAATGAGGAAAATCCGCACCAAAATCTGCGGCATCACCACACCGGAAGACGCACTGTATGCCGCCCACGCCGGCGCAGACGCATTGGGACTGGTTTTTTACCCCCAAAGCCCCCGCGCTATCGACATCATTAAAGCACAAAAAATCGCCGCCGCACTGCCGCCGTTTGTCAGCGTTGTCGCCCTTTTCGTCAACGAAAGCGCGCAAAACATCCGCCGCATCCTTGCCGAAGTGCCGATACACATCATCCAATTCCACGGCGACGAAGACGATGCATTCTGCCGGCAGTTCGACCGCCCCTATATTAAAGCCATTCGTGTTCAGACGGCATCAGACATCCGAAACGCCGCCACGCGCTTCCCCAACGCTCAGGCACTGCTGTTCGATGCCTATCACCCTTCGGAATACGGCGGCACCGGACACCGCTTCGACTGGACGCTGTTGGCGGAATATTCGGGCAAGCCGTGGGTGCTTGCCGGCGGGCTGACCCCTGAAAACGTCGGCGAAGCCGTCCGCATCACCGGAGCGGAAGCGGTCGACGTATCCGGCGGCGTGGAAGCGTCTAAAGGCAAAAAAGACCCCGCCAAAGTCGCCGCCTTTATCGCAACCGCCAACCGCCTATCCCGTTAAAGCAACAAAAATTGCCGCCGGAATGACTTATAGTGGATTAACAAAAACCAGTACGGCGTTGCCTCGCCTTGCCGTACTATTTGTACTGTCTGCGGCTTCGTCGCCTTGTCCTGATTTTTGTTAATCCACTATAATCTCAAAAATTTATGCCATTAAATCAATAATTTCTGATGAATTTTGAAAACTTAATCCCGTCATTCCCGCGCAGGCGGGAACCCGGTTCATTGAGCTTCAGCTATTTAGAATAAATTTTGAAACTCTAATCGCGTCATTCCCACGAAAGTGGGAATCCGGTTTTTTGAGTTTCAGTCATTTCCGATAAATTGCCTTAGCATTGAATGTCCGGATTCCCGCCTGCGCGGGAATGACGGCGGAAATCTTGTTTATATTGAATCAAAAAAACCTGCACCTTAATCAGTTGGCGGTTTAGTCCGACTTTTGGGGTGCAGATCAAGCTTCCAGACGGCATTTCCTTTAAAACTTCATTTCGAGCGCGAGGCTGAAGTTCCTGCCCGGTGCGGCATACCTTCCATAGTTGCTGTCGCCGCCGTGCCGGTTTGCCGTGCTTTCCGCAGTCTGGCGCAAGGATTCCCAAGTAACGTAGCGGTAGTTGCCGATATTGTAGATAGCCGCCCTCAAGGTCAGCCGTTTTTTCAGATTCAGATAAGCGGAAACATCTGCCGTTTTCCAAGAAGACGTAACCCTTCCTGCCGAATATCGTTTTTGATCGCCTGCCAGATAAGCAAGCTCGTCAGGGTTTTTCCCTTTGGAATAGGTCAGCATAATGTTTGCGCCCCATTTCCCCTCGGGCTGGTCGTATCCGAACCCCAAAACATAACGCGACGGCTGTACCGCATCCAAAGCATAGCTGCGGAGGGACAAGTCCGGCCGGTTGGATACCGATTTCGGTTTGATACGGTTGTACGCCAATGTGGTGTACAGGCCTTCGGGCAGTTTGCCGTATACGCCGTTCCAGTCGATTTTCCCCAAGATGTTGATGCCTTGAAGCGACATATTTTGGGCATTGTAATAATCGCGTATATCAATCTCTGTCAATCGTCCTGCTGAATCCGGCAATTTGGTTTTTTGATCGGCAACGGCAATCATATCGGTATAACGGTTGCGGAAACTGCTGATTTCCAAAAAGCCGAAATCGCCCTTCCACTGCAAACCGATTTCCCGGTTGGCTGCCTTTTCCGATTTCAGGGCGGGACGCTGCCAGCCTTTCGGATAATCGTGATAAATGTCTATCCCGAAAAGTTCTTGGAAGGAAGGCGTTCTGAAGCCGCTGGAGGCGCGGTAAGACACGGAAAAATGCCGGTTCGGTTTGAACACGATGCCGCTGTTCCACGAACGGTCGGCATACCGCCCGCTGCGGACGAGTTCTTCCGACGTGGTGAAGTTTTTCCGGTCGTACCTGCCGCCCAAGCTGAAATCAAAATATTTGCCGATTGAAAAACGGTCGTTCAAAGAAATGTGGATATTGCTGCCGTTGATTTTTCTTGGCACGCATTTGCGGGAACGCAGGGTTTCGATATAGCCGCAGACCGACCCTTCGACGACTTCGGGCTTACCCAAACGGTACTTATCTTGATTCTTTTCATCGAATCCCGTGGATTCCGAAATCCTTGCCGCATTGTGGGAAAGCTGTTCTGGGCGGGATACTGCTTTGGAAGCATCGTAACCGAAGCCCAAAGTCAGATGGTGTTTCGTCCATTTGTTTTTCAGCGACTTCTCAAACGAGGCATTCAAAACATTGTGCTGTTCGCGGTAGTGGAAACGGTCGCTGCTGTCGTAGGAATACGGTTTGTCCGCCGACGCGCGGCAGGATTTGTCCACGGCAGGATACACGGCGCAATTCAGCTTCAGCGTGTTGTTGTCGGTTGCCACGCCCTGTTTGTCAAACGACAACACCGCCTTATCCGCCCAGTTGTCCGAGTATTTCTCATTTTCATAACGGTACAGCAAACCCATACGGCGGCGGCGGTGATGTTCGTCAATAAATTTGGTGCGGGAATATTTCAAACCTATGCCCTTGACCAAATTTTTATCGCCCTTCCACTCTTCTATATTCGGCACAAAATACAAGCCGTCGCGGAAATCGTCGCCGTCGTACACCCCGCTCTTGTCTCTAAACTTTTCCGCCTCGTCCGTACCGTAATACTGTTTTTCCGTCATATCGCGGATGTCGTAACGCTGTTTGGTATCCTCAAACACGCCGCCGACATAATGCCTGCCGCCGAAGCGGTAGCCCAGCTTGGCAAGCCAAGAGCCGCTGCGGTAATCCATCGGATCGGGCAATATCCTGCCGCCGCCCGTGTAGGCTTGGGCGGACAGGTTTTCGTGGCGCGCCTGCGCCTCCCGCACCTGCGCCTCTTCTTCAGCACTTAAAGGCTGATTTTGTTCAATACGTTCTTTTACCCAGCGGTTGAGCTGGCGGTTCAAATATATCCCGTAGCCCGCCAATTTTGCCACGGGCTTGAGTGTATTCTCGCCCTCTACTAAGAAAAATGGCTCTGTTGTCTTGCGTTTAATATCGTATGTCTGGCGGAACGCGTCCAAACGGTCTATGCCGTATTCCACCCCGTCCGCAATATCGCCGTGCGGGCGCGTTTCCCGCCCTTGGCGTTCGGTTCGGATTAGCAGCCCTTCCCAACCGTCTTTGCTGAACCCCGCGCCGAGCGACTTCATAAATTGGCGGTTTTTACTGCCGTAAGCGGTTTTTGCCTGTATCCCCCAGCTTTTGCCGTCTGAAATCAGGTCTGCCGCCTCTTTGGTGCGGAAGGCGACCGCGCCGCCGAGTGCGCCGCTGCCGTGATCGGACGAACCGGCGCCTTTGTCGATTTCCACCGTGCTGATGTTTTCATATTCGATTTCGTTGATTGCGCCGCTGCCGCCGCGTCCGCCGTATCCGCTCAACGATCCCTGCACGGTAAACGCCTGTATTTGGGCAACGCCGTCAACCGAAACCGCCACACGGTTTTTATCTACGCCGCGTATCGAGTAGCCGCCGCTCGCGCCGTTGCCCTGTTCGACAACCGCCACGCCCGGATCGTAGCGCGTCAGGTCGCGGATACCGAGTACCTGTTCTTTGTTCAACGTTTCCGACGTTTTGACGATTTTGCCCAAACCTGTCGCCTCTTTCGATCGCCGTCCCACTTTGGCGGCACGGACGGTAACCTCTTTCAATGATTGACTTTGCGCCGCATCAAGTGCCGCCGCCCCCGCTTGGGCAGCATAAGCCGGAAAAGCGGTTGCAATGGCCAACGCCGTCAAAGTCAGCGGAAAACCGTGTTTCTTATTCATTTTTCCACCTCTTTATTATCTTTCTTCGCACCGAATACCACGCCGAATTGGGGTTTAACTTCAGGTTCTAACTGTTCGCCAACATCAGCTTCATTTTCAACTTCATTTTCAATATCTTCAGTTATACCAAGAGATTTCCCATCCTTATTGAAAATAGTGCCGCCCAATTCCGCCGCCTGCGGGCCGTAAAAGCCGCCCGTTACAAGAAGATTGTCGGCTTTGAAACTTTGAGGATTAGTCGAACCATTTCCCGAAAGATTGATGCCGTTATCCCGAGTGCGTGCTGTTGCGTGGAAACCGTTGCCCTCAATCACGCCGTTTTCAATACGGAAAGCAGGTTCTACACCGTTTTGCTCCGTCAGCGTTCCGGAAATCGATTTATTGCCGAAATCAACGTCAAATTCTGCTTTTGCCGCTTTATCCGCCTTATTATCCCATTGAATGGGTTCGCCGATACGCGCTTCCCAAGTGCCGGTATAATGCGCCGTTCCGGTTTTTGGAATGTCGGCTTCCGCCGTGCGGATACCTTTCAGGAAAAGGTCGATGTCCCTGCCTTTAAGGGCTTCCGGGGCGGGCGGGATGCCGTCTGAAACACCGTTGCCTTCTTCCGGCGATTCTTCTTCGGGTTCTTCCTCTTCAGCTTCTTCTTCGATTTCTTCAGCTTCATCAGCTTCTTCTTCGACGATTTCGTCTTCGTCTTCGCCGTTATCATCTTCGGAAACTTCGTCTTCGCTTTCTTCGGCGATTTCTTCTTCGTCTTCGCTTTCTTCACCGTTATTAATACCCGAATCCTCTTCGTCCTGCGCCTTCGGTTTGACGGCGGGGCGTTCGGTTTTTATCCGTCCGAGTTTCACATAGGTCAAAAAGTCGCAACAAGCACTGACGGTCATTTTCCTGCCGTCGGCAAGATCGATGGTTTTCTCTTTGCTAACCAAAGGAATTTCACGCCCTTCGACAAGAAGTTTGTCGGGATGACCAAAATCGGGCATAGTGGAAACCTCAAACGGACGGGGATTTTCATCAGTCGCCTCGTCAACGGAAATTTTTAGAGAATCCAAGATTTTGGTGTGTTTTCCAAACGGCATAGCAGGATTTGTGCCTGATGCGTTTGTTTTTTGTTTGCCTGCGAATACGCCGAATACGCCGTTGTCGTTACTGATAAACCGTCCGGCAAGCTCTTCTCCGTTATCGCCGAAAAAACCGCCCTCAAGCCGCTGATCGGCATCGGTATGGAAAAACAAATATTCTTTATCAGCGTGTCTCGTCTTCACCTCGGTGTTAACTTTGGCACTGCCGGTAAAGCGGTTGCCGTTTAAATCGGCAGTGATGTTGTAAATGGTCAGCGGTTTTTTAGGATCATTTTTCTTTTGCACATACTGATTTTTAATCAGCTCGCCCTTTAGGATTTTTTTGTCGAAATCAACCGTATATTCGGCAGGATGTTTTTCCCTGTCGTCGGCATCCTTAGCCGCATAAGAAGTTGCACCAATATCGTTACCATAAAATGTTATATAACCCAAATCGTCACTGGCAACCGCCTTACCTGTCCGATGACGTTTGGCATCGGTCATATATTGCCAGTTGCCGAAATATTTTACCGTTCCCGCGCTCGGTAAAGATTGGGAAGGACGTTCTCCGGAATAATATACAAAACCGTCATAACCAAAACGGTGGGTAAACCGCTTACCACCTGAGTTCTGTTCGATTTCATCTTTTCCGTTTTTAGTATATACATAACCGGCATCCACAAATTTATAATTATATTTTTTATTTTCCTTTTCTGACGTCCTAATTTCTACATCGGAATCACGTTTATGAATTTCGCTTTTAAGTTGTTGAAGTTTATTTCCTTTTGAACCGTATAAAAACAGAACATCACCTTCTTTAAACGACAGCTTTTCTTCTGCTTGTTTGCTATCGGGAATTGCCGTGCCATCTTCACGATGAAAAGCAGTATTCCGCCTCAACAACCGCATTGCCGCACCGACGGCGGGCCGGTTGACCGGCGTGGTTTCTACCGAAGGCTCGGCAGGGGGGGGGAAGTGGGAACGTCCTTAGACTTGAAAGTGACGGGGTACGCGGTCGGCGTTGATTCGACAACAGGCTGCACGCCGAAATTGCCGCCGCAGGATGCCAGCATCAACGGCAGCAAGGCAATACCGTAATAATTCAGTTTACGCATCCCTATCCCCCCTATTTAATTAATAATAATTATCATTATATTAATATGCACAGATAATATCAACCCGTTTTTAACAAAGATATTCCCGATTGAAACAAAATGCCGTCCGAAACCTGTTCAGACGGCATTTGCGTAAAGTTCAGCAAGAAAAACTACAAACCCAGCTCGCGCAGGAAGCGAATGTCGTCTGCCCAACCGGATTTGACTTTGACCCAGACCTTCAAAAATACTTTGTTATCAAACAGTTTTTCCATATCCAGCCGCGCTTCGGTGGAAATTTTTTTCAAACGCTCCCCGCCTTTACCGATCAAAATCGCCTTTTGGCTTTCTTTGTCGACCAAAACGGCGATGTAGATGCGGTTCAAACCGTCTCCCTCTTCAAACTGCTCCACTTCGACGTTCATCGCATAAGGCAGCTCCTCGCCCAAATAGCGGAAGAGTTTTTCACGCACGATTTCCATCGCCAAAAAACGCGCCGATTTGTCCGTAACCATGTCTTCGGGATACATCGGTACGCTTTCGGGCAGATACGGCTTGAGCAGCTCCAACAGGTTGGCAATCCGCAAACCGTGTTTCGCACTGACCGCCTCCGCCGCCGCAAATTCAAATTCGGCGCGCACTTGGGCAACAAACGCCTCCAGCGCGTAACGGTCTTTCGCCTTGTCCTTGTCGATTTTGTTGATCACTAAAATGACCGGCGTGTGCTTGGGCAGTTGTTTCAACACGACGCGGTCGGCATCGGTAAGGCGCATCGCCTCCACGACGAAAACCACCACATCCACACCGCCGAGCGCCTCGGTAACATTTTGATTCAGCCTGTCGTTGAGCGCGTTGCGGTGGTCGGTTTGAAAGCCCGGCGTATCGACAAACACGAACTGCGCGGTATCGTCGGTATAAATCCCCGTTACGCGGTTGCGCGTCGTCTGCGCCTTTTTGCTGGTAATACTGATTTTCTGACCGATGAGATGGTTCATCAGCGTTGATTTGCCCACGTTCGGACGACCGACAATCGCCACGAAGCCGCAACGGTATCCGCCGGCGGCGCGTTCCCCTGCAAGGAAGGTTTCAATATCCATATTCGCTTTCATATCCACATTTCAGACGGCATATTCACGCGCCGCCTCATTTCTTTTTCTTCTTCAGCGGCAGCTTCTCTTCCAGCCATTTCAAAGCCTCTTTCGCCGCCTCCTGTTCCGCCGCCTTGCGGCTCGTCCCTTTGGCACGGCACACGAAACCCAGTTCGCCCAAATCGCAGGAAATGACAAACATACTGTCGTTGGCATGGCCGATTTGCTCTTCGATGCGGTATTTCGGCAAGGCGAAACGGCGCGCCTGCAACGCCTCCTGCAAAGCAGTTTTGCCGTCTTTTGCCTGATTTTGGAAATCGGCGCGCCGGACGCGTTCTGCAAACAAATGGCGCACCACCTTTTCCGCCGTGTTGAAATCGGCATCGAAGCTGACGGCGGCAAACATCGCCTCCATCGCGTCCGCCAGTATCGAAGGCCGTCTGAAGCCGCCGCTCTTCAACTCGCCCGCCCCCAAATACAGACCGTCGCCGACATTCATTTCCGCCGCCATTTCCGCCAGCACGCCCTCATTGACCAGACTCGCCCTCAACCGCGACAACTCGCCCTCGGTCAACTTCGGAAACGCGTCAAACAGCATCCGCGCCACCGTATAATTCAAAATCGAATCGCCGACAAACTCGAACCGTTCGTTGTGCTTCGCATGATGGCTCCTGTGGGTCAAAGCCCGCCGCAAAAGCGACATATCGCGGAACGCGTAGCCTAACTTTTTCTGTATCGCAGTATGTGCCTGCCGTTTCAAAACATCGTCTTTCATTACCGTCTTCCGCAAAAAACAGCCCGAATGCGTTTCCATACTCCAAAAATACAGAAACACCTTAAGGCTGCAAACGGCGCACATTGTACCACCAAACCGCCGCCGTCTGCCGACAACGCGGGAATCGTGGTAAAATCCGCAAGTTCCCCCCCAACGTATTCCCGCAATGAACGCATTTGCACAAGCACTTTCCTCGGCACTCGACCGCTGCATCGCCACCAACACCGTCGCCAAACAAAACCGGCCCGTCGGCTTCCTTTACCGCGAAGCCCCCGTTTTTGAAAACGACAGCGGCTGGCGTTTCTTCAGCGGCGACGAAACCGACGAATACACCGACGACCCCGACAACTTCAGCATCGTCAGCCTCGCCGACATCACCAAAACCAACCCTGAAACCGCCGCACTGCTTTCCCAACCCGAAGGCAGCGCGTGGGAGCTTGCCGAAGACGGCACATTCCAAACCGTTGCCGACTGGCAGCCGCAAGACTGAAACCTTCAGACGGCATTCCGAAACCCCGAATACCAAAGGACACCCAATGAACACCATCGCCCCCAACCTCGACGGCAAACACCTCCGCATCGGCATCGTACAGGCACGCTTCACCAACGAAATCGGCAGCCAAATGCTCAAAGTCTGCTGCCGCACCCTCCAAGAATTGGGCGTAGCAGACGAAAACATCACCGTCGCCACCGTACCCGGCGCGCTTGAAATCCCCATCGCGCTGATGAACTTTGCCTCTTCCGAAAAATTTGACGCACTGATTGCCATCGGCGTCGTCATTCGTGGCGAAACCTACCATTTCGAGCTGGTTGCCAACGAATCCGGCGCAGGGATCGGCCGCGTCGCACTCGACTACAACATCCCGATTGCCAACGCCGTCCTGACCACCGAAAACGACGCGCAGGCAATTGAACGGATTGGAGAAAAAGCCTCGGATGCCGCCAAAGTCGCCGTAGAATGCGCCAACCTCGTCAACCTTCTGCTCGAAGAACAGTTTGAAGACGAAGAATAACAAACAGGGCGTACACCGATGCGCCCTTTCCGTTTCAGACGGCATACCGTGCCGCCCAACCGTTTCAAGGAAAAATCATGAAAACAGCCCGCCGCCGTTCCCGCGAGCTTGCCGTACAAGCCGTTTACCAATCCCTTATCAACCGCACCGCAGCACCCGAGATTGCTAAAAACATCCGCGAAATGTCCGATTTTGCCAAAGCGGACGAAGAATTGTTCAACAAACTCTTCTTCGGCACACAAACCAACGCAGCGGACTACATCCAAAAAATCCGCCCGCTGCTCGACAGGGACGAAAAAGACCTCAACCCCATCGAACGCGCCGTTTTGCTGACCGCCTGCCACGAGCTTTCCGCTATGCCCGAAACGCCCTACCCCGTCATTATCAACGAAGCCATCGAAGTTACCAAAACCTTCGGCGGCACGGACGGGCACAAATTCGTCAACGGCATCCTCGACAAACTCGCCGCCCAAATCCGCCCAGACGAGCCCAAACGCCGTTGATACTCGGAAAATCCGAATCGGAAAATACACAAATGCCGTCTGAAAACCTTTCAGACGGCATTTTGCTTGACCGTTCAATCAATACTGCACCGTCCAGCCGATTTCGCCGCCCGCGCGCATCGGGACAAGTTCGCCGTCGCCGTAAGGGACGCTTGCGGGAACGGTTTGGCTTTGTTTGACAAGGGTAATCGTGTCGGCGTTTTCCGGAATGCCGTAGAACCTTGCGCCGTTTTTCGAGGCGAAGGCTTCGAGTTTGTCCAACGCGCCTGCTTTTTCAAACACTTCGGCGTAAAGTTCGACGGCGGTCATCGCGCTGAACATACCGGCGCAGCCGCAGGCGTTTTCTTTGGCGGATTTGGCGTGCGGCGCGGAGTCGGTGCCGAGGAAGAATTTGTGCGCCTTCTCGCCGGTAACGGCGGCGACCAATGCCTGACGGTGGGTTTCGCGTTTGAGTACGGGCAGGCAGAAATGATGGGGGCGCACACCGCCGACCAAGAGGTCGTTGCGGTTGAGCAGGAGGTGTTGCGGGGTAACGGTGGCGGCAACGTTGTCGCCGGCTTCCAAAACGAGGCGGGCGGCTTCGGCGGTGGTGATGTGTTCGAACACGACTTTAAGATTCGGCACTTGCGCCAAAACGGGTTTCATCACGCGCCCGATAAAGGCGGCTTCGCGGTCGAAAATGTCGATTTCGGGGTCGGTTACTTCGCCGTGAACGAGGAACAGGATGCCCTGTTTTGCCATTTCTTCCAACACGGGGATGAGCTTGAACAGGTCGGTTACGCCGGAATCGGAATTGGTGGTCGCGCCTGCGGGGTAGAGTTTGAAGGCGACGATGCCGGCGGCTTTGGCTTCGCGCACGAGTTCGGGCGTGGCTTGGTCGGTCAGGTAAAGCGTCATCAGCGGCTCAAACGCGCTGCCTTCGGGCAACGCCGCCATAATGCGCGCTTTGTAGGCAAGCGCGTCGGCTACGCTGACGACGGGCGGTTTGAGGTTGGGCATAATGACGGCGCGCCCCATTTGGCGGGCGGTATAAGGGGCAACGGCTTTGAGCGCGTCGCCGTCGCGCAGGTGCAGGTGCATATCGTCGGGTCGGATGATGGTCAGGGTTTGCATGGTTGTTCCTTTTTAGATTTTTGGTTTCCAGACGGCATGCCGACTTTATGCCGTCTGAAGTCAGGGGAGAATTAGGGGTTTCCCGTTATGGGAACGGTGCGTTAGGTTCAATACTGCCTGTACGGGTAAATCCGGGGAATCGGCGGTTTGTGCGGTCAATACGGTTTCTTCAGGGCTGCCCGATTCCCGCCAGGCATAGCTGATTTGCCTGGTTTCAAACGGTGCCTGCACCGACTGTTCCGCCCTCAATTCTATATTCAATTAAAAACAAAATAGTACAACACTCAACGTTGAAGGTCTAACCATGGCATACTCTGCGGACTTAAGAAACAAAGCTTTAAACCATAGCGGATTAACAAAAATCAGGACAAGGCGGCGGGCCGCAGGCAGTACGGATAGTACGGAACCGATCCGCCCGGCGCTCCATCACCTTAGGGAACCGTTCCCTTTGGGCCGGGGCGGGGCAACGCCGTACCGGTTTTTGTTAATCCGCTATATTACGGACAATGCAAAAACACCGGCCAAACCGCAGCAACGTTTAACTTGT